>CAVUKG010000003.1:0-631748 GCA_963742005.1 uncultured Gammaproteobacteria bacterium | reverse complement strand
AGATTCTCGTCGACTTCGCCAGTTACAATCAGCACGTCTTCCAGAGCCATGTCTTTCAGTTTCTGAGCAAGCAGCTTAGTTTTAGGCGCTTCTACAGAGAACGTCTCGACAACGATCAAACGATCTTGACGTACCAGTTCGGACAGGATGCTTTTCAGCGCGCCGCGGTACATCTTTTTATTTACTTTTTGACTGTGGTCCTGTGGCTTGGCAGCAAAGGTCACACCACCCGAACGCCAGATTGGGCTCTTTACAGAACCTGCACGCGCACGGCCAGTACCTTTCTGACGCCATGGTTTCTTACCGGAACCAGTTACTTCAGCACGGGTCTTCTGAGCGCGAGTACCTTGACGGGCACCTGCTGCGTAAGCAACAACAACCTGGTGTACCAGCGCTTCATTGAAATCACGCCCGAAGGTAGTTTCGGAAACAGTCAGCGCGCTCTGCGCGTCTTTCACTACTAATTCCATTCCTATCTCCTCGACGTTAAGCCTTAACAGCAGGTTTAACGATCAGGTTGCCACCGGTAGCACCCGGAACAGCACCCTTGACCAGCAGCAGGTTGCGCTCAGCGTCAACACGTACCACGTCCAGGCTTTGAACGGTTACACGCTCGTTACCCAGTTGGCCTGCCATTTTCTTGCCTTTGAACACTTTGCCCGGAGTCTGGTTCTGACCGATAGAACCCGGAACGCGGTGAGACAAGGAGTTACCATGCGTAGCATCTTGAGTACGGAAGTTCCAGCGTTTAACAGTACCCGCGAAACCTTTACCTTTAGATGTACCAGTAACGTCTACTTTCTTAACGTCTGCGAAAATTTCAACGCTAATGTCCTGACCTGCTGTGAACTCTTCGCCTTCTGCAAGACGGAATTCCCAGAGACCACGGCCAGCTTCTACGCCAGCTTTAGCGAAGTGACCCGCTTCTGGTTTGGTTACACGGTTAGCTTTTTTGCTACCAGTAGTCACCTGAACAGCGCGGTAACCGTCGTTTTCCAGATCTTTGATCTGAGTAACGCGGTTTGTTTCAATTTCGATAACGGTTACAGGGATAGAAACGCCATCTTCTGTGAAGATGCGGGTCATACCCACTTTTTTACCGACTAAACCAATCATTGTTTCAACCTCTCAATCGCTCAATGACCTGATTAACCCAGGCTGATCTGCACGTCTACACCAGCAGCCAGATCCAGACGCATCAGAGCATCAACGGTTTTCTCGGTTGGCTCAACGATGTCAACCAGACGCTTGTGAGTGCGAATTTCATACTGATCGCGCGCATCTTTATTGACGTGCGGAGAAATCAGAATGGTAAAGCGCTCTTTGCGGGTCGGCAGCGGAATTGGACCACGAACTTGCGCACCAGTGCGCTTCGCGGTCTCAACGATTTCCGCAGTTGATTGATCAATCAAACGATGATCAAACGCTTTCAGGCGGATACGGATTCTTTGGTTCTGCATGAGACCAGAGCTCCAATTATTTTAAACGTAAAATGACCACTACTCGGTCCCATTTCGATTGATGGGAGAGTGTAATCGTTCTTCACATAACCCCCATATCGGGAGTATTGTTTGCCAGACGGTTACTTTGTCTGACAACTAATTCTAATTGAATTAGGCTTACCAATATTAGGTAAGCCCGCGCATTATACGTAACTCCCAAAAGTAAGCAACCCCTGCTGGCAACAAAATGGTTTTATTTCGTACACGCTGCCCTCCCCTGCCATGCGTTGCAGACGGTTTTGCGCGCATTCGCCCAATCCAGAAATCCTCCTCGACTGGGACAACGTTAAAGATTGCCCGCGGGCGGCAAATCATTATCCTCACCGCTATCGACTGGGCAAGTCTGCCACACACCAAGGACACTTCGTGTTAAATGACCTCATGCAACTGGATCCGCTTCCCGGCATTCCCTGTGGTTATGGACTTAGCTATGGACTCAGCTATGGACTCTGCTATGGCCTCAACGATGATCTTAGCCACGGCCTTGGCTATCGCCTGATTTGTGGTGCCATACTGTTCGCTTATTTACTGGCGCTAAGCGTTATCGACCTGCGGCGCTTTCAGCTTCCTGATCGACTGACTCTTTCACTGCTGTGGACAGGTTTACTGCTGCACGCTCTGTTTACTCCCCACACGCTGGCAAGCGCGGTTATTGGCGCGGCGGCGGGTTATCTGAGTTTTTGGGTGATCTATTGGCTGGTGAAAGGGATCTCTAAAAGAGAGGGGCTGGGTTATGGCGACTTCAAGATGATGGCCGCGTTGGGGGCTTGGTTAGGTTGGGAGTCTCTGCCACGGGTAGCAGTCTATGCCTCGCTAGCGGGAACGTTAGTATTCGCCTGGCGATACTGTCTATTTCGTCTTGCGGGGGAGATGCCTTTTGGTCCCTTTCTGGCGGTGGCCGGCGGGGTCATTTATTTCAGCCAGCAAATGAGTAGCCTGGCTGAGCTTCGATAACACTTTTGTTAACGACTTACGATAACCCTGCAACAGCAGCACGACATCAGCATCATCATTCAGCTGTCGCTTAACTTTAGTGGGCGGATTTTTGTGATTCTTCTTTAAGCTGGCTCTGAATATAGTTTTGAATTCCGACTCGGCCAATCAGGTCGACTTCAGTTTCGATCCAGTCAATGTGATGTTCTTCATCGGCGAGGATAGTAATCATGATATCGCGGCTCACAAAGTCGTGGATCGAGTCGGCGTAGGCAATGGCTTCGCGCAGATCTTTGGCGCCGTCCAGCTCCAGCACCAGATCGGATTTGAGCATTTCCTCAACGTCTTCACCAATATTGAGCTTTCCGAGATCTTGCAGATTGGGCAGGCCTTCGAGGAACAGGATACGCTCGATGTAGATATCGGCGTGTTTCATTTCATCAATGGATTCGTGGTACTCAATGGCGTTGAGACGCATCAGGCCCCAATTTTTGAACATTCTAGCGTGCAGAAAATACTGATTAATGGCCACAAGCTCATTGCCTAGCAGCTTGTTAAGGTGCGAAATCATTTTGCTATCGCCTTTCATAGAAATGCCCTCCGCTATAGGTTCTATGAAGTGTAGAACCAGTCAGCATAGAGTGAAAGGAATGGCCTTACTATTTATCCGGAAACCTCAATTTAACCGACAACCTCTGTTATCAGGCAACCTCAATAAGGTAGGTAATGCTTTCTTGTTCCTCTATCAAGATCTCTCTGGCCTGTCTGATGCATTTACCGCAGTCGCTTCCAATCGGGCAATGTTGTCTAAGCTCTTTCATCGTTTGCGGCTGGTGCTGCTGGATCACTTTACGAAGGGTTTTATCGCTAACCGCATTACACAAACACACGTACATAGTCGAACTCAATAATTAACCGAATTACGTAACTGTAAATGAGAATAATTTCGATTTCAATTATGATTTAGAAAATTTACATTGGGTCGCCGTTCGATAAATGGGCATAAAAAAAGGGTGCCGAAGCACCCTCTTTTATATTACTAATGTTTTCAGCGATTAAGCGATAACTTTAGCAACAACACCAGCGCCTACAGTACGGCCGCCTTCACGGATTGCGAAACGCAGACCGTCATCCATCGCGATTGGGTGGATCAGGGTAACAACCATGTTCACGTTGTCACCAGGCATTACCATCTCAACGCCTTCTGGCAGTTCGATGGTACCGGTCACGTCAGTTGTACGGAAGTAGAACTGTGGACGGTAGCCTTTGAAGAACGGAGTATGACGGCCGCCTTCATCTTTGCTCAGGATGTAAACTTCTGAGTCAAATTTGGTGTGTGGTTTGATTGAACCTGGTTTAGCCAGAACCTGACCACGTTGGATATCTTCACGCTTAACGCCACGCAGCAAGATACCGCAGTTCTCGCCTGCACGACCTTCGTCAAGCAGTTTACGGAACATTTCAACGCCGGTACAAGTAGACTTAACGGTGTCTTTGATACCTACGATTTCAACTTCTTCACCAACTTTAACGATACCGCGCTCTACACGACCGGTCACAACAGTACCACGGCCTGAGATGGAGAATACGTCTTCGATTGGCAGCAGGAATGGCTTGTCAATGGCACGCTCTGGTTCTGGGATGTAAGAATCCAGGTAACCGGCCAGCTCAATGATTTTAGCTTCCCACTCTGCGTCGCCTTCCAGTGCTTTCAGCGCTGAGCCTTTAACTACTGGGATGTCGTCGCCTGGGAAATCGTAAGCAGAAAGAAGTTCACGAACTTCCATCTCTACCAGTTCCAGCAGCTCTTCGTCATCAACCATGTCGCATTTGTTCATGAATACGATCATGTATGGAACGCCAACCTGGCGACCCAACAGGATGTGCTCACGAGTCTGTGGCATAGGGCCATCAGTTGCAGCAACAACCAGGATTGCGCCGTCCATCTGCGCAGCACCGGTGATCATGTTTTTAACGTAGTCGGCGTGCCCTGGGCAGTCAACGTGCGCGTAGTGACGGCTCGGAGTATCGTACTCAACGTGAGAAGTGTTGATGGTGATACCACGTGCTTTTTCTTCTGGTGCGTTATCGATCTGGTCGAATGCGCGAGCAGAACCGCCGTAGGTCTTAGCCAGTACGGTGGTGATAGCAGCAGTCAAGGTAGTTTTACCGTGGTCAACGTGGCCGATAGTACCAACGTTGACGTGCGGTTTGGAACGTTCAAATTTTTCTTTAGACACGGATATATTCCTTACTATTGTGCTCTCCCCTCAAGGAGAGAGCACGGGATCATTGTGTTAAAAACCTAGGCTTATTTACCACGAGCTTCGATTACAGCCTGGGCAACGTTGCTTGGCGCGTCATCATACTTCAGGAATTCCATGGAGTAAGATGCACGACCTTTGGTCAGTGAACGCAGCTGAGTCGCATAACCGAACATTTCGGAAAGCGGAACTTCAGCGTGAATCACAACGCCAGTAGCGTTAGATTCTTGGCCTTTCAGCATACCACGACGACGGCTAAGGTCACCGATAACGTCACCAGTGTTCTCTTCTGGAGTTTCTACTTCAACCTTCATGATCGGCTCAAGCAGAACTGGTTTCGCTTGCTTAAAGCCACTTTTGAAGGCGATAGAAGCGGCCAGTTTAAACGCCAGCTCAGAGGAGTCAACGTCATGGTAAGAACCGAAGTGCAGACGCACACCGAGATCAACCACAGGGTAACCCGCCAACGGACCGGCTTTCAGCTGTTCCTGAAGGCCTTTGTCGATCGCACCGATGAATTCACCAGGAATTACACCGCCTTTGATGTCGTTGACAAACTCGTAGCCTTTCGGATTAACGCCAGGCTCCAGAGGGTACATGTCGATCACAACGTGACCGTACTGACCACGACCACCAGACTGCTTGGCGTGCTTACCTTCAACGTCGGTAACTTTGGCACGAATCGCTTCACGGTAGGCTACCTGTGGTTTACCCACGTTAGCTTCGACGTTGAATTCGCGACGCATACGGTCAACGATGATGTCAAGGTGCAGCTCACCCATACCGGCGATGATGGTCTGGTTAGATTCTTCATCAGTCCATACGCGGAATGATGGGTCTTCTTTAGCCAGACGGCCCAGAGCCAGACCCATTTTTTCTTGGTCAGCTTTGGTTTTCGGCTCAACGGCGATAGAGATTACTGGCTCAGGGAATTCCATGCGCTCAAGAATGATCACGTTGTCCGGGTCACACAGAGTGTCACCAGTGGTCACGTCTTTCAGACCGATAGCAGCAGCGATGTCGCCTGCACGAACTTCTTTGATCTCTTCACGCTTGTTAGCGTGCATCTGAACGATACGGCCCAGACGCTCACGGTTTGACTTAACCGGGTTGAACACGGTGTCACCGGTGTTAACAACACCAGAGTAAACGCGGAAGAAGGTCAAGTTACCCACGAATGGGTCAGTTGCGATTTTGAACGCCAGAGCAGAGAACGGCTCTTTGTCGTCAGAATGGCGAACTGCTGGAGTGTCTTTACCGTCGTCCAACATACCGTTGATAGCTTCAACGTCAGTTGGTGCCGGCAGATACTCAACAACAGCATCCAGCATTGCCTGTACGCCTTTGTTTTTAAACGCAGAACCACAGGTAACCAGGATAACTTCGTTTTTCAGAACGCGTTTACGCAGAGAGGTTTTGATCTCTTCTTCGGTCAGCTCTTCGCCACTAAAGAATTTCTCCATCAGCTCATCAGAGCCTTCAGCAGCGGCCTCAACCAGTTTCGCGCGCCATTCTTCAGCCAGTTCTTGCATATCAGCCGGGATCTCTTCGTATTCGAAGGTCACGCCCTGATCGGCTTCGTTCCAGTTGATTGCTTTCATCTTCACCAGGTCAACGATACCGGTGAATTTCTCTTCCGCGCCGATTGCCAACTGCAGTGGCACCGGAGTTGCGCCCAGACGTGCTTCAATCTGGCCTACAACTTTCAGGAAGTTAGCACCCATACGGTCCATTTTGTTAACGAACGCGATACGAGGAACTTTATATTTGTTGGCCTGACGCCATACGGTTTCTGACTGTGGCTGAACGCCGCCAACAGCACAGTAAACCATTACCGCACCATCAAGAACACGCATTGAACGCTCAACTTCGATAGTGAAGTCAACGTGTCCTGGGGTGTCGATGATGTTGATGTGGTGTGGTTCGAACTGCTTAGCCATACCAGACCAGAAACAGGTGGTCGCAGCGGACGTGATGGTAATACCACGTTCCTGCTCCTGCTCCATCCAGTCCATGGTAGCTGCGCCGTCGTGAACTTCACCGATTTTGTGGTTTACACCGGTGTAGAACAGAACACGTTCGGTAGTCGTCGTTTTACCGGCGTCGATGTGAGCACTGATACCAATGTTACGGTAGCGCTCAATGGGTGTTTTACGAGCCATTTGATTCCTCTATTCCTAGGGCGTTCAGATTTAGTTAATCCAAGCGGGTTAGCAAGCGGGTTAACTTCTGCAAGCGCCCGCTTGGTTAGCATAACTACTGCGTGGTGATTACCAGCGGTAGTGGGCGAACGCCTTGTTGGCTTCAGCCATACGGTGAACGTCTTCACGTTTCTTAACAGCAGTACCTTTGTTGTCTGCTGCATCAGAAAGTTCGTTCGCCAGGCGCAGAGCCATGGATTTATCACCGCGTTTACGAGCAGCTTCAACGATCCAACGCATTGCCAAGGCATTACGACGAACCGGACGTACTTCAACTGGAACCTGATAAGTTGAACCACCTACGCGGCGGGACTTAACTTCGACGGTCGGACGGACGTTGTCCAGAGCGACTTCGAAAGCTTCCAGGCTGTTTTTACCGCTACGTTGAGCCAGGGTCTCAAGTGCGTTATAAACAATAGCTTCTGCAGTAGATTTCTTACCATCTACCATCAGGATGTTTACGAATTTAGCCAGCAATTCGGACCCGAACTTAGGATCTGGCAGGATTTTACGTTGACCAATGACGCGACGACGTGGCATGGGAATACTCCGTTGTTAATTCAGGATTGTCCAAAACTCTATGAGTTTATTTTGACAGTAATGTGAAAATGTTTGGCCTTACTTAACGGAGAACCATTAAGACTTCGGCTTTTTAACGCCGTATTTAGAACGAGACTGCTTACGGTCTTTAACGCCTGAACAGTCCAGTGCGCCGCGGACGGTGTGGTAACGCACACCTGGCAAGTCTTTTACACGACCGCCACGGATCAGGATCACGGAGTGTTCCTGCAGGTTATGACCTTCACCGCCGATGTAGGAGGTAACTTCAAAACCGTTAGTCAAACGAACACGACATACTTTACGCAGTGCGGAGTTCGGTTTTTTTGGAGTGGTGGTGTACACACGGGTACAAACGCCACGTTTCTGCGGGCAAGCTTCCAGCGCTGGAACGTTGCTTTTAGCAACCTTCGTAGAGCGTGGTTTGCGTACCAGCTGATTAATTGTTGCCATTAAAAAGCTCCTGGATTTTGTTTCGTAAACTGCTTTGTAAACACGTGATAAATCGACCCACGATCGGCAGATGCCAATATGGGACGCAGAATTTTATTGCTGACCAACGAAAGTGTCAAGAAATATACAGCAAATCACGAAATCACCATGCGACGTGCTGGCTATGCTTCTCGGTTAAATCAACGAATCCAGTATAGTCGATCGGCGTCAATTTGTGTGAAATTTGACCAACCAACCCTCTCGCCTGCAGATCTTCGCTGAGCACGTACACCGGGCAGGTCACAATGGATAGATGGGACTGCGCGACGCTGTTTTCAAGGGCGGCCAGTACGCCATCCTGCATCAATAACAGCGCGTCATCACGACCTATTAAGCGAATAAGCGCAGGTAAATCACATTGTTGAGGTGAATGGGCAAGGGTAAAAAGCATCAGCCGTTCTCGCTTAAAAGGTCATAACGATGTCGTAAGTACCGAGTTTTAGGCGTAGCGCCTCGGGGGCAAGGGGCTGTACGTTGAGCACCCAATCGCTAAATTGTGCCAGTCCCCGCTCGGCAATAGACGCCTCACAGATAAAGCATTGCTCAATATCATAGAGGGGTAAAACGCCGAAGGTCGCGATATAATTACGCGCTAAAATTTTTTCTGGCCGCTGTCCCGGCAGCAGTTGTAAAACGCCGTCCGAGACAAAAAACACGCCGATATCCTCCGTCAGTGCCGAGGTGGCCAGTAGCGCATCGAGCCCTTCTCGTCCCGCAGAGGTGCCGTGAGGTCCCTGTGAAAATACCACGGCGACGCGTTTGGCCTGATTTTCTGACGTCATGATGCTGTCCGTTTTCATCGCTTAAAATTGTACCAGTCGGTCGCAACTCAGCGCGGCCTCTGCCAGGCTGCCTAAGCCGCTTAGCGAGAACCCGGCCTGCAGATTAGCGGATAATTCATGGCGTTGAGCGGCCTCATCGTTATCGATAATGCCGCGACGCAGCGCCGCCGCCACGCAGACGTTTAATTCAATTTGGTGGTCAGCGGCCAATTGTTGCCACGCGCGCACCAAATCGAACTCGTCAGAGGCGGGGGAAGAAAGCTGATTGCCGTTTAGCACGCCTTCACGATAAAAGAACACGCGGGTCAATTGATGGCCGCGCGCCAGCAGCGCCAGCGCAAACTGATACGCTGCGCTGGCCTGTTGGGTACCGTATGGCGCACCAGTCACTAAGATACTGTATTGCAATGCCAAGCTTAATTCCCCACCGGTTCGCCGCTTTTAAACTGACGAATATATAAATATACCGTGTGTTTGGAAATATTCAGACGGTCGGCCACCTGGTTGATCGCGTCCTTGATGTCAAAAATGCCTTTCTCGTACAGGTTTAACACCACCTGACGGTTCTTGGCGTTATTGGTGACATTGCGATCGGCATTCACCTCTTCGATGGTGAACTCCAGCGTTTGCGCGACCAAATCGTCCACTGAAGAGGCAAAGTTTACCGCAGGAGAAACGTCCTGCGTTTCAGGTGGAATGAACGTCTGCATAATCTGCGAGAAAGGCACGTCGAGGTTCATGTTGATACACAGCAATCCAATAGCGCGCTGATCGCGGTTACGGATTGCGATGGTGACCGATTTCATCAACACGCCACTTTTCGCCCGCGTAAAATAGGCCTTGGAGACGTTACTGTCGGCACCGGTCATATCGTGCAGCATACGCAGCGCCAGGTCAGTGATCGGCGAGCCAATCTTGCGGCCCGTGTGTTCACCATTGGCGATGCGAATAGCCGAGCATTTTAGGTCTTCCAGAGAATGCAGCACGATTTCACAGTGTTGACCAATCAGCATCGCCAATCCATCAACCACGGCCTCGTAGGAAGCCAGGATTTCATGGTCGGTTGCACTAAAAGGACGTTGGTCCAGCAAATCCAGGTCACCGGTTTCGCCATTTAGAAGCGAATTAGACATTGAAGCTACCACCCTCTACATCGGAGCCTACTCATCATCTGGAGTAAGGCTCTCCGTTAAATCATTCTCAGCAGGCCCTACTGTAACAAAGGCACAGTAAAAAGGTCTCCACGATTATTCAAGGTATTGACGTTAAGCCTGAGCGATAAACTCGTCAAGTTATCATCATAGAGTAACCCCAGTAAAAATGGGGCGGAAGGGATCACAAAGCTGAAGGTAAAAAAAAACCGCCGCATAAGCGACGGTTTTCTCAAGCAATAATCAGCATTAATTATTCTGATTTTGCTGCCGCATCGGCATCAGCAGGCTTGGTAGCCTCTTTCGCATCAGCCTTTGGAGCCGGTTTGATGTCCAGCAGTTCAACTTCGAAGACCAGAGTTGAGTTAGCCGGGATGCCTGGGACGCCAGTTTTGCCGTAAGCCAGGGCCGGTGGGATCACCAGCTTGATTTTACCGCCTTTCTTAACGTGCTTCAGGCCTTCCGTCCAGCCTGGGATCACACCGTCAAGACGGAAGGACAGCGGTTCGCCACGGGTGTAAGAGTTATCGAACTCTGTACCGTCAACCAGCGTACCTTTGTAGTTAACCACCACGGTGTCGCTGTCTTTAGGCGTTGCACCGGTACCCGGTTTTTCTACCTGGTATAGCAGACCGGATTCAGTTTTCTTCACGCCTTTTTCTTTGGCGAAGTCTGCACGGAATTTATCGCCTTTATCATCATTGGCTTTGGCGTCTGCTTCCATTTTCTGCTGAGCAGAGGCTTTTACTTTAGCTTCGAAAGATTGCAGCGTTTTCTCGATATCAGCATCGGAAAGCTTGCTCTTGTTAGCAAAAGCGTCTTGAACGCCGGCGATCAGCTGGTCTTTGTCCAGTTTGATGCCCAGTTTTTCTTGCTCTTTCAGCGAATTGTCCATGTAACGGCCGAGTGAAGCACCCAGCGCGTAAGCAGCCTGCTCATCGTCGTTCTTGAATTGTGCATTGGTGGCCGCGGGTGCGGTAGCCGCTGGCGCAGCCGCAGTAGGATCAGTCGCTTTTGCAGCATCAGCTGCCATGGCCTGAGTTGCACCCAGGGCAAGAGCCATCGTGGTAGCCAACAGCGTTACTTTAAACAGTGATTTCATCCATATCTCCAAGACTTGAGGCTCTTACCTCAAGTAACAATTACGAAAGTTCGCCGGTTAATATAACTGTCCCTGTCAACGCCTGACAATCGCTATACTTCCCGAACGCGCTTAAATAGGACCTTTTTTGCTTCAATAAGTTTCTGAAGAAGGGAGAAAACTGCAGTCTCTACGTTTTTTCCCCTCTTTTGCGGGTAGAATATGGCGCAAATTCTGTCACGCTGACAGACAATCCTCACTGAACGGCACTAAAGGCATAAAATATGGAACAAAACTCCTTCGAACAGCGGATTGAAGCGCTGGAAAGCAAGCTGGCTTTTCAGGAAGTCACCATTGAAGAGCTGAACATCATCGTCACCTCACACCAGCTCGAAATGAGCCGACTGCACGATCATTTGCGCCTGTTAACCGATCGACTGCGCGCCTCGCAGCCTTCAATGATTGCCGATGCTTCTGAAGAGACGCCTCCGCCGCATTATTAAGTCAGGCTGCAGCGGCAACAATCCCCCCTTATGCCTATTATAAAATTAAACATGTTCCCACGGAGATCCGCGTATGAAAGAAGGCCCACTCACCGAGAAAGAGCTGGAATGGTTAGAAGAGGTGCTGGAAAAGTACGGTAACGACCGTTCCGTGGTCGATGTCGCCGAACTAGACGGCTTACTCACCGCTATTCTTTCCGGACCCGCGATGGTTGAACCTAGCGAATGGCTGGTTGCGCTGTGGGGCGGCAAGGAGCATATTCCGCGCTGGTCTTCCGAGCGTGAGTTAAACCGCTTTATGGATCTGACCTTCCAGCATATGAACGATATCTCCGACCGCCTGATCGAGTATCCCGATCAGTTCGAGCCGCTTTTTGGCGTGCATGAAACGGAAGAAGGAGAAGAGTTCACCGTGGTCGAAGAGTGGTGCTACGGCTATATGCGCGGCTGGTCGTTGACCGACTGGTCCACGTTGCCTAAAGAGCATGAGCCTGCGTTAAAAGCGATTGCCCTGCACGGCAGCGAAGAGAATGCGCCGGTGCTTGAACAGATGTCTGACCAAGAGATCGAAAACAGCATTGAGGAAATCAAGCCTGCCGCCCTGGCACTGCATGATTACTGGCTCAGCCAACAGCCGCAAGAGAGCGCCTCACCCGCCTCTACGCCGATCGTCGCCGCGCCGAAGGTAGGGCGTAACGATCCTTGCCCGTGCGGCAGCGGCAAGAAGTATAAAAGCTGCTGTCTGAACTAAGCCTGCGCACGGCAATATCAGAAAAGCCACCCCGCCGGTGGCTTTTTGCTTTTAGCGTGTTTAGCCCGATAACCGGGGTGAAAGATAACCATCACAATTAGCCATTGCGGAAAATGTAGCTGTAGGCGCTGAGCGCCGGTGCGCCGCCAAGGTGGGCGTAGAGCACTTTTGAACCGTCGGGGAATTCACCGTTGCGGATCATATCGATCATGCCCTGCATCGATTTACCCTCGTATACCGGATCGGTTAATACGCCCTCGGTACGCGCACAGAGGCGGATAGCCTCCAGCGTGCCTTCGCTCGGCAAGCCATATTCCGGGCCACCGTAGCGCGTATCCAAGACTACGTCTTCTTCGGTGATTTCACGCCCTAACTCCACCAGGTTGGCGGTGTTTTGCGCGATACGCAGGATCTGCGCCTTGGTCTGTGCCGGCTTGGCCGATGCATCGATGCCGATAACGTTGCGCGAGCGCCCGTCCGCGGCGAAGCCCACCACCATTCCCGCCTGAGTACTGCCAGTGACCGAGCACACCACGATATAGTCAAACTTGAAGCCGAGCTCTTTTTCCTGTTCACGAACCTCTTCGGCAAAGCCGACAAATCCCAGCCCGCCGTAAGGGTGCTCGGAGCATCCCGCCGGTACCGGGAACGGCTTACCGCCGTTCTGTTCGGCCTCCTCCATCGCCTGCTTCCAGCTTTCACGGATGCCAATGTCAAAACCGGCAGCGTCGAGGCGTACGTCGGCCCCCATGATACGCGAGAGCTCAATGTTACCCACGCGGTCATAGACGGCGTCGGCATAGTTGACCCAGTTCTCCTGGACCAGAATACATTTCATCCCCAGGTGGGCGGCAACGGCAGCGACCTGGCGGGTCTGGTTAGATTGAATACCGCCGATAGAAACCAGGGTATCGCAGCCCTGAGCCAGCGCTTCGGGAATTAAATACTCCAGCTTGCGGGTTTTGTTGCCGCCAAACGCCAGCCCGCTGTTGCAGTCCTCTCGCTTGGCGTAAATATCAACCTTGCCTCCAAGCTCGGCGCTAAGACGTTTCATAGGCGTGATCGGCGACGGACCAAAAGTCAGCGGATAGCGGGGGAATTTTTCAAGGTTCATATTGCCTCTCCAGATAAAGGGTTTGCGTTGCAAGTTATTGAGCAACCCAGCGTTGGGTCTACCCTTTTACGATACATTTTCTGGATGACTTTTAAATTTCGTTTTTAACGCTTATTTTTTAATAAAAATAAAACCAAATTATCATTAGCAATTTTATATTGTTATAAATTTAATAATTATGGAATAAAATTAATAAACACCCTCGAAAGCATGAAGGTGTGAACGGGAATAATTTAAAAAAGTCAGCGAATATAATTAGTTAGAAGAAGCGAGCTTTTCTTGATACAGAGGCGTGAAAAATAAACCCACTGCATGCGGGTTTGTTTTTTTATTGGCCGAGTTAACGGCGAAGTGAAAATCAATAATAGAAATTGCGGATAACAATTATAGAGGAATTTGAGTCGTAGAGAATATCTCGCGCAAGCCAATAAATGAACGAATTTGCCTGACGCCCGGCAAGAACAATAATTGCTCCGCATGAAGTTTATTAAAACTCTGATTATCTGCGGTGCGAATAAGCATGACGAAATCAAACTCGCCGCTGACCATATGGCACTCCATGCAGCCTTTGATCTTCTTAACCGCATTCTCGAAGTCATTAAATGATTCGGGGGTAGACCTGTCGAGCACCACGCCAATAATTACCACCAGGCCGACATTGAGCGCCTGCGGGTTGAGCAACGCGACATAATTTTCGATATAGCCCAGCTGCTTTAGGCGTTCTACGCGGCGAAGACTGGCGGGGGGACTGAGATTAATTTTACCCGACAGCGCAACGTTGGAGATTGAGCTGTCCTGCTGCAACAGGCGCAGTATGGCGAGATCGTACTTGTCTAACGCCTTTTCAGTGCCGGCATCCTTATTAATTTTCTGCTCCATGACCGCCGCCCTTTATAATATGAAAATCTTATGACATCAAAAGAAAATATTATATGTCAGAGGATCAACCTTATTTCCCCTATCTGCATCCTGTCACCGCAATATGAAAAAATCAATCACTACAAAAATGACTCTCTGCATAGAATAAAGCGCGACGTGACATTCTGTTTAAAACATCATGCCCATTGGCGTCACTGGCCGACGATTGGTCTGGATGGCGGGTGATGATAATCAGCAGGCAATAAAAAAGGCGGCCATGGCCGCCTTTTTTATATTAACCGAAAAAGCTTTCGATTAGTGGCTGCAACCACAGCCGCCGGTGCCGCAACCGCCCTGACCGTGGTCATGGCCGTGATCGTGGTCATGGTCGTGACCGTGCTCACCGTGAACGTGGCCGTGAGCCAGTTCTTCTTCGGTTGCTTCGCGAACCGCGACAACTTCAACGTGGAATTTCAGGTCCTGACCCGCCAGCATGTGGTTACCGTCAACCACGACGTGATCGCCGTCAACTTCGGTAATTTCTACCGGCACTGGGCCCTGATCGGTGTCAGCCAGGAAACGCATGCCCACTTCGAGTTCGTCAACACCCATGAACACGTCTTTAGGAACGCGCTGCACCAGGTTCTCGTCGTAGTTACCATAAGCATCGTTAGCGCCTACTTCCACGTCAAAAATATCGCCAACTTCGCGGCCTTCCAGCGCATTTTCCAGTCCGGAAATCAGCGAGCCGTGACCGTGCAGGTAATCCAATGGTGCACTTACCGGTGATTCATCAACCAGTACGCCATCTTCTGTACGAACCTGATACGCAACGCTGACAACCACGTCTTTAGATACTTTCATGATAACTCCTGCCGTTTGAAAACTGTAATTTCGTCAAATACCGTATTTTGGCGAAGATTGTAGCGGAAATCCGCGCGTCTGTACCCCTAAGCATAAAAAAAGGCACAGCATAACGCTACTCCGGATGAAAGATGCCTATTACCTGTTCTTCGGCCCGAACGTGTTGGGTAACCTGCTCATCGGTCTGGCGCTTGTGGTGCCCACACTTGGCGCACTCCACCACCTCAACCTGGTCTTCTTGCCATAACATCAGCGTATCCAGTGCCTTACACTCGGGGCATACGGCACCGGCGATAAAACGTTTACGGGTTGTTGCCATTTCAAGCCTCTCATGGATTTCAACCGCGACAGGCCATTCCCCGCTACGCCGTATGAAATCCTTTACAAAAAATATTCGGATACTTCTGTTATCCAGCGTGGTGAAACGCTATTCCTCATCGTCCCAGCCGTCAAGCTGCCGACGCTCATTGTGCATTTCGTTCTGGAAGATGTCCTCCAGCTCGCGCCGCGCCTCTTTGACACGCGAAATCTGCGCCACGTCGCCCTGCACCTGCGGCACCAGCTCGCGCAGCATGCGCATATCCAGTCGGCGGAAATGCTGCTGGGCGCGATAGGCGTTATGTGGATGCATACCCAGCGTAATCAACGCTTTCTTGCCCAGCTCTAATGCACTGGAGAAGGTTTCACGCGAGAAGTTCTGCACCCCGGCCTGCAACAGCTCATGCGCCTCAACGCGCCCGCGTGCGCGCGCCAGGATATTCAGCTGCGGAAAGTTTTCCTGACAAAGGCGTACAATTTGCATAGTGTCTTCCGGCTCGTTGCAGGTGATCACGATCGATTGGGCCTTCTCTGCCCCGGCGGCGCGCAGCAGTTCGAGCCGTGTCGCATCACCATAATACACCTGATAACCAAAACTGCGCATCAGTCCGACCGCACTGATATCGCGCTCCAGCACGGTAATACGCATCTTGTTAGCCATCAGCAGGCGGCCGACCACCTGACCAAAGCGCCCGAAGCCGACAATTATCACCTGCGGCTCGTTGTCTTCGACAAAATGCTTCTCGTCGCTTTCTTCCTGAGCGTTATAACGGCGCACGAGGATCCCGTCGACGTATTTCAGCAGCAGCGGCGTAGTCATCATCGACAGTGTCACTACCACCAACAGCTCTGCTAGCTGGCCGGGGGAAATCACTTTTACCGCGCCCGCGGCCGAGAACAGCACGAAGGCAAATTCACCGCCCTGGCTAAGCACCGCGGCAAACTGCAAACGCACCGAGGTGCGCAGGTCAAAGACTCGCGCCAGCAGATACAGCACGCCGCCTTTAACCACCACTAATATCACTACGCCTATCAGCACCATCACGATATGGGTGTACAGCACGCCGAGATTCAGCGCCATACCGACCGAGATAAAGAACAGGCCGAGTAATAACCCCTTAAACGGCTCGATAGCGATTTCCAGTTCGTGCTGGTATTCACTTTCTGCCAGCAGTATCCCGGCAATAAAAGTGCCCAACGCCATCGAGAAGCCTAACTCCTGCATAAACAACGCCGCGCCCAGCACCACCAACAGCGCGGCGGCGGTAAACACTTCACGCACGCCGGAGGCCACGATCAGGCGGAAAATCGGCCGCAGCAGATAACGGCCGCCGACCAGCATGCCGCCAAATGCCAGCACCTTCATGGCGATCAGCGGCCAGTTATTGCCGCCGGTCGAGGCACCGGCCAGAACCGGGATCAGCGCCAATGCCGGAATAACCGCGATATCCTGAAACAGCAGCACCGCAAAACCCAACTGGCCACCTTCGTTGCGGGTCATGCCCTTATCTTGCATCAGCTGCATCGCCATCGCCGTCGAGGACATCGCCAAACCGATACCGCCGATCACCGCCGCCTGCCAGGCGAAATGGGTCAGGTACAGTAGGCCGCCCAGCACCAGCGCGGTGAGGATCACCTGACCAGCACCGACGCCAAAGATTTGCCGCCGCAGCTGCCACAGCTTGCCAGGGTTCAGCTCCAGCCCGATGATAAACATCAGAAACACCACGCCAAGCTCGGAGAAATGCAGAATTTCGTCGACGTCGTTAATAAATCCTAAACCCCACGGGCCGATGGCGATACCGGCCAGCAGATAACCCAACACCGCGCCAATCCCGAGACGCTGGGCGATGGGCACCGCCACCACGGCGGCAAATAAAAACAGCAAGATCGCTGTGGGTAAGTTCGAACTGTCGATGATTAAATCCCTCCGTGTGGCATGGGAGACTGCAGCCATTCGCCATAGGCCTGCGCGTGGCTCGCTAACACCTCCGGCTGCTGGCGACGGGCCCAGTAGATAACAATCGGCGTCATCCAGTGCATGTGGCACATTCCGGCGGTAAGCTCGAAAGGCCGCAGGATCTCACTCATTTTATAGCGATTGTAGCCGCCCGGGCGAAAAGCGCCTTCGGGCTCGCCGGTGGTCACCACCGAGCGCCAGTACTTGCCGCTCAGTTCCGTGCCGCCTGCGCCACTGGCGAATCCGCGTGCCAGCACTCTGTCCATCCACTCTTTTAGCAACGCCGGGCAGCTATAGGTGTATAAAGGATGCTGGAAAACGATCACCTTGTGCTCGCGCAGCAGCTGCTGCTCGCGTGGAATATCGATAAAAAAATCGGGATAGTGAGCATAAAGATCGTGGACGGTAACGTGTTCAAGCTGTCGTGCCCGGTCGAGCAGTATGCGATTAGCAACTGAATCGGGTGATTCCGGGTGGGCGTAAAGCAGCAAAACCTTGGGTGGCTGCGACATCAATACCTCCAAAGCGTCGTCAGGGTGCAATTTTTCAGCTACCATGCTCCGCGAATACCAAATGGGACGTTTCAGACGTCTTGTTTAATTTAGAATAATGACCATCAACTTAACATACTCTCAACTACACGGCGCTTTATGATAGTTTTCTCATCGTTACAAATTAGGCGCGGCACTAATGTCCTGCTCGACAATGCCTCTGCCACTATCAATCCGGGCCAGAAAGTCGGCTTAGTCGGTAAAAACGGCTGCGGTAAATCGACCCTGATTTCCCTGTTGAAAAATGAAATGAGCGCCGACGCGGGCAACCTGACGTTTCCGTCAAACTGGTCGCTGGCCTGGGTTAACCAGGAAACCCCGGCGCTCGACGTGCCCGCTATAGAGTATGTTATCGACGGTGACCGAGAATTTCGCCAGCTTGAATCTGAATTACGCGACGCCAACGAGCGCGACGACGGCCATGCTATCGCGACGCTGCACGGCAAGCTTGATGCGATTCAGGCGTGGACCATTCCCGCCCGCGCCGCCAGCCTGCTTAGCGGTTTGGGCTTTACCCAGAATCAGCTGCAACAGCCGGTAAAATCCTTCTCCGGCGGCTGGCGCATGCGCCTCAACCTGGCACAGGCGCTGATCCTGCGATCCGATCTCCTGCTGCTGGATGAGCCCACCAACCACCTGGATTTAGACGCAGTGATCTGGCTGGAAAAGTGGCTTAAAAGCTATGACGGTACGCTGGTGCTGATCTCCCACGACCGTGACTTCCTCGACCCGATCGTCGACAAGATCCTGCACATCGAACAGCAGACGCTGAATGAGTACACCGGTAACTATTCATCGTTTGAACGTCAGCGCGCTACCAAACTGGCACAGCAGCAGTCGCTGTTTGAGCATCAGCAGGAAAAAGTATCGCACCTGCAAAGCTACATCGACCGTTTCCGCGCCCAGGCCACCAAGGCCAAGCAGGCGCAGAGCCGCATCAAGATGCTCGAGCGCATGGAGCTGATTGCCCCGGCGCACGTCGACAATCCCTTCCAGTTTAGTTTCAGGTCGCCAGAAAGTCTGCCCGACCCGCTGCTGCGGATGGAAAAAGTCAGCGCCGGTTATGATGACAACGTGATCCTCGACTCCATTAAGCTGAATCTGGTCCCCGGCTCGCGCATTGGTTTACTGGGCCGCAACGGCGCGGGTAAATCGACGCTGATTAAACTGCTGGCCGGCACCATGCCGCCGCTAAAAGGCGATATCGGGCTGGCGAAAGGCGTCAAGCTAGGATACTTCGCCCAGCACCAGCTCGAATTCCTGCGGGCCGAAGACTCACCGTTGCAGCATCTGGTGCGCCTGGCCGACAAGCAGACCGAACAGCAGCTGCGCGATTTCCTGGGCGGCTTCGGCTTCCAGGGCGACAAAGTGACCGAAAAAACCGAACGCTTCTCCGGGGGAGAAAAGGCGCGCCTGGTGCTGGCGCTGATCGTCTGGCAGCGCCCTAACCTGCTGCTGCTCGATGAACCCACCAACCACCTGGATCTCGATATGCGTCAGGCGCTGACCGAAGCGCTAATCGACTTTGAAGGGGCGATGGTCGTGGTGTCGCACGACCGCCACCTGTTGCGCTCGACCACCGACGATCTGTATCTGGTTCACGCCGGCAAAGTGCAGCAGTTCGATGGTGATCTGGAGGATTATCAGCAGTGGCTGGTCGATACTCAGCGTCAGGAAAGCCAGCAGGACGCGCCCGACAAAGACGCTGGCGTCAACAGCGCCCAGTCACGCAAGGATCAGAAACGCCGCGAAGCCGATTTCCGCAACCAGACTCAGCCACTGCGCAAGCAGATCGCCACCTGGGAAAAGCAGATGGAAAAGCTGAGCAGCGAGTTAGCCAGCGTAGAAGCCAAACTGGCGGACTCGGCTATCTACGACAGCGCGCGCAAGGCCGACTTAACCGCCTGCTTGCAACAGCAGATCAAGGTTAAAGGCGCGCTGGAAGAGGTAGAAATGAGCTGGCTGGACGCCCAGGAACAGCTCGAACAGTTGGCGCAGGAATTTAACGCCTAACCCTCTACTGCTTCTGCCTCTCAACACCGTGGTAATTTAGCCTATAAAACGAAAAAGGGTCCGCTGTGCGGCTACTGCCGACCGGACCCGATTCCACTCTGGCAAGCACGGTTAAATATGCATCACCTTCGCCACCGTGCTGGCAATCCCCGACGCATGCCAATCCCTAGGCTTTGTAATAAGGTTTGTCCCCGAGAATAGTCGCCCGATGCATGATGCGCCGCTGTGGAAAATAGTCCGCATTGGCGTAATGCTGCGTCACGCGGTTGTCCCAAATCGCAATGTCATTTTCCTGCCAGCGCCAACGCACCTGAAACTCCGGCTTAGTGACATGACGGAACAGAAAATCGAGGATAGCCGCCCCTTCTTTCTCTTCCAGTCCCACAATCCGCGTGGTAAACCCTTCGCTCACAAACAGCGCCTGCTTGCCGGAAACCGGATGTGTGCGCAGCACCGGATGCAGCACCGGCGGATTCTTGGCTTTCGCTTGCAACCACTGCTGATGCTCTTCTGGCGTTTTACGGTATTTATGTTCCGCGAACCCTTTGGTGAAGTCATGCTCGGCCTGTAAACCCGCCAGAAGTTTCTTAAAAGGTTCGGATAACGCCTCATAGGCGGCGATACCGCTGGTCCACAGCGTGTCCCCTCCGCTTACAGGCAGCTTCTTAGCGGCAAGGATTGCGCCCAGCGGCGGCGTTTCAATGAAGGTCACATCGGTATGCCAGTTATCGTTGTCCGGCGGATTATTATCATTAGTATCGAGAACAATAATTTCCTCCGCTTCCGGCGTGTGTGGATAAAACGGATGAATATGCAGATCGCCAAAGCGTGCCGCCAAATTTCGCTGCTCCACCGGCGTTATCGGCTGATTGCGGGCAAACAGCACCTGATATTTCAGCAGCGCGTGATACAGCTGCTCAAACTGCGCGTCGGATAGCGGACGGTTAAGCGACACATCCTCCACGAATGCCCCAATATGCGGGCCCAGCGGGGTAATTTTTAGACGTTCGTTCATTGTTGTTCTCCGTGCCAGGGGGTCAATTTGCGTTGCAGATAGCGCAGACCCAGTTCGAGCGCACAGGCGATCAGCGCGATCACGCTAATCCCGGCGATAACCACGTCAGTGGCCAGAAACTCACCGGCCGACTGCACCATAAAGCCGAGTCCGCGGGTGGCGGCGATAAGCTCGGCGGCCACGAGCGTTGACCAGCCTACGCCCAAACCAATGCGCACGCCGGTTAAGATTTCCGGCAGGGCACCGGGCAGAATAACGTACCGCAACACCTGCCAGCGGCTGGCGCCCAAGGCCTGTGCCGCACGAACGCGCACCTGAGAGGCGCTGCGTACACCTGCCAGCGCAGACATCGCGACGGGGGCGAAAATCGCCAGATAAATCAGTAAGATTTTCGACGTTTCACCGATACCAAACCAAATGACGATCAGCGGTAAATAGGCCAGCGGTGGGACCGGACGATAAAGCTCGATTAACGGATCCAAGATACCGCGCAGGGTTTCGTTCAAACCCATCGCAATACCCACCGGCACGCCAATCACCACTGCGGCAAACAGCGCAATAACAATGCGCGTCAGGCTGGCCGCAAGATGCTGCCACAGCGTGGCGTCCATAAAGCCCTGCGGGCTGGCGATGGTGATCAGCTGATGCAATACCTGCTGCGGCGCGGGCAAAAACAGCGGCGGAATAAGCTTCAGCGCCGTCACCGCCCACCAGACAATCAGCAGCGTCACCAGCGTGGCGCTGCTCAGACGAACATTGCGCGGCACTGACCAGCCTTTGGCAGCTGGCGCGGCACGCCCGACGTTTTTTACCACCGGTTCTGCACTCATAGCAGGCCTCCACGATGTTCAAACACCTGACTGAGCACGTATTCGCGCTGACGAATAAATTCCGCTGACGACTTGATGCTGCGGCAGGACTCGCCGTCGGCATAACGTTTGCCGAAATCGAGCGGGATGCGCTCCAGCACGCGCCCCGGTCCCGGAGAAAGCAGCAGCAGTTCGCTGGCGAGGAAAATCGCCTCTTCAATATCGTGGGTGATTAGAAATATTTGCTTGCCGGTATCGCGCCAGATAGTCAGCAACAGCTCCTGCATCTGTTCGCGGGTGAAGGCATCTAACGCCCCAAAAGGCTCATCGAGCAATAGCAGACGCGGGTCGGCGGCCAGCGCTCGGGCAATGCCGACTCGCTGACGCATGCCGCCGGAAAGCTGCCACAGCTGATGTTTTTCATAACCGCTCAGGCCGACCTTGGCCAGCATGCGTTCCGCGGTTTGCCGACGCTGGCGTTTTTCGACCCCCGCCAGCTGTAGCCCAAATTCGACATTGCTTTGCACATCACGCCACGGCAGCAGGCCCTCATGCTGGAACACTACGCCGCGCTCGGCGCTCGGACCTTTAACCGGCACACCGTCAAGGCTGATCGACCCGCCGCTGGGCGCGGTAAACCCGGCAATCAGGTTTAGCAGCGTGGTTTTACCGCAGCCCGACGGGCCCAGCACCACCACCAGCTCGCCGGTGTCTATCTGCAACGAGATATCGTGCAATACCGGATCACCCTGATATTCGGCAGACAGTCGAGAGACCTGAAGCATGGCGTTCTCCTTAAGATTGCGGGCTTGCCTGAACGGCTTTAACAAATTTGTCGGTCACATAGCTGCCGTAGTCGGCGTCAACCTGATCCACCTTGCCCTGCTCTTTCAGGAAGCTGGCGGTGTCTTTAATGGCTTTATCCACCGGCTGCCCTAGTTGAGTAATTTGCTCATTCACCGGCAGGTAGCGGTTACCTTTTACCAGCTCGGCAATCTGCTCATCCGGCACGCCGCTTAAATGGGACAGCGTGTTGATGTTCGAGCTGTCTTTCAGCCACTGGTCAGGATTTTGCAAATAGGCCTTCTGTGCGGCCAGCGCGGCGCGGGCAAAGGCGGTCACCACTTCTGGATGCGCCTGCGCAAAGTCCTTGCGTACCACCCACACGTCGAGGGTCGGTGAACCCCATTTGCCCACCTGGGAAGAGTCGGTCAGCACCTTGCCGGTTTTTTCCAGCTCGTTGACGGCCGGAGCCCAAACGTAGGCACCGTCGATGTCACCGCGCGCCCAGGCCGCGGCAATGGCCGGCGGTTGCAGGTTAACGATAGTGACTTTCTTCGGATCGATGCCCCAGTGTTTCAGCGCGGCCAGCAGGCTATAGTGGGTGGTAGAGATAAACGGTACCGCAATGCGCTTGCCGATCAGATCCTGCGGGCCATTGATGCTGTTCTTCACCACCAAAGCTTCGGAACTGCCTAGTTCAGACGCCAGCAAGAAGGCTTCAATGGGTAATTTCTGACTGGCGGCGACCGCCAACGGGCTAGAGCCGATATTGCCGATCTGCACATCACCCGACGCCAGCGCACGCAACACGCTGGAGCCGCTATCAAATTTGCGCCAATCGACCTTGGCACCCGACTCTTTGGCAAAAGTATTTTCCGCCTGTGCCACCTTGGCCGGCTCGGCGGAGGTCTGATAGGCCACGGTGACGTCTACCGCATAGGCGCTAAGGACCGACATTGACAGCAGCAATGCTGCGCTACGTAACAGGAAACGTTTTGCCATGGGTGAGTGCTCCGCAAAGGGGTTGGATCGTTATGAGTGTCGAGACGATATTGTTAGATTTAAGAAGATTTTTAGCCGAGCGGCGGAGACATTTAAAGTAATTAAAAATTACCTTTAATAACCAAAAGGAATATATGGATTTTGCACGGTGTATTAACAAGGGTAGAAAAGCACAACGGCCACCCCGCAGGATGGCCGTTGTTATTTGCCAGATTAACCGTTAACGCCAGATTAGCAGCACGCAGGCGGCGGTCAGTAATCCCATGAAGATATTAAAGCTGTACCAGGCGCGGCGATTGCTTAACAGGCGGCCAATCACCGTGCCAAAGCCAAGCCAGATAACTCCCGACACCAGGTTGACGATAAACACGCCCAGGCTGATCGCCATTACCGAATGATTATACTGCGCGCCGGCGAGGCTAAAGCTGGCCACCGCCCCTAGCGCCATCAGCCAGGCTTTTGGATTGAGAAACTGCAACAGCCAACCCTGATATAGACGAATGGGCTTCGCCTGCTCGGCGTCAGTTTCCAGCTTTTCATAGGCCGAGGTGGCAATTTTCCATGCCAGCCACAGCAGGTACAGGCTGCCGAGCACTTTCAAGGCGGTATGTAGCGCCGGATACAGCAGGATAAGCCCGCCGACCCCAAACGCCACCAGCACCACGATACTCTGCATGCCGAGCATAATCCCCAGCATTAACCACAGCGAACGCCCAAAGCCGAAATTCGCGCCGGAGGTGGTTAACAGCATATTATTGGGCCCGGGGGTGATCGCCGCGACCCACAAAAATCCCAACATCGACATAAATAAACTAAGTTCCATTTAAACAGGTGCTCCCAACCTCCAACTATTGCGTAATTAGCAGTGAAGCTATCAGTGTGGTATTGGTAGTACAAGCGTCCTTAACGAGATTTTTTATCGCAAAATGGCTGAAAATTTCCATCCTCTGCGCGGTGCTAGCAATCCGCATCTGCAAACTCTTTTACCGCGACTGGTCCGACGGCACGTAAAGCTTAAGCCGGTGTGGCAAAGGCTGGATTTACCCGACGGTGATTTCATCGATTTAGCCTGGAGTGAAGACCCGCAAAACGCCAAACACAAGCCGCGCATGGTGCTGTTTCACGGACTGGAGGGCAGCTTTACCAGCCCCTACGCTCACGGACTGTTGCAGGCGTGGAAAAACCAGGGGGGATTGGGCGTGGTGATGCATTTTCGCGGCTGCAGCGGTGAGCCTAACCGGCTGAATAGGATTTATCACTCCGGTGAAACCAGCGACGCGCGCTACTTCCTCAACTGGCTGAGCGAAACCTACGGCGACGCGCCGACCTCGGCGGTAGGATTCTCTCTGGGCGGTAACATGCTGGCCTGCTATCTCGGTCAAGAGGGCGAAAATTGCCGACTTCGCGCGGCGGTGATCGTCTCCGCGCCGCTGATGCTTGAGCCGTGCGCCTATCGGCTAGAGCAGGGATCGTCGCGGATTTACCAGCGTTATCTGCTGGACCAGCTTAAAGCCAACGCGCGCCGCAAGCTGCTCAAATATCCCGGCACCTTACCGGTGACGCTGGGCCAGTTGAAATCGATGCGCCGCATTCGCGAGTTTGACGACGCCATCACCTCGAAGGCTCACGGTTTCCAAAACGCGCTAGACTATTACCGACGCTGTAGCGGCATGCCGCTGCTGCCCAGGGTGAAAGTCCCGCTGCTGATCATTCATGCCAAAGATGATCCGTTTATGACCGATGCGGTGATCCCTGGCCCACAGGACCTGCCGCCTCAGGTAGAATACCAGCTTACCGAGCACGGCGGTCACGTCGGCTTCGTCACCGGCAGTTGGCGACACCCGGTGATGTGGCTCGAACAACGCATTCCCGACTGGATAGCCGCGCGTTTGGCGTCCACACCTTAGATTGAGAACATAAATAGCCATGATTATTCCCTGGAAAGAACTGCCACCGGAAACCCTGGACAGCGTGATTGAAGGTTTTGTGCTGCGCGAAGGCACTGATTACGGCGAGCAGGAGCGCTCGTTAGCGCAAAAAGTTGACGACGTGCGGCGCCAGCTAAAAAGCGGCGATATCGTGCTGGTCTGGTCCGAGCTGCACGAAACGCTGAACATCATGCCGCGCGGTCAGTTCCGGGCCGGTGAAGAAGAAATCGACAGACCTGACTATTAATTTAAAACGCTCGGGTCGATTTACTGAGGTCAATTCACTGAGGTCAATTCATTGAGGTCAATTCATTGAGGTCAATTCATTGAGGTCGATACGCTCGGTTGAAGGCGCGCTGGTTAGGGTTAAAAGGCGCTGGAGCGCCACGGTCGGTGCTTGAAGCGATCGCTGCCCGCGCGTTGGGCCAGGCCGTTGGCCGCACGCGCTGAGCGCAGCATCACCTCACGCTCGTTGATGCGGGTAAACTTACCCTGGCGTATCAGCGGTACGCCATCCACAAATACGTCGCTGACCTCATGCCCCAGCGCCGAATAGACCAGCGATGACACTGGATGATGCACCGGCGTCATCGCCGGATGATCGGTGCCGACCACCACGATATCGGCTTTCTTACCCACCTCAATCGATCCAATCAGGTGATCCAGGCCAATCGCGCGCGCACCGTCGATGGTCGCCATCTCGAGCACTTTTTCTGCGGTCATGATCGTCGGGTCACGATGCACGCCCTTTTGCACCAGCGCCGCCATCTTCATCGCCTGAAACAGGCTGTGATTGTTGCTGCTCGCCGGGCCGTCAGAGCCTAATCCTACGGTGATCCCCGCCGCCAGCATCGCCGGTATCGGCGCGACGCCGGAGGCCAGATACAGATTGCTGCATGGGTTGTGCGACACCCGCACGTCATGATGCTTAAGCACGCGGATATCGCGACTGCTGCACTGCACGCAGTGCACCGCCAGCACGTCGGGGCCGAGAAAGCCTATCTCGCCAAGAAACTCGGTATCGGTACTTTGAAAGCGCAGCTGCGACTGCGAAATCTCAAAGTCGGTTTCTGCCACGTGCGTGGTGATAAGCGCGCCGGTTTCATTAGCCAGCTCGCGGGTGCCGCGCAGTACCTTTTCATCCAACGCCCAAATCATGCTGGGTGCGATGCCCACCTTTACCCGACTCTCGGGACGGTTATGGCCTGCGGGACGGTTATAGTGATAAATCAGCTTTTTCGCGTCGGCCAGCGCCTGCTCCGGCGTTTCAATCAGCCGAGAAGGAATGCCGTGCTCCTCGCCGGTGGTGAGAAATCCGCGGCACACGTGGCCGCGCATGCCGGTGACCTGAAAGGCGTCGACCACTTTGGCGGTCAGCCCCGGACGCGGGTGGGCATACATAAAATCCACTACCGAGGTGACGCCGGAGCGCAGTGACTCCACGCAACCGTGCATCGCCGCCGCTGAAACATCCTCCTCCGTTAGCTCTACCGCGCTCGGCCCGGTCATGCAGGTGAACCACTTTTTCAACACCATATCATCGCCCAGCCCTTTCAACAGCGTCTGGAACAGGTGCGTGTGGGTATTGACCATGCCAGGAATAACGATCGCCTCACGGCAGTCAATCACCTCGCACTCCGGGTTCAGTTCCACCAGCCGCTGGCGGGTGCCAATTGCGGCAATGGTATCGCCTTCAATCAGAATACTGGCCTGTTCCAACACCTCACGCTGCGGGTTCATGGTCACGACCCAGCCATCTGCCAAAATGTATCCCATCGGTGACTTCCTCGAACAAGCGAGATTCAGGTCGCCAGCTGGCTGACCAACTGCTCTGAATCGGAAACAAAACCAAAGCATTGGCGGACGTTATACAACGTGGCGTCCAGACAATACTGCGGCGAGGTGGTGGCGCAGCAGTCTTCCAGCAGCAGACAGTCATAGCCGTTGAAATTAGCGTCCTGCAGGGTACAGAGCACGCACTGATCGGCGTTTACCCCGGCAAACAGCAGCGTGGTGACGTTAAGATTGCGCAGAATGCTGTCCAGTTCGGTGTCTTTGAAACCCGACATGCGATATTTGTTAACCTGGATATCGCCGGGCAACGGCCTCAGCTCATCGACCACCGCGGCCGCCCAACTGCCGGATTGTAGCACCGGCTCGCCGGAGATCGGTAGCGGATCGCCCAGCCCAATACCGCTGCCGGTCGGCTTGTAAACGTGCAGCACCGCCGGGCTGAGATTGAGCCGATCGGGCCGGTTGCCCCAGTTGAGCCACACCACCGGCATATTCGTCTGGCGAACCTCGGGCAGCAGCTTCTGCAACGGGGCAATCGGCGCGCGAGCCGGGGTAACGTCTACCCCAATGTGTCCGAGCCAGCCTTCGGGATGACAGAAATCATTTTGCATATCGATAACCAGCAGCGCGGTGCGATTCAGGTCAAGCCTTATCCGACGATCGCCGTCCAGCAGCGTGGCCAGGCGCGGTGGCTGGCTATCACGCACTAGATCCACCTCCTGCGCCGAGACGTGCCAGGCATTGCGCGGGCTGGCACCCAGAGTCACCAGGCTTGCAGACCGTTCAGTCATAGCGCCAGGCCCCCATTCACCCCACTCAGCACGCGCCGGTCCTCTTCATCCAGTTCGACCGGCTCTCCGCTGCGGATAAGCTCGGCAAAACCCTCATTCGGCGTCATCACCGTCAGGGTATACAGCTTGCCGCTGCCGGTATTGCGGATCACATGTTCGTTGCCGGGATTTAGCAGCAGCGCTTTGCCCTTGCTCAGCGGCAGCTCTTTGCCGCCGCACAGCGCCACGCCTTCACCTTCAATCACGTAGAAAAATTCATGCGCGTGCGCGTGCTCATTGGGCGGCGTCGCACCACCGACCTTGAATATCTCGATCACAAAGATGTTGTCGATCTGGTCCTGCTGGCGATCAAACAGGATGGCGAAATAGTTGGTGTCCGTCGGGCTGATACGAAAAGCCGGAGCAGATTGGGCATCGGTAGCGCGAAAAATAGTGGTCATAGCGATCTCCTAAAATATTCGAACAGTGGCGATCCCACTGCTAATCCTTACGGTAAGGCTGAGTCAACGCGCCCGGCTGTACCGTTTTACCTATCACCCCGGACATCGCCAGAATGGTTAACAGATAAGGCAACGCCAGCAGCAATTGGGCGGGCAGCAGGTTATTGAACAGCTGCAACGACAGCTGTAGCGCATCGGCTGCGCCAAAGATAAAGGCGGCAAACAGCGCCTTTATCGGGCTCCAGCGACCAAAAATCACAATCGCCAGCGCAATGAATCCCTGCCCGCTGACAATGTTGTCGCGAAACAGGCCAATCTGCGCGGTGACCAGATATCCGCCCGCCAGCCCGCCGCCAAGGCAGGAGAGCATCACGCCGTAGGTGCGGATCCTTTGCACGTTCAGCCCGGCGGCGTGCGCCGCTTTCGGGTTTTCACCCACCGCGCGCAGTGAAAGTCCAAAACGGGTGTGAAACAGGCCCCATTGGGCGACGGCGACCAGCGCCAGCGTCAGATACAGCGGCCAGGGCTGATTAAATAAAATCGGCCCGAGATAGGGGATTTTTTGCAGCAGCGGCAGCGGCAGGGCGTTAAACATGTTCACCGTCGGCGAGGCGTTATCGCCAATCACCAGGCTGTAGATATAGGTCGCCAGCCCGCCGGTGAGGATATTAAACACCATGCCTACCACCACCTGACTGGCCAAGGCGCGCAGATAAAAGAACGACAGCAGCAGGCTGACGATCAGCCCGCCCACGCCGCCGGCAAAAAAGCCCAGCACCGCAGAACCGGAATATACCGACACCAGATAACTCGACAGCGCACCCATCAGCAGCGTGCCCTCGAGGCCAATGTTGAGCACGCCGGAGCGTTCGGCATAAATCTCGCCCAGCGAGGCCAGCAGCACCGGCCCGGCTAAGCGCACCGCCGCCGCCAGCCAGGTAATGAAAAATGCCGCATCGAGATGTGACCACAGATTCATGAGTTGCTCTCCGAAACGGTTTCCGCCGCCGGTGGTCGCGTGCGGCCCGGCCAACGCAGGCGGTAGTAGCGCAGGATATCGCCGGCCAAAATCAGCAGTACCACCAGGCTTTCGAGAATAAAAATAACCGAAGTCGGCAGGCCGCTGTCGCGCTGCATCGCGCTGCCGCCGACCTGCAAACCGCCGTACAGAATGGCCGTGGGGATCACCACCAGCGGGTTGAGGCGCGCCAGCAGCGCCACGATCACCCCGACAAACCCTACACCGCCGGACAGCCCGTCCATCAGTCGATGCTGTACCCCGAGCACCATGCACAGCCCGGCCAGCGCCGCCATACCGCCACCCAACAACACCGCCAGCATCTGCCGCCGCACCACGTTGATACCGCCGTAACGCGCCGCTTTGGCGTTCATGCCGCTGACGATCATTTCATAGCCCACCGGCGTCTTGCGGATCAGCACCCACACCAGCAATGAGCAGACCAGCGCAATCGCTAACCCCATGTGCGCCCGCGAGCCGTGCATAATAAACGGCAGCCAGCTCTGCATCGGCAACAGCGGCGTCTGCGGTAAATCCCCCACCGCGCGCATCGGACCGGAAACCAGATACTGCACCAGAAACGCCGCCACATAGTTGGCCATCAGCGAAATCAGCACGTCGTTCCCGCCAAAACGCACGCGCATAATGCCCACCATGGCCGCCCACAGCGCGCCAGCAATGAAGGCGACCATCAGCACCACCGGCCAGAAGGCCCAGACGGGTAACATAATCCACATTCCCTGTGGCGTGCCGCCCAGAGCCACCCACGAAGCCGCCGCGGCGCCAATCGTAAAGCAGCCCTCGAAACCGATGTAGCCCATGCCCGAGCGCCAGATAACTATCGTTGCCTGGGCAATCAGGATCAGCGGGATGGCCTGTACCAGCGTCTGGCCAAAGCCGCGCACTGAACCAAACGCCTCGCTGAACAGCTCGATAAAGGCGCTAAACGGATTAGCGCCAAAGGGGATAAACAGCACGCCGGCGATGATAAACGCCAGCACCAGCGCTGACAGCGTGATGCCCGCCGAGGCCAGCGAAGAGTCGGCTGCCACGGCGCGTTTCTCGAATAACGCTTTCATGACGTCTCCCGTTCCAGCTTGCCGCCGGCCATCAGATCGCCGATTTTCTCAAGCGTTGCGTCGGCGGCGCTCAGCACGCCGGCAATCTGCCCGCCATACATCACGGCAATGTTGTCGGATAAATTCATAATTTCTTCCAGCTCCGCCGAAATCATCACGATAGCGCAGCCCTGCTGGCGCGCCTCCAGCAGGCCTTGCCACACCGCCTCGACCGCGCCAACGTCCAGCCCGCGCGTCGGTTGTTCCACCACTAACACCCGCGGCTGACGCATGACTTCACGTCCGAGGATCAGCTTCTGCAGATTACCGCCGGAGAGCTTTCCTGCCTCAAAATCCACATCGGGAGCGATGACGTTGAAGTGTTTGACGATAGCCCTGGCCTTCTCGGCAATGGCCTTCGGGCTGAGGAACCAGCCTGCGGCCACGGTGTGCTGATGCTGGGCACCGAGGATCGCGTTATCGGCGATCGACATACCGGTAATCGACCCCACGCCTCGCCTGTCGGCCGGAATAAAACCCATGCCCGCCGCGCGGCGCTGGGCCGGGGTAAAGTCAGAAATATCTTTTCCGGCCAGCAAAATTCTGCCCGCTTCGATAGGGCGCAGGTTTAATAACGCCTCCGCCAGCTCGGACTGTCCGTTACCGTCGACCCCGGCGATACCGACTATCTCCCCGGCTCGCACCTTAAGCGCCACCCGCCAGATTTTTTGATTTCCTGCCTCGTCGCGCATGGCGATGTTGTCAATATTCAGCATCTCTGCACCGGGCTGCTGCGGCGGTTTTACCACTTTCAGCAGCACGTCGCGCCCCACCATGCGCCGCGCCAGATCGGTTTCCGAGGTATCTTTTACCGCCACGCTTCCGACCATTCGACCGCTGCGCATCACCGAGACACTGTCGGCCACCGCCATGATTTCATAAAGTTTATGGGTCACAATCACGATCGAACGCCCGTCGGCTTTCAACGAAGCCAGCGTGGCGAACAGGCCGTCTTTTTCTCGCGGCGTCAGCACGGCGGTAGGCTCATCGAGGATTAATACTCTGGCATCGCGATACAGCAGCTTGAGGATTTCGATCCGCTGCTGCACGCCAATCGGCAGATGTTCGACTTTGGCCCAGGGATCGACCGCCAATCCGTGGCGGTCAGAAATCTGCTGCAACCGGTCGGCGGCGGCGTGCAGGTCGAGATAACCGCTGCGATTTTCTTTCAACCCGAGGATAACGTTTTCGACCACCGTCATCGGCTGCACCAGCATAAATTCCTGATGAACCATGCCAATACCCAGCGCGATAGCATCGCGCGGATCGCGGATGCTGGCCCGCTGCCCGTCGACGTAGATATCCCCCTCATCGGCCTGAACCATGCCGTAGAGGATCTGCATCAGGGTGCTTTTGCCAGCGCCATTTTCCCCTAATAGCGCCACGATTTCGCCGTCGCCGATGGTCATATCGACGTGATGATTGGCGGTGACTTTACCGAATCTTTTGGTGATGCCTTTCAGCTCAATCATCCCCACCCTCCCCCATCGCGGCTAACTCAGGCTTTTTTAACCAGTGATTGAACGTCGATTTTGCCGGTAGACAGCTGCGTCCAGATGTCCTGGAATTTGGCCCACTGGTCGGCAGTGATCAGCTTGCTGTTATAGGCCGTGTCGCCATAAATCGGTAACCAGCCCTTGGAAACCGGCGGACGGAACTCCTGACCGCCGAGGAATTTTTTATCTTTGACGCTGTGCGCGACCTGTTCAATTACCCACGGCAGGTTGGTTTCAAAGCTGGTAGCAATAAATTCTGGTGCGATACTTTTCTGATCGGCGTAACAGCCCATGGCTTTGACTTTTGCCGCCGCCGCGCCCTGAATCGCCCCTAAACCGGTGACGTCGGCGGTGTGCCAGATAACGTCGGCGCCGTTGCCAATCATGGTGCTGGCCGCTTCACGACCCTTGGCGGCGTTGTTATAGTCACCGGTGACGATGCCCAGGCCGGTAATGCCCGGACGCGTTTTTTCGGCCCCGGCAATAAAGGCGTGCATCATGCCGTTCTGGCTCGGGTTATCACCGCCGCCGACATAGCCCACCGCCTTGCCTTTTTCGGAGATCAATGCCGCCAGCGCACCGGCACCATAGGCCGCGTTCATATAGGCCAGGTTCATAAACTCGGTGTTATCTGGCGCTTTTTCGGAAGGTTTAAAGGTGGTAGCAAAGAAGTAGGTGTCTGGATACTGCGGTCCTACCTGCTCGAATTCGGAGCCATATTCGAAGCTGTGTCCAATAATCAGGTTGTAGCCATCGTCGGCATAGCCGCGAGTGACCTGATCCATCTGCGCCTGCGGTACGCTTTCGCTGAAAGCCACTTTGAAGCCCTGAGACTTCAGCGTCTGCAGTCCCTGATAGGCCAGCTGATTCCAACCGCCGTCGGCCACGGAACCGGGCAGGATCAGCGCAATCTTCACGTCTTCGTCCGCCGCCAATGCGTTGCGGGAAAACAGCGGCACGGCAAATGGAATCAACATCATGCTTGCCAAACCTTTGGCAAAATTACGGCGCGAAATACCAGACATAAGCTTTACTCCCCCCAAGAATAGGCCTTCAGTTATGCCTAGAAATTCGCTACCTTAAAAGCACAGTTTTTAGCACTCATCGATGCTTTTTTGGCAACGCTTGCTGAAAATAACGTCATTTGTCTTTGTGGAGATCATTCATGCTGCAACACCGCTTGTTGATGTACCTCGATCAGGTCGCCCGCGCCGGCTCCATCCGCAAGGCCGCGGCGCGGCTGCATATTTCCGCCTCGGCCATTAACCGACAAATTCTGGCCCTTGAGGACGAACTGGGAACGCCGCTGTTTCAGCGCCTGCCGCGAAAAATGGTGCTGACCGCCGCCGGAGAGGTGCTTATCCACCACGTTCGGCAGAGTTTTAAAGAGCTGGAGTGGGCGCAGGTTAAAATTGAAGAGCTGAAGGGACTACGCCGTGGCGAGGTGACCATTGCCATGATGAGCGGCCTGGCGGCGAATCTGATCCCGCGCATGGCCAGCGAGTTTCGCCGTGCTAATCCGCGCGTTAAACTGATCCTGCGCCAGCTGACCGACGGCGACGAGATTATGGCGGCGGTAGAGTCGGGTGAGGCAGATCTCGGTCTGGGATTTGATTTTGATTTACCGCCGACGCTGCGAATTATCTCCAGCGCCGCCGGGCGGTTAGGCGCGGTAGTGGCACCGGGGCATCCGCTGGCGGACAAGACCAGCCTGCGCATCAGCGACTGCATTGCCTACCCGATTATCATTGCCGATAAGAGCACGGTGATCCGCCCATACCTTAATGACGTGTTTGCCAAGGCGCTGGTCACCGTCCATCCGGTGATAGAAACTAACTCGATTGAGGTGATGCGCCACGCGGCAATGGTCGATCAGGGCCTGACTTTCCTGACCCCGTTCGATATCGAGTTTGACCAGCGCGCGGGCAGGCTGATTTATATTCCGGTCAGGGAGCTGGCGCAGCAAAGCCAGCAACTGATGCTGATTGGCCATGACCGAGGCACCAGCGCGATCGGCAGCGTGCTGGCAGAAACCATTAAAGGCATGATGTCGCAGACGGTGTGAGCTAGGACGCGGAATTAAAACGCGTCGCCTGCGTCACCGCGCTCAGCGGATAGCGGGATACTTCCTGCACCAGCGCCACCAGCGCGCGGGCCGCGCGTTCTACCTGCTCCGCGCCACGCTGTGCATCGGCCGCCGCCGCGTTGCCGGTAACGCCGGCCGGGTGCAAATCCTGCGCCTGCCAGCCAAAGCTCACGCCGCCCTCCGGGGTCAGGATCCCCCCCTGCTCTGCCAACGCCTGGGCCGCCGAGACAAAGTTTTCAGCTCGCTCCATTGCCACCAGTTCCGGGTGCAGATGCAGCATTACGCTGGTCTCCGCCTCACCGCCGTGAATGCCAAATTCCAGCTCGTTGCTGCTGTAGAGATCGCTGCTGTCGATGGTGCGAGACCAGGTGGCACCGACGGCAAACATGCCCAGCTCGACGCGCAGTTGGCGGCAGACTATTTCCATCAGCTGCGGCTGGCCGCCGTGGGAATTCCAGAAAATGATCCGTCGCGCACCGGCTCGCCAGGCGCTTTTCGCCACCTCAAACCACACCTTGGCCAGCACCTCGACAGGCAGCGTTAAAGTGCCCGGATATTCCAAATGCTCGTCGGATTTGCCAATCGGCAAGGCGGGCAGCACCAGCGCGGCCAGATCGGCGGGTAAAAGTTCGACCGCACGGGCGACGATCCCGGCGTTAATGGCCGCATCCACGCGCACCGGCAAATGAGGCCCGTGCTGCTCGACCGCGCCAATCGGCAAGATAACCACCACATTTTCCATAGCCAGCTGGCTAAATTCCAGCGTCGAGAGATCCCACCACCAGCGAGACGAAGGCATAATCATCAGTAAATTCTCCAACAGCGTGACACGAGTTCGACCAAGGGTATCGCAGCAGTGTAGAGCGTTAGCACTGAGATTAAAGCATCAAAAAGGCGTCGCTATGTTGCTTTTTAGGCAGCACTTTAGCCCCAATGGCTAAAAAACTTCCCCACCTGCACCCTATAAATTAGCGCATAGATATGGTACCAATAAGCTTAATTATGCGTGTAAGCCTTCCCCAATAAATTCCTGGTGCAGATGCGTTGACTGCAATTGAAAGATGAAGGGATAACCATGTCAGCTAAACACCCTGTTATCGCCGTTACCGGCTCGAGCGGCGCTGGAACTACTACCACCAGCCTGGCTTTTCGCAAGATATTTCAACAGCTGGGGCTGCGTGCTGCCCAGCTGGAAGGTGACAGTTTTCACCACTTTACTCGCCCGGAAATGGATGCGGCAATTCGCAAGGCGCGCGATTTAGGCCGTCATATCAGCTATTTCGGGCCTGAAGCCAATGACTTCACGCTGCTGGAACAAAGCTTTATTGAATATGGCAAAACGGGAACCGGCCGTTCGCGCAAATATTTGCATACTTATGACGAAGCGGTGCCGTACAACCAGGTGCCCGGCACCTTTACGCCCTGGCAGGCGCTGCCTGAACCGACCGACATCCTGTTCTACGAGGGTCTGCACGGCGGGGTGGTGACTCAGCAGGTCGACGTCGCGAAACACGTTGACCTGTTGGTCGGCGTGGTACCGATCGTCAACCTCGAATGGATACAAAAGCTGGTGCGCGACACCGGCGAGCGCGGTCACTCTCGTGAGGCGGTGATGGATTCCGTGGTGCGTTCAATGGACGACTATATCAATTACATCACACCGCAGTTTTCGCGCACCCATATCAACTTCCAGCGCGTGCCGACCATTGATACCTCCAATCCTTTTGCCGCCAAGGCGATCCCCTCACTCGATGAAAGCTTTGTAGTGATCCATTTTCAGGGTCTGGACGAGATTGATTTCCCCTATCTGCTGGCGATGTTGCAGGGCTCTTTCATCTCGCATATCAATACCCTGGTGGTTCCCGGTGGCAAGATGGGCCTGGCGATGGAGCTGATCATGGGGCCGCTGGTACAGCGGCTGATGGAAGGCAAGAAGATCGAATAAATCCTCACCGCGCCGCGACGTCTCTCATGTCGCGCGGCGCGGCAGAATGGTTATTCGGCCATCAGCAGCTGGCGGATAAAGCCGACGTGCAGTTGAACGCCGATGGTCAACGCATCTTCATCCAGCTTGAAACGCGGATGGTGCACGCCGTAGGTTGCCCCTTTACTTTCGTTACCGCTGCCGATAAACACAAAGGCGCCGGGGATTTTCTCCTGATAAGACGAGAAATCCTCACTGCCGTAAATCGGCGCCGTGACCTCAATAAATGCCTCTTCCCCTCTTTCCTTTTTGATCACGCTGCGGGCAATCGCGCAGGCTTCGGGATGGTTATTGCCGATGGCGTAACCCTGGGTCCATTTCACCTCGACCTCTGCACCGTGGGCATAGGCAATGCCTTTTACCGTTTGCTCAACCAGCAACGGCACCTGACGGCGCACCTCGGCGCTGTGCGTGCGCAGCGTGCCTGCCAGACGCGCGGTGTCAGGGATAACGTTATACACCTCGCCGGCCTGAAAAACGGCGGTGGTCAACACCGGTGCATACAGCGGATCCAGCTTGCGGGAAACAATTTGCTGCATCGCCGTCACCATTTCTGCGCCGATGGTCACCGGATCGATACACATGTGCGGCATCGAGCCGTGGCCGCCGCGCCCCTTGAGCAAGATATCAAAATTATCACTCGATCCGCTGAACACGCCCTCTTTCAACGCGATTTGACCGGTTGGATAATTGGGCAACACGTGCAGGCCAAAGATCATACTTACGCCGTCGAGCACGCCAAGCTTGACCAGCTCCTGCGCGCCGCCCGGAGGGGCTTCTTCGGCGTGCTGGAAGATAAAGCGCACCGTGCCTCTCAACGAGGAACGACACTGCGACAGCACTTTGACCGCGCCCAGCAGCATCGCAGCGTGAGCATCGTGACCGCAGGCGTGCATCACGCCCGGATTAGTGGAGCGCCACTCTTCGTCGCTCTCCTCCTGAATAGGCAGCGCGTCAATATCGGCCCGCAGTGCGTAAATAGGCCCGGATTTATCGCCGCTCAACTCGGCGATGACGCTGTTAGGCGTCAGGCGGGTCAAGGTTACGCCGGGAATATCCTCGAGCTGTGCGGCAATATAATCCGCGGTGGCCGCTTCCTTGAAAGACAGCTCGGGATGAGCGTGAATATGTCGACGCCAGCGCAGAACGTCCTGATTAACCTCTTTTACTAAGGCGGCAAAATTATGGCTCATGGTAGCTTCCTCAAAGGGGGAAATTGACTAGGCTGCATCGTGCGCAGCGGGGCGAGTTTTGGCGAGTAACGGCAGCATAAGCAGGCCCGAGGCCCACATTGCCAACGCCAGAAAAATAAAGGTCGAGTGATAACCGTGGGTCAGCGTGATCAGATAACCCATCACGATGGGCGCGACAAAACCGCCCAGCGTGCCGCCGGTATTCAGCAGGCCAATGGCTCCGCCCATTACCTCGCTCGGCAGGCGCTTCAACGGCAGGGTAAAAGTCGTGACAAACGATGACATCAGGAAAATGTTGCCGAGGAACAGGAACAAACAGGTGGCCAACACCGAGTTAGAGGCATAGACCAGCCAAATACACATCCCGCTCAGCAGCGAGCCGTACAGGATCACCTTCGGCTCGCGCCCCTGCAGATATTTACCCACCAGCCAGCCGGTCGACAGTGAAGAGATCCAGACTCCTAATCCGCCCACCGCCACAATCATGCCTGAGGTCTCAAGCGTGAAACCGCGCTGCTGTACCAGATACTTCGGCAGCCAGGCCATAAGTCCATATGCCGGAATATTGACACAAAAGTTAGCCAGGAATAGCACCGCGACAATCGGGTTCTTTACTAGCGAAAGATAGTGAGCCGAGGCGTGCGACCCAGGGGCTAGACTGCTTTTCGGCGGCGATGGCACCAGCAACATAATCAGCACCGCAACCGCAATTGCCAGCAACCCCAGCGTCGAAAAGGACCCACGCCAGCCGAAATGAGCCAGGCAGTACACCGCTAACAGCGGCCCAACGGTCATCGCCAGCCCGGCCGATGACAGCAGGATCGATTGCGCAAAGGTGCGTTGTTCGAGCGCAAAGTTTGCTACTACCGACTTGGCGCAGGAGGTCGGATAGCCCGAATGCCCGATCCCTGACAGGAAACGGAAGGTCACCAACAGCCCCAGCCCGAATCCCAGCAGCCCGAAACACAGGGCAAATCCGCCGAGCAGGGTCAGCGAACAGGCGAGCACCTTCTTATAACCAAAGCGGTCATTGAGCCAACCGGCGGGGATTTGAAACAGCGAATAGGCTAAAAAGAACATGCCGGTGATATAGCCCAGCTGCTGCGGCGGTAAATCAAACTCGCGAGAGATAGGCAATAGCGCAAAACCGATCGCGGTCTTGTCGAGATAAACCAGAACATAACCCAAAAACAGTAAGAAAATCATTAAAGAACGATTTTTCATAACTGATATCCTCAAATGTTATATCCCAGCAGCCACCCCTGACCTGAGAAAAAAGCACTAATGCCGGTGTATATTTTTATATTATGGATAACAGTGAGTTACTGCCTGCTTAAAAACCTAGCAGTTTTATTTCACCGCCATAAGATGTAATTTTTTGCCGGGTGATGCTTTTTACTGATAGGGGTGGGAGATGAAATATTTACCTAAGCTGCAACAGCTTAAGGTATTTCAGCAGGTTATCGAAAGCGGAAGCATTCGCGGCGCGGCGCGGGCGATGGGGCAATCCCAGCCCGCCGTCAGTAGAACGCTGCGTGAGCTGGAACAAATTCTTGATACCCAACTGATTGTGCGCGGCACTCAGGGCATGACGCTGACCGAAACCGGGCGTGCCTTCTCCCAGCGGATGCAGTTCATTTTGCAGGAACTGGAGCGCGCCGCCGAGGAAATCCAGCAGATCAATCAGTACTCTCAGGGTTCGGTGGCGGTAGGATTTTCCTCACTGTTGGCGCTGACCATTTTCCCCGCGCTGGCCACCGAGTTCACCGAGAAATATCCGCTGGCCAAGCTACACATCAAGGAGACTCAGCTCTCGGCGCTGTTGCCCGCACTGCGCGAGGGTCGACTGGACTTTGCCATCGGCACGCTGGGTCCGGGACTGCCGATTGAGGATATGCACTGCGAGCCGCTGTTTAGCGCGCCGTTTTGCATTATTGCCCGCAGAGAACACCCGCTGGCGCAGGCGACCTCGCTAAGCGAACTGACCGAGGCCAGCTGGCTGCTGCCGGAAACCGATATGGGCTACTACCAGCATCTGGCCGCACTGCTTGAGCAGCACGGCTGTCACGCGGTGAAATCGCCGATCCGCACCGACTCGCTGATCGGTGGGCTGATGATGATTTTAAACGCCGATTATCTTACGGTGGTCGGCGACGCGATGGCGACGCCTTTCTACCTCGAAGACAAACTGTGCCGCCTGCCGATCGACACGCTGCCCGCCGCGCAATACTGTCTGGTGTACTCACAAAAAACGCCGCTAACCTTAACGGCGCGGCGTTTTCTGGATTTACTGCGCGTACACTGCCAGCGTTATGCCTGGTAGCGCGGGTGCCTATTACTCTTGCGAGTCAATCACCTCAAAGCTGTGAGTGATGGTCGCCGCCTTGCCCAGCATCAACGATACGGAGCAGTACTTTTCGGCCGAAAGCGTGACCGCGCGCTCCACCACTTTGTCGGCCAGGTCTTTACCGGTGACGATAAAATGCAGATTGATGCGGGTAAACAGTCGCGGCGCTTCTTCACGACGCTCGGAAGTCAGTTTCACTTCACAGCCGACGATCTCGTTGCGGCCTTTTTGCAGAATCGACACCACGTCGATGGCGCTGCATCCGCCCGCAGACATCAGTAGCATTTCCATCGGGCTTGGCGATTTATCACCCGCGTTGCCGTCCATCAGGATCTGGTGACCCGAAGCCGATTCGCCCAAAAACGTTAAACCCTCAACCCATTTTACTCGTGCTTGCATTGGTGTTTCTCCGCTCGTAATTTTTGAAACAGACTACCCGTTACCCCTGAAACTGGCAACGTAACTCGATCCGCGTCATGCTGAAGCGATACAACACAAGACACGTCTGCAAACCTGTGCTACAAACAAAGCCGAAAGAAACTTTCCAACAAGTTGCGGTCAGGTTGTTTAGGTGTTAACAAGGATAACCTTGGTGATAATGGCAAATTAGCGCTAAATCACCCCACCTGCCGCTTGCAGCATTGCTGGTCAGTTCATATGCTAAAAGAGCGCGAAGTAAAAAATCGCCGAACAGGGATTTCAAAGCCCTGTGATTTTGGGCAGCGATAATAAGAGGATAATAGCTAATGGTTCTCGGCAAGCCACAAACAGACCCTACTCTCGAATGGTTCCTGTCTCATTGTCATATACACAAGTATCCATCTAAAAGTACGCTGATTCACCAGGGTGAAAAGGCCGAAACGCTTTACTACATCGTGAAAGGCTCGGTTGCCGTGCTGATCAAAGATGAAGAAGGCAAAGAAATGATACTTTCCTACCTTAACCAAGGTGACTTCATCGGCGAGCTGGGACTCTTCGAAGAAGGTCAGGAACGTAGTGCATGGGTCAGAGCGAAAACTGCCTGTGAAGTGGCCGAAATTTCCTACAAGAAATTCCGCCAGCTAATCCAGGTTAATCCAGATATTCTGATGCGCCTGTCCGCACAGATGGCAAGTCGACTGCAGATAACCTCCGAGAAAGTGGGTAACCTCGCCTTCCTGGACGTGACCGGTCGTATCGCCCAAACGCTGCTGAATCTGGCTAAACAGCCGGATGCCATGACTCACCCGGATGGTATGCAGATTAAGATCACCCGTCAGGAAATCGGTCAGATAGTCGGCTGTTCACGCGAGACTGTGGGTCGAATTCTTAAAATGCTTGAAGATCAGAGTCTGATTTCGGCACACGGCAAAACGATTGTCGTTTACGGCACGCGTTAATCGTCTAAAAAACGGCACGGCAAATAACTGCCGCGCCGTTTTTGTCTTTACCCTCGGCTTATGACGCTTTGGCGACGAGTTTTTTACCACCCCGAAGTTAATTATGCGCTGCGGCAAACCTTGGTGCTCTGCCTGCCCATTGCCATCGCCATGCTATTGGGTCAGCTGAGAATGGGGATGCTGTTCGCGTTAGTCCCCGCCTGCTGCAATATTTCCGGTCTCGATACTCCGCATAAACGCTTCTTCAAACGGCTGATCGTCGGCGGTTCGCTGTTTGCCGTCAGCAGTATTCTGCTGCAACTGATGCTAATTAACGGGCACTGGCCGCTGCCGTTGATCATGCTCGGCCTGACGCTGGTGGTCGGCGTGACAGGCGCGATTGGGCCGCTGCACGCCCGCCTGCTGCCCGGTGCGCTGGTCGCCGCGATTTTTACCCTGAGCATGGCGGGCCTGGTGCCGATTTGGCACGCCCCGCTGCTGTTCGTGGTCGGCACCGCGTGGTACGGGCTGTTTAACTGGTTGTGGTTTCGCCTTTCCGATGAACAGCCGATGCGTGAAACCCTTAGCCAGCTTTATCGCCAGTTGGCCGACTATTTTGAAGCTAAATACAGTTTATTGACCCAGCATACCGATCCCGCTACCGCGCTGCCGCCGCTGCTTAACCGACAGCAGCAGGTTATCGACCTGATTGCCACCATGTACCAGCAAATCCACATGCTGCCAACCGGCGATCGCCAGCATCATCGGCGATTACTGCGCAGCTTTCAGGTGGCGCTGGATCTGCAGGAGCACATTACCGTCAGCCTGCACCTGCCTTCCGAGGTGCAAAAGCTGGTGGAAGAAAGCCACGCCGAGGCGGTATTACGCCGCAATGCACAGGTGATTGCCGCGCGCCTGCGGGTGATTGCCGACGATATTCTCTATCACCGACGCTCCGACCGTTTCACTATGGCTAACGAGCTGGCGGCGCTGGAAAAAATTGCCGCACGCTATCGCGATAATCCGGTCGGCCAGTTTTGCTATTACCATTTCAGCCGTATCGCGCGCCTGCTGCGCACTCAGCGTCCGCTGTATCGACGTGATTTAATGCAAACGCAGAATCGCCTGCCTTTCTGGCCAGCGCTGAAGAGTTATCTGTCGTTCAAGTCGGCAGCCCTGCGCAATGCGGCACGCCTGGGGCTGATTTTAGCGCTGGGCAGCAGTCTGGGATTGTTTTTTAATCTTCCAAAACCCTATTGGATTTTACTGACAACCCTGCTGGTCAGCCAGAACGGCTACAACGCCACCCGGGTGCGGATCCAGCACCGTGCGCTGGGCACGCTGGTGGGTCTCATTGCCGCCGCAGGGCTGTTACAGCTGGAGATCCCGCAAGATATCACGCTATTTTTCATGCTGGTTATTACGTTAGTTTCTTACACCGTACTGCGAAAAAACTACGGGCTGGGGATGATTGGCCTAACCGTCACCGCGGTTTATACCCTTCAGCTACTGGCCCTTAATGGCGCCCATTTCCTGCTGCCGCGGCTGTTGGATACCTTGATTGGCTGCGCGCTGGCGTTTGGCGGCACGATTTGGCTGTGGCCGCAGTGGCAGAGCGGCATGCTGCGCGCCAACGCTCACCAGGCGCTGGAGGCCGACCAGCAGGCTATCAGGCTGGTGCTGCACGACGATCCCGACCCCGCCGAGCTGGCGTATGCGCGCATGAAGGTTAATCAGGCGCACAATCAGCTGTTCACCTCGCTGAATCAGGCGATGCAGGAGCCGGGTTTTAATTCGGATTACCTGACGGATATGCGCCTGTGGGTGACCCACAGCCAGTTTATCGTCGATCACATTAACGCGATGACCATCCTTGCCCGCGAACACTACATGCTGACGCCAAAACTGGCGGTAGAATATTTACAGACCTGCGAAATTGCTCTGCAAAGCTGCCAGCAGCGGCTGATTTATGATGGGCCGAGCAGTGAGAAGTCGCTGTTTAACGCGCCGGAGCAGCATGCCGATATGCCGATTACCGAGATGGAACGGCACCTGCGACGCATGCTGTCGCACCTGTCTTCAATGCACACTATTTCCTCCCTTGCCTGGCAGCAAAGACCGCATCACGGGGTCTGGCTAACGAGGAAGGTGAAAGAATAAGCGCTATTTTGTGGAGCGCGGCGGCCGTCGAAAGACCTTCTCTCAAATATTACCTAATTAACTGAAATTATTGAGTTTATCACCTCGCCCACGGCGTGGGGAGGGTTAGGGAGGGGGAACTGGCGACTCCGAATCAGGGAAAATAGTTTTATATTTCAGTTGCTTGCTCCCCCATCCTAGCCTTCCCCCGTAGGGTGAAGGGACAGTTCAGCGTCGCCTAATTAACTGAAATTATTGAGTTTATCACCTCGCCCACGGCGTGGGGAGGGTTAGGGAGGGGGAACTGGCGACTCCGAATCAGGGAAAATACTTCGATATTTCAGTTGTTTGCTCCCCCATCCCAGCCTTCCCCCGCACGCGGAGGAAGGGGCCGCTCGGTGCCACTTAACTAGTTGAAAACGTTTGTTTTATCCCCTCACCCACGCGCGTGGGGGAGGGTTAGGGAGGGGGAACCGGCGACTCCGAATCAGGGAAAATACTTTTTATATTTCAGTCGCTTACTCCCCCATCCCAACCTTCCCCCGCACGCGGAGGAAGGGGCCGTTCGGTGCCACTTAACTAGTTGAAAACGTTTGTTTTATCCCCTCACCCACGCGTGGGGGAGGGTTAGGGAGGGGGAACCGGCGACTCTGAGCCAAGGGAAATACTTTATATTTCAGTCGTTTGCTCCCCCATCCCAGCCTTCCCCCGCACGCGGAGGAAGGGGCCGTTCGGTGCCACTTAACTAGTTGAAAACGTTTGTTTTATCCCCTCACCCACGCGTGGGGGAGGGTTAGGGAGGGGGAACCGGCGACTCCGAATCGGGGAAAATACTTTTTATATTTCAGTTACTTGCTCCCCCATCCCAACCTTCCCCCGCACGCGGAGGAAGGGGCCGTTCGGCGGCGTCTTATTGATAGAATTCAAATTATAAACCCGAGTAATACACTGAAAAATAATAAGAAATATCTTTAAGTGAACGGCTTTTGACCGCCGCAGAGTTACCGGGTTTTCTTTTTAAGCTGGGATTGGCGGCCTCAGGCCTACGCTGAGCGAGGGAAAGGGAGACGTTTTTGGCTCCCGACCGAGGGAAGGCAGCCCACAGGGCCGTGGCCAACGCCACGCGCTGCGGTCACTGAAACGATCTCATTCTTTTGCACCGATATTGTCGCGAGGGCAAAGGCACGGGAGTCCAGAGGGTATTTGCCTTGGAATACCCTCTGGCTGGTCTGGGCCAGCGCCCAGTAAGCGCAGCGCATGCTGTTTAGCCGTGCGCAGCACCCAAAGCCGTGCGCAGCACAAAAGGTCGATCAGCCCACTACTTTCTGCACTGCTTGCTCGAAGCGTGCCATCCCTTCTTTGATATCTTCAAAATCGATCACCAGCGAAGGCGCGAAACGGATCACGTTAGTTCCTGCCACCAGGATCATCAGGCCAAACTCGGACGCGGCATTAAAGAACTCGCCCGCGCGATCGCGATATGACTCTGACAGCTCGGCGCCGATCAGCAGGCCCTGACCGCGGAATTCGCTGAAGACGTGATATTTGGCATTGATAGCCTCCAGCGCATTGATATACGCGGCACGGCGCTCTTCAACTCCGGCCAGCACCTCTGGAGTATTGATCACGTCCAGCGCGGCTTCAGCCACTGCGCAGGCCAGCGGATTACCGCCGTAGGTCGTGCCGTGCTTGCCCGGCGCCATCACCGAGGCAATTTCTTCAGTGGTGATCATCGCACTGACCGGGAAGCCGCCACCCAATGCCTTGGCGGTGGTCAGAATGTCAGGTGTTACGCCGTAGTTCATGTAGCTGAACAGCTTACCGCTGCGGCCCATGCCGCTCTGCACTTCATCAAATACCAACAGAGCCTTATTGGCATCACACAGCTCGCGCAGGCCCTGCAGGAATTCCTGAGTCGCCGGCGTCACGCCGCCTTCGCCCTGAATCGGCTCAACCACGATGGCGCAGGTATGATCGTCAATAACCGCTTTCACCGCGTCGAGATCGTTAAACGGGACGTGGACGATATCGGCCGGTTTCGGGCCAAAGCCGTCGGAATACTTAGGCTGCCCGCCAACAGAAACGGTAAACAGCGTGCGACCGTGGAAGCCGTTGTGGAAAGCAATGATCTTGCTCTTGTAAGGGCTGTGCTTGGCCGAAGAGTAGTAGCGCGCCAGTTTAAAGGCCGCTTCGTTGGCTTCAGCGCCGGAGTTGGCAAAGAACACGCGGTCAGCAAAGGTGGCATCGATCAGCTTTTGCGCCAGGCGCAGGGCCGGTTCATTGGTGAACACATTGCTGAGGTGCCACAGCGTTTCGCCCTGTTCGTGCAACGCCTTGACTAGCGCAGGATGACAATGCCCCAGTGCGGTAACCGCAATCCCGCCGGCGAAATCAACGTACTCGGCGCCCTGCTGGTCCCACACGCGACTGCCTTTACCTTTGACGGGAATAAACTTGGCTGGTGAATAAACCGGCAAAATTACCCGATCAAATGCATCACGACCTACCGCTGCTTTCTCTGTCATTGCCCTACTCTCCTTTGCGCTGCCGCCGCTTTCAGGGAAACACACTCGAAATGAATGTGAAAATATACTCACAAAATATGCATAAAAAATCACTCACAGGCAAACGTTTATCGCCTTAGTGATGTAAGTAATTTTTAATACTCTAAATTTTAAGGAAATTATCCAACAGCTGATGACCCTGCTCGCTGAGGATACTCTCCGGATGAAACTGCACGCCATGCAACGGCAGAAATCGATGAGCGATGCCCATGATCTCATCGGGCGCGTCGGCGCTGCCGGTCCAGGCGGTGAGGGAAAAACATTCGGGCAAGGTTGCCGGTTTAACCACCAGCGAATGATAGCGCGTCACGGTTAACGGATGATTAAGCCCGGCAAACACGCCAGTGCCAGCATGTTCAATTCGCGAAGTCTTGCCGTGCATCACCTGTCGGGCACGCACGACCTCGGCACCAAAGCTTTGCGCCATCGCCTGATGACCCAGACACACGCCAAGAATTGGCATCGTCTCAGCAAAGTGCGAAATGGCCGAGAGGGAAATTCCTGCCTCGTTGGGGGTACAGGGGCCGGGAGAGATCACCAGATGCGAAGGATTAAGGCGGGAGATGTCGGCCAATTGCAGCTCATCGTTACGTTTCACCACCACCCGTGCGCCTAATTCGCAAAAGTATTGGTAGAGGTTGTAGGTGAAAGAGTCGTAATTATCGATAATCAGCAGCATGGTTTTCCGGTTCAGCAAAGTCTGGGATTTTACCGCGCCATTCTACCCACTTTCAGGCACGATCCGCAGATTATTCCCAGACTCACCGCACCCAAAGGTCAGGCATTGCTGACAATAGTTTTAAAAACCTCACTCAAAGGGTGTTCATCGCCGAAAGCCGCTGCCTTGTTGGCATCAATCCAGCGCTGATTATCTACCTTGCTCCAGTCGATTGCGTAACCCGCGTGAGTCAGTAGCTGTTCGAAGAAAATACGCTGCGCACGTCCGCTACCGTATCGGAAAGGATGCAGGAGATTAATTTCAGAATAATAATGGGCGAGCCGCTCACTCAGCTCGTCGTCAGGCAAGCCAGTCAGGTAATTTTCGTCCTCAAGTGCCTGCATCAGGATATTACCTTCGCGCTCGATATAAGCGAAATGACAGAAAGGCGTATCGTCTTTAACGATATCAACCTCGCGCAGCTTGCCCGCCCAGTCGAACAAATCCTGAAACAGCGTGGCGTGGATCGCGCAGAGATGTGGTAAACCTATATTCGGCTGTCCCAGCTCGACAGTGGCGGCTCGCAAGGGGGTTAATTCCAATTCCGCCTGCATCAGACGATGAGACTCGTGGATTTCGAGCTTGTTTCTAAGGACATTTATGCCCTTATACAGGTAGGGATCGGCACCGGTTACTCGCTTATCGCTCATAGTGCCTCCTCAACGCTTCGATTCGTGCCACAACCTGATCGTCGGGTAAGTCGACAAGCTCGGTTTGCAGGCCGTCTAACGCCGCGCTGTTCTGAAAGTTTTGATTTCGCTGCTTACGATAGAACTGCTCTTTCTGTTTGTCTGTCATTTTTGTCGCCATACTTTTTCCTCCTTTGAGAGCAGACAATGGAGTTTAAGTATAGACATCAGCGCTTTCTTCCGCCCACGATTGACCCCAGTACGCCGCGTAAAATCTCGCGTCCCAGCCCTCGGGCCATGCTTTTCGCCGCCGTTTGCACAATCCCGTCGCGTTTTCCGCCGCGCGGGCCGGTGCTACCAAACAGCAGATCGTTGAGGCCGTCCATAAATACCCCGCCGCTGGTTTTTTCAGTGCCGGGATTGGCTGAGTCGGGATTTTCGCCATTCGCCGTTTTACCGACGGTATTGAATCCTTGAACGCTCAGCTTTTCATACGCCGATTCACGATCGACCGCGTCCTCATAGCGGCCATACAGCGGCGACTGATTAATCGCTTTATTTAGCCCGTCCTCGCCCAGCGGGCCCATTTTTGACTCCGGCGCAATCACCATCGCCCGCTCGACCACCACCGGCCGACCTTTCTCGTCGAGGAACGAGACTAGCGCCTCACCGACGCCCAGCTCGGTAATGGCCGTTTCAGCGTCAAACGCCGGATTTGCCCGCAGCGTTTGCGCCGCCGCACGCACGGCTTTTTGGTCGCGCGGCGTAAAGGCGCGCAGAGCGTGCTGCACGCGGTTGCCCAACTGCCCGAGCACCGAGTCGGGGATATCGAGGGGATTCTGAGTCACGAAATAGATACCCACGCCCTTGGAACGGATCAGCCGCACCACTTGTTCGATTTTAGTTAACAAGGCCGCTGGCGCATCGTTGAACAGCAGGTGGGCCTCATCAAAGAAAAAGACCAGCCTGGGTTGCTCTGGGTCACCGACCTCAGGCAGATGTTCAAACAGCTCCGCCAGCAGCCAAAGCAGGAATACCGAGTAGAGCTTCGGCTGATTGATCAGCTTGTCCGCCGCCAATACATTGATAATGCCCTGTCCATTGGCGTCGGTTCTCATTAAATCATTGATATCCAACATCGGCTCGCCAAAGAACTGATTAGCACCCTGGGCTTCCAGGGTCAGGAGACCGCGCTGAATCGCGCCTATCGAGGCGGGAGAAATGTTGCCGTATTGGGTCTGAAACTGTTTAGCGTTGTCGCCGACAAACTGCAGCATAGAGCGCAGGTCTTTCATGTCGAGCAGCAGCAGCGCGTTGTCATCGGCAATTTTAAACACTAATTGCAGTACGCCGTTCTGTACTTCATTGAGATCTAACAGACGACCCAGCAGCAGTGGGCCTAAATCGGAGAGCGTGGCGCGGATCGGATGACCCTTTTCGCCGAAAATGTCCCAGGGAATAATGGTGCAAGCCGTGGGTTGCCAATCTGTCACGCCTATTGCCGCCAGCCTGGCGTTAAGCTTATCGGACGGCACGCCCGCGGTGCCAATTCCCGATAAATCCCCTTTCACATCGGCAAGGAAAACCGGTACGCCGAGGCGGGAAAACTGCTCGGCCATTTTTTGCAGCGTCACCGTTTTACCGGTCCCGGTCGCACCGGTGATCAAACCGTGGCGGTTAGCCAAAGCAGGGAGAATAGCCAGGTCCTGTGCCGGTTTCCCGGCCTGCATTGCTTTTGCAATAACACGAGGTTCACTCATCTTTTCTCCTTGCACGGCTGCCCGTAGAAGCGAGCAGGCAGCCAGGGTTTAGGCGTTAAGAAAGATTATGGCAAAACTTTGGCAGAAAGAATGACAATCGGTGTTGCAGGCACATTCTGATAAGGCCCGACATTGTCGGTTTTCACCGAAGAGATCTTGTCGACCACATCCATCCCTTTGATGACTTTACCAAATACCGCATAGCCGAAATCGGTCTGACCGTGGTCGAGGAAGGCGTTATCCGCCACGTTCAGGAAAAACTGGCTAGTGGCGCTGTTAGGATCTGAAGTACGAGCCATGGAAATGGTGCCACGCAGGTTACGCAAACCGTTGTCCGCTTCGTTCTTGATCGGCGGGTTGGCGGTCTTCTGCTGCATATTGGCGGTAAATCCTCCGCCCTGAACCATAAAACCTGGGATCACGCGGTGAAAGATGGTGCCGTTATAGTAGCCACTCTTCACGTAATCGACAAAATTGTTAACGGAAACCGGTGCCTTTGCATTATCGAGTTCCAGCTCAATGTTCCCCGCCGAGGTGGTCAACATGACGTGGGTATCCGCAGACTTGGCCGCAAATGCCGCCGGGGCCATCGCAGTGAGGGAAAGCAAAGCAGTGAAGGTCACTAAAGTACGTTTAAACATGACGGTTCCTTTCTCCATTAGGCAAGCAACAAAACGCATTGATTCTAAAGACCCTCACTCCTCTGCGCCAGACCTTTACTATTATTTACGCAATATGAGCTCAAGCCGTTGAATCAGCGTGTAAAATTGATTAATTCAGTCTTATTGAGATGAATCTTTGTTTCGGCAATTCGCGTCTCGGCAATGACACGACCGTGACGAATCGAATAGCGCACCGGCACCTGACGTCGAATGGCATCAAAACCGTTTTCGGCAGGCAGAATGATCAGGTTAGCAGCGTGCCCAACCTCGATGCCATATTCCGGCAAATTCATGGTCTTGGCGCTGTAGGTGGTGATCAGCTTAAGGCCTTCGTTGATCTGCTCGTAGCCCATCAACTGGCAAACGTGCAGGCCCATTTGCAATACCTGAAGCATATTGCCCGTGCCCATCGGATACCAGGGATCGAAAACGTCGTCGTGGCCGAAACAAACGTTAATCCCCGCCTCAAGCATCTCTTTAACTCTTGTGATGCCGCGACGCTTTGGATAGGTATCGAAGCGCCCCTGCAAATGAATATTCACCAGCGGGTTGGCAACAAAGTTAATACCCGAGAGTTTTAGCAGGCGAAAAAGCCGCGAGGTGTAGGCACCGTTGTAGGAATGCATGGCGGTAGTATGGCTGGCGGTGACCCGCGCTCCCATGTTTTCGCGATGCGCCAGCGCGGCGACGGTTTCTACGAATCGTGACTGCTCGTCGTCAATTTCATCGCAGTGCACATCAACCATGCGATGGTATTTCTGCGCCAGCGCAAAGGTTTTGTGCAGCGACTCGACGCCGTATTCGCGAGTAAATTCAAAATGAGGAATAGCGCCAACCACGTCCGCGCCCAGCTTCAACGCCTCTTCCAGCAGGGCCTCGCCGTTGGGATAAGAGATGATCCCTTCCTGTGGGAAGGCGACAATTTGTAAATCGACCCACGGCGCAACCTCCTGTTTGACCTCGAGCATGGCTTTCAGCGCGGTCAGTGTCGGATCGGAAACGTCAACGTGGGTGCGAACGTGCTGGATGCCGTTGGCAATTTGCCATTTTAAAGTGATCCAGGCGCGCTGTTTGACGTCTTCATGCGTCAGCAGCGCTTTGCGTTCGGCCCAGCGCTCAATCCCTTCAAACAGCGTGCCGGAAAGGTTCCACGACGGTTCACCGGCGGTTTGAGTGGTGTCGAGATGAATATGCGGCTCGATAAACGGTGGCAGTGCCAGACCGCCCTGCGCATCGAGTACCTCATCACCGGCGGTTTCACCCGGCGGCTGAGGGACAATCTGCGAAATCTTACCCTGCTCAATACCGATCTGCCACAGGCCCTCGGTAAACGGTATGCGTAGGTTATTAATCGCCCGCAGGCTGGATTGCGTCACCTTTACCTCTCTGTCTGGGTCAGTAATTGGAGTCTTCTATAAACAATACAGCCTGATACGCAACAGCGGGTAGGAATTTAAAGCTAATTTATGACATTTGCAGAATTCACCGAGTCGCGCTTAACCAACCGCAATGCTGCGCATAAAAAAACCACGCCGTAATAGGCGTGGTTGTTTTTTTAGCTCAGCACAGACGCAGCCAACACGGCTGCGGCGTCAAGAACCAAGGATTTATGGAGCAGGGACGAAGCCGATGGCTTCGTATACTTGCTTCAACGTCACCTGAGCCCTTGCGCGCGCCTTTTCAGCGCCTTCACGCATCACCTGCTGCAGGAAAGCTTCATCGCCACGATACTGGTGATAGCGCTTTTGCAGGCCGGTCAGCATCTCGGAAACCGCCTCGGCTACCGCGCCTTTCAGGTGGCCGTACATTTGGCCTTCAAACTCTGCTTCCAGCTCGGCGATGCTTTTGCCGTTAACGCCGGACAAAATATCCAACAGGTTTGACACGCCCGGTTTTGCCGCCTGATCGTAACGAATGACCGGTGGCTCTTCCGAGTCAGTCATGGCACGTTTGATCTTCTTAGTCACTGATTTAGTGTCTTCCAGCAGGCCAATTACGTTATTGCGGTTGTCGTCGGACTTGGACATTTTCTTGGTCGGGTCCTGCAATGACATCACGCGCGCGCCAGATTTGGGAATAAACGGCTCTGGCACCGCAAACACCTCACCGTACAGCGCGTTGAAACGGCCGGCGATGTCGCGGCTCAGCTCGAGGTGCTGCTTCTGGTCTTCACCGACCGGCACCTGGTTAGTCTGATAAAGCAGAATATCTGCCGCCATCAGCACCGGGTAGTCAAACAGACCGGCGTTGATGTTTTCAGAGTAGCGTGCCGACTTGTCTTTAAACTGCGTCATGCGGCTCAGTTCGCCAAAATAGGTATAGCAGTTCAGCGCCCAGCCAAGCTGAGAGTGCTCGGCCACGTGCGACTGAACGAAAATAGTACTCTTCTTCGGATCAATACCGCAGGCAAGATAAAGCGCCAGCGTATCCAGCGTCGCTTTGCGTAGTTGAACAGGATCCTGACGCGCGGTAATGGCGTGCAGGTCAACGATGCAGTAAATGCAGTCATAGTCATCCTGCATTTTAACCCATTGACGCAGAGCACCCATGTAGTTACCAATGCTCAATTCACCAGAGGGTTGTGCGCCACTAAAGACGATGGGTTTACTCATTTTTATGCTTCCTGATCCTTTAAAGGGGATAGCCCGAAGAGGGGTAAGAGGTCGGCAAAGCGCTCAAGCACCCGATCGGGTTTGCTTAGGGTAATCGCTTCACCGTAATTATAACCGTAGGTCATGCCCACGCAGCGGCAGCCGGCAGCCTGCGCTGCCTCGATGTCGTTGCGGGAATCCCCCACGAACACTAGCTCACTGGCGCGCAGGCCAAGCCTTGCCAGCATCAGATACAGCGGGGCCGGGTGCGGTTTTTTCTGCACCACGTCATCTCCGCCCAATACCTGGGAAAATAAGCCATCAAGACCCATAGAAACTAGCAACGGCGCGACAAACTGCGTCGGCTTGTTGGTAATCAACCCCAACGGGATGCCCGCTGCGGCCAGGGCCTGCAGCGTTTCTTTGACCTGAGGATACAGACTGCTGCCCGCGGTGGCGGTCTGCGCATAGTGGCTATCGAAGCGGTCGCGCACCCGCTGGCAAAACTCGGGGCTGAGATCACCCTCAGCCCAGCGCACCGCGCGCTCAACCATGATATCGGCACCGTTGCCAATCCAGGTGCTTACGCGCTCCACGCCCGCGGCGGGTAATCCCACCTCAACCAGCGCGTTGTCTAACGCGGCAGTCAGGCCGGGCGCGCTGTCGACCAGCGTACCGTCGAGGTCGAAGGCAACGCCTTGCGCAGCCAACCCGTTAGTCATGAGCCACCTTCGCCAGCTCGCCGCGCATGCTATCGATCACCGCACGGTAATCGGGCTGGCCAAAGATAGCCGAACCGGCGACAAACATATCAGCACCGGCGGCGGCGATGGCGGCGATATTGTCTATCTTCACGCCACCGTCAATTTCCAGACGGATGTCATAGCCGCTCGCGTCGATGCGCTGACGCACCTGGCGCAGCTTGTCCAGCGTCCCCGGAATGAACGATTGGCCACCGAAGCCGGGATTAACCGACATCAGCAGGATCACATCGAGCTTGTCCATCACGTAATCGAGATAGCTCAGCGGCGTAGCCGGAGTAAACACCAACCCCGCTTTGCAACCGTGCTCTTTAATCAGCTGTAGCGTACGGTCAACGTGCAGAGAGGCTTCCGGATGGAAGGTAATGTAGGTCGCGCCAGCCTCGGCAAACTGCGGGATCAGGCTATCCACCGGCTTCACCATCAGGTGAACGTCGATCGGCTTGTTAATCCCTTTATCCTGCAGATATTTATGCAACGACTGGAGCACGGCTGGCCCGATAGTCAGATTCGGCACATAGTGATTATCCATCACATCGAAATGCACAACGTCGCCGCCTGCCTCCAATGCCTTAACGGTATCTTCACCCAAGCGGGCAAAATCGGCCGCCAGGATGGACGGAGCAATCAAAAAATCTTTCATCTGCTTCTCCTTGTCTCTATGTTTAGTCAGGCCAAAACCCGGTCAGCACGGCTCGATTCAGCTAAATAACGCCAACAGTTCGACAACCTTGCTGCGCTGCAATATGTTGCTGCTGATTGTCCGCCTTGCCGTGACCTCGTGCAAGATTGCAGAGGAATACCAGTCACGGGTCAATTCGGTATCATGGTTCGAAATAAGCACCGGCACCTGCCGTTCGGCGATCAGCTGCTGCGCCAGCCTGGCCAGATTTTGCTGGTCGGCCAGGTTAAAGCTGTTGGTGTGGTAAGCGGTAAAGTTCGCCGTAGCCGACAGCGGCACGTACGGCGGATCGCAATACACCACCGATCCCTTTTGCGCCTTCAATAGAGTTTGCTGGTAATGCTCACACACAAACTGTGCATTCTGTGCTTTTTCAGAAAACCAATGCAGCTCGTCCTCGGGGAAATACGGTTTCTTATAGCGGCCAAAAGGCACGTTAAAAGATCCTTTGAGGTTGTAGCGGCAAAGCCCGTTATAACAGTGGCGGTTCAGATAAAGAAAGAGCAGAGAGCGACGATAGATATCGGTGCAGGCGTTAAACTCGTTTCTCAACTGGTAAAAACGTTCTGACTGATTGAACTCAGGAGTGAAAAGTTTGCGAGCGTCACGAATGAACTCCTCGTGACGCGTTTTCACGATGTTATACAGGTTGATCAAATCACTGTTGATATCGGCCAGAATATAGGCGTCATAATCGGTGTTCAAAAACACCGAACCCGCGCCAACAAAAGGCTCAATCAAACAATCTCCCGCCGGTAGATAACGTTTGATGTCATCAACCAGCGGATATTTGCCACCAGCCCATTTTAAAAAAGCGCGGTTCTTCTTCATGCCGTCAGTTAGCTACTTATACAATTCACAGCCGCGGATTGTACCCTGTTTTAGACAGCACATCGCGTACAGATCACATTCATTTTTTCAGGTCTTGCTGTACCTGGTGTACAGGCTTAACCCACGGTTTTTTCGCTTGCACGTCGGCAGGCAAACTGGCTATCGCGCGCTTCGCATCGGCAGAAGACGCATAGTTGCCGCTCACCAGCACAAACCACGGTTTACCGTCGCGTTCGGTCTGGTAAACGCTGTAGTTTTTAAGCCCCTGCTGACGCGCAAAGGTGTTCAAAGAGGTTGACTGCGAAGCACCGCTAAGCTGCAGGGTAAAATGACTTCCCGGTGCAGACTTCAGCGCAGCGACGCTGCCTGACTCCACGCTCGAATGGGCAGGAGCAGCGGCCTCACGCGGCGCCTCTTTCCTGGCTTCGGCACGGGTTTCTGGCCTGCGCACCGGTTCGACAGCTTTGGCCACCGGCGGTTTCGCTGGCACGGCGCGTTCGCTGCGGCGCTCGGTACGATGCTCAACCGGAGTCGTTTTTTCCGCTGCGCGACGCGCCTGATGCGGCGGTATGGTGACCGTCGAACGCGCTTTCAGACTGCCGTTAAGCGTTGCCGGACCGGTTGGCAACGAGGTCAGAGACGGGGTCCCCGCGGCGCTGATACCGTCCTGAGCGGCGGCATTAACCTGTCCCTGCTGCTGAGAAAGCGCATCGTTCATGTCGCCAGGCAAATCAACGCGCTCTTTCTGACCGCTGTCAGCCTGCGGCTGGGCGTCAGTTGGCGTCGAAGAAATAGGCGGCAGGCCAATACTTTTCGGTTGCGCAGAACCGTTAGCGGCGGCGGTGTTGTCGGGGCTAACGGCGGACGCGTTGGCATCAGACGGTGCGGTAGCGGCCGGAGTTTGGGCGTTAGGCGTAGCAACCGGTGTGGCAGGCGCCGAGGCAGGAGAGTTTGCATCTCCGCCGTTGCCAGAAAGATTAATATCTTTCGGTGCATTAGACGGAGCCGCCGCGCCGTGTTGGCTAGGGGATTTCAGCGCAGAACCGATGCCTAAAACCACCAGCACGAGCACGATAATACCAATACCTATCATCAAGTACTGACGGGAGACCGCAAGCTTCGGTGCCGGTGAGGACGGTTTGCGCGAACGCTGAGGGCGGCGGTCGCTGGTATCTGGCTTAAGATCGTCTTCCGGTGTTAAATCGTCCATCTAAAATCCTCCTAACCGTCTGAATGTCAAGGTAACCGGCAGTCTCTGATCGACGCCAGCACCGTGTCATGAGGTACACCTTTACGAACTTCCGATTGCCCGATAGCCGTAGGGAGAACCAAGCGCAGTTCACCCGCCAACACTTTTTTATCGCGCATCATGTGCGGTAGATAAGATTCGGCCGCCATTTCTTCAGGGCCGCTGACAGGCAAGCCTGCGCGCACCAGAAGCGATTTAACGCGGGCGATATCTTCGAGACTAAACTGTCCCAGGCGGTGCGCGGTATAGCAGGCCATAACGATGCCCGCGGCCACGGCTTCGCCATGCAACCACACGCCATAGCCCATGGCAGCTTCGATAGCGTGACCGTAAGTGTGGCCCAGATTGAGCAGTGCACGCATGCCGTGCTCGTGTTCATCAGCGGCGACGACTTCGGCCTTCAGCTCGCAGCAACGACGAATACAGTACGCCAACGCGTCAAAATCCAGCGCCAGCAGTGCGTCGATGTTGTTTTCGAGCCAAACAAAGAAGTCAGCATCAAGGATGATGCCGTATTTGATAACCTCAGCCAGGCCGGACGAAAGCTCACGGGCTGGCAGAGTGCGCAGGCAGTCTAGATCGACCACGACGGAGGCGGGTTGATAAAAGGCCCCAATCATGTTTTTGCCTAACGGATGGTTGACGGCAGTTTTGCCACCAACGGAAGAATCGACCTGAGAAAGCAGCGTGGTAGGCACCTGAATAAAGCGCACACCACGCTGATAACTGGCCGCGGCAAAACCGGTTAAATCACCGATTACGCCGCCACCCAGTGCCACAAGGGTAGTATCACGACCGTGAGGCTTTTCTAATAATGCGGAAAAGACCTCATTGAGAACAGACAGGGATTTGTACTGTTCGCCATCGGGCAGGATCACCCGATCAACACGAACGCCTGCTTGCTCGAGCACTGAACGTACCTTGTCCAGATAGAGAGGTGCCAATGTCTGGTTTGTCACCAGCATGACCTGATCACCCGCCTTTACAGGCATAAAAGAAGCCGGATCGTTAAACAATCCGGCGGCAATCGTAATGGGATAACTACGCTCCCCTAACGTTACAGTAATCCTCTCCATGTCGTGCTCTATGACCTTATTAACTTACACCCTCGGGCAATGGTGGAATGCCATAATCAGTTGCTTTCAATCATATTAATGATTTGATTAGCCACGACTTTGGCGCTTTGGTCGTCAGTACGGATGGTCACATCCGCTATCTCTTCATAAAGCGGGTTACGTTCCGCCGCCAGCGCTTCAAGCACTTCACGCGGCGGTGAGGTCACCTGCAACAAAGGACGTTTCTTGTCACGCTGTGTACGTGCTAGCTGTTTTTCAATTGTAGTTTCTAAATATACGACGACGCCGCGGGCTGACAAACGGTTACGAGTTTCGCGAGACTTCACGGAACCTCCACCTGTTGCCAGAACGATGCCTTGTTTTTCGGTGAGCTCGTTGATCACTTTCTCTTCGCGATCGCGGAATCCATCCTCACCTTCCAAATCAAATACCCAGCCCACATCAGCCCCGGTACGTCGCTCAATTTCGTGATCGGAGTCAAAAAACTCCATATTGAGTTGTTGAGCTAACTGTCGACCAATAGTGCTTTTGCCGGCACCCATAGGCCCAACCAGAAAGATATTGCGTTTCTCTGCCATGTTTTTCGGTATTACTAAGACAATTCGTTGATGATAACCCGCCCCGCCAATCAAATCAGCGGCGGGACCTAAACTAAAACCTCATAAGCGATAGTGCGAGATCAGGTGAAAATTATCTCAACACTCCTGGTAGTTTGGCAACCGAATAAATCACATCGCGCGCCGCAGGAGGGAAACCATACGTTTTTAACGGCGCGTTGGCATTAAATAAAAATCTCGGTGCTCAATTCGGTAACCCTTGTAAGCTAAATCAGCCGCAGCGTCAAACTCAGAAGACTTTCCAGGCACAAAAAGTTGCATAAACTCAGCGTAATTGTGCGATTCCAGTCAACAGTATACCCAAACTATTGGCGGCTATTGGCTATTGATTAACGTTGGAGTAATAAAAATGACTAATTCGCGACGTTGGTCATGCGCCGATTGTTGTTTAAACAGACCCCCAACCAGGGGAAGACTGCCCAAACCGGGGACTTTATTGGCGCTCTTTATGCCCTGCTGCTGAAATATTCCGCCCAACACCAACGTTTCACCGTCCTTAACGACCACCTGGGTTTTAATTTCCTGTTTATCTATCGATAGCGCTTCGCCTTCCAGCTGTTTTATTTTACGGCCTGGCATATTTTGGCTAATTTGCAGCGACAGGGTGATGGCGCCGTTAGGCAAAATCCTTGGCGTGACCTCCATACCCAATACCGCCTCTTTGAACTCGATAGTGGTGGCCCCACCGGTGCCGCTTGAAACCTGATAGGGAATTTCCGTACCCTGCTTAATGCTCGCGGTTTGCAGGTTTGCCGTCATCAGGCGCGGGCTGGCGATAATCTGCACCCGGTCCTGCTGTTCCAGTGCCGACAGTTCCAGGCTCAGCAACCGCTCACCAATGCGCGCCAGGGTAAACCCGGCGGAGAACGTCGGGTTCTCTACCAGCCCCCCAAGATTCACGTCGCCTATTGATGCGCCACTGCGTAAACCCTCTCTCCGGTTCAGCCCCCACTTGACGCCCAGTTCGCGCAGGTTTTCCTGATTCATGGTGACGATGTGTGCGGCTAACTGCACCTGCTGCAGCGGATAATCCAGCGCATTGACCCACACTCGGGCGTTATCCAACTCGGGCTGGCTATCGCGGATAAATAGCTGATTGGTACGCGTATCGGCGCTGATCACGGCCCGTAGCGAGAGCAGCGTGCCCTTCTGCGCGCCGAGCTGAGTGGCGACCGCTGCGGCATCGGCGTGTTTAAGCGCTAAGGTGTTGCTGATGAGCGGACGCGCCAGCTTTTGCCGCGCGGCCTGCTCAATCTTTTGCTCACGCTGGCGCGCCAATTCTGACTCAGGAAACACCATCAACACGTTGCCCTGCCTTTGACTGCTCAGCCTGCCCATGCGCATGACCACCTCAAAGGCCTGCTGCCACGGCAGCGCGATGAGGCGCAGAGTGAGGTTGCCCTCCACGCCCTGCCCGACCACCAGATTCAGCTGTTGATGCTCGGCCAGCGCCCGAAGAATAAGGCCAACAGGCGCATTAAAGAACTCCAGGCTGATTGGCGCGGGCGTCTTCTTTTGCTGTTTTAGGGCCGGGGCAGCCTTGCCTGCCGCAGCGGCCAATGGGGCCAAATCCGCCAGCAGTAGCGCCATGCAGGCGAGAATGTGAATAAACAATGCCGATAAATCAGAGAGAAAAACCTTATCAGGAGGGTGATTCATTGTGTGCCCTACGCCATTTTTTACAGGATCAGGGTCCTGCCAGTGTGAAAGTTTGCTGTCTTACCCCACAGCCCGGACGGTCAAAACTCACGCGCACCCGTTGAGGACTGACCTCGTCGACGAGCCCCAGCCCCTGGGCCAGCGTGTCACCGGCTTTAGCCCTCAGCCACTCGCCGGTCGCCAGCCGTAGCCAGCCGGTATAGCCGCGGGCATCACCCAGCACGCCCCGCAGTTCAGGCCGCTCCTGCCCCTCAGCGTCGTCGTCACAGTGCGCATTGCCGGGGACGCTGCCGATAAACGGATCTCTGACCAGTCGGACGGCAAACAGCGCCTGCGCCTGCTTTTTCTGCTGCGCCGTCACCGTGCCGCGATAGGACGCCAGCGTTAAGCTAACGTCGAGCCAGGTCGGCGACTCCAGCGCGGCCTGGCCCGGCGCGGGGCGAGTCAGAGAGAGTTGTTCAATCGCCAGCGGCACCGACGATTGGGTCATCAGCTCTTCAAGCAGCCTAACCAGCCCGCCGTAGGGCAGCTGCAGTGAAAACGTCCCTCGCTGCTGCAGTTCGGCCATCGGTCCTTCGGCGGTGATAACTGGCGAGTCGGGAAGCCAGCGCAGCAGCCTGCCTGCGACGGCGTTTAACGGCGCGAGCATTTGCTGGGGCAAAGGTTGAAAAACCGTCTGCGGCGGCCGGATGGCGTGCAGCGCCGCCAGAAATTCGGCACGTGGTCGTTGGCGCAACAGGGCGCGCTGCTGTAGAACAATCTTCTCCTCGAGCGTCTTTATCTGCGTCTGGATCGCGGCGGCTGAGTGCAGCGTGGCGGTCAGCATCAGCCAGTAGCCGCAGGCCAGGACGCTCAGCAAACCAAGGCTCAGCAGCAGCGCAAGCTGTCCATCGGACCTGAGCATCAGGCGCTGAATAAATTCGCGATACCCGTTGTGCATGGTATGTCCCTTGCCTATGGGTTCTCGAAAGGTGCCAGCGGCGCATTTAAGGAAAAGCTCAGCGCGCTGGCGGCAAGCAGCCTGACTTCACGCAGTTGCACCTGCGGCAGTAAATCCTCCCGCCTCAGCGCCTGGCTCAGGGCAAGGACTTCGCTATACCCTTGAGCCTGACCGTCGAGCCTGAATTGTCCGCCGTTCTGATGTAACTGGGTCACCCAGGCACCGGAGGGCATAGACTGCGAGAGGTGCTGCAACCGCTGCGCATAACGCAGGCTGCTATCGAAACGCCGTTGACCCTGCAGCGCCAGATGCTCGGCCTGCTGGAGATCTTTTTTCAGCCGGTTCACCGCGCCTGCCTGCGCCTCAAGCGCGGCGTGATAGGCCGTGAAGGTGATCTGACGCGCTTCATCGAGCCGGAGTTGGTCGCGATGGCGCCAGCCAAAGAGCAGCATCAGGGCTACCTCTGTCGCGATGCCCACCAGCGTCAGCGCACGCCAGGCTCGGTAACGCCGTTGGCGATAGGTTTTACGCCACGGCAGAAGATTAACCTGTAGCATCAGCGTTCGACCGGACGCAGCGCCAGGCCTGCGGCAATAGCAAAAGCGCCGCTTTCCACCGGCAGCGGCGGTGACTTGTGCCTGAAAGCGCTAAACGGCGACCAGTCGCAGAGTCCTGCGGGCGGGAGCTCCTGCTTAACGCTGCTGTAATAGATATCATCGCCGCACAGTTTGCTGGCGCTATAGAGACCGCAGAGCGTCTCGCGCCATTGGCCTGCGGCAGGCGCTTCGTCTTCTTCTAACAGGCCAAACTGGAAAGGCAGACCGTGCGGGGCCACCCACAGCCACTGCTGGTTCATGCGATGCAACAGCAGGGATTCGGCCGGTACGCCCGCCGAGCAGGCACTTTGCTGAATAGCGCAGGGGGTCAGTTCGATAGCGTCAGGGAACAGTTTTGCCTGCGCTAAGCAGCCCTGCCACTGTGCGACCTCTTCCTCGCGCGCGGCGGTGACCAGCAGTTGACCGCTGTCGCAGCTTTCTGCCCGGTAGTCGATCAACAGCGACTCCACGGCCAGCGGCAGCTTTTTAGCCGCACTGGCGCGAATAAAGGCGTCTCGCTGCGGCTCCAGTAAACGGCTATCCGGCGTCGGCAGGCGAAGTTGGATAATTCGCTGCGCGGGCAGGCAGATGCGTAAGGAGAGTGTCACCGGCAAAAGGCGACGCCAGCGCGATAAAATGACGATTAATTGCTCAGTCTCATGTAATATTCCCTGCCGCATAACGTCTTGCGGCAACGGCTGCTGCCACCAGTGGCGCAACTGCCACCCGTTACGTCGTTTCTGAACGGCGATAGCTCTGGCATAGCCGTTTTGAATATCCAGGCCCACTTGCCATGAAAAGTGTCGCATCATGCTGCACTTCCTTGTCGTTTTAAGGGCATACCCGACTCCATACTCGTGGGTATATCTACGGGGCAGACTTGCTTTTATACTCTGCCTTCGACTACCGTACTGCGCGCGCGGCTGTTTATAAACTGCCCAAATGTCATTAAATGGGAATTATCAGGTGAAGTTCGTAAAGTATTTATTGATCCTTGTAGTGTGTTGCATTTTTCTGGGAACAGCCTCGATATATGGTCTGTACAAATATATCGAGCCGCAGTTGCCGGATGTCGCGACGTTAAAAGACGTACGCTTGCAGACACCTATGCAGGTATTCAGCGCCGACGGCGAGTTAATTGCCCAGTACGGTGAAAAGCGACGTATCCCGCTTAAACTCAACCAGATCCCCCCGGAGATGGTGCACGCGTTTATTGCGACCGAAGACAGCCGTTTCTACGAGCATCACGGTATCGACCCGGTCGGTATTTTCCGTGCGGCCTCGGTTGCCCTGTTTACCGGCCATGCTTCTCAGGGTGCGAGTACCATCACCCAGCAGTTGGCGAGAAACTTCTTCCTCAGCCCCGAACGCACGCTGACGCGTAAAATCAAAGAGGCGTTTTTGGCCATCCGCATCGAACAGATGATGACCAAAGATGAAATTCTCGAGCTATACCTCAACAAGATTTATCTCGGCTATCGCGCCTATGGTGTGGGGTCTGCGGCGCAGGTTTACTTCGGTAAAAATGTCGACCAGCTAAGCCTGGGTGAGATGGCCGTGATTGCCGGTTTGCCAAAGGCACCGTCAACCTTTAACCCGCTGTATTCTCACGACCGCGCGCTGGCTCGCCGCAATACCGTGCTGGCCCGCATGCTCGACGAGAAATACATCACTCAGCAGCAGTACGACACCGCGCGTGCCGAACCGCTGGTGGCTAATTACCACGCGCCTGAAATCGCCTTCTCGGCCCCTTATCTCACCGAGATGGTGCGTCAGGATATGGTGAAACGTTACGGCGATAACGCCTATAACGACGGCTATATGGTTTACACCACCATTACCCGTAAAACCCAGCTGGCCGCTGAGGAAGCACTGCGTAATAACGTGATTGCCTACGACATGCGTCACGGCTATCGCGGCCCATCGAACCAGCTGTGGAAGGTCGGCGAGATGGCGTGGGACCAAAAGAAAATCGTTAACTCGCTGAAAACGCTGCCGGTGTATGGCCCGCTATTGCCGGCGGTAGTGACGCAGACCGACGACGCTCAGGCAACGGCAACTCTGGCGAACGGCGACAGCATTAGCCTGCCGTTTAGCGGCATGAGCTGGGCGCGCGCTTTCCGCTCCGACACCAGCCAGGGACCCAATCCGAAGAAGGTTGGCGATGTGGTGCAGCCAGGTCAGCAGATTTGGGTGCGTAAGGTCGGCAACGACTGGTGGCTGGCGCAGGTGCCTGATGTTAACTCGGCCATCGTGTCTCTAAATAACGTCACCGGCGCGGTTGAGGCGCTGGTGGGTGGCTTTGATTTCAACCAGAGCAAGTTTAACCGCGCTACGCAGGCGCTGCGCCAGGTGGGTTCAAACATCAAACCGTTCCTGTACACCGCGGCAATGGACAAAGGGTTAACGCTGGCCACCATTCTTAACGATGTGCCAATCACGCGTTGGGATGCCGGTGCCGGTACCGAATGGCGTCCTAAAAACTCGCCGGACACCTATGACGGCCCGATCCGTTTGCGTCAGGGTCTGGGAGAGTCGAAAAACGTGGTGATGGTGCGTGCGATGCGTGCGATGGGCGTCGATTACGCGGCAGATTATCTGCAGCGTTTCGGTTTCCCACCGGCCAACATCGTGCATTCAGAATCGCTGGCGTTGGGCTCGGCCTCGTTTACCCCAATGCAGTTAGTACGCGGTTACGCCGCGCTAACCAACGGCGGCTATCTGATTGACCCGTATTACATCAGCAAGATTGTCAATCAAGCCGGCAGCACGGTATTCGAAGCTAAACCGCGTATCGCCTGTGAAACCTGTGATATTCCGGTAATTTACGGTAATTCGCAGAAAACGGCCGTGCTGTCAGATGACAACGTGGAAAACGTCGCCGTCTCTGAAGAAGCCAAGAATGCGACGGTTCCGCAGCCGGAGCTTGAGCAGGTTACCCCGGCCCAGGCCCAGAGCGACAGCCAACAGCAGTATGCGCCGCACGTGATAAGCACTCAGCTGTCATTCCTGATCCACGACGCGTTGAACAGTAATATCTTCGGCGAACCCGGCTGGATGGGGACCGCCTGGCGTGCGGGCCGTGATCTCAAACGTCACGACATCGGCGGTAAAACCGGCACCACCAACAGCTCGAAAGATGCCTGGTTCTCGGGTTATGGCCCGGGTATCGTGACCTCGGTGTATATCGGCTTTGACGATCATCGTCGCGATTTGGGGCGCACCACGGACTCTGGCAAGATTGACGACCAGCTTTCCGGCTATGAGGGCGGGGCAAAAAGCGCCCAGCCAGCGTGGGACGATTACATGAAGGTGGTGCTTGATGGCGTGCCGGTGCAGATGCTAAGTCCGCCTCCAGGCATTGTTACCGTGAACATTGACAAACGTAGCGGAAAACTGGCCGACGGCTCGGGCGACAGCCGACCAGAGTACTTCATCGATGGCACTCAGCCGACCGAGCACGCGGTGCATGACGTCGGCACTACCCTCATGGACAACGGTCAGTCCAAAGAGCTGTTCTAACGACCTCATGCGGCGTATCGCACGCCGCATGAGCAATAGTGATAAAAAAGCCGGGCTGAATTTACCTCAGCCCGGCTTTTTTAATTGGTTCTGGCTACCGACTACAGCGTCTGTCGCGTCAGGAAATCATGGGCTAAAAATAGCGCACTGACGTTTCTGGCCTCGTTGAAGTCCGGCTCTTTCAACAGCTCCATCATGCGGGCAATCGGCCAACGCGTTTGCGGCAACGGCTCTGGCTCGTCGCCTACCAGACTTTGCGGATAAAGGTCCTTGGCAATAACGATGTTCATTCGGCTTGAAAAATAGGAGGGTGCCATAGTCAGCTTGCCCAGCACGTCAAAGTGCCGTGCGCCAAAGCCCACTTCCTCCATCAGCTCGCGATTTGCCGCCTCAAGCACGCTCTCGCCCGGATCGATGAGCCCTTTAGGGAAACCCAGCTCATAGCTTTCAATGCCCACCGCATACTCGTGGATCAGCAAAATATCGTCGCCAATCACCGGCACGATCATCACCGCCTCGCGGCCGGAGGGACGCATACGTTCATAAACGCGCTGTTCGCCATTGCTGAAAGTCAGATCTACAGACTCGATAGCAAACAAACGGGAGCGAGCTACAGTTTCAACTTTCAGGATTTTTGGTTTTTGCAGGTGCTTGTCCATATCGTCCCCAATTATATTATCCCCTTGCTGCGACCCACCCTTATAACAGCGAGCATGACTGCCTAACAAATACTTTCCCTATAATGCGTTAATGCTGGCACGTATCGCAATGTTTGCGCGAGATTCTTTACGCTATGGGCGTTTTGTTCACATTAGCGCGCATTTATGCTGCCCTGACAGGCAATAACAAATTTGTGTGCGATAAAAAATAGGATAATGCCGATACCCACCGGGGGTATAACAAGGTTATCATTTAAAGTGGTTTGTACTAATTGGTACAAGCTCACAGCAGGTTGATTAAAATAATAAAACTTTTTCCTGATAAAAAGATACTTTCGAGTCGTTTGTTCACTGCTGGAACATAGATTCATAATTTCTAATATTACACATTTTGTGTATATTTTTCAATCAGATGAATTACCACATCTGGGTCTGAACGGGGATAGGATGAGTACAGTCGTCGAGACGCTGTTGTTACTTAGCGCAGTGATTATCATCGCGGGCATCGGCCTGTGGCGGGTGCTGCAACGAAGACGATTAGCCTCTTCCAATATGCATTTTTCAAAGCCTAATCAGCGCAAACTCACGCAGCAAGAGCGCGATGCGGTCGAGAAATATTTCCGTCAGAATGATCCGCTGAGTCAAACCCCGATGACGCATCGCAGCAACCTGCTGCTGCAGCGGGACAAGCTGGCGCTCACGGCCAAAAGCGAGAACGTCTATTCCGTCACTCGTGCTATCACCCGTTACGGGTTAGCCAGCGACGATCCCAACAAGTGGCGCTATTTCCTCGAAACGACAGAAATTCATCTGCCACTGTTCTGGGAACAATATATTGCCGAGGAAAACCACGTTGAGCTGATCAAGACTCAAACCATTCCACTGGTTATCTCACTCAACGGACATTCGCTAGTCGACCACGTTTATGACCGCGCCTCGATTACCTCGGCCGTCATCACCGCTCCCCCGCAAAACGCCTCTATTCGTCCCGAAGAGAACGATCAGGTCGAACTGCTCAGCGTGCGATATGAAACGAGAGAAGAACACCGGCTTACCCAATCTAGCGGCATCAGCGAGGCGCTCGCGCTGTCACTGCTGATGATGCTGGTGTTTGTGACCCTGATCGGCCCGGCAGGTATTTGGCCGTGGACGCTGGCACTGACTCTGCTGCTGGCTCTGTGGGTCGGCTGGCGCCTGTTGTCGGAGATGCTGGGCCGCAATCGCAGAGAAATCCACTGCCTGCGCGGCATGCCTAAACGCTGGGGCCTGTTTGGCGAGTCCAAGCAGGGCGATATCAGCAATATTTCTCTCGGCGTCGTCGACCTGGCCTATCCGCCCCACTGGCAGCCTTATATCAGCCGCGAGCTGGGCCAGAAAACCGAGATCGATGTCTATCTCAATAGCCAGGTGATCCGCCAGGGACGTTATCTTTCTTTGCACGATGAGGTGAAGAACTTCCCGCTGCAGCGCTGGGGCAAGAATCTGGTGCTGAGCTGCGCGTCGCTGCTCCTGCTGCTGATTATGCTGGCCTACGTGCCGCTAAGCCTGCCGATCAAGCTCAGCGTGGCCTGGCTGCAGGGCGCGCAAAGCACGCAGGTCAACAGCGTGGCCGCGCTGGAGAAAACGCCACTGCGGGTTGGCGATACGCTAAAAGTGCAGGGATCGGGAATGTGCTACGTTCCCGCGCACCTCAATACTAGCGCGACCACGCCGTTTGTGCCGTTTGACTGCTCGGCGGTGTATTGGAATGAGGCCACTCCCCTGCCGATCCCCGAGTCGGAAACCATCGAAGCCGCAGATGACCTACTGGCTACGGTGAATACCCAGCTGCATCCGGGCAGCAACGGCAGTGAACAAAATATCAACCCGCAGTTGGCTACCGCGATTGAAAAATCCGGCATGATCCTGCTCGACGATTTCTCAGACATTGTGCTTAAAACCGAAACTTTGTGCAGCAACAGTGAGGACTGTGTGCGGCTGAAAAATGCCCTGGTTAACCTGGGCAATGCCGATAACTGGGGCACGCTGGTCAAGCGGGCGAAATCCGGTTCGCTAAAAGGAATGAACGTGCTGTTGCGTCCGGTGAGTGCGGAATCGTTGAATGAGCTGGTCAACACCGCGACCACGGCGTTTTACTCCAATGAAACCCTGCGCGCTGCCGAGGCGCTCAACAGCCCGCCGCCGGGAGGCTTCCTGATCAGCAATGACGAAGGCAAACAGCTGGTAGCCGAAAAACGTCCGGCGCTGTCGTTATTCGCCTACAACCCTCTCGAACAGTGGAAACAGCTGCAAAACCTCTCGGCCATGCTGCTGCACACGCCATTCTCAGCGCAGGGGGTGATTACTAATATCAGCATTGATGCCAACGGCACTCGCCATATTTCATTGCACAGCGAACCGGACATTTCCACTCTGTGGCGCTATCTCGGTACCACGGTGCTGCTGTTGGTGGTGATCGCCACGCTGCTGATAAATACTGCGCTGTTGATTAAACGCCGTCTCAATGACAAGCTGCGGATGGAAAAAATCTTGTCCTATTACAGCAGTTGTTTTAACCCGACGATCGTGGCCCGCTCCTCACCGACGCTAGATTGACAGCCATTAAACAACAAAAGAGCCATTGCATGACCCCAGATCTCGACTGGAAAAACATCGATACCGTCCTGCTGGACATGGACGGTACGCTGCTTGATTTGGCTTTCGATAGCCAATTCTGGCTAGAGAAGGTGCCTCACGCACTGAGTGAGAAGCGGCAGATCCCATTAGATGAAGCCCGTCAGCATATTCATCAGGAATATTTGGCGGTGCAGCACACAATGAACTGGTACTGCCTCGACTATTGGAGTAAAAAGCTCGCTCTCGATATCCACCAAATGACCACGGATAGCGGCATTAATGCGCGGCTTCGTGAGGATACGGCGCCATTTTTGAGCGAGTTACGCCAAAGCGGACGCCGAACTATTTTGCTGACTAACGCGCATCCACACAGCCTGGCTGTGAAAGTGAAGCACACGGGATTAGACCAGCACCTTGATTTATTACTTTCCACCCACACATTTGGTTATCCGAAAGAAGATCAGCGCCTTTGGGCTGCCGTCCAGCAGCAAACCGGTTTTGATCCGGCAAGGACGCTTTTTGTTGACGACGGTGAACCTATTCTTGATGCGGCGAAAACCTACGGTATCCGCTACTGTCTTGGAATAGAAAACCCCGACTCAACAATGGCGACAAAGTCATTTCAGGGCCATCCTTCTATCAGTGATTACCGCAGTTTGTTGCCATTGGGCTAACCGGCGCGGCCTCAGTCGATGATGCCCCTGCCCGAAACAGAAGGGATCATGAAGGGAAAAGCACAACAACAGGATGACAACGCCATTCGACTCGATAAATGGCTATGGGCCGCGCGTTTTTATAAAACCCGCGCCATAGCACGCGAGATGATCGAAGGCGGTAAGGTTCATTACAACGGCCAGCGCGGCAAGCCCAGCAAAATAGTTGAAGCGAATGCCGAAATAAAGCTGCGTCAGGGCAATGACGAAAAGATTGTAGTGGTGCTGGATGTCACCGACCAACGGCGCAGTGCCGAGCAGGCCCAGTTGCTGTATCAGGAAACGGAAGCCAGCGTGGCGAATCGGGCGAAAATCTCCGAGGCCCGTAAGATGAATGCCCTGACCATGCCCCATCCCGATCGGCGGCCGGACAAAAAAGAGCGGCGCAGCCTGATAAAATTTAAATATAGCGATTCCGACTAAGCCAGATCGTAATCAAACAAATCAATCCCAACGCTTTGGATGCAACTACCAGGCAGCCGATCAACGGATCCCGTGAGCTTACACAAGCCCGTGTCGCGGGTGAGTGAGAGCCGCTAACGCCGCTGTAGTGTTCAGGACGAAGGGGAGCCAAAGAGAGAATATTATGTCTAAAGATCAGATACACCGTTACCTGTTTACCCACCATGCGGTGCGTGGTGAATTGGTTACACTGAGCGAGACCTTCCAGCAGATCGTGGCCGGTCATGATTACCCGGCTGAGGTTAAAAACCTGCTCGGCGAGATGCTGGTTGCCACCAGCCTGCTGACCGCGACGCTGAAGTTTGACGGCGATATCACCGTACAGGTTCAGGGCGACGGTCCGTTGAAGCTGGCGGTCATTAACGGCAATAACCTGCAAGAGATGCGCGGCGTTGCGCGTTTGCAGGGCGATATCGCGCCCGAGAGCACGCTCAAGCAAATGCTAGGCAACGGTTACATGGTGATCACCATTGCTCCGCGCGAAGGCGAGCGCTATCAGGGCGTGGTGGGCCTGGAGGGGGAAACCCTGGCCGAATGCCTGGAAGACTATTTCATGCGCTCTGAGCAGCTGCCAACGCGTATTTTTATCCGCACCGGCGAGTCGGAAGGCAACGCGGCGGCGGGCGGCATGCTGTTGCAGGTTTTACCGGCGCAGGAGACCGATGCTGAAGAGTTCAGCCACCTGGCACAGCTGACCACCACCATCAAGGCGGAAGAGCTGTTTACCCTGCCAGCCAACGAAGTTCTCTATCGTTTGTACCATCAGGAAGAAGTCACGCTTTACGAGCCGCAGGACATTTGTTTCAAATGTACCTGCTCTCGCCAGCGTTGTGCTGACGCGTTGCTGACGCTGCCGGACGAAGAGATTCTTGAAATGCTTGAAGAAGATGAAAAAATTGACATGCATTGCGATTATTGCGGCAGTCATTATCTCTTCGACGCCGTGGACATGGTGTCCATCCGCGCGGGCGCCAACAGCAGTAATAACAGTATTCACTGAGTAAATACCGCACAAATCTCCGTTAAAGGGGCAGTTAACTAGCTGCTCCTGTTACATCAGGCCGTGCTCTACCTCGCAAATCTACCAAAAATGTCCCAATAGCTTCAATTATTTGGAGTGTCCCGTGTAAAACGACTATTGTTCTCCCTACAATATCGCGCAGATAGACGATGTATATAAAGGAGCAGGGATATGTCAAACACACCTTTTTCGGCTGATGAGCTCACCCAGTACGGGATCACTCAAGCCACTGAAATTATTTATAATCCGAGTTATGACGTGCTGTACCAGGAAGAGCAGGCTCCAGGTTTGGAAGGATTCGAACGCGGTCAATTAACCGAGCTTGGTGCCATTAATGTTGACACCGGGATCTTCACCGGCCGCTCGCCTAAAGACAAATATATCGTTCGCGATGACACCACTCGCGACACCGTTTGGTGGTCAGACCAGGGTAAAGGCAAGAACGACAATAAACCGCTGAGTCAGGAGACCTGGCAGGAGCTGAAGCAGCTGGTTGGGCGTCAGCTTTCCGCTAAACGCCTGTTCGTGGTTGATGCTTTTTGCGGCACCAACGAGAACTCACGCCTCAAAGTTCGCTTCGTTACCGAAGTCGCCTGGCAGGCGCATTTCGTTAAAAACATGTTTATTCGCCCTACCGATGAAGAGCTGGTCGGTTTTAAACCGGACTTCGTGGTGCTGAACGGCGCGAAATGCAGCAATCCAAACTGGAAAGCACAGGGTCTTAACTCCGAGAACTTCATCGCGTTCAACCTGACCGAAGGCGTGCAGCTGATTGGCGGCACCTGGTACGGTGGCGAGATGAAAAAAGGCATGTTCGCGGTCATGAACTACCTGCTGCCGCTGAATAACATCGCCTCCATGCACTGCTCGGCCAACGTCGGCGAACAGGGCGACGTGGCGGTATTCTTCGGCCTTTCAGGTACCGGAAAAACCACGCTGTCTACCGATCCCAAGCGTAAGCTGATTGGCGATGACGAACACGGCTGGGACGACGAAGGCGTATTCAACTTCGAAGGCGGCTGCTACGCCAAAACCATCAACCTGAGCAAAGAGGCCGAGCCGGATATTTTTGGCGCCATCCGCCGCGATGCGCTGCTGGAAAACGTCGCCGTTAACGAGCACGGCGAAATCGATTTCAGTGACGGTTCCAAAACCGAAAACACCCGCGTGACTTACCCGATTCAACACATCGACAATATCGTTAAGCCGATTTCAAAAGCGGGCCACGCCACCAAGGTGATTTTCCTGACTGCCGACGCTTACGGCGTGCTGCCGCCGGTGTCATGCCTGTCGGACAAGCAAACCGAATACTACTTCCTGTCTGGCTTTACCGCCAAGCTGGCCGGTACCGAGCGCGGCGTTACCGAGCCGACGCCAACCTTCTCCTCCTGCTTTGGCGCGGCGTTCCTGACGCTGCATCCAACGCAGTACGCTGAAGTGCTGGAAAAACGCATGAAGGCCTCGGGGGCGAAGGCCTATCTGGTCAATACCGGCTGGAACGGCACCGGTAAGCGTATTTCCCTGAAGAATACCCGCGCGATCATCGACGCCATCCTCAGCGGCGAGATCGACAATCAGCCCACTAACACGCTGCCGATCTTCAGTCTCGCCGTGCCGCAGTCTCTGCCGGGCGTTGACACGCAGATCCTCGATCCGCGCGACAGCTACCCAAGCGCCGAGCAGTGGCAGGAAAAGGCCGAGGATTTAGCCAAGCTGTTTGTTGATAACTTCAGCAAATACACCGACACCGCCGCCGGCGCTGCGCTGGTAAGTGCCGGGCCGAAGCTGTAATGGCGACGCTAACGATTCGCAGCCTCGACGACGAGGTTAAAGATTTACTGCGACTCGCGGCGGCCAGAAACGGGCACTCCATGGAAGAGGAGGCGCGGATCATTCTTCGTCAGGCGCTGCAAGGCACCCAGCCGAGCTATGGCCTGGGCAGTCGTTTGCAGCAGCGCTTCTCATCGGGCGGCGGCGTTGAGTTGGCCTTGCCGCCCCGTGGCGATACCTTGCCCGACGGAGAGAGCCCGCCATGATCGTGCTCGATACGCCGGTGATTACGGAAATCTTGCGGCCTAAACCGCATAAGTCGGTGCTGGAATGGCTAAACGCTCAGGATGCGCAGCAGCTTTTTCTCACCGCGATCACCGTCGCCGAACTGTTTAGCAGCCTTGAAAATCTGCCAGACGCTGAACAGAAAGCGCAGCTATCTACGCTGATGCTGGAGATGCTTAATCAGGATTTTACCGCCAGGCTGCTGCCGTTCGACGCCCAGAGTGCGCTACTTTACGCGCCGTTGCAGGCAGCAAATCTTAAGGCGGAGGTCAGGCTAAGCGTTGCAGAACTGCAGAAGGTGGCGATTTGCCAGCAGTATCAGGCCTGTCTGGCCACCTCTGACATCGGCTATTTTGAAAACTGCGGAATTACCCTGCTTAATCCGTGGGAAAATCAGGGTAGCCCGCGTTGGCGAGAAGAGGCGGCCGAGTACTTTGTAATGAGTAGAAAGTCGTAACAATAAGACGTTGCTCCAGGCTTGGACAATGGAGCAACGTTTTAGGCAGGCACTCTTTTAGATGGACAGATTTAGGCAGGCGCTGGTGCCTAACCTGGCACGCCGCTAAGCAGGCACTCTTTCTTAAACAGGCGCAACCGCAACCACCACGCTGTCTTTCGCGGCGTGAGGTAGATACGCTCTAAAGCGCAGCCCACCGCGCGGACTCTTGCCGATATCCAGCGTACCGGCGTGAGCATCGATAATACGCTGCACAATCGCCAATCCTAAACCGGTCCCGCTGATAGTACGCGCGCTGTCGCCGCGCACAAACGGTTGGAACAGGTGAGCCAGTTGGTCAGGTTCAATCCCCGGACCGTCATCCTCAACCTGGAACCAGCTGCGATTAAGATCGTGACCGCTGCTGACTTTTATCCAGCCATTGCCGTATCGCGCCGCGTTGACCACCATGTTTAACGCCGCACGCTTGATCGACAGCGGATGCACGTTGACCAGCACTTCGCCGTCCACCAGATCCGTTTCTATCTCACGCTCGTAGCCGCTTTCCGCCGCCACGACCTCCCCGAGAATCGAGTTGAGATCGCATACCTCGGTCTGCATCTCCTGCCCGGTGCGCAGATAATCAATAAACTGCTCGATGATTGCATTGCTCTCTTCGATATCTTTGTTGATCGATTCGGCCAGATAGGCGTCCTCGCTGCTCATCATTTCTGTCGCCAGGCGAATACGGGTTAGCGGAGTACGCAAATCGTGGCTGACGCCCGCCATCAGCAGGGTTCGGTCATCTGCCAGCTGCTTCACGCCGGCCGCCATCTGGTTAAACGCCCGGGTTACCGAGCGAACTTCAGAGGCGCCATACTCGCGCAGGGGCGGCGGGATAATCCCCTTGCCGACCTGCAATGCGGCATGCTCCAGCTCCACCAAGGGTCGGTTCTGAATGCGGATAAACAGCCAGGCACCGCCGATAGCCAGCAGCATAATCGCCAGCGTATAGCGGAACAGCGGCGAGAAATCGCCCTGATGAATTTCGGTCAACGGCACGCGTACCCAGATGTCAGGCGACAGCCAGGTTTTCAGCCAAACCACCGGGGTATTTTTGTTAACTTCGACACGAACGTCGGTAGGACCGCCAAGTTGCTGAGCCATTTGCTGGCTCAGAAACTCATAGTGCTGCGCCCAGCGTAACCCACTCTCTTCGGCAGCAGAGTTAGTGTACAGCGAGATGCCCAGCTCTCGGTATATTTCACGGCGAAACGCCGGTGGCACTTCCAGCAGTGTGCCATCCTCAAGCTGCAGCTTATCGGTCATCAGCATACGGACTTCGTAGGCCAGGACTTTATTGAACTGCTGCAAACTTGGCAGAATGGCGAAATTCAGCACTACCAGATACGTCGTCACCAGGCTGACAAACAGCAGGGTGACGATTAAAAGCAGGGTACGGGCAAAGGAGCTACGCGGTGAGAAGCGTATTTTCCTCATGCCTTACTGCCGTCCGGTACGAACACGTAGCCCAGACCCCAAACGGTCTGTATATAACGCGGATGCGCCGGATCTTCTTCCACCATGCGGCGAAGACGGGAAATCTGTACGTCGATAGAACGCTCCATCGCACTGTACTCACGGCCACGCGCGAGGTTCATCAGCTTGTCACGGGACAGCGGCTCACGCGGGTGGCTCACCAAGGCTTTCAACACGGCAAACTCGCCGCTGGTCAAAGGCATAGGCTCGTCTTCGCGGAACATTTCACGCGTACCGAGGTTCAGTTTGAATTTACCGAACGAGATCACCGCTTCTTCCTGTGAAGGCGCACCCGGCAGCTCATTGGCCTGGCGACGCAACACGGCGCGGATACGAGCCAGCAGCTCACGCGGGTTAAACGGTTTAGGAATATAGTCATCGGCGCCGATTTCCAGGCCAACGATACGGTCCACTTCTTCACCCTTGGCGGTCACCATGATGATCGGCATAGGGTTGCTTTGACTGCGCAGGCGGCGGCAAATAGACAGACCGTCTTCGCCCGGCAGCATCAGGTCAAGCACCATCAAATGGAAGGATTCACGAGTCAGTAAGCGGTCCATTTGTTCAGCATTGGCAACGCTTCGAACCTGGAAGCCTTGCTCTGTCAGATAACGTTCTAAAAGTGCGCGTAAACGCATGTCATCATCTACTACCAGAATCTTGTGATTCTCTTGCATTTTCTAACTCCCAAAGGCGCTAATACCCGAAGCAGGTATTGTTAAAAAAGCCACGGCTAACCGACAGCTTTTAATGGTATATATTCTAGTCGAAATTGTAACAATGCTTATGCTTTGCCCAATTTATCAATAATTTTTGGTTATTTCACGCGATCTTGCAGCAATACGTGCGCCATTTTAGGGCCTGTTCATATCTTTATGCTTTTTACACTTTTCGGCGAGCATTTTTGCAACAGCTGAAAATTGAGAAAATCGGGGGTTTCCCTGGCGTTCCCGGCTGGGGTATTCTGGCCCTATGCAGCAACCTGACGGATAAAACAAACAAGCCGATGAAAACCAAGCTGATAACGCGTGAAGGCTACCAGAAACTCAAGGATGAGCTCGACTTTCTTTGGCGTGAAGAACGCCCGGATGTTACCCGCAAGGTCACCTGGGCCGCCAGCCTCGGCGACAGAAGTGAAAATGCCGATTATCAGTACAATAAGAAGCGCCTGCGCGAGATCGACCGCCGCATACGCTATCTGACCAAATGCATGCAGGAGCTGCGCATCGTTGACTATTCGCCACAGCAGCAGGGCAAGGTGTTTTTTGGCGCCTGGGTCGAGATTGAAAATGACGACGGTGACAGTCTGCGTTTTCGCATTGTCGGCTACGATGAAATTTTTGGCCGCCGCGACTACATCTCGATAGACGCCCCAATGGCCCGCGCGCTGCTGAAAAAAGAGGTCGGCGACAGCGCGGTGGTCAATACTCCCGTCGGCGATGCGGTCTGGTACGTTAACCAAATTGACTATCCTGACGCCACCTAAGCTTCCAACTGTCTCAAAACGCCGGTCTCCAGGGCCGGATGACTGGCATTTTAGCCGTTCAAACCGTATAACTGTCCCCCTCCTCAATAGAACTGATACGCAACTATGAATGATCAACTGAGCCGCATTATCGCGACAGAATTGCAGGTACGCCCGGAGCAGGTTGCTTCGGTCGTCCGCTTACTGGATGAAGGTAATACCGTGCCGTTTATTGCACGGTATCGTAAGGAGGTCACCGGCGGGTTGGATGATACCCAACTGCGTCAGTTGGACAGCCGTTTGGGCTATCTGCGTGAGCTTGAAGAGCGTCGTCAGACCATCCTTAAATCGATTGACGATCAGGGCAAGCTGAGCGACGAATTATCCAAATCCATCAACGGCACGCTCAGCAAAACCGAGCTTGAAGACTTATATCTGCCGTTTAAACCTAAACGCCGCACCCGTGGGCAAATCGCCATTGAAGCCGGTCTGGAACCGTTGGCCGATCTGCTGTGGCAAGATCCTTCACACTCGCCGGACGTGGCCGCTGCCGCCTATGTCGATGCCGACAAAGGCGTTGCTGACACCAAGGCCGCCCTCGATGGCGCACGCTATATTCTGATGGAGCGCTTTGCCGAAGACGCGGCGCTGCTGGCAAAAGTCCGTGAATACCTGTGGAAAAATGCCCATCTGACCGCGCGCATGGTCGATGGCAAAGAGCAGGAAGGCGCAAAATTCCGCGATTATTTCGACCACCACGAGCCGTTTTCTCAGGTTCCTTCCCACCGGGCACTGGCGATGTTCCGCGGTCGCAATGAAGGCGTGCTGCAGCTGTCACTGAATGCCGATCCGCAGTCAGACGAACCGCCGCGCGAGAGTTATGCCGAGCAAATCATCATCGACCATTTGGGCCTGAAGCTGAATAACGCCCCTGCCGATGTCTGGCGTCGCGCCGTGGTCAACTGGACCTGGCGTATCAAGGTGCTGATGCATCTTGAAACCGAGCTCATGAGCACCGTGCGCGAGCGCGCCGAAGAAGAGGCGATTAACGTCTTTGCCCGCAACATGCACGACCTGCTCATGGCCGCTCCGGCGGGCATGCGCGCGACGATGGGCCTCGATCCGGGCCTGCGCACCGGCGTCAAGGTGGCGGTAGTGGACCACACCGGCAAGCTGGTCGGTATCGATACCGTTTATCCGCATACCGGTCAGGCGGCGAAAGCGGCGCAGCAGGTCGCCGCGCTGTGCATCAAGCATAACGTCGAACTGGTGGCTATCGGCAACGGCACCGCCTCACGCGAGACTGAGCGATTCTTTATCGAGCTGCAAAAACAGTTCCCGGCAGTCACCGCGCAGAAAGTCATTGTCAGCGAAGCCGGCGCCTCGGTGTACTCCGCCTCCGAGCTGGCGGCGTTAGAATTCCCCGACCTCGACGTGTCTATTCGCGGCGCGGTTTCAATCGCCCGTCGTCTGCAGGATCCGTTGGCCGAGCTGGTGAAAATCGACCCGAAATCCATCGGCGTCGGCCAGTACCAGCACGATGTTTCCCAGAGCCTGCTGGCCAAAAAACTCGATGCGGTCGTCGAAGACTGCGTGAACGCCGTCGGCGTTGACCTGAATACCGCCTCGGTGCCGCTGTTGACTCGCGTTGCCGGTCTGACCCGCATGATGGCGCAGAACATTGTTAACTGGCGCGATGAAAACGGCCAGTTCCGCAACCGCGAACAGCTGTTGAAAGTCAGCCGCCTGGGGCCGAAAGCCTTTGAGCAGTGCGCGGGCTTCCTGCGCATCAATCACGGCGATAACCCGCTGGATGCCTCAACCGTTCACCCGGAAACCTATCCGGTGGTGCAGCGCATTCTTGCCGCCACTCAGCTAGCGCTAAAAGAGCTGATGGGCGACTCCAACGCGCTGCGCGGGCTAAAAGTCAGCGAGTTCACCGACGAGCGTTTTGGCGTGCCGACCGTGACCGATATCATCAAGGAACTTGAGAAACCGGGCCACGATCCGCGTCCTGAATTCAAAACGGCGACCTTCGCCGAGGGCGTTGAAACCATGAACGACCTGACGGCGGGCATGGTGCTGGAAGGCACGGTGACCAACGTGACCAACTTTGGCGCCTTCGTTGATATCGGCGTACATCAGGACGGTTTGGTACACATCTCCTCACTGGCTAACAAATTCGTCGAAGATCCACACACCGTGGTGAAAACCGGGGATATTGTGAAGGTCAAGGTGATGGAGGTTGATTTACAGCGCAAGCGTATCGCGCTGACCATGCGCCTCGACGAACAGCCTGGTGAAGGCCCGGCCCGACGCAGCGGTGGCCCGGCGGCTCCGGCGGCCAACCTCAATAAAGGCCGTGAAGCGCCAAAACGTAACGCCGCGCCCGCGGCGGGTCGTGGTAACGGCAACGCGGGAAACAATGCGATGGCCGACGCCCTCGCGGCCGCCTTCAAGAAACGCTAGCCGACTTCTCTGCTCTAAAAACCGCTTCCTCTGTCCGCAGAGGAAGCCTGCTGGCAGTTTGCTAGTAGCCGTTGGTGAGCCAGTGGCCGTTCGTTTGCTAACAACGGTCAGTTGGCTAAAATAAAAAGGCGAGCAGATTTCTGCTCGCCTATTGCACGGATAAAAAGCGTATTATTTAAAAACTTCTGCCGTGGCAGAGATTTTATTATCGGTGTTCGCTTCAATGATGACGTAGTACTTCCCGCCTTTCTCATCCACCAGTTTGTTAATCGCCCTCTTAGCGTCCATCGGTGCCGTCTGTTCATTGTCGATCGAAACGGTGCCAATGCTGGTGTAGTTATTTTTTTGCGCTTCTTCGCGGGTGATTTCTTTGGCCGCCATTGCTCCGGCAGAGAAAGTCCCCATCAACACCGCGGCGATAACCATTTTCTTATAGTTCATGACACTACCTCTTTTTAAGTGATTTATTTTTTAAAAGCAGTCAAGACGGCTAACGCCAAACGGCCTGCGCGGGTACGAACCGTAAGTTCAAATACCACACCGTCTCCCAGAGACGCAGACCGATCGCCACTCGTTGAACAGAGTCATCGAAATATTGGCGTTACCCATTGAGTATTAATCACTTACAAAAATTATCAACCAAAGAAATAGTTGCCATCGGGTAAAGCTTGAATATGTGATGCAGCTCAAGCTTTACCCACCAGCCGCGGCTCACTTACATCAAATTTTGCCGGCGGAGGAAATCGATAACGGCAGACGAAAAAACCTCGGGGTGAGAGATAAACGGCGCATGGGAGGCCTTTTCTATCTTAACCGACCGGGAACGGGGCCAAAGCGCATCCAATAATGGGATGATTTTTCGCGGCACCAGTCCGTCAAGCGCGCCATAAATACGTAAAAACGGCAGCGTCAGACTCTGCATCTCGAGGCGTAAATCCTGGTGATTAAGCATCTCCAGACCGCCGTTTAGCACCTCAACCGGCGGAATAGGCAAATCGAGCACCATCGATTTCAGCAGTTTGGCGTCCTGACGTGCGCTTTCACTGCCCAACGTTTGCAGAGCCAGAAAACGCTCAACCGTGCGCTGGAAATCCTCGCTTAGCTGCTGCTGGAAACCGTGCAGCACCTCGGGACGGATCCCTGGCCAGTCCTCTTCCTGCGCGGCAAAACACGGCGATGAGGCCACGGTTACCAGCGCGTCAACCCGCTGCGGGGCACTGAGCGCAGCCCGGCTCGCCACCAGTCCACCCAGCGACCAGCCGATCCAGACGGCTTTTTCCGGAGCCTGAGCCAGCACGATTTGCGTCATTTCCTCCAGGGTAAGCGCGCCAAAACCCTGGCTACGCCCATAGCCGGGCAGGTCCACCAAGTGCAGGCGAAAATGCGAGGCCCATCGCTGGACTATGTAACGCCAGACTTCGGCGTTCAGTCCCCAGCCGTGAAGCAGCACAATATCGCGCGATCCTGTGCCTAAAGTCTGCCAATGGAGTTGATTCATAAGGTAAGGTCCCTGCTTGTGAATGTTTTCTTTCCCTGCATGACGGCCCGTGGGTCATGGGGGGTGACCAAAGGGATAGTCTACCGCTTATGTTCTCTCTTGCCAGCCGATGTTGGCTTTGCCAGCAGCCATTACAGATAGCTAAACACGGTATCTGCAGCCTGTGCCTCGGCGAGCTGCCCGCCAATCCTCTCTGCTGCCCCAGCTGCGGGCTGCCGAGTGGTGATGCCCTGCGGCCCTGCGGCCGCTGCCTGCTCAAGCCTCCGGGCTGGCAGGCGTTGGTCTTTGCCCAGCTGTATCAGCCGCCGCTAAGCACGCTGCTGCTGCGGTTAAAATTTTCGGCGGCGCCGGAGTTGGCCGTGCCGCTGGCCAGGCTATTGCTGCTGCGCTGGCTGGAACGCTGGCGCGCGGGGACGCTGGTCAGGCCGCAGGTGGTGCTAAGCGTACCGTTACACCTGCGCCGCTATCGCCAACGCGGCTATAACCAGGCCGATCTGCTCGCCCGCCCCTTGGCCCGCTGGCTGGGCTGCGAGTATTTCCCCGCCGCGCTACAGCGTCAGCGCGCCACCCCGGCGCAGCAGCAGCTCTCGGAGCGGCAAAGAAAGCGAAATCTGCAGCAGGCATTTTGCTGCAACCAGAGCCTGGCAGGCAAAGATATTGCCCTGATAGATGACGTCGTGACCACCGGCAGCACAATTAGCGAAGTTGCTAACTTACTGAATAAAGACAATATTTCATCATTGCAGATTTGGTGTATTTGCCGCACCTTGTAGTCACTCTGTTAAAGGGCGTATTATGACCAACTGGAGTAGTCAACTATTGAGCCAATGCTATGATCATTATTACCGATGCTGCCCAAGAGCACTTTGCTAAACTTTTGGCAAACCAGGAAGAAGGCACCCAGATCCGCGTATTTGTGATTAATCCCGGTACGCCGACCGCCGAATGCGGTGTTTCTTACTGTCCACCCGATGCCGTGGAATCCACCGATACCGAGCTGAAATTTGATAAAATTTCCGCCTACGTCGACGAGCTTAGCGCACCTTATCTGCAAGAAGCAGAGATCGACTTTGTGACCGACCAGCTCGGCTCACAGCTTACGCTGAAAGCGCCGAACGCAAAAATGCGCAAAGTGTCTGATGACGCGCCTTTGATGGAGCGCGTTGAGTATCTGTTGCAGGCGCAGGTTAACCCCCAGCTTGCCAGCCACGGCGGTCGCGTTTCCCTGATGGAAATCACCGACGAAGGCTTAGCGATTCTGCAATTCGGCGGCGGCTGTAACGGTTGTTCGATGATCGATGTCACCCTAAAAGACGGCATCGAAAAAGAGCTGTTGCAGGCATTCCCTGAACTCACGGGCGTGCGTGACCTGACCGAACACCAGCGCGGCGAGCACTCGTTCTACTAATACGATCCCGCCCCTGATTCGGGGCGGATTTAGGCCTGGGAAATCGTCTGGCAGGTTCGTTACCTGCTCTCCCGGCCTCACATTCCCCCACTTTCTGCACGCTGTGCCAGAAGTGGGGGGACGTTTTTATCCCCTCACTTAACGCCCTTTCTGCTGCTATCCACATCCTTTAACAACAAATTAATATGCTTGTCGGCGAATAACGTTTCCAGCGACGCGGTCAGCTTGCGCCGCCAGTTAGGGTATTCGGTATTGGTTCCAGGTACGTTAACCGGCATATTCATGTCCAGCCAGTCTTCCGGCTGCAGGCCCAGCAAGGCGCTAGAGCTGATGGCCAGATAGCGTTGCAGGCCACGGTTCAGCGCCGGGCTCATCGCCATTTTTTCCGCCCGCTTGCCAAAATTCTTCGGCACGCAGCCGTGCAGATGAAGCGCATCTAGCAGAGACTGCCGAGTTTTAGCGCGATCGAGACGCAGATCGGCGAGCACTGAGGCATCGGCATAAATTCCCAACTTTTCACCCAACGTTAAATCATCCCCCTGCCAATAGCCGCGCAGAGTAGGCAGGTCATGCGTGGTGACGGTCGCCATCGCCTGAACGACATAATCCTTGGGAGCATGATAAACGCGCTGGTTGTCGTGTTCGAAGTACAGCACTTTGTAGGAATAAACCCCGCTTTCGCGCAGGCTGGCGACAATCTCTTTCGGTACCGTGCCGAGATCTTCCCCGATAACCATGCACTTGTGGCGATGGCTTTCGAGCGCCAGCACGCCTAAAAGATCGCGTAACGGATAGCTGACATACGCGCCCGCCGCCGCCGTCTGGTCTTTGGGGATCCACCACAGGCGCAGCAGCCCCATGACGTGGTCAATGCGCAGCGCGCCACAGTCGCTCATATTGGCGCGCAGTAAATCGATAAACGGCTGATAGGCTCTGGCACGCATGACGTTGGGGTCCATCGCCGGCAAGCCCCAGTTCTGGCCCTGCGGCCCCAACACGTCCGGCGGCGCGCCCACCGTCGCGCCCAGGCAGTAAAGGGAACGATTGTACCAGGTCTCCGCCCCGCCCTCGGCCACGCCCACGGCGAGATCGCGATACAGCCCAATAGGCATTTCAAGCTCCAGACTGGCCTGATAGCACTCGGCAAACTGGTCGTGCGCCAGCCACTGCAGCCACAGGTAAAACGCTACCTGGTCGTGATACTGGGTGCAAAATGCCTCAACCTTGGATGAGTGCGGGTCGCGATAGGCCTTAGGCCACACCGGCCAGCCCCAAAGATTTTCAGCGGATTTTCTCAGGTGCACGTGCAGCGCGTCGAACACCGCCTGCTGGCGCAAACTGCCCCCGCCTAGCTGGACAAAGTCGTGGAAATTGCGTTTACGCTGGCTGGTGTCGGCCAGGCTCTGGAACTCATCCCATGCCAGCTGCAGGCCGTGGATTTTCAGCGCCATCACCTTTTCATAATCAACATTTTCAACGCTTCGCGCCTGTTGCAGTCTCTTTTGCGTCGCGGCGCTCTGCCACCAGCGCTGCGCCTTTTTATTACCGCTGAATTCCTCTACCGCATTGACGTCAATATAGGCCACGTTCAGCCAGTGCCGCGAAGAGGGGCTATAGGGACTGGCGCTGGACGGATTAGCAGGATACAGCGCGTGGATCGGGTTGAGCCCGATGAAGGCCCCGCCGCGCTGCCCAAGCTGCTGCACCAGCTGCTTTAAATCGCCAAAATCTCCGATACCCCAGTTTTTTTCCGAACGCAGGGTATAAAGCTGTACGCAGGCGCCCCACAGCTTTTCATCGTTGCGCAGCGCCTCTGGCTCGTAGCAGCGCAGCGGTGTGATAATAATCCGGCAACTCCACGACTGCTTTTTCCAGTTCAGCGTCAGCTGGTGATAACCCAGTTTAAGGTCATCGCCCAGCTCGAGCGGTGTAGCAAAATTGGCGCTTCCCTCCGTCAGATCGCCGTTTTCGAAAAGCAGCTGCCACTGATAATCGCCCTTGCCGCGCGGGGTCAGATTCACCGCTTCGCCGTGGGTAAACACTTTTACCCACGGCAGCGGGCCGACGTCTGGCTCCTGCTCATCACGCCCCATCGCCTCCAGCAACGCCCGCTTGGTCGCGTCGGAAACCGTTTGCTCCTTATCCACCATATTGATAAAGCTGTCGAGGATCCCAGCCCGCCTTGCTGCCAGTTCGAGTTCATCGCCCTGCATGCCTGCTCCTTAACGTTTAGCTTGCCAAATACGCTGCTGATAATCGCGGATCGAGCGGTCAGCGCTGAACATGCCCACGCGCGCGGTGTTCAGCAAGGTTCGCCGGGTCCATTCGTCGCGATCGCGATAAAGTTGATCGATTTTTGCCTGCGCGCCGCAGTACTCGGCAAAGTCCGCCAGTACCAGATAAGGATCGCCCCCTGCCAGCAGGCTGGTCAGCATCGGTTCGAAAGCATTTTTATCCCCATTGCTGTAAAAGCCGCTGGCCAGCTCATCCAATATCGCCTTGAGATGTTTGTCTTTTTTCACGACCGCCTGCGGCTTGTAGCCCTTCTTCAGCAACGCCTTCACTTCATCGACCGTGTTGCCAAAGATAAAGATATTTTCATCACCGACCTGCTCGGCGATTTCGACGTTAGCCCCGTCCAGCGTGCCCACGGTGAGGGCACCGTTGAGTGCCAGCTTCATATTGCCGGTTCCCGAGGCCTCTTTACCGGCGGTAGAAATCTGCTCGGACACGTCCGCCGCCGGGATAATCATCTCGGCCACCGAAACGCGATAATCGGCAATAAATACCACCTTGATGCGATCGGCGACGATCGGATCGTTATTGATCTTCTCCGCCACCTGATTGATCGCGTAGATAATATTTTTCGCCAGATAATAGCCGGGTGCCGCTTTAGCACCGAAAATGAATACCCGCGGCACGATATCCAACTGGGGATTGCTGCGGATCTGCTGGTAGAGGTAGATGATGTACAACAGGTTAAGATGCTGGCGTTTGTACTCGTGCAGGCGCTTGATTTGCACATCAAAAATAGCGTCGGGGTTAAGCGTAATACCGACGTGCTGCTTGACGTAGCGGGCCAATCGTAACTTATTTTCGTGTTTGATCTTTCGATACCGTTTGCAGAATTTTTTATCTGTCAGGCTGCCTTCGAGACCTTTCAGGGCCTCCAAATCCGTCACCCATTCGGTTTTTAACGTTTCATCGATTAGCGCAGCAAGCTGAGGATTACACTGCTTTAGCCAGCGGCGCGGGGTGATGCCGTTGGTCACGTTGTGGAATTTTTCCGGCCACAGCTGGTAATACTCGGGGAACAGATCGTTGACTATCAAATCGGAGTGCAACGCGGCGACGCCGTTGACCGCAAAACCTGCCACCACGCACAGATTAGCCATGCGTACGCGCCCGCCGTAGTGTATCGCCAGCTTGGCCCACACCGCGTCGTCGCCGGGCCAGTGCCGATCGACTATTTGCTTAAAGTTAGCGTTAATCTGCTTAATAATCGCAAAATGTCGCGGCAGCAGGCTGCGCAGCAGTTTCTCGTCCCAGGTTTCCAGCGCCTCTGGCATCAGCGTGTGGTTGGTATAGGCAAAGGTGCGGCTGGTAATATGCCAGGCGTCATCCCAGCTCATCTGATGTTGGTCAATGAGCACCCGCAACATTTCTGCAATGCCAATGGTCGGATGGGTATCGTTAAGCTGGATAACCTCATAGTCCGGCAGCTGGTGGATGTTACGCCCGAGGAAATGATGGCGGCGTAAGATGTCAGCGACTGAACAGGCGCACTGAAAATACTGCTGCATGAGACGCAGACGCTTGCCGCTGTCGTGGTTATCGTTAGGGTAAAGCACTTTGGTCAGGCTGGCGGCGTCGATGCCCGGCTTTTCGGCCAGCAGGAATTTTCCATCGTTGAATTTTTCTAAATCAAATGGCCGAGGGTGCGTCGCCTCCCACAGTCGCAGCGGCTGGGTTACCCCGTTTTTATAACCGATAACCGGCAGGTCCCAGGCCTCACCGCGCAGGATAAAAGCGGCTTTCCACTGGGATTGCCCACTTTCATCCTTAATGATTTTACCGCCTATGCCGACGTCCACCGCCAATGCTCCATTGTGGCGAAACCACGGATAGGCATTGCGCTGCCAGTCATCGGGCGCCTCGTGCTGTTGGCCGTTAACAAAACTTTGGCGGAAAAGACCGTACTGGTAGTTCAGCCCGTAGCCGATTGCCGGCTGCCCCGCAGAGGCCATGGCGTCGAGATAACAGGCCGCCAGCCTGCCTAAGCCACCGTTGCCTAACGCCGGGTCAATCTCTTCTTCCAGCAGGTCTGACAAAATGATGTCATATTTTTCCAGCGCTTTAGCCACCCGATCGTACCAGCCCAGGTTAATCAGATTATTGCCGGTCAGGCGGCCGACCAGAAACTCCATCGAGATATAATTAACGTGTCGTTTGATTTTACTGCCGGTTTTGCCGCTGTCCGGGCGCGGCGGTAGCTGCTCGGCAACGGCGGCACTGACCGCGTGCCACCACTGATGTCGGGTCATATCTTCTGCGGAGGTCAGTCCGAAAGCTTGCCACTGGCGGGTTAAAGCCGCCTCAAAATTGTCCTGCTTAAATATCGGTTTGGGCATAGGGCAATCTCTATCCTTGGTGAACAGATTGAAAACGAATGACTAACGCAGGAAGGAAGGCACCTATTATTTATAAACCCATTGACGGAAATTTGTTTACAATAGAGGCGAATATTTTTAAATGACGATCGCGTCACCACGAGGCAGAAGCAGCATGGAACAGTTTGAAGCAATTAGCGTTGAGCAGGCTCATAACCGCCTGAAAGAGAATGGCGCAGTGATGGTTGATATCCGTGATATTCAGAGCTTTAACACCGCTCATGCCCCCGGCGCTTTCCATTTAAGCAATGAGAGTATCGGTGAGTTTATGCAGCAGACCGACTCGACCACGCCGGTGATGGTGATTTGTTATCACGGCATTAGTAGCCGCAATGCCGCACAGTATCTGCTAAGTCAGGGATTCGATGCGGTATACAGCGTGGATGGCGGTTTCGAGGCCTGGTCGAAGGCTTTTCCGCAGGATGTCGAGGCCTGAGAAATTCGCCACCTTACCCTCAACGGGCCGATTAATCGGCCCGTTGATTGAAGTTGATGATTGGGGTTAATGATTAGGAGGCCACCTCTTTGCTAGCGATCAGCGGATCGCCAGACTTTCTTTTTAATCTCAGGAAGTGCACCTCAAATAAATAATATGACAACGTCGAGCAGATATAACTCACGATGAGCGCGGTGATAAAGTACAGCGCATGCTGACTTTCTAATCCAAGCTTTCTGAAAATAACGGTAATGACGAAGAAGCAGGCGAGATGCCACATATATAGGCCATAGCTTATCTTACCGGTATAGACCAGTGGCTTACTGTTGAGAATATTGAACACTGGGCCGCGGGTCGCGCCTTTAGAAATTTTATAGGCATAGAAGATAAAAGCGGTAAACACCATCGCCATTGCGGTAGGTAAATACTCGCATTTGTTCACCCAGCCGGAAGGCAGCCAAAAAGCGTCCAGTCCGACGGTTATCACCGCGTACAGCGTCGCAACGATGCCAATCACGAAAAGCAGCACAGAGACCTTAGCGGCAAAAGGCTGGTCTTTTATCTTGGCCATCAACGCACCCAGGATAAGTCCGTCGGTACAGCTGAGTAAGGTGGCATTGAACATATAAGGATTGTTACCCGAGGCGTGGAATATCCACGATCTGGCCAATACCGAGAGCACGATCAGGAGCGAAAATACCTTAACCATATTTTTGTTTTTGATAAAGAAAATAGCGAAAGGCCATAACCAGTAAAACTGCTCCTCTGCCGCCAGTGACCAGGTCTGAATAACAAAGCCTGGCGTGGTGCCGGTCACCCCGATGTAGATATTCTGTAAGTAAAATATAAACCACATATATCCGGCCGTAGACTGACCCGTAAGCTTGAGGAATAAATAGTTAACCAGCAAATAGCCATAGAACAGCGGAAATATTCGCAATGCTCGATTAATCAAGAAGGTGCCAAGGTACTCTTTAAGCGGCTTACTTTTATGTTCCAATAAAATACCGGTGATAAGGAATCCAGACAGGCAAAAAAACAGCGGTACGCCCGCCCATCCTAAAGAGAATCCGGGAATTTGTAAGTGGAAGAACATCACCATTATAATCGCAACGCCGCGTACGCCATCAAGTGCTCGCATATGTTTCATCGTGGAAGCTCATTAATTTAATTAGGGCGTTAATAGATAGAAACAAAACTTATAGCAGAAAAATAATTTACGCAAATGGCCTAATATTCTAAAAACCATGGGCAATCAATCTTGATGAGAGCACGTAAAAAAATAAAACAACCCTTTGATAAATAGCAATAAAAAAACAAAAACACCTTTAATGGTTTATATTATTTATATTTTATTCAACATTAATATCGCCAAGAGATATTGACAGCTTGTTTAGCGGGCTAATTTCCAATATTCCCAAAAAAAAATCGTTAATCACCTCTAATCTATCGACTCATTCCTATGTTTTTAACCCTCAATTAGCCATTAATTTAGTGGATTATATTCTGTCAAAGCGTTACCCGCCCTTTACTGCGGCGCAATAGGCATCCAACTTATCTGAAAATTAGCCTGTAACGAGGGGTAAATTAAGAATTTAGCCATACCGCAGGGCGACTTTTCACCCGCTCTCCCGCTCAGCTATCAGCCTTTAAGTGGCATACAGCGTAGGGTGCTGGCGTTATAATCATTACAGCGCAGGTTGAGGTAAAAACCATCCTCGCTTTAGGGTATAATATTCATACAAAATCAAATAATTACAGGACCAGCTTAACAATATGATAAGAGTTTTTAGCCTGTCTAACCCACGTATCGCGCAGGCATTTGTCGATCATATGGCAACACTTGGGATCCCGCTCACGGTCAAGCACGAGGGACAGGAAGTCCAAATTTGGCTTGAAGATGAAGCTAAACTCGATATTGTTGAAGCCGAACTGGCCTCCTTTATCAAAGATCCCCTCAATCCACGCTATCAGGCCGCCAGTTGGCAGAGCGGGAACACGCAAACCAAACTCAGCTATGAACGTTACTCCTATTGGCAACGCATACGCAGCCAGGCTGGCCCGCTGACGATGGCGGTCATTTTTATCTGCATCGCGGTCTATGTGCTGCAGCAGATTTATGGCGATCAGACCGTAATGAGCTGGCTTTCATGGCCCGCCGACCGCAGCCAATATATCGAGCTGTGGCGCTGGTTCACTCCGGCACTGCTGCATTTTTCCCTGCTGCACATCCTGTTTAACCTGATGTGGTGGTGGTATCTCGGCGGCCCGGTCGAAAAACGTCTGGGCAGCGGCAAGCTGTTTACTATCGCCCTGATCTCCGCCCTGCTCAGCGGCTGGGGCCAGTCCATTTTCAGCGGCATTTTCTTCGGCGGTCTTTCCGGCGTGGTCTATGCGCTGATGGGCTACGTTTGGTTAACCGGTGAGTTGAAGCCCGAGCGCGAGCTTTCACTGCCGCGCGGTTTAATGATTTTCTCCGTGGCCTGGCTGGTGTTGGGTTACTTTAATGTGATGGGCCTCGCAATCGCTAACGCGGCTCATGTGTTTGGTTTGGTCGTGGGACTTATCATGGCCTTTTGCGATACGCGCACGCCGCGCCAAAAACGCGCTTAGGGGATTTGGGTGAAACAAACACAACGACACGACGCCATCGTCGAACTGGTGCGTCAGCAAAGCTATGTCAGCACCGAAGAGCTGGTTGAGCATTTTGCCGTCAGTCCGCAGACTATTCGTCGCGATCTCAACGATCTGGCCGAGCAGAATAAAATCCACCGCCACCACGGCGGAGCCGCCCTGCCTTCCAGCTCGGTCAACGCCGCCTATACCGATCGTAAGGTGATGTGGTCAGATCAAAAGGCGCGCATTGCCGCCCGGGTTGCGAGCCAAATACCTGACGGCTCGACGCTGTTTATCGATATTGGGACCACGCCAGAAGCGGTTGCCCACGCGCTGCGTGACCATCGTGATTTACGCATCGTCACCAATAATCTCAACGTGGCCACTCTGCTGACCCCAAAAGAAGATTTTCGTATTTTGCTGGCAGGCGGTGAGGTTCGCAGCCGAGACGGCGGTATTATGGGTGAGGCGACGCTGGATTTTATCTCCCAGTTCCGCCTGGACTACGGCATTTTGGGGATAAGCGGCATTGATATGGACGGCTCCTTGCTCGAATTCGACTATCATGAGGCGCGGATCAAGCGCGCAATCATCGAAAATTCGCGCATTGTGATGTTGGTTACCGACCATTCTAAATTTGGCCGTAACGCGATGGTTAACCTGGGCAATATGAGTCTGATCGATTATATGTTTACCGATCAAAAACCGCCTGAGAGCGTGATGGCGCTGATTGCCAAGCACGAAGTCCAGCTCGAACTCTGCTAATTCACTGCCGGGAAACCTCCGCCGTTTCCCGGCAAACTGCTCACCCTCTCGCCTAAAAGCCGCTTCGTTATCCCCCTTGCCACCCTCCTGAGCCCATTTTTAAACGCGCATTAACGAAAAAAATGGTCTTTTTTTCGCGCTAACTAAGTTTAAATCCTTTTATTTCAGCCTAAAAATGTTACCTCTATCACGCGTGAATGTTTTTATTTGGTTAACTCTTGGCTTGTTTGTTGGTTATCGATTACACTAATGAGCGAAAACGAACATTAAAGAGCTCTAACGAACATCTGGAGGAAGATGACGTGGAAACCAAAGACTTGATCGTAATCGGTGGCGGTATCAACGGTGCCGGCATCGCAGCAGATGCAGCAGGCCGTGGGCTTTCCGTCTTGCTGCTTGAAGCGCAAGACTTGGCCTGCGCGACCTCTTCGGCCAGTACTAAACTTATTCACGGCGGCTTGCGCTACCTGGAGCATTACGAATTCCGCCTGGTGAGCGAAGCGCTGGCCGAGCGTGAAGTACTGCTCAAACTCGCCCCGCATATCGCCTTCCCGATGCGTTTCCGCCTGCCGCATCAGCCGCACCTGCGTCCGGCCTGGATGATCCGCATTGGCCTGTTTATGTATGACCACCTGGGCAAACGTACCAGCCTGCAGGGCAGCAACAGCCTTAAGTTCGGCGAAAACTCGGTGCTGAAACCCGAAATTACTCGCGGCTTCGAATATTCCGACTGCTGGGTAGACGATGCGCGCCTGGTGGTGCTCAACGCGCAGGAAGTGGAAGAGCGCGGCGGTGAAATCCGCACCCGCACTCGGGTCAATCGCGCATGGCGTGAAAATGGCCTGTGGCTGGTAGAGGCTCAGGAAATTGATACCGGCAAGACCTTCACCTTCCGCGCCAAGGGCCTGGTTAACGCGGCGGGTCCGTGGGTCAAGCAGCTATTTGATGACGGGTTGAAACTGAAATCGCCTTACGGCATTCGCCTGATTAAGGGCAGCCATATCGTGGTACCGCGCGTTCATACCGAAAAACAATCTTATATTCTCCAAAACGAAGACAACCGTATCGCCTTCGTGATCCCGTGGATGGACGAATTCTCGATTATCGGTACCACCGACGTGGAATATCACGGCGACCCGAAAAACGTGAAGATTGACGACGAAGAAGTCGATTATCTGCTGAAAATTTACAACAGCTATTTTAAACAGCAGCTGACAAAAACAGATATCGTTTGGACCTATTCCGGCGTGCGTCCGCTGTGTGACGACGAATCGGATTCGGCACAGAAGATAACTCGTGACTACACGCTGGACGTACACGATGAGCAGGGCAAAGCGCCGCTGCTGTCGATCTTTGGCGGCAAGCTGACCACCTATCGCAAGCTGGCCGAGCACGCGATGGAAAAATTGGCCAAGTATTATCCGAATGCCGGTCCGGCGTGGACCAAGAACGGCGTCTTGCCGGGCGGTCATATCAACGGCGATCGCGATGGCTATGCGCAGGAACTGCGCCGCCGCTACGGCTGGCTGTCAGAATCACTGGCACTTCGCTATGCGCGCACCTACGGCAGTCAGACCGCGTTAATCCTAGAAGGAGCGACGGGAGTGGCTTCGTTGGGCGAAAACTTTGGCCATGAATTCTATGAGGCCGAGCTGCGCTATCTGGTCGAAAAAGAGTGGGTGGTCGAGCTGGATGATGCAATCTGGCGTCGTACCAAGTTGGGGATGTGGCTGACTCAGGCAGAGCAGGCCCGCGTCGCCGAATGGCTGAAAGAAAACGCCCAGCAGCGTAAAGGTCTGTCGCTGGCGTCGTGAAATGATAATTCCGAGAAGCGAGTTCCCCCACCCTAGCCCTCCCCCAAAAAAATTTTGGGGGAGGGGATCAAAACAAGTCTCTGAAAATAAATAAGAGGGGATGTTAAGCCCCTTCCTCCGCCAGCGGGGGAAGGCCGGGATGGGGGAGCAAACGACGCTGATCCTGCGACCTAAGCTTCTCCAGTCCTGCTAGTTAACTCACAGCTTCACCGGCTTGATATTCCAGATCTTCTCGGCATATTCGCTGATAGTTCTGTCCGACGAGAAATACCCCATATTAGCGATATTGAGCAGCGCACGGCGTGACCATTCGTCCTGCTGTTGATACAGCTCATCGACTTTATCCTGCGTATCGACATAGCTGCGGTAATCCGCCAGCAGCTGATAGTGGTCACCGAGATTGACCAGGCTATCGAACAGATTATGGTAACGACGCGGGTCACTCGGGCTAAACTGCCCGGTGGCGATCTGGGTCAGCACCCGATGCAGCTCGGGGTCATTATCGTAATACTCGTGCGGGTTATAGCCGTTTTGACGCAGCGCCTCCACCTCAGGCGTGGTGTGACCAAAGATAAAAATATTCTCCTCGCCGACGTGTTCCAGCATCTCGACGTTAGCACCGTCCAGGGTCCCAATGGTCAGCGCACCGTTGAGGGCAAACTTCATGTTACTGGTCCCCGACGCCTCGGTGCCGGCCAGTGAGATCTGCTCGGAAAGATCGGCGGCCGGAATGATCAGCTGCGCCAGACTCACGCTATAGTTCGGAATAAACACCACTTTCAGCTTGTGTTGGGTGCGCGGATCGTTATTGATCACCGCCGCCACGTCGTTGATCAGGTGAATGATCTGCTTGGCGGCGTAATAGGCAGAGGCGGCTTTACCGGCAAAAATTACCGTGCGCGGCACAACGTTGGCCTCGGGATCGTCAATGATGCGGTTATAGCGGGTAATGACGTGCAGCACGTTGAGCAACTGGCGTTTGTATTCGTGAATACGTTTAATCTGCACGTCGAACAGGCTGTGCGGATCGATGACTACCTCAAGCTTCTCACCGACGTAGGCCGCCAGACGCTTTTTGTTCTCGAACTTGGCTTTCTGCAGCGCTTTTAAGAAGCTTGGATAGTCGATGTCCTGCTTCAGCTCGGCCAGTTGGCTGAGATCGGTACGCCAGGTGTGGCCAATGGCATCATCGAGCAGTGCCGACAGCGGCTTGTTGGCCAGGCCTAACCAGCGCCGCGGCGTCACGCCATTGGTCATGTTACAGAAGCGATCGGGGTAGATTTTGGCAAAATCGGCGAACAGCGACTTCACCATCAAATCCGAGTGCAGCGCCGATACGCCGTTAACTTTATGACTGGCGATCACCGCCAGCCAGGCCATACGCACTTTGCGGCCGTTGTTCTCATCAATGATCGACACTCGCGCTTTCATCGCGTCATCGCCGGGCAACACCTCCTCTACGTGATTAAGGAAATGCTCGTTAATCTCGAAGATGATCTGTAAATGACGCGGCAGGATCTTGCCGAGCATGTCCACCGGCCAGGTTTCGAGCGCCTCGGTCATTAGCGTGTGGTTGGTGTAAGAGAACACGCGGCTTACCGTGTCCCACGCCGACAGCCAGCTGACCTTATGATCGTCAACCAGCAGGCGCATCAGTTCAGGGATCGACAGCACCGGATGGGTGTCATTGAGGTGGATTGAAATTTTATCCGCCAGATTGTCGAAGGTTTTATGGGTGTTGTAGTGACGCACCAGAATGTCCTGCACCGTGGCAGAGACCAGGAAATATTCCTGACGCAGGCGCAGCTCACGGCCCGAGTAGGTCGAGTCGTCGGGATACAGCACCCGCGACACGTTTTCCGAATGGTTTTTATCTTCTACCGCCGCAAAGTAATCGCCCTGATTAAACTTACCGAGGTTGATTTCATTACTTGCCTGCGCGCCCCACAGCCGCAGCGTGTTGGTGGCGTCGGTATCAAAGCCGGGGATAACCTGGTCATAGGCCACTGCGACAACTTCTTCGGTTTCGAGCCAGCGCGTCTTGGAGCCTTCGTGCTGCAGGCGGCCGCCGAATCGTACCTTATAGCGGGTGTTATAACGCTGAAACTCCCACGGATTGCCGTATTCCAGCCAGTAGTCGGGGGATTCTCGCTGCTCGCCGTTAACGATTTTTTGCGCGAACATGCCGTATTCATAACGAATGCCGTAACCGCGCCCCGGCAGCGCCAGCGTTGCTAGCGAATCCAGGAAACAGGCTGCCAGACGACCCAGACCGCCGTTGCCGAGGCCGGGATCGTTCTCTTCGCCGATGAGCTCTTCCAGATCGAGCCCCATCTCGTCGAGCGCCTGTTTGATATCATCGTAAATCCCCATCGACAGCAGCGCGTTCGACAGCGTGCGGCCAATCAAAAACTCCATCGACAGGTAATAAACCTGACGCACATCCTGCGACAGCTGATGGCGATTTGAACGCAGCCAGCGCTCCACCATGCGATCGCGAACTGCAAACAGCGTGGCGTTTAGCCAGTCATGCTGGTTGGCAACGGACGGGTCCTTCCCAAGAATAAACATCAACTTATAAGCAATGGAATGCTTTAGCGCGTCAACGCTGACGGTAGGTGAAGTATAATTAAACGGTGAAGTCATAGCGTTACGTTCCCAATTTTGTTTGCAGTTCAAAGCCGCTGATAGAGGCTCTGGTAAGCCTGTGCGGCGACCTTCCAACCAAAATCTATGCCCATCGCATGGTGCTGCACGTGGCGCCAGTGTTTAGGACGGCTCCACAGTACAAAGGCGCGGCGGATGGCGTTACTGAGCGATTTTCCGCTGCTTTCTTCAAACACAAAGCCGCTGGCGGTGCCGTCGGCCAGGTTTTCCAGTGCGCAGTCAACCACGGTATCGGCCAATCCGCCGGTGCGGCGCACCAGCGGCAGGGTGCCGTATTTCAAGCCATAAAGTTGCGTTAACCCGCACGGCTCAAAGCGGCTTGGCACCATGATGACGTCGGCACCGGCGATAATGCGGTGCGAGAAGGCCTCGTGGTAGCCCAGCTGCACGCCGACCTGTCCGGGATGTTCGGCCGCCGCCGCTAAAAATGCCTGTTGCAGCACCGCGTCGCCGGCACCCAGCACCGCCAGCTGTCCGCCCTGCTCCAGCAGCTCAGGTAATCCTTCGAGTACCAGATCCAATCCTTTCTGGCTGGTCAGGCGGCTGACCACGGCAAACACCAGCCGCGAGTCGTCGACGTCAAGCCCCATTGCCCGCTGTAAATAGGCTTTATTAATCGCCTTGGCGCGCAGGTCGTCGGCGCTGTAGCGCGCAGACAGCAGAACGTCGGTTTTAGGTTCCCAAATCGCCTCATCGACACCGTTAAGGATGCCGGTCAGCTTACCCTGGCTCTGGCGCTCCAGCAGCAGCGACTCCATGCCGTAGCCGAACGCCGGTTGGGTAATTTCTTTAGCATAGGTCGGGCTGACGGTGGTGACGTGATCGGAGTAGAACAGCCCGGCCTTGAGGAACGAAATTTGTCCGTAAAACTCCAGTCCGCGCATCTGGAAGAACTCTGCAGGTAATTGCAGTTCGCCGAGGTGCTGGGCAAAGAACAGTCCCTGAAACGCCAGGTTGTGCACGGTAAACACCGTTTTCGCCGGCCGTCCCCGCGCGACGATGTAGGCAGAGGTCAAACCGGCGTGCCAGTCGTGGGAATGAACCACCTCGGGACGCCAGTAAGCGTCCAGTCCGCAAGCCAGCTCGCAGGCTATCCAGCTAAGCAGGCCAAAGCGCAAATGGTTATCGACATAGGCGTTAGAGGACTGGTCGTGATAAGGGCTACCGGGCCGGTCATACAGGTGGGGAGTATCGATCACATAGATCCCAACGCCTTGATAAACGGCATATCGTAGATCAACGTGGCCTGCGAAGGTATCGATCGAAGCTATCAGCTGCGTTTCCCCGATGCCTTTTTTGATATCGGGGAAAGCGGGGATCAATACTCGGACATCGTCGCCCTCGGCAATTTGTGCCGCGGGTAACGCACCGGCCACGTCAGCAAGACCGCCAGTTTTCAACAAAGGAAACAGCTCGGAACAAACATGTAAAACCTGCATTCTCGCTCCTGAATTTTCATCGCGCTCGCTACGTTGATTGGCGCGAACTGAAATAAGTGAATAACTCGATCGTTTGCCGGGCGCTACAATTTTGCCAGCATACTGCGGGTCACCAGTACGATCCCGCTTTCAGACCGATAAAAACGCTTGCTGTCTTCCTCTGCATTCTCTCCAATCACCATGCCTTCGGGGATATGGCAAGCTCTGTCTATTACGCATCGGTGCAGTCGGCAGGAGCGGCCAACGTTAACATCAGGTAATAGGATGCTTGAGTCGATATTGCAAAATGAATTGATGCGCACGCGCGGAAAAAGCACTGAATGCGCCACCACCGAACCCGAAACAATGCAGCCTCCAGAGACCAGCGAGTTCATGGTCATGCCATGACTTCCCGAACGATCTTGCACAAATTTGGCGGGCGGCAGCGGTTCCATGTGCGTGCGGATTGGCCAGTTTGTGTCGTACATATCCAGCTCTGGCGTCACCGAGGCCAGGTCCAGATTAGCGCGCCAGTAAGCATCAATAGTGCCGACGTCGCGCCAATAGGGCGGTAAATCATTGTTCGACGTCACGCAAGACAGCTGGAAAGGATGGGCCCAGGCCACGCCCTGACGGGTTATTTCCGGGATCAGGTCCTTACCAAAATCGTGGCTTGAGGCTTGATTAGCCATATCCTCTTCCAGCAGCCTGAACAAATAGTCGGCATTGAAAATATAGACCCCCATGCTGGCCATTGCCTTATCGGGCTGGCCCGGGATCGACGGCGGGTTGGCCGGCTTCTCGAGAAATGACTTAATCTGGTAGTTTTCGGCGATGTCCATCACCCCGAATTCGCTCGCTTCTGCCAGCGGAACTTCGAGGCAGGCCACGGTACACTGGCCACCTTTTTCGACGTGATCGATCAGCATGCGCGAGTAGTCCATCTTGTAGATGTGATCCCCGGCCAAAATCACCACATACTCGGCGTTATAGCGTCGAATAATGTCCAGATTCTGATACACCGCATCGGCAGTGCCTTTGTACCAGTTCTCGGTCATCTGGCGCTGCTGGGCCGGAAGCAGGTCAACAAACTCGTTCATCTCTTCGTTGAGAAATGACCAGCCGCGCTGAATATGCTGTACCAGCGTGTGCGATTGATACTGGGTGATCACGCCGATCCGCCGGATCCCCGAGTTAAGGCAGTTCGAGAGGGCGAAGTCGATAATGCGAAACTTGCCGCCAAAATGAACCGCGGGTTTGGCGCGGGTATTGGTTAGATCCTTAAGACGCGATCCTCTCCCCCCGGCCAGGATCAGCGCTACCGATTTGAGAGGCAGCTGCCTCGCCAACATCATGCGGTCATTGAATTCTAATGTAGCCATAGCTGAACCCTTTCTGATGCCCTGCTAACCTTGATTCAATACGCAGAGCGTTTTTGCCGTTGCCCGCCAAGGCGAGCCTTCCCTGACGTATTGCTGCTCATTGTCAAAAGGCGCAACGCACTGCCAGCGACCCTCGGGTAATGTCATATCAACGTCATGTAATGATGAATTGACCACCAGCAACCAGCGGCCAGATAGAAGAATTTGCAAACACTGCTGACCGTCCTGCTCCCAGTCCTGAGTGGTCATCGGCTGTCCCCAGGTATCGAGCCAGCACACGTCTTCGGACGTTCCCTGCCACCACCGGTCTCGCGTCAGCGCGGGAATTTTTTTTCGCAGCGCGATAAGCGCCGCTACATAGTCGGTGAGTTCGGTGTCGCCATTCTCCCAATCTAACCAACTGAGTGCATTATTTTGGCAGTAGGCATTGTTATTACCCTGCTGCGAATTGCCAAATTCGTCACCTGCCAGCAGCATCGGCGTGCCCTGCGACAAAAACAGCGTCGCTAACAGTGCGCGCTGGCTCAGGCGGCGCTGATAGGCCACGTAATCGGCAACATTCAAGCCTTCTTCGCCGTGATTCTGGCTGTAGTTATTATCATGGCCGTCGCGATTATTCTCGCCGTTGGCCTGATTATGCTTATCGTTGAAACTGACCAGATCACGCAGCGTAAATCCGTCGTGCGCGGTCAGCATATTGATGGCCGATGAAGGCAGGCGGCCTTCGTGTTCAAACAGATCGTGAGAGGCCGAAAAACGGGTGGCGAACTGGCCCAGCGGCAGCGTACCGTGCAGCCAGAATTTACGCATATCGTCACGCCAGCGATCGCTCCACTCGGCAAAAGGATAGGGAAAATTACCCACCTGGTAACCGCCTGCGCCAATGTCCCAAGGCTCGGCAATCAGCTTGCAGTGGCTCAGCAGCGGATCGGCCTTGATGGCGCGAAACAGCGGTGAATCGACCAGATATTCCGGCGTTCTACCCAGCAACGTGCCGAGATCAAAACGAAAACCGTCGATGTGAAAGCTTTTAACCCAATAGCGCAGGCTGTCCACCGTCCAGGCGATGATTTCCTCATCGACCAGGCGCATGGCATTGCCACAGCCGGTAAGATTGTTATCGCTGCCGTCTTCGTTGAGCCAATACCAGGCGCGATTGTCCAGGCCACGCAGCGAGACCGTGGGCCCTTCGACGTCCAGCTCGGCGCTGTGGTTAAACACCACGTCGAGGATCACCTCGATACCTGCCTGGTGCAGCGCTTTGATGGCGGTTTTAAACTCATCCGCCGCGCTCGCGTCATTGTGGCCGCTGGCGTAATCAGGAGCCAGCGCGCAGGGCGCCAGCACGTTGTAACCCCAATAATTATTTAGCCCCAGCCGCTGCAGCCTGGGCTCGTCGGCGTGATGCTGTACCGGCAGCAGCTCCAGCGCGGTAATACCCAGCTTTTTAAAATAGGCCAGCATCACCGGATGGCCCAGCGCGGCATAGGTTCCGCGCAGCGCTTCGGGAATATCGGGATGCAGCTGGGTCAACCCACGCACGTGCGCCTCATAAATCACGGTTTTTCCCCACGGCACCTCGGGGGAAACGTCACGCTGCCAGTCAAAATGGTCGGCCGTCACGATTGATTTCGGCACTAAATCGGCGCTGTCGCGCGGGTCGAGAACCTCAATGCCGCCGTTTAGGCGCGGATCGTCCGCCAGCGTGCCTTCTAATGCCCGGGCGCTGGGATCGATCAGCAGCTTGTGGGCGTTAAATCGCTGACCCGCAGCGGGATTAAACGGGCCGTGAGCGCGATAACCATAACGCTGGCCGAGTTTGCCGCCCGGCAGATAACCGTGCCACAGGTTACCGCTGCGGGCATGCAGCGGCAGGCGTTTTTCATTGCCGTGTTCGTCAAACAGGCACAGCTCAATCTTTTCAGCCTGGGCCGAAAACAGGCAAAAATTAATGCCTTTTCCGTCATAACTTGCACCAAAAGGTGCCGGTTTACCGGGCTGAAGAGAGTTCATCAGCAGTCCTCCCGACGCAGATAAATCGTTGCCAGAGGAGGGATCACCACCGAAATCGAATGCTCACGCAGGTGGCTCGGGTAGGGATCGCTATACACGTCACCCACGTTGCCGAGGTTGCTGCCGCGATAGTAATGGGCGTCGGTATTCAGCACCTCGTAGTAGCGCCCCGGTCGGCCTACGCCAATCCGATAGTGGTAGCGCGGAACCGGCGTAAAGTTGCTGATGACGATGATTTCATTGCCCTGCTCGTCGCGACGGGCAAAGGCAATGATCGAATTTTCATGGTCGTCGACCACCAGCCATTCGAAGCCGCGCGGGTTAAAGTCCAACTGATACAGCGCCGGCTGATCGCGGTAAGTGTGGTTAAGGTCGCGCACCAGGTTCTGCACCCCGGCGTGCCAGCCGCTGCGATCGTCGAGCAGGTGCCAATCGAGGCTGTGGTTAAAGTCCCATTCGCGACCCTGGGCGAATTCACAGCCCATAAACAGCAGTTTTTTACCGGGATGGGCCCACATAAAGCCGTAATAGGCGCGCAGGTTGGCAAATTTCTGCCAGGCGTCACCGGGCATCTTGTCGAGCAGCGATTTCTTACCGTGCACCACCTCATCGTGAGAGATAGGCAGGATAAAGTTCTCGGTATAGGCGTAAAGTACGCCAAAGGTCAGGAGATTATGGTGGTATTTGCGGTGAACAGGATCAAGCTGCATATAACGCAGCGTGTCGTTCATCCAGCCCAGGTTCCATTTGTAATGAAAACCCAGACCGTTGGCCTCGGGCGGCATGGTCACGCCAGGATAATCGGTAGACTCTTCGGCCATGGTGACCGCGCCGCCCAGCTCACGACCAATGGTCTGGTTGGTGTGGCGCAGGAAGGAGATAGCTTCGAGGTTTTCGCGGCCGCCATAGTGGTTTGGCACCCATTCACCGGCTTTGCGGCTGTAGTCACGATAAATCATCGACGCCACCGCATCGACCCGCAGGCCGTCTATGCCGTAGCGCTCTATCCAGTAAAAACCGTTGCCTGATAGATAGTTACGCACCTCGTGACGGCCGTAATTGTAAATAAGCGTATTCCAGTCCTGGTGATAGCCCTCGCGCGGATCGGCATATTCATACAGCGCGGTGCCGTCAAACTTTGCCAGCCCGTAGGCATCGCTCGGAAAGTGGCCCGGCACCCAGTCGAGGATCACATTTAGCCCCGCCTCGTGTGCCGCGTCGATAAAGGCTTTAAATTCGGCGGGAGAACCATAGCGGCGCGTCGGTGCATACATGCCCAAAGGCTGATAGCCCCAGCTGCCATCGAAAGGATGTTCGTTAATCGGCATCAGCTCGATATGGGTGAAGCCCATCCATTTCACGTATTGGATCAGCTGCTCGGCCAGTTCGCCGTAGCTCAGCCAAAAATTATTGTCGGCATGGCGACGCCATGAACCGAGATGCACCTCATAGACCGATACCGGCTGGTCAAGCGCGTTGGCTTTTTTACGCTGCGGTGAATGCTCGACCACCTCGGGGATTTTTCGTATCAGCGACGCGGTTTCCGGACGCATCTGCGCCTCAAAGGCGTAAGGATCGGCGCGCAGGCTCATCTGGCCATAGCAGTCGATGATTTCGAATTTGTAGAGCTGGCCCTCGTGCGCGGCGGGGATAAACAGCTCCCAAATGCCGTTTTCACGACGCAGGCGCATCGGATGGCGACGGCCGTCCCAAAAGTTAAACTCACCGACCACGGAAACGCGCGTGGCGTTCGGCGCCCAGACGGCAAAACTCACGCCCTCAACGCCGTCCAGCGTCATCGGATGCGCGCCCAGCTTTTCATAGGGCCGAATGTGCGTCCCTTCCGCCAGCAGCCAAATGTCCATATCCTGCAACAGCGTGCCGAATCGGTAGGCGTCATCAAGGGTGTAAACGTTGTCGCCCCAGCGAACTTCGAGCCGGTAGCTAAAATGATTTTTACGGCGCGGGATCAGTCCGACGAAAAAGCCGCGTTCGTCAGTGCGGCGCAGCTCGGCAACCCGGCTCTGTTTCTGGGTATCGATAACCCACACCTGGTCGGCGTCGGGTAAAAGAGCACGCACTTCCAAACCGGCGGCTACCTCATGCATCCCTAGCAAAGAAAAGGGATCGGCGTAGCGGCCAGAAAAAATTTGGTTAATAACGTGCTGATCGGGAAGTACTGGCATGGTGTTTCATCCTGTGATCAATTAATCAACAAACTCCAATAAACTTCATGGTGTCGGCCCGAGCATTTTTTCCTTTAGCGTCGTAATTTCATCCTGAAAATGACCCAGTTGCCAGATTTAACCCGTCAAGAATATTTCTCTCCCCACTATGCACAGAGTCAGCCAATAAAATCTGCCTGTATTAACATATTTAAAACAAACTAGACAAAGGCCATAGGCAAAATATTAATTTGTGTCCATTAAGCATAGCCAAAGCTTTACAGGAGCAGGGCCTGAATTAAAAGAATTTTTAAGTAAAATTTATAGCTGCAATTTTGACTAAAAAACAACCAAATTAACGACTAACGGACAATAAAAAAGGGGACGCCAGGCGGCATCCCCTTTAAGACCTGCAGTGAGCGGGTTACAGCAAAATACGCAACATACGACGCAGCGGCTCAGCGGCACCCCACAGCAGCTGGTCACCGACGGTAAAGGCCGACAGGTACTCAGGACCCATGTTCAGCTTGCGCAGACGGCCAACCGGGGTGTTCAGGGTGCCGGTTACCGCGGCCGGCGTCAGCTCACGCATAGACAGTTCGCGATCGTTCGGTATCACGCGAACCCAGTCATTGTGGGTCGACAGAATTTGTTCGATTTCTGGGATCGACACGTCTTTTTTCAGTTTCAGGGTAAACGCCTGGCTGTGGCAGCGCAGCGCGCCGATGCGCACGCACAGGCCATCGATCGGGATCACGCTAGCAGTACGCAGAATTTTGTTGGTCTCGGCCTGGCCTTTCCACTCTTCCTTGGTCTGGCCGTTTTCGAGCTGTTTGTCGATCCACGGGATCAGGCCACCGGCTAAAGGCACGCCGAAATTGTCGGTCGGCAGAGTCCCGCTGCGGGTCAGCTCGGTCACCTTGCGCTCGATATCCAGAATAGCGGAAGCCGGATTTTGCAGCTCGTGAGCGACGGAGTTATGCAGCATGCCCATCTGGGTCAGCAGTTCGCGCATATGGCGCGCACCGCCGCCAGAGGCCGCCTGATAGGTGGCAACCGACGCCCACTCAACCAGGTCATGAGCAAACAGGCCGCCCAGCGACATCAGCATCAGGCTAACGGTACAGTTACCGCCAACGAAGGTTTTAATGCCTTTGTTGATACCGTCGTGGATCACCGCGCTGTTGACCGGATCAAGAATAATGATCGCATCATCTTTCATCCTTAACGAGGAAGCGGCGTCGATCCAGTAACCCTGCCAGCCGCTTTCACGCAGCTTTGGATAGATTTCATTGGTATAATCCCCGCCCTGACAGGTAATAATAATATCCAGCGCACGCAGTGCGTCGAGATCAAAGGCGTCTTGCAGCGTGCCCTGATGGCCGCCAAATACTGGCGAGGCCTGGCCGTGCTGCGAAGTGGAGAAGAATACCGGACGAATGGCGTCAAAATCGCGCTCTTCTGTCATGCGTTGCATGAGCACAGAACCGACCATACCGCGCCAGCCGACGAAACCTACATTTTTCATAATAACTGTCCTGACCTGAAGGTGATAACTGCATTGATTGCGCGTTTGCACCGGTTTGGCACAAATCACCCCCCTAAAACGGGTGATAGTGCGGCTTGTTGCCCTATTAGCGCGCGAGTGTATACCTTACAAAATGTACAGTAAGTGGCAAGTGAATTTAATCGATACCAAACGCTTTGTTAGCAGCATTGCTTATATCCGCCAATATCTAGCCTCGGGAATGCGTTGAAATGACTGAAATGATCTCGGCAACTATTTTATTATTTTTGATCATGGATCCGCTGGGCAACCTGCCGATCTTTATGTCGGTGCTTAAGCATCTCGATCCCAAGCGCCGTCGCGTGGTGCTGATCCGCGAGATGCTGATCGCCCTGCTGCTGATGCTAATCTTCCTGTTTGCCGGGGAGAAGATCCTGTCATTCCTGAATTTGCGCACGGAAACGGTGTCGATCTCCGGCGGAATTATCCTCTTTCTTATCGCCATCAAGATGATTTTCCCTTCACACGATAACAACAGCAGCGGCTTACCGGCCGGAGAAGAGCCATTTTTAGTTCCGCTGGCTATCCCACTGGTGGCTGGTCCGTCGATACTGGCCTCGCTGATGCTGCTGTCCCACCAGTATCCCAACCAGATTGGCCACCTGACGCTGGCATTGTTTATCGCCTGGGGACTGTCGATGTGTATTCTGCTGTTATCGAACGTGTTTCTGCGCCTGCTGGGCGATCGTGGGGTCGACGCGTTAGAGCGCTTGATGGGATTAGTGTTGGTGATGCTGTCTACCCAGATGTTCCTGGACGGCGTGAGGGCTTATTTGAAAATTTAGGTGCATGTGCTTTGGGTGCTGCGCATGGCGTCACAGCGTGCGCTGCGCTTTTGGTGCTGCGCACGCTTAACGGCATGTGCTGCGCACGGCCTAACAGTATGCGCTGCGCTTACTGGGCGCTGGCCCAGACCAGCCAGAGGGTATTCCAAGGCAAATACCCTCTGGACTCCCGTGCCTTTGCCCTCTTGATACGATGAGTGCAAAAGAATGAGATCGTTTCAGGTAGCCCCGTGCGTGGCGTTGGCCACGGCCCTGCGGGCTGGCTTCCCTCGGTCGGGAGCCAAAAACGTCTCCCTTTCCCTCGCTCAGCGTAGGCCTGAGGCCGCCAATATTGGCTTAACAAGAAAAACCGGTAACTTTGCAGCGGTCAAAAGTCGTTCCCTTAAAGATATTTCTTATTATTTTTCAGTGTATTACTCGGGTTTATAATTTGAATTCTATCAATAAGACGACGCCGAACGGCCCCTTCCTCCGCGTGCGGGGGAAGGCTGGGATGGGGGAGCAAGCAACTGAAATATAGAAGTATTTCCCCTGGCTCCGAGTCGCCGGTTCCCCCTCCCTAACCCTCCCCCACGCCGTGGGTGAGGGGATAAACTCAATAATTTCAGTTAATTAGGCCACGCTGAACTGTCCCTTCACCCTACGGGGGAAGGCTGGGATGGGGGAGCAAGCAACTGAAATATCGAAGTATTTTCCTTGGCTCCGAGTTGCCGGTTCCCCCTCCCTAACCCTCCCCCACGCGTGGGTGAGGGGATAAAACAAACGTTTTCAGTTAGTTAAGTGGTGCCGAACGGTCCCTTCACCTTACGGGGGAAGGCTGGGATGGGGGAGCAAGCAACTGAAATATCGAAGTATTTTCCCTGACCCCGAGTCGCCAGTTCCCCCACCCTAACCCTCCCCCACTCCGTGGGTGAGGGGATAAAACAAACGTTTTCAGTTAGTTAAGTGGCAATGAACGGTCCCTTCACCCTACGGGGGAAGGTTAGGATGGGGGAGCAAGCAACTGAAATATTGAAGTATTTTCCCTGACCCCGAGTCGCCAGTTCCCCCTCCCTAACCCTCCCCCACGCCGTGGGTGAGGGGATAAAATAAACGTTTTCAGTTAGTTAAGTGGTGCCGAACGGTCCCTTCACCCTACGGGGGAAGGCTAGGATGGGGGAGCAATCAACTGAAATATCGAAGTATTTTCCCTGATTCGGAGTCGCCAGTTCCCCCTCCCTAACCCTCCCCCACGCCGTGGGTGAGGGGATAAACTCAATAATTTCAGTTAATTAGGCCACGCTGAACTGTCCCTTCACCCTACGGGGGAAGGTTAGGATGGGGGAGCAAACAACTGAAATATAAAAGTATTTCCCGTGACACCGAGTCGCCAGTTCCCCCTCCCTAACCCTCCCCCACGCAGTGGGTGAGGGGATAAAACAAACGTTTTCAGTTAGTTAAGTGGCGATGAACGACCCCTTCCTCCGCGTGCGATGAACGGTTCCCCTTGCTATTGCAGGTAAAACACGCTTTCCAGCTCCTGGCTTAGCGGACTGTGATCGGCATTCGACGGCATTAGCGTCGACATAGACCGCCACCAGCGCTGGCAGACTTCGGTTTGTGCCACCGCGTCCCAACGCTGCTGCGACTCGATCTCGACCACCGCGAATAGCAGATTTCGCTGCCCGTCGAGAAAAATGCTGTAATGGTGCGCGCCGTGGTCTTTTAGCGTCTGCTCCAGCTCGGGCCAGATCGGCGAATGCCGGCGCTGATATTCCTCATGCGCGTGCGGGTACACCTGCATCACAAAGGCTTTACGCAACATGGCGTTTGTCCAGATGCAGCGCCTCCTGCCACGGGTTAACGCCAAAGCGTTTACCGAGGGCGATCAGCTCCTGCGTGGTGATGGTCTGCTTCATCCCGCCCATCGATATCACTTTGACCAACACTTCCGAGGCTTTTTCAGCGGTGTCAATTAACCCAAAAGTTTCGTCCAGCGTCGGACCGGCGCCAAAAATACCGTGGAACGGCCACAGCACGATACTGTGCGATTTCATCTGTTCGGCGGTTTTCTCGCCGATACCGTCGGTGCCCGGCACCATCCACGGCACAATACCTACGCCGTCCGGGAACACCACCAGGCACTCGGTGCTGCCTTCCCACAGTTGACGGGTAAAGCTGGCGGCGTCCAACTCCAACACGTAGCTTAGCGCCATAAAATTAGTGGCGTGACAGTGCATGATCACCCGGTCCGCACCGTTAGTCAGCTGCTTGCGCACGCTGTGCGACTGGAAATGCGAGGCCAGCTCGGAGGTCGGCACGCCGCCGTTTACCAACCCCCAGTGGATCTTGTATGACCTGCCGTCTGCACTGACCTGCAACAGCACCAGGCTATCGGCCGGATCGAGCTGCACGTTGCGGAAAAACTTGCCCGAGCCGGTGACTAAAAACCAGCAGTTGGCCAGCAGCGGCGCGGGCTGAGTCAGCTCGATATGACGAGGATCGGCGACGAAATCGGCGCGGTACGGCGCAACCTCCTCTTCCAGCACGCGCAGGCTGATATTGCCACCGTTGCGCTCGTCCCAGCCCTTCAACCACATATCGCTGGTCGCCTTGACCATTCCCTGTACAAACCAAGAAGAAAGAATGCTTTGCATGATAAATCCTTAACGTTGACTGAGTATTTGTTGTTCGTAGCGGCGCACGTCGGTTATCCAACCGGCGTCGGCGGGCACGTCATTACGCAGGCAATAGGTTTCCCACACCGCCTGCCACGGCAGCGATTTTTGCTCTTCCAGCAGCGCCAGGCGCAGGGTGTAATCACCGTCATTCTCGGCCTTGCGCAGCTGTTCGATCGGCTCCAGCAGCGCGCGCAGCAGGGCTTTTTTGGCATTGCGCGTGCCGATGACCCAGGCGGCGATGCGATTAATTGAGGCGTCAAAGAAGTCGAGGCCGATATGCACCTTGTCGAACAGGCCGTTGCGCACGATCTCGCTGGCGATAGCCTGCGTTTCATCATCAAGGATCACCACGTGGTCGCTGTCCCAACGCACCGGGCGGCTGACGTGCAGCAGCAGGCGTGGCACGTAGAGCATGGCGGTGGAAATCTTGTCGGATATCACCTCGGTTGGGTGGAAATGCCCGGCGTCGAGCGTCAGCGCGGTCTGGCGACTGGCGGCATAGCCGAGGAAAAACTCGTTAGAGCCCACGGTGTAACTCTCTGCACCAATGCCGAATAGCTTGCTCTCCACCGAGTCGAGGTGATGAGCCGGATCGAGCCTGTCCTTAATGATTTCATCCAGCGAACTCATCAGGCGCTGGCGCGGGCCAAGGCGATCGACGGTGAGATCTTTCATGCCGTCCGGCACCCAGATATTCATTACCGACGGCGTGCCCAACTGCTCGCCGAAAAACGCGGAGATCCGGCGGCTGGCCTTGCAGTGCTCAATCCAGAACTGACGAATTTCCTGACTGGCGCTCGACAGCGTAAAGCCGTCGGCGCTGTGCGGATGTGAGAAGCAGGTCGGATTAAAATCCAGCCCGACACGGTTCTTTTTAGCCCACTCGACCCAGTTGCCAAAGTGCTGTGGCTTAATGTCGGTGCGCTCTACCGGTCGATCACTTTCAAGATAAATCGCATGCAGATTCAGACGCTTTGGTCCAGGGATAAGCGACATTGCCTTGTCGAGATCGGCGCGAAGCTCCACTGCCGTGGTGGCACGTCCCGGATAGTTGCCGGTGGCCTGAATGCCGCCGGTCAGCGCGGCCTGCGGATTTTCAAAGCCGCGCACGTCGTCGCCCTGCCAGCAGTGAATGGAAATCGGCAGCGTGTCCAACCGTGCCAGTGCGGCTTCTACATCAACGCCCACGGCGGCGAAACGCTGTTTGGCCAGTTCATACGCCTGGTCGATAAGCTTAGTCATAAGCAAAATTCCTTCTTAGGTTGGCACAGCGCCTGAAAACGCGGCCAGTGGGCTGCGAAAACGCTGTCGGCATGAGGTTCAATACGTTTTAACGGGAAGAGTTCGGCGACGTGCTGGCGGAAGGCGCCCACGTCTTTGATATCGCCGAGAGCGATCAGCTGGCAGCCAATATTGCCCAGCGTCGAGGCTTCAATCGGTCCGGCAATCACCGGCAGGCTGCAGGCGTTGGCGCACAGCTGGTTGAGGAACTGGTTCTGACAGCCGCCACCAACAATGTGCAGTTGGCTGAAAGGCCTTCCGCGCACCTGCGAAAGCTGCTCAAGCACCTGACGGTACAGCAGCGCCAGGCTGTCAAAAATGCAGCGCGCCAGCTCGGCGGCGCTTTGCGGCTGGGGCATAGCGTTTTCGACACAGGCGTCCTGGATCTCACGCACCATGCTGCCCGGATTGATAAAGCGATCGTCGTTAGGATTGATCAGCCAGCGGCAGGCGGTTTGCAGCCCCGCGTCTTCAATAAGCTGACCCAGGTCATCGATGTGCAGCTCCTCGCAGATGCGTTGCAGCAGCCACAGGCCCATAATATTTTTCAGTACCCGATAACGCCCTTCCGCGCCGCCCTCGTTGGTGATATTGGCGGCCAGCGCCGCGCGATGGTTAAACGGCGTGCGGCTTTCAAACCCCATCAACGACCAGGTGCCGGAGCTAAGATAAGCCGCATCGGCATCGGCCAACGGCGTGCCCAACACCGCGCTGGCGGTATCGTGGGTGGCGACGGCGATAACCGGTACGCCAAGACCGCGCGCATTGAGCCATTCACCGACCGGCTGCCCCGGCTGCGAGGGGCGACCGAACCACGACGCCTTGGCCCCCGCCCAGTGCAGCAGCTTGCTGTCCCACTGCCCGCTCTCGATATTCAGCATCTGCGTAGTAGTGGCGTTGGTATATTCCCAGCACAGCCTGCCGGTCAGGCGATAGTGTAAATAGTCGGGGATCTGCAAAACGTGGGCGATGCGTGCAGGCAGATCGGGGCACGCCTGAGTCAGGGCACGCATCTGATAGAGGGTGTTAAAAGGCAGAAACTGAATGCCGGTCTGCTGATAGATAGCCTCGCGACTGAGATCGCGCTGCGCCTGGCTCATGACACCGTGAGTACGCCGGTCGCGATAAGAGACAGCGGGGGCCAGGCGGTTGCCGTCGGCATCCAGTAACACAAAATCGACACCCCAGGTATCAATGCCGAGACTGTCCAGCGTAATACCCTCGTCGTCCAGCTGCCGTAGACCGGCGCGAATGGCCTGCTCCAGCGCATCAACATCCCAGCATTCATGTTCATCGATTTGTACCAGATGATTAGCAAAGCGGCTGACCTCGCGCAGGGTCAGCGTACCCTGAGCAAGATCGGAACGGGCCAGCATGATGCGGCCGCTGGAGGCCCCGAGATCGATAGCGACGATATGGCGAATGGTCATTGGCGTTCAGTTCCTGCTGATTCAATGCCACCAGTTTAAAATCACTGCAGACTGCCGCCTTTTTGACACTGCCAGCGCACAACCGTCGCTGGCAGTTGCACAAAGATAGACTTGAACCAGCTCACAGTTTTTCCTTTTACCCTCCCTGACTCAGGCTGTGACTCCGGCCGCATTTCTGAATCAATTTTCCGAAAGTCTTGAATAATCCGTTCACCAAACTGATTTCACGGTCAAAAATTCAAGGTAAAGTAGCGCTTGCCTCACTAACATCGGTGACGACGTTATTAATGAGGTGTTAAAAAATGACCATATTACACAGCGTTGATTTTTTTCCGGCCGGTGGCTTTTCCATTGCCGTAGAACCCCGCGCACCGCAGGGGGCTTTTCCCGAACATCACCATGATTTTCATGAAATTGTGTTAGTTGAACAGGGCAGCGGCATCCATATTTTCAATGGCCAGCCGCAAACGCTGTGCGGCGGCTGCGTCTGTTTTGTTCGCGACCACGATCGGCATCTTTATGAACAGACCGATAATCTGCACCTGACTAATGTGCTTTATCGCGGCCCGGAGGCTTTCCGTTTCCTTTCTGGTTTGCGCGATCTGCTGCCGCAGGAAAGTGAAGGTAACTATCCGTCACTGTGGCGCATCAATAATAAGGTGCTGGCGCAGGCTAAGAATTTAATTGGCCAACTGCCGCGCAGCGCCGAGCAATTTTCGCTGGAGCAGCAGGCCGAACAGGAGCTGCATTTTATGCAGTTGCTGGTATTGCTACGTCAGGGCCGTAGCGCGCAGGAGGAGCATAATCAGGAAAGTCGCTTACGCCACCTGCTCGATTGGTTGAATGAGCACTACAGCGAAGAGATTGACTGGGACACGCTGGCGAGCCGCTTTTCGCTCTCGCTGCGCACGCTGCATCGCCAATTGAAACAGCAAACCGGCAGCACGCCGCAGCGTTATCTCAACCGCCTGCGGTTGCTGCAATCGCGCCATCTGCTGCGCCACAGCGACCTGCGCGTTACCGACATCGCCTTCCAGTGCGGCTTCGGTGACAGCAATCATTTCTCGACGCTGTTTAAGCGCGAGTTTGGCTATGCGCCGCGCAACGTGCGCCAGCATATGAACTAACAGCGGGGACTTATGACACTACGCTTGCCGAAAGCCGACTATTTACCCTCGGATCTCATGCCGGTGGCGGTCGCCGATCGCACGCCACAGCCGTCATTTCCCGCCCATACCCACGAGTTCTGCGAAATTGTGATTGTCTGGCGCGGTAACGGCCTGCACGTGCTCAACGACAGACCCTGGTTGGTGACCTGTGGCGATATTTTTTATATCCAACACAGCGACTGCCACAGCTACGATTCGGTTAACGATCTGCTGCTGGATAATATTATTTACTGTCCGGAAAGGTTCAAGCTTGGGCTGGACTGGTCGGAAATGCTGCCGCGCGACGACGGCGACGGCCCGGCGCACTGGCGTTTGACCACCCGCGGCATGGCGCTGGCAAGAGGAGTCATTTTACAGCTGGTGCAGGAGTGCAGAAAAAGCGACGTGCTGTCGTTACAGCTTACCGAGGCGCTTTTTTTACAGCTGGCGCTGATCCTGCGCCGCCATCGCTACGCAGCCGATAAGGCCTACGCGCTTCCCGAGGGCGAACAGCTAGATTTGCTGATGTCGGTTATCCAGGCTGACGTCGGTAAAAATCTTTGTCTGGCGACCTTTTGCGAACAGCATCAGCTTTCTGAAAGAGGGTTAAAGCAGCTTTTTCGCCAACAGACTGGCATGAGCGTCGGCCATTATTTGCGCCAGCTGCAGCTGTGTCAGGCAAAGCATTTGTTGCGCAGCAGCGACCGGTTAATCACCGAGGTCGCCGCCCGCTGCGGCTTTGACGACAGCAACTATTTTTCGGTGGTCTTTACCCGTGAAACCGGCATGACGCCCAGCGCCTGGCGCCAGCAGTTTGAACGCATCCCCAAAATCGCGCTTTAAATCTCCTGACGTCCTTGCTGACCCGTCAGGATACACGCCTGAGTTACGACGCCATGCCCAAACCGACAATGTTCGCCGCCATCACGATCACCAGACAACCCAGGCTTAACACGCCGACCGGGCGCTGTCCGACATTCTTCCACTCTTTCATAATCAGCCCGACCAATCCGCCACACAGCACGTAGAAACTCATGTGCAGCATCCAGCTAATAAAATCGTACTGCGCAGGGATTTGCGCATGGCCCCAGGCGTAAAAGAAGAATTGCAGATACCACATGGTGCCGCCGAGCAGCGCAAACAGCACATTGGCCACTAGCAGCGGTTTCGCCACCGACAAATCGGCTTTCACCGACAGCTCTTTCTTGGTCGCCAGGCGGATAAAACAGTAGGCCAGATTGACGATTGCCCCCCCGCCCATAATCACCACATAGCTCGGCAGCGCGACGTAGAGCGGATTAATGCCCAGCGCGGCCGCCGCTTCCTGCATCGGTTTGGCGGCGTCAATGGCGAATGACATCCCGGCGGAGAAAATACCGCAAAGGATCGCCAGTACCAGACCTTTTTTAAGGTTGAACTCCTGCGCGGTAACGCCCATCGCGCGCTCTTTCAGCAGGCCAGCGCGGGTGACAATCCCCACACCAATCACCGCCACCAACACGCCGAGCAGCGTCAAGCGGCCGCCCTCGGAGCTGAACAGCTCAATAAAACGGCCCTGCAACAGTGGCGTCATCAGCGTACCGACCACCAGCGTCACCCCAATGGCGATACCAATCCCCATCGACATGCCGAGATAGCGCATGGTTAACCCGTAATTGATATTGCCGATCCCCCACATTGCGCCAAACAGAAACACCGGTGCCAGAGTAGAGAGGCTAAAGGAGCTGTAGTAACTCCAAAAATGGGGCAACAGAATAGCGCTGACCGTCCACGGCAAAATCAGCCATGACATCACACCGCCAACGGACCACATGGTTTCCCATGACCAGTTGCGTACCTTCTTGAACGGGGCGTAGAAACAGGCCGCACTGGTGGCACCGATAAAGTGCCACATGATGCCTAACAGGATTGCGTTATTCATTTTTATTTATTCCTTCGTAGAGTCGAGGCGAACAGGAAATAAGCGGCTTCCTGCATATGAAGGAGTCTACGGAGTTGTCAGCGCAATCGACCTCTGCGTGGTTGCCCACCGATCGTCATTTCTGGCGAAATTTGCGAGATTTCACCGACCGCGATCACAAATTTCTTTTCTGCCCCCACGCAGCCTTTTCTCTCTCTTTTGCCTTCTATCCGCGCCATCACTGGCGAAATCACCATCTTGCCGAGTGGATCCCGCCAACTGGGCAATTTTTGCCACTCTGCCCGTTTATGTGGCAATGGTGAAAAGGTACCGCCTGGCAATCTGGGTCATTTTTTAACAATGAAATAATTTTACCGCAAATAATTGACCGGCCACTTTCATCAGTACGCTTCTGTGACCGGCCACTCAATCCACGCGATAACGGAGAATCTGCACATGAGCATTGTTCAACAGCGTATGTATATCGACGGGCAATTTGTTGAAAACCAGAGTGATAAATGGATAGAGGTGATCAATCCTGCGACCGAAGAAGTGATTTCGCAGGTGCCGGCAGGCAGCGCGGCCGATGCTAAACGTGCGATTGACGCAGCGCATGCGGCGCAGGACGGTTGGGAAGCTTTACCGGCGGTCGAACGCGGTGCATGGCTGCATAAAATCGCCCACGGTATCCGCCAGCGCGAGGCCGAATTGACCGATACGATTATTGCCGAAGGCGGCAAGACGCGCGGACTGGCACAGACCGAGGTGTTGTTTACTGCCGACTATCTGGATTACGTCGCCGAATGGGCGCGCCGCTATGAGGGTGAAATCGTGCAGAGCGATCGTCCGAATGAAAATATTCTGGTGTTTAAGAAAGCCATTGGCGTCACCACCGGCATTCTGCCGTGGAATTTCCCGTTCTTTCTGATTGCCCGTAAGGCTGCGCCCGCGCTGCTTACCGGCAATACCATCGTTATCAAACCCAGTGAACTCACGCCAAACAACGCGATTATCTTTGCTGAAATTGTCGACCAGATTGGCCTGCCGAAAGGGGTGTTTAACCTGGTCACCGGCTACGGTCCAGTGGTCGGCCATGAGTTGGCGGCCAATCCAAAAGTCGGCATGGTGAGCCTGACCGGCAGCGTCAATGCCGGTATTCAGACCATGATAGCCGCAGCGCAGAATGTCACTAAGGTGTCTTTAGAACTGGGCGGTAAGGCACCGGCCATCGTGATGAACGACGCCGATCTGGACTTGGCGGTGAAGGCGATTGTCAGTTCGCGGGTGATCAATAGCGGGCAAGTCTGTAACTGTGCGGAACGTCTTTACGTGCAGGAGGGGGTGTACGACCAGTTTATGACCCGCCTGAGCAGGGCATTTGAGCAGGTCAAATTCGGCGATACGGCACAAACCGTCGAGCTGGATATGGGGCCGCTGATCAGTGCCGATGCCCTGAAACGCGTCGAAGACAAGGTGACGGCGGCGGTGCAACAGGGCGCTAAAGTTCTGCTCGGCGGCAAGCGCGCGGGAAATAAGGGCTTCTTCTTCCAGCCGACGATCCTGACCAACGTGCGCCAGGATATGGACATTATGCAACATGAGATTTTTGGCCCGGTGCTGCCGGTGATACCTTTCACCACGCTGGATGAGGTGATTGCGCTGGCTAACGACAGCGAATACGGCCTGACGTCGGCGATTTATACGCAAAACGTCAATACCGCGATGACGGCGCTAAAAAAACTCAAATTTGGCGAAACCTACGTTAACCGTGAAAACTTCGAGGCGATGCAGGGCTTCCACGCCGGCTGGCGCAAGTCGGGGATCGGCGGTGCCGACGGGCGTCACGGGTTAGAAGAGTATCTGCAAACCCACGTGGCCTACTTGCAGTATCAATAAAGAAGCAAAGACAGAGTAGGCTGATAGCGCGCGACGGCAGCAATCTTTATACCGTCGCGCGCTGGGGTTATTAATCGGTGGGGATTACGGTTCTAAAAATAACACGAATTTTCAGCGCGTTGAGTGATTGCACAAGGGTAATATCCGGTTCTATGATGTCGGCAACGGCAATTTTACCGTGCCGACAGCGCCTAACCGGCGCTGCTACCGCTAGCCCATCACAAGGAATCAGCCATGAAGACCCCCGCTCTGCTTGCCGCTTTAGTGGCGCTAACGCTTACCGGCTGTGCGGCCACCCACCCGGCTCCACAGGCGCCTTTCCCACCGAAGGCCGCCGAGGTTGTGCCCGCCGCCGCCCCGCCCGCACTTAGCTGCACCACGGGCAAGCCGATGACGCAAACTACGCTCTACTTTGGCCTCAGCCGTCATAACGCCGCGCCGGTCAGTGCCAAACAGTGGCAGTCGTTTGTCGATCAAGACGTAACTCCGCGTTTTAAAGACGGACTAAGCGTGTTCGATGCTAAAGGACAGTGGCTGAGAAGCGAGGGCGTGGTGATTAAGGAAAACAGCAAAGCGCTGCTGCTGATCCACGGCACCGATCCGCAGGAGCAACGGAAGATCGCGGCTATCCGTGACATCTACAAGCAACGCTTCCAGCAAGATTCAGTGATGCAGGTCGACAGCCCGGCATGCGTGGACTTCTAATGTGAGAGCAGCATCTCTGCTCCCCCTCACTAACCCTCCCCCACGCCGTGAGTGAGGGGGTAAACTCACTAATTTCAGTTAATTAGACGACGCCGAACGGTCCCTTCACCCTACGGGGGAAGGCTAGGATGGGGGAGCAAGCAACTGAAATATCGAAGTATTTTCTCTGACTCCGAATCGCCAGTTCCCCCTCACTAACCCTCCCCCACGCCGTGAGTGAGGGGGTAAACTCACTAATTTCAGTTACTTAGACGACACCGAACGGTCCCTTCACCCTACGGGGGAAGGCTAGGATGGGGGAACAAGCAACTGAAATATCGAAGTATTTTCTCTGACTCCGAATCGCCAGTTCCCCCTCCCTAACCCTCCCCCACGCCGTGGGTGAGGGGATAAACTCAATAATTTCAGTTACTTAGGAGACACCGAACGGTCCCTTCACCCTACGGGGGAAGGCTAGGATGGGGGAACAAGCAACTGAAATATCGAAGTATTTTCCTTGGCTCCGAGTTGCCGGTTCCCCCTCCCTAACCCTCCCCCACGTCGTGGGTGAGGGGATAAACTAAATAATTTCAGTTACTTAGACGACGACGAACGGTCCCTTCACCCTACGGGGGAAGGCTAGGATGGGGGAACAAGCAACTGAAATATCGAAGTATTTTCCTTGGCTCCGAGTCGCCGGTTCCCCCTCCCTAACCCTCCCCCACGCCGTGGGTGAGGGGATAAAACAAAATTTTTCAGTTAGTTAAGTGGCAATGAACGGCCTCTTCACCCTACGGGGGAAGGCTAGGATGGGGGAGCAGCAAGCAGAAACTTACAGCACCAGCCCCGCAAACGCTGCAGAAAGCAGGCTGACCAGCGTTGAGCCGTAGACCAGTTTCAGGGCGTAGCGCGACACTACGTTGCCCTGCTTCTCGTTCAGGCCTTTAATTGCGCCCGCCACGATGCCGATGGAGGCAAAGTTGGCAAATGACACCAGGAACACCGACAAAATCCCCAACCCACGCGGCGACAGCTCGCTAGCGATTTTCTTCAGATCAATCATCGCCACAAATTCGTTGGTCACCAGCTTGGTCGCCATGATGCTGGCCGACTGAAGAATATCAGGACCCGGGATGCCAATCAGCCACGCCAGTGGGTAGAAAACATAGCCCAAAATCTGCTGAAAGCTAATGCCAAAAATCGCGCTAAACAGCGCATTTATCGCGGCAATAAGCGCGATAAAACCGATCAGCATCGCCATAATGATCACCGCCACCTTGAAGCCCGCGAGAATATATTCGCCCAGCATTTCAAAGAAGCTTTGGTCTTCATGCAGCTTATCGAGTTTGATTTCCGGCTCGTCGCCAATCGGCGTCGGATTGATAATCGACAGTACGATAAAGGTGCTGAACATGTTGAGGATCAGCGCAGCAACCACGTATTTCGGTTCAATCATCGTCATATAAGCACCGACAATAGAAAGCGAAACGGTGGACATCGCCGCGGCCGCCATGGAGTAAAGACGACGCGGTGAGATTTCTGCCAGCACGCCTTTGTAGGCGATGAAGTTTTCCGACTGACCGAGGATCAGCGTGCTGACCGCATTAAACGATTCCAGCTTGCCCATGCCGTTAATTTTCGACAGCAAAGTGCCGACAATACGGATTAGCAGCGGCAAAATACGCAGGTGCTGCAAAATACCAATTAATGCCGAAATAAAGATAATCGGGCACAGTACGCCGAGGAAGATAAACGCCAACCCCGCCTTGCTCATGCCGCCAAACACAAAATCGGAACCCTGAGCCGCATAGGTTAGCAGGTTTTCAAAGAATCCGGCGACCGCGGTAACCAGCGCCAGGCCACTGCTGGCGTGCAGAAAAAACCAGGCCAGTAGTGCCTCAATGAGGACTAACTGCAGAATAACGCGTGGGCGGATTTTTTTACGATCGTTACTGAAAATAAACGCCAGAAAGAAGATGACGACGAGAGCCAGTATAAAGTGAAAAACAGTGGGCATGGGGGATATCCAGCATCCTAAATTATTTGCTCGGTATTGAGCCATAATTTACGTTAGCTTTCACCCTTGATTATGATTTATTTACTGTAAAGCGGACGGGTCAAGAGAAGGCAGGCTCCTGCCGGCAACGGCAGGAACCTCTAGCGCAGATAGGATGGCTAATAATTACACCACGTGTGACAGCAGCAGACAGCCGACCAGGCCCGATACGGAAATAATGGTTTCCAGCACCGACCAGGATCTCATGGTCTCACCGATGGTCAGGTTGAAATACTCTTTAAACAACCAGAAGCCCGGATCGTTAACGTGCGAGAAGATAACGCTGCCGGAACCGACGGCAATAACCATCAGCTCAGGGCTGGCACCGGTGGTGGCAATCAGCGGAGCCGCGATACCGCCCGCAGTTATCGCCGCCACGGTCGCAGAGCCCAGCGCCAGGCGCAGCGCTGCGGCAATGGTCCAGGCCAGCAGGATTGGCGACAGCGTGCTGCCAGCCATCAGTGAGGCAATGTATTTATCCACGCCGCTGTCCACCAGCACCTGTTTAAAGGCACCGCCACCGCCGATGATTAACAGCATCATGGCGATAATCTTGATGGAATCGGTAATGGTTCCCATCACCTCTTCCATCTTGCGACCGCGGTTCAGACCAAAGGTAAAGATCCCAATCAGCACCGCAATCAGCGTGGCCATTACCGGGTCGCCGAAGAACTCGGCGTAAGACAGAATCGGGTGCCCTTTCGGAACGATCATCTCGGTAATCGCGCGGAAGGCCATCAGCAGCACCGGGACCAGCGAGGTCAGCACGCTCACGCCAAAGCCGGGCATCTCTTCTTCGGTAAAGGTTTTCGGATTGAACAGCCCTTGTGGAACCGGCTTATCGATCCCTTTCAGGAAGCGCGCATACACCGGACCGGCCAGGATCACCGTTGGAATACCTAAAATCGCACCGTACAGCAGCGTTTTACCCATATCGGCGTGGAAAATGGTGGCAATCGCCGTTGGGCCAGGGTGCGGCGGCAGGAAGCCGTGCGTGACCGACAACGCCGCCGCCATCGGTACCCCGACGTACAGCAGAGGCAAACGCGCAGAAGCGGCAACCGAGAATACCAGCGGCAGCATCAGCACAAAGCCCACTTCATAGAACAGCGCAAAACCGACAATAAAGCCGGTCATTACCAGCGCCCATTGGATGTATTTAACGCCAAACTTGGCGATCAGGGTGGTGGCAATGCGCTGGGCACCGCCGCAGTCGGCCAGCAGTTTACCCAGCATCGCACCGAAGCCCATGATAAGAGCCAGGCTGCCGAGGGTACCGCCCACGCCATTTTTGATTGAGGTAATGACTTTATCTACCGGCATTCCCTGCATTACGCCAACGGCCAATGCGATAAGGATTAAGGCGATAAAACCGTTTAATTTGAATCGGATCATGAGCAACAACAGCAGCGCGACGCCTACTGCAACGATGACTAATGGCATAACTTTTTCCCCTTCCGCCTATTTTCTTTCCCTTAACTTATAGCGCGTTTATGACAGGCCGACAGTTAATGGTAAGAACACAGTGCGCAGTGATATTTTTTTGTAAGTTTGCGAATTCAGCGCAGGCCAGATCGTCAGACAGCGCTAAAATTTATACAGGTTCCTTTGTGATATTAGTCACACCTCCATTTGTTACCGGTATCATGATACCGGTAACATGCTAATATAAGGAATCACCCGCTTGGGTAAATTCGAAATATGGGACGGAGATCAAACTTATGGCAGGTCAAAGCATCATTTTGATGGGTGTATCAGGCAGCGGTAAATCTACCGTGGGCGCAGCCGTAGCTCGAGCAATCAACGCAAAATTTATTGATGGTGACGATCTTCACCCGCGCGCCAACATACAAAAAATGGCCAGTGGACAACCTCTTAACGACGACGACCGCGCGCCGTGGTTGGAGCGTTTGAGCGATGCGGCCTACAGCCTCACGCATAAAAACGAGACCGGCGTTATTGTTTGCTCGGCGCTTAAACGCCGCTACCGCGATGCGTTGCGCAAGGGCAATGAAGGGATGATCTTCCTGTATCTTAAAGGCAGCGAAGAGGTGATCCTGCAACGCCTCAAGGCCCGCTCTGGGCATTTCTTCTCTCCTGACATGCTGAAAAGCCAGTTTGCCGCATTGGAAGAGCCGGGCGAAGATGAGCCGGACGTAGTGCGCGTAAATATCGACCATCAGGTTGACGGGGTGGTAAAGCGTTGCGTGACCGCGCTGGAAAACGCCACGGCAAAGAGTAAAGCCGAGGCCTGATCCTTCTCAGTTTACCTCAGCGTGATCTGCCCTGGGTCGCCTGCAGCCAGGCGGGGTTAAATACTGCCGCCGGCTGAAATGGTAAAACCGACATCGACCATTTTCGGCACCACCTCTTCCCCACGCAGCCGGGCCAGCAAGCGCTCGGCGGTAATCTGCCCCATTCGCTCGCGCGGCGTTAATACGCTGGCAAGCTTCGGTTCCATGGCCTGACCCATATTATGGCCGTGGAAACCGGCAATCGCCATCTGTGACGGAATATGCAGCCCCTGGCGCAGGCATTCGAAAAAAGCCCCCGCCGCGAGGTCATCATTGGTGCAGAAAATACTGTCGACCTGCGGATAGTCTTTTTGCGCCTGGCGCAACAGCTCGGCCCCGGCGGTGTAGCTCGACGAACGGCTGGTCATCACGCTGTAAGGCTGTAACCCCGATTCGCGCATCGCCTGCTCATAGCCCTGCTGCTTGATTAAGGTACGTTCATCCTGGCGAGCGCCAAAATACACCACGTGACGATGGCCGTGCGCGATGATTTGCTGAGTCATTTGTCGCGCAGCTTCGAAGTTGTTAAACCCCACCGCCAAGTCGACACACGGCGAAACGCAGTCCATCATTTCCACCACCGGGATGCCGGCGACTTCAATCATCTTCAACGTTCTGGCCGAATGATTGCGCTCAGAGAGGATCAAACCGTCGATATTATAGGACAGCAGCGAGGTGAGGCGCTGTTCCTCGCGTTCGGCGCTGTAACCATAGTGCGCCAGCATAGTTTGATAGCCATGTATATCGGTCACGCTTTCAATACCGCGCAGCACTTCGGCAAAAACCTGGTTGGTCAACGACGGCAGCAGCACGCCGATAGCGCGGCTTTTGGCATTGGACAGAATATCGGGGGCACGGTTGGGGATATAGCCCAGTTCATCCAGCGCAGCGGCGATTTTTTCCTGCAAAAGCAGAGAAACCTGTTGGGGATTGCGCAAATAACGGCTGACCGTCATTTTGGTCACACCCACCCGGTCGGCGACGTCCTGAAGCACTGGCCTTTTTTTCTTCATTTTCAATGAACTGGCATAGGGGAAACGAGTGGGGATTTTAGCAAAAAATGCCAACATTTGGCACAAAAACAGCATGCGTGAGGTAGCAAGAATGGAAAAAGGCCCCTCTCACCAGATTATTGGTTGAGAAGGGCTTGTTTTTATACCGGCGGCAGGTCAAACAGCAGGATTTCGCTGTCTTGGTCGGCATGCAGCGTCAGCGAGGTTTCTTCCCACACCGCCAGCGCATCGCTGGTGCTAATCGCTTCACCGTTAACGGTCAGGTTACCCTTAACTACCTGGATCCACACCTGACGATTGGCGGCAATAGTATACTCGCCGTCTTCGCCCTGTTTGAACGCCCAGCGTGATAGCTCCATATCCTGGAACACTTTCAATGAACCGTCGCGGGCATCCGGTGACAGCACCAGTTGGCGGCCCTGCGGCGCGTCAAACATGCGCTGATCGTAGCGCGGCTCCAGACCCTGGGTATCGGGAATAATCCAGATCTGATAAAGATGCAGCGCGCGGTCACGGTTGCCGTTGTATTCGGAGTGTTTAACGCCGGTCCCGGCACTCATAATCTGAAACTCACCCGCCTGGATCTGCTCTTTGTTACCCATGCTGTCCTTATGTTCGACCGTGCCAGACAGCACATAGGTAAGAATTTCCATATCTTTGTGCGGGTGGGTACCGAAGCCCTGGCCGCCGTCGATCACGTCTTCATTGATCACTCGCAGCGCCGAGAATCCCATAAAGTTTGGATCGTAATAGTCGGCGAAAGAGAAGGTATGCCAGCTGTCGAGCCAACCGTGATTGGCATGACCGCGATCTTGTGCTTTGCGTAAATAAATCATTTTCAATTCTCCTCAATGTTTTCTCTAGTCTAGCCAACGGCGGACAATAAGAAAGCGTAAAAACTTAACCCCTCTCATCAGAAAATTTGAACTAGATAAGCGCTTTAAATGCAAAGGATTTGTAGCTGTTGAAGAGGAAATAAAAATAGCAGGCAAAAAAAAAGCCAGCACCCGGCTGGCTAAAAATACTGGAAGCAATGTGAGCAATGTCGTGCTTCCCAGGGACCCGTTTGACTAGTGTAAGTAGCCATCCCCGGAACGCATGACAATAATAATCATTATCATTCGCACTTGTAAAGCACTTTTTTTCATCAATTATTAAATTGACTAAAATAAATAGACATATAAATTAAGAGGTTATTCACTCAACCTTGCAAGGAGCGACTATGAGTCAGATTGAGATCCGCCACGTTGAACCTGAGGACTACGCGCAGATTCACCAGTTATATAGCCAGGAACAGGTCTATAGCGATACGCTACAGCTACCGCACCCTGCAACGGCACAGTGGCAAAAACGTACCGGGACTCAAGAAGCTGGCGCATATCGTCTCGTGGCCTGTTTTGGCGAGCGGGTGATAGGCATGATTGGCCTGCATCTCGAACAGAATATGCGGCGCCGCCACGTAGCGAGCTTCGGCATGGCGGTGCATCCGGAATTTCAGGGACAAGGTATTGGCAGCCAGCTGCTAGCCGCGGCGCTGGACCTGGCCGATAACTGGCTCGGCATCAGCCGCGTCGAGCTTACGGTCTATGTTGACAATCCGTCGGCGATTGCACTGTACAAGAAATTTGGCTTTATCGTTGAGGGGACATCAGAAGCGTTCGCGATGCGTAACGGCGAGCGGGTCGCCGCCCACCACATGGGCCGCATAAAAACCTGATAACTCACTGCCCTTCCCTCTGCCGGGCAGCGGGAAGGGTCGCCCGCTAGCGCACGGCGAGTATTTTCTCTTTTTGCATCAGTCGCAGCACCAACCCGCCGCTCAGACACACCGCTAACGCCGACGCCAGATAGATCGACGATATACCCGTATGGCTGACCAATATCCCCGCCAGCGGTCCGGTAATGCCCATCGATAGATCCATGAAGGCGGTGTAGGTCGCCAGCGCACTGCCCTGATTTTGCTGCGGCAATCTTTTGACCGCTACCACGCCCAGCGCCGGGAAGACCAGCGAGAATCCGGCCCCGGTCAGCATCGCGCCCGCTAACGCCATACTCGGCGTACTCGCTCCCCACACCAGCATCAGCCCCAGGATCTCAAAACAGAAACAGACCAGCGCCACTCGCTGTCCGCCGAAACGATTAATGCTATTGGGCAACAGCAACCGCATGCCGACAAAGGCGCTGCTGAACAGGGTGAGCGCAAATGCCCCGCCGCTCCAGCCCTTGGCATCATAGAACAGGGTAATAAAAGTCGCGATAACGCCAAAACCGGTGGAGGCCAGGCCCAACACCACCCCATAAGGCAACACTTTACCCAGCACCTGGCGAAAAGGGATCAGATTGCTCTCTCCCCTGCTGACTCCCGGCTTACTCAATGCCAGCAAAAAGGCCGCCAGTGCGATAGCAATAATGCATAGGGAAAGCGTCACCAGGCCACCCAGATTAACCAGCCATACGCCCAAGGGTGCACCCACCGCCATCGCCCCATAGGTTGCCACGCCGCTCCAGGAAATAACCTTGCCGACGTGCAAAGTGCCGACCCGGCCAATCCCCCACAGCGTTGCCCCGGTTCCCGCAAAGCTCTGACCCATGCCTAATACCAAACGCCCAACGCACAGCAGCGCAAGGCTAAGGATCGGTATGCCGTGCTGCCATACCGCCAGCAGGTAAAATATGCCGCTCAGCATGCAGCCCAAAAGTCCGATCAGCACCACCTTTTTGGGGCCGAGCAAATCGGCATAGCGTCCGGCATGGGGGCGGCTGAGCAAGGTTGCAAAATACTGCACGCTAATGGCGACCCCGGCCCAAAATGCGCTAAACCCTAGCTGGTTATGAACATAACCAGGTAGCACCGCCAGCGGCAGGCCTATAGTGAGGTAATTGGCAAAATTGAAGACCATGATTGCAAGAATTTGCAGATTGATATTGGCCGGTCGTTGCGTTTGAGAGGCTGATCGCGACATTAAGGGTTATAATCTCATTGAGCCCTAAGACAAATTGGCAGTAACTTTACTGACCAAAACCTTAAGCAACCATATTCTTAAAGAGTTATTTAATCAATCTTTCAGCTGTAAGCAATTTTTAGCCGCATAATCCACGCACTCATTAACTAATATAATTAATAATAAAGAGACTAATAGTTTTTTTCATGTGCTAAAACATCGGGATATCTCTACCTTGAGAAATATATCCGCAGAAATTAACATTCTTCTCGCCCTCCAAATTCGCTTATTGCAGGTTGAAGTACTCTTTGCCCTAACTTGTTGATCCTGGCACAAGGCATTATCTGACAACGCATAAATCAGGCGGAGGAATTTAAATTCACTTAAACTTATCTAAAAAATAACGCTAGTGATTAAATCATTTAGAACAAATATTGATTGAGATTACCCTCAGCATAAATTTAATAAAATTTAATAAAAAAAATCCCGAGTAGAAAAGTCCTACTCAGGATGGATTTTAGCTGGCAAAAAAATCAGGATTAAAAAGCTTTGTGCCTCTCAGGGCCATAGCGCATTAACATTCACGCTTGATATACAGGCATGCGGGCTAATAACTTCATATAATTAACCGGCTTTTTTACGGATCCTTTCTTTAAGAATACTTTCAAGCTCTCTTAATTTCAGGGCGTGTTTATAGAAAATATGCCCAGTATCGGTGAGAACAAACGGCCGCTTGCGTATTAACAGCTTCTCACCAATTTCACGCTCTAAAGTACTTACTCTAATCGATAACGCTGAGGTGGTGATCCCCAACGTTCTGGCCGCTTTTTCAAAGTTTCCATTCTCAACGATTGCGAGAAATCCGTTAATTCCTTTTGGCTCAAATATCATAAACAGTCCTTTTACTCATGAGTCCTTGTGGAGATACCTCTAAACAGTTACAGGTACAAGTTAAAGTATCGCCTATATATATGACAGTTGGGGGATATTATTCCTGGCTGTTATGAGATAATTAAATTATATAAAACAAATTCGCGTTTCAAATCAGATGAATAAAACCGCTGTCCCTACTGATTCGTTATATATAGTACAGTAACAAAGGTAAAGATTTAATTTGAAGATAATAAAATGAGACTAGTTGCGACCTAGCTCACGACTTTACGTCATTTAATGTCAAGAACGCGGGCAGGAAACTTAAAATCGTTGCGATACATAGACAATAAGTCTATTATGGATTAAATTTCCACCAAATACAATTGAAAACCTTTTATGAGCCTTAAACAAAACGCGCTACACACTCTGGCCAGTGCCATCGAAAAGGCTCATCAGGCCCTCCGCCCTCAGGTTGCCGTAACGCCGCTCACCCATAGCGCCGCGCTTTCTGCCCACACCGGCTGTGAAATCTACTTAAAATGCGAGCACTTGCAGCATACCGGATCGTTTAAATTTCGCGGTGCCAGTAACAAGGTGCTCGCCCTGACCGACGAGCAACGACAAAAAGGCGTCATCACCGCCTCCTCGGGTAATCACGGGCAAGCATTAGCATTGGCAGGCGCACGCGCGGGCGTGCCGGTGACGGTATATACCACTACCGGCGCGTCGCCGACCAAGCTGGCGGCCATTAAGGCGTTTGGCGCCAAGGTTGTCTCGCTGGATACCGATCCGCTTAGCGTAGAGCTGGAGGCGGCGAAGCAGGCAGCATTGCAAAATATGCTCTTTGTCTCTCCCTATAATGATGCCGATATTATTGCTGGCCAGGGCACCGTTGGCGCTGAGCTGGTAGAACAACTGCCGGATATCGATGCGGTTTTCGTGGCGGTCGGCGGCGGCGGGCTGATTTCGGGCGTTGGCGCAGCGCTAGCACATTTGAAGCCCGGTACCGAGGTGATTGGTTGCTGGCCAGCCAATGCGCCCACGATGCAACGCTCGCTGGAGGCCGGTAAAATTATCGAGATGGAAGAAGAAGATACCCTCTCCGACGGCACCGCTGGCGGTATTGAACCCGGCAGTATCACCTTCCCGCTGTGTCAACGGGTGGTCGACAGAACGGTATTGGTCAGCGAGCAGGAAATTCGCGAGGCGATGAGGGCCGTGGCCCGTTTTGAACGCTGGATGATTGAGGGCGCGGCGGGGGTTGCGCTGGCCGGTGCCATTAAGCTGGCGGCGGACTATCAGGGTAAAAAAGTCGCGGTGATCCTCTGCGGACGCAATATTGTGCTCGAAAAGTTCATCGGGGCAATCCAGTGAAAATTTACGACCAACTGCAAATCGTCGGCGCGATGGATATGAAGATCGCCGCGCAGCGTATCGTGGAGGGCTTTATTGCCTATTCCCAGGGGCGAGCTCAGGTGCCTCCGGTACAGAGCTTCATCTTTGAACAGGCCAATGGCGACTGCTGCGTAAAATCGGCCTGGATCATCGGTAGCGACACCTTCACGGTAAAAATCTCTAGCGGTTTTTATGATAATCCGGCCAAAGGCTTAGCCAGCAACGATGGCCTGATGCTGGTGATTTCGGCGCTAACCGGTCAGCCTCAGTGCCTGCTGCAAGACCAAGGCTGGCTGACCTGTATTCGTACCGCGCTGGCGGGGCAAATCGTCGCCAAGGCACTGGCACCGTCGACAATAACGGGGATTGGCATCCTTGGCACCGGCGTACAGGCTCGGATGCAGTTAGAGCAGCTGTTATCAATTACCCGCTGTCGCCGCGTGACCGTTTGGGGGCGCAGCCAGGCAACGCTTGACGCCTATCGAGATTTTGCCACCTCGCTAGGTTTTGAAGTCACGACCACTCAGGACTGCCGGCGGGTAGCCCTCAGTGCCAACCTGATTATTACCACTACGCCGTCTCACGAGGCATTATTACAAAGTGAATGGATCCAGCCCGGTACGCATATTACCGCCATCGGTGCCGACGGCGGCGGCAAGCAGGAGCTGGACGCCAAGCTGGTGGCGCGCGCCGACGTCATCGTCGTTGATTCGATTAAACAGTGTAGCCAGTACGGCGAGATTTCCCACGCGCTTAGTGCCGGATTAATTAATGAGGGCAGGCTCGTCGAGTTGGGGCGCTTGCTAGAGGGCAAGGCCGTGGGCCGAGAAAATGATCGGCAAATTACCGTCGCCGATTTAACCGGCGTTGCGGTGCAGGACGCGCAAATCTCGGCCTATGCCATGCAGGCCTGCTCGCAGGCGCTGCCCGGTTTAGGAGACTGACTCTTCACGCAGAGACTTAACGTATTTATATACCGTGGCGCGGCCCATCGACAGCACGCTTGCCACGTAGTCATAGGCGCTTCGGCCTTCAAAAGCGCGCTCATGATACAGCGCCTCTACCAGCTGCCGTTTGTCCTCACGCCGCAGGGTGTTCAGCCCAAGATTATTTTTATTCAACCAGCCGTGCAGGAAGGTGTTAATCCTCTCCTGCCAGTCGTCGCGAAACAGCGCTTCCGGCTGCGGCATGATGCGGCTGGCCTGGAAAAACAGGTTTAGCGCGTCGCGCGCCTGTTCCAACACCGTATAGTTGAGATTAATGCACAGCGCCATCACCGCCTGCCCCTGCGAGTCGCGCAGTACGCTGGTGATCGAGCGCATGCGCTGCCCGTCCCAGTTGAGCTTTTCATAGGGTCCGATGCAGTCCGCGCCGTGGGGATCGCCGGGCAATTCTTCGAGCGCAGAATCGTCGCCAATCTTGCGTTTAGAAAGATTATTGGCAATGTGCGCAACCTGCTGGGTTTTCAGATCATGCAGAATGACCTCGGCATGCGGGAAAAGAAGCGTCGCAATACTGTCAGCGATGGTTTGATAATTGGTTGGCTGAAACGCGTTACCGCTGCTCATGTTAATCCCCGGTTCTGGCTCGAACGGGGGATAATACAGTATTAAATCGTGGCTCAACATCCCCCGCAGAAAATGCGGGGGATCGAACTCACGCTTAGAAAGCAAAGCAGGAACAGCCGAGGGCGCCCCAGAAGGCATTATTGTCTGATACCGGAACCTCGGAGCGGCGCGAGATATCGTGGCGGTGCTGGTGAACACCGCACGGCCCGCTGCACTGATGCACCTGCCGATGCGCGCCGACGCGAGCGGCGGCGACCGGCGGTGCGGAACGATAATGCCCCGGCACCTTAACCACCGGCGACCAGTCAGGCAAGACCGGGATCGACGGCGGTCCCAGCGGTGAGAAGCCACCGGCGGCGTAAACGATTTTGCCGTCCACCACCGTCAGCAGCGATTCAATCCCCTTGATCTCCTCCTCGGGCACGCTGAAATAGTCTTTCGACAGGATAACCAGGTCCGCTAACTGCCCGACTTTAATCTGCCCTTTTTTGCCCTGTTCGGTAGAGAACCAGGCACTGCCCTGGGTCCACAGCATCAGCGCGGTTTCACGATCCAGGCGCGCGCTGTCGTCATACATCGCCATGCCGCCCACGGTTCGGCCAGACACCAGCCAGTACAGCGCGGTCCACGGGTTGTAGCTGGCCACGCGCGTGGCGTCGGTGCCCAGCCCGACCGGCAGTTCAGCCGCCAGCATTTTCGCCACCGGCGGCGTATGCTTAGTGGCCTCGATGCCGTAGCGATCGGCAAAATATTCTCCCTGAAACGCCATGCGATGCTGTACCGCAATGCCGCCGCCCAGCGCCTTCACGCGCTCGATATTGGCCTCGGTAATGGTTTCTGCATGATCAAAGAACCAGTGCAGGCCATTGAACGGAATGTCTTTATTAACCTTCTCGAACACGTCGAGCATGCGGCTAATCGATTCGTTGTAGGTGGCGTGCAGGCGGAACGGCCAGCGCTGTTCAACCAAGTGGCGCACCACCCGCTCTAACTCATCCTCCATGCCCGGCGCTAAATCGGGGCGCGGCTCAAGAAAATCTTCAAAATCGGCGGCTGAAAATACCAGCATCTCGCCCGCGCCGTTATGGCGGTAAAAATCGGTGCCCTGCCCCGGCTTGAGCATGTCGGTCCAGCGCTCAAAGTCTTCGACCTCATGCCCCGGACGCTGGGTAAACAGGTTATAGGCGATACGCAGCGTCAGCTGCTTTTTCTCGTGCAGCTCGGCAATTACCTGATAATCTTCGGGATAGTTTTGGAAACCGCCGCCGGCGTCAATCGCGCTGGTCAGCCCTAAACGGTTCAATTCGCGCATAAACTGACGGGTAGAGTTGACCTGCTGCTCCAGCGGCAGTTTCGGCCCCTTGGCCAGGGTGGCATACAGTATCATGGCGTTCGGACGGGCGATCAGCATGCCGGTCGGGTTGCCGTTGCTGTCGCGCTGAATTTCACCGCCGGGAGGATTGGGCGTGTCGCGGGTGTAGCCGACCACTTTCAAGGCCGCGCGGTTAAGCAAGGCGCGGTCGTAGAGGTGAAGAATAAATACCGGCGTATCGGGGGCGGCGGCGTTGATTTCATCCAGCGTCGGCATGCGGCGCTCGGCAAACTGAAACTCGGTCCAGCCGCCGACCACCCGCACCCACTGGGGCGATGGCGTGCGCAGCGCCTGTTCTTTTAGCATCCGTAGCGCATCGGCCAGCGAAGGCACACCTTCCCAACGCAGCTCCAAATTATAGTTCAGTCCGCCGCGGATCAGATGCAGGTGGGAATCGTTAAGCCCGGGGATGGCCGTGTGGCCTTTTAAATCGACTGTGTGGGTTTCCGGTCCGGCAAAGCGCATCACCTCCGCCGCGCTGCCCACCGCCAGGAACTTGCCGTCTTTAATCGCTACCGCGTCCGCCAGAGGATTTTCTCTGTCGACCGTATGGAACTTGCCGTTGGTAAAAATAAGCGAAGCATGGTTATTCATCGTCTATCTCCGGCCCTGTTACCCTTTCGGGATCAGCCAATTTTTCAGTATTCGGGTTACCTGCGGCATCCAGAAGAACACCACTAGCGCAACCACACTGGCATCGTTAAGCAAATGCCCCCATAACGTGCCCTTGGCGACGGGTAATACCGCTCCCCAAAACCACGGAACAAAATTTGTTGAGGGGAAAATCACCCCCAGCGTCACCAGATACTGTTTCCACTTAGCCGGTGAGCGACCTTTTTTGCTTTCCGGCGTAAACCAGAAGGCGGCCCCCGGGCGAATTTCAAGACGATCGCCACTGTCTTGACGATCGCCGTGATCCAACAACCCGCTGGCCTGGTCTACCAACGCCTTGCGTTGCGGGGAGTTTACCCAGGCATAAAGACTGTCCAAACTGTCAAATCTCACCAGAATGGTATAAGACGTTTCACCGCTATTAGGGCGAATAACGTTGACCCCAAGATGGCCGTTAAAGCTTGCCGCAACCGGCATCACCTCATCCAACCACGCCTCATAGTCCTGGGTTTTTCCGGGCAGCAGCCTGTGGGTAATCACCAGCGTGACGTGATTTTTTTGTGCCGAGTAGTCCACGTTATTTTCCCCTCAGAGATGGGTTAATGACCTGCGTTCTGTTGTTGAAACAATAGGCAAATCCTTGGCTTGCTGATAGCTTAAAGATTTAAAGAAGTTGTTGAATATTTTTGGGGATCTGCAAATGAAACTAAGCCTTGAAGCCTTGCTAATACTGGACGCGTTGGAGCGTCACGGCTCCTTTGCGGCAGCGGCGGCCACGCTGTTCAAAACGCCCTCCGCCCTGAGCTACACCATTCAAAAAATGGAGAGCGATTTAAATATCAAACTGCTCGACCGTTCCGGGCATCGTGCGACTTTCACCAGCACCGGAAAACTGATGCTGGATAAGGGCCGAGTCCTGCTACAGGCGGTGAGCGAGCTTGAGCAGGAGGCGCAATACGTCGAAAGCGGCTGGGAAAGCAGGCTGACGCTCGCGCTGGATGCCTCGGTTCCGCTGTCGGTTTTAAATCCGTTAATCGACCAATTTTATGAGCAGCACCAGCATACTCAGCTGCATTTTACTCATGAAGTGCTGGCCGGGACCTGGGAGGCGCTACTGTACCATCGCGCCGACATCATCATTGGCGCGGTGCGCGAGCCGGTTACCCGCGGCGGTATTGGCTGTTTCCCGCTGGGCTGGCTGGAATACGCTTTCGCCGTCTCGCCGCAGCACCCGCTGGCCGCGGTGGCAGAACCGCTGCCGAGAGAGAAGGTTCGCCAGTATCGCGCGGTGGTTATCCAGGATTCTTCCAAGCATAGCACCGGAGCCGACCTGCGCATTCTCGAGCGCCAAAGGTTGCTGACCGTGGCCGATTTTAACGGCAAGCTGAATGCCCAGATTGCCGGCCTCGGCTGCGGTTACCTGCCGCGTTACATGGCCGAGCCTTTTATACAATCCGGTGAGCTGGTTGAGAAAGTACTCGATGCCGAATGTCACCAGGACATGGCCTATCTGGCGTGGAATGAAAATGCCAGCGGCAATGCGGCCAAATGGTGGATTGAGCAGTTGAAAAACTTCAGCGGCTTTAGCCAGCTCTATTCCAGAAATTAACGCATTCCCGAGACTGTCATCTTGCTGAAATAGAATGGTCATTGTTATGTCCTAAGGTCGACTTAATTCAACCGGAGGACATTCTATGTTTAGCATGGACAACGTACTTCAGGACCTGGCCCCACAGCGCAAAACCCCTTCCTGGCAGCTCAGCCTGCTCAAGCAGTTATTTCGCGAAAAAGAATTCCAGCAGCTTGCCGATAACAACCGCCATTTAAAAGGCGTGGATATGGTCGAGCAAGTTCTCGACTATTTCCAGATCCGCTGCGAACTCTCCGACCGCTGTCTCGAGCAGATCCCCAGCTACGGTCCGGTAGTGATCGTGGCTAATCATCCTATTGGCACCCTCGAAGGACTGGCGCTGCTGAGCGCGGTGGCGAGCGTGCGCTCAGACGTTAAAGTGATGGCCAATCGCCTGCTTTCACAGATTGAATCACTGAGCAGCCTGATGATCCCGGTGGATAACATGAGCAAGCGTACCGCGCGCGCTCAGGTGGCGCAGATGCAGGAACACCTCGAAAATCAGGGGGTGCTGGTCGTTTTTCCTGCCGGAGAAGTCTCTCGTATGACCTCGAAAGGCGTGCGCGACGGACGCTGGCATACCGGTTTTATCAAGCTGGCGGCCAGAACCCGCGCCGCTATCGTGCCGGTGCACATCAGCGGCAATAACAGCGCACTGTTCTACCTCAGTTCGATGATTTATAAGCCGATCTCCTCACTCCTGCTGGTGCATGAGATGTTTGGTCACCGTGGTAGCACGCTGAAATTGCAGATTGGCGCGCGCATTCCCTACGACAGCTGGCACGACAGGCACTCACGGGCCAAGGATCTGGCGGCGCGTTTTCGCAAGCACGTTTATCGCCTGGGGCAGGGAAAAAGCGGACTGTTTCGCACCGAGTCGGCGATTGCTCGTGCCGAAGATCGCGCCGTGCTCAAACACGCGCTGGAAGCCAGCGAGCTGCTGGGACAGACGCCAGACGGCAAACAGATTTATCTTTATCGCCGCCGCGGTGAAGACTATGTGCCCATCCTGCGCGAACTGGGCAGGCTGCGTGAAATTGCCTTCCGCGCCGTCGGCGAGGGCAGCGGTCGCCGCCGTGATCTGGACAGCTATGACGACGATTATTACCACCTGGTGCTGTGGGATCCGCAGGCGCTGGAAATCGTCGGCGCGTACCGTTTCATTCCGACCGCACAGCGCCTCGGCAAAGACAGTGACGCTGGAATTTACAGCCAGAGCCTGTTCAACTACGGGCAGCAAATGGACCCGATCCTCGCGCAGGGGATCGAACTGGGCCGCAGTTTTATTCAACCGGCCTATTGGGGCAAGCGCGGCCTGGATTACCTGTGGCTGGGGATTGGTGCCTATCTGGCAAAATATCCACAGTATCGCTATTTGTTTGGCCCAGTCTCGATTTCCGGCGGCCTGCCGCTGGCGGCGCGCGATCTGTTGATCGCCTTTTATCGGCTTTATTTTGGCCCAACGCTGCCTCTTGCTACCTCGCGCCGACCTTATCCCGCCTCGTTACCCGAGGTGCTGGCGCAGTTTAGCGGCGATAATTATTCACAGGATCTGCAGCGTCTAAAACGCCTGTTGGCCAATTTAGGCTGCAGCATTCCGCCACTTTATAAGCAGTATTCAGAACTTTGTGAAACTGGCGGCGTCCAATTTATAGATTTCGGTTGCGATCCGGCCTTCAATAACTGCATAGACGGCCTGGTGCTGGTCGATTTATCAGTTTTAAAACCCTCAAAATACGACCGCTATATTGGGGTTCATAAATTGACAGAACGGTTAACATAACGACATTAAAGAAACACATAACGCTGCCACGATATCGGCTATGCTGATTTTATATGGGGTTCCCAGGCGCTCGGCACCCGTGTCTACAATGGAATTTGAATGAAACTGACTATCTTGATATTGAGTCTGCTTTTACTGACCGGCTGTGGCACCGGGGCAGCAGAGTCGATCTTTAGGTTCATCCCTAACAGCAACAATGTCTGCCCCCACGGGCAAGATGCCCTTACCGGCCAGTGCAATAACTAATTTTACACCACGGCGGATGCCGTAATCGCCGCCACTGGCCGCGACTCCTTTTTACTGAGTGCTTACTGGATCGTTACCGGGTTGAGTTAACTCAGGCCGATTAGTTAAAAGGGGCCTGCTGTGCCAGCACCCTATCGATGATTTCCAACACACCTTCTTCATTATTCGACCCGGCTGCATAGTTTGCTGCCGCCTTGGCAGCGGGCATGCCGTTAGACATTGCAAAGCCGAATCCTGCCTGCTTGAGCATTTCAACGTCGTTACCGCCGTCGCCGAAGGTCACCACCTGCGCATCCTCAATGCCCCATATTTCCTGCAGTATCCGCAAACCGTTGGCCTTGTGGCGACCTGGAATAATCAGATCCGCCGAACCGTGGCCACTGGAAACTGAGGTAATAATGTGACCCAACGACCGATCGAGAGCCGACATAAAGTTCTGCAAATGAGCGTCATCAATGTTAGTGGCAAATTTGAATATTTTGTCGTCAATTTCTTGGTAAGAATCGATTTTTTTAAGACGATGATAGTAGTTCTTCATCTTGTGATAAAAAGCATCTGGCTGGGAGGACAGAATATAGGCACCCTGTTGACCGCAGACTACGGTATTGAGGCCCGGCGTGGCGTCGATAAATTGCAGAATTTTTTCAATCGAGTCTGCGCTGAGCTCAGCGACCGATAAGTCCTCACCTTGGTTGACGATGTAGGCACCATTTTCGGCCACGAAGGCGATCTCGGAGGCGATTTCAGGGAAGAAAGAGGTTAACTGATAGTACTGATTACCGCTGGCGACCACGAAGCGGATCCCGCGCTCCTTTAACTGCTGATACTGGGCAAGAAATTTTACTTTATTGTACTTTTTATGATCATCCAGAAACGTACCGTCCATATCCACGGCAATCAGTTTTACGGCGTTGGTGTTATCTGACATAGATCCCTCTCGTAACGTTCAAAATGTAACCAGCATCATAAAAGCTATCTGTTAAAGATTAAAGAAAAAGACCAGTTCCGCGAGGTCACTGGTCTACTTTTTTATCCTAATCGCCGTTAAGAAGGCCGAATTCCCGCACGATCGCGCCTAAAAACCGTAACGGATCGCATCCTTGCTTTGCTGCATCAGGCCATCGATTTTATTCGAATACAACTCTAGCCCGCGGCCATCACCGGCCTGCGAACATTCGCGGCGTTTGGCATTGTAGGCCTTCATCAGCTGCGCCTGGGCGAATCCGGGTTTGCCGTAGCACTGCATGCTTTTTTCCCAGCAGGCGATAGCGGCATCGGTATTCTGCTGCTCGGCGTAACCTTTGCCTAACTCATTCAATGCCTTGGCGCATTCGGCCGGTGCCAGGTTTTGTGCCACAATGGCGTCGATTTCAGGGATCATAGTAGCCTCCGTTGAACCTAGTGGAAGAAGTTAAGAAGGTGACCAAATATCAGGCCGACGCTGATCACGTCGGAGTCGCTGAAGGTCACGTTGGATAAGCCAAACTTACCGAGCAGCGGCAGCAGCAGCGCCGGCAGCAGGGTGATAAACAGTCCGTGGAAAATACCGCCAATAATTGCGCCGCGACGGCCGCCGACCGCGTTACCAAATATCCCGGCGGTTCCTCCAGCAAAGAAGTTGGTCAGCATGCCCGGCAATATCATCGCCAGTCCGATAGTCGGGAACAGGAACATGCCAATAATCGAGCCGACGGTGGTGGAGATAAAACCAATAATCACCGCGTTAGGGGCGTAGGGAAACAGGACCGGGCAGTCGAGGGCCGGAATAGCGTTGGGCACGATGCGCAGGGCAATCCCGCGAAATGCCGGGACAATTTCGGCCAACAACAGGCGCACACCGGCCAGCAGTACGTAAACGCCCACCACAAACTGAATGGATTGTATGAAGGCGTAGACTAAATAGTTCACGCTGTTGGCATACGGGGCGATAACCTCAGGACCGGCTACCGCCGCCGGGATCAGATAGATAGGGATCATCACCACCATCATCGACAGATAGGTGTCCTGCAAGAATGACAGCGCCTGCGGCAGTTCAAGATCTTCGGTGCTTTTACTGACATCGCCGGTAATTTTTGCCACTCCCGCCTGAATGACGTAGCCAATGGTGCAGAAATGGCCGAGCGCAATATCATCCGAACCGGTGATCTTGCGCACTATCGGCTGCGCAAGAACCGGCATCCCCACCGCCATGACGCCGGCAATTACGCCACCAATCAGGATAAGCTCCGTGCCGCGCAGGCCGCCCATGTATCCAATAACCGAACAGACGGTCGCCATCCATAACGAGGCCTGTCCGGTGAGGAAGATGTATTTGAAGCGTGTAAAGCGGGCAATCAGGATATTAACGATAAACGCCAGGACCATAATTAAGGCAGTCTCACGCCCCAGCGTTTGCTGCGCAATACCGGCTATAGACCCGACGTCGGTCACGATGCCGCGCATGTGGAAGCCCTTCTGGAATATTTCGCCCAGGAAGGTTAACGTTGCGACAATAATGCTGGCACCGGACAGTAAGACTAAGAAACCGAGCAATGTTTTTAAGGTGCCGGTAATAACCTGCCCAGGGCTTTTTCTCAGCGCAATCAGCCCGATCATAGCAATCAGGGATATTAAAATTGACGCCTGGCCCAGTACGTCGTTTACAATAAAATGAAGGAAAGACATATTAAGTCCCCTGTAGAGTTCAGATTGATCGAGCTAGTAGGTAAGATTTTTATATAACGCTATTTTTATCAGTCTTTTTTAATTTTTATTACTAGTAAGCCATTAGCCCCATTTCCTGTAATACCGGCGTGAGCTTTTCTTTAATTTCATTTTTATCTACCAGCCGTTTGAGATAAATAATGGTGGCGCTGATATTGTAATGGGCAAACTGCGAACGAAAGTTTTCGCCGGTAAAAATAATATCGGCGCGAGTTGATGTTGCGCTTGAAATATCGCAGTGCGACAGTTCGGCATCAATACCCATATCTTTCAACGCAGCTTCAATACTCATTTCACAGGCAAAGCTGCTGCCGAGACCCGCACCGCATACCGCCAAAATTGATAACTTTTTCATAGCCGTTCCTTAGGTGATCGTTAATTTATAAGACACACTTCGGATGCCCCACGGCAATTTCACTCGCCGTCACTGAGGCGGATATTTAAACTTTTACCTTAACTATCAATATATTGATTAATCATTAATACTGTTTAATGGCACTCAGCACCTCCTGCTTGCTTTGGCACGCTCTCAATTTCTTGACCACCTCGTCATCACAGAACAGGTGTGAGAGGCTGGCAATCATTTCAATATGGGAAGTACTGTCTATTGCAGCCAGGGCAAAAACAATAAACACCGGATCGTTATCTTCGCTGTTAAACGCCACGCCGCCTGAAACAATCAGCAGCGATAATGCCGTGCGATTTACGCCCTCTTCTGGCCTGGCGTGAGGCATGGCAATCCCCTCACCCAAAACATAATAAGGACCAATTTCACGATGCATATCATAGATGGCCTGCAGATAACGCGACTCAACCGCGCCGTTATCAATCAGCGGCTGAACCGCCAGCGCGACGGCGCTTTGCCAGTCGTGGATATGCTCAACGATATTAGTATTACTTTCATTAATCCAGTCGGTTAACATATTGCCTCTTCATGATCTCTATATTCGAGACCGTTTCATTAAAATAAAAATGGGCTTATCCCAGTATCCTATTTATTTTAAATAAAAACTGTGATCTACCTATTCCTATTTATCAACGATGAAAAAATAATAACGTAGACTTTCTTAACAAATGCGTGACGCCGATTTTTTACACATTACTGAGGCACTATTATGGCAAATTATTTTCAATCCAAAGCCTGATGTCATTAATATCTACAGGGCTTTCCTGATTGGAATAATAGACTGGCCCTAACGCCATAGGCTGCGCTTTTCCCGCCAGGACTTTTAATTCGGGAATATACTCCGCGCCTAAATGTCCGGGAAGACGTTCACCTAATCTGGCCTCGTACCGCGCAGCGGCGGTTTGCGGTGAGATTTGGCACCAGATTTCCAGCACCTGGGTAATGCCCGCCTGAGCCAGATAATCGGTCAGCACTTCTTTGGGTTGAAAACCAAACCAGGCATCAACAATAAAGGCGCTTCCCGCTGGCGCAGCGGCAATGATAGACCAAATAACCTGATAGCTGGCCTGTCCCAGTTTGCGATTAAAAGCGCGGTCCACGCCTTCGAGTCGCTGCAGGAACGGATTTTTAATACCGTCGACGGAAAGCGTTAGCCAACCGGTCTGGGCAGAGAGTTCAACGGCGAGACTGCTTTTGCCAGAAGCGGGGATCCCGTTGACCAGGATGACCCGTTTTTGCGGCGCGGCCAGCGTTGCGTCGTTAAAAATCTCTCCACTTTTAGACATGTTCCACCTGTTCGGTTGAGGCATTCTTGCCCTTTTGGGCCGCTTTATAATATTTCTGGATCACCGCCTGCAGCTCTTTCAGTCGGGGAACTGCCACGGTTTCCAGCCTGTTTTTAGTGCTTTCGTGATCCAGAGAAATACAGTCCTTCCACAGTGAACGTCCGGCGATAACCCCTGAAGCCCCGGTGCTCATGGCATCTTCAACCTGTTTCAAGAAAGTGGTGTGATCGACACCGGCAGACAGTATCGCCCAAGGCACCTCGCCAGCAAGCTGGGTGATTGCCGCGCAGGCCTGTTTAGAACCCGGATAAGGCAGCTTCAATACTTTAGAACCCGCGTCGAGACAGATTTGCGTGCCGCCGTATATCAGCTCAGGGATCTTGGCTTTATATTCTTCTTCGCTTTCACTTTCCAGTTTATAGGTCAGGAATTCAACCACCAGCAATAAATCCTCCCGCGAGAAGTCGGTAATGCACTGTTGCAGGATCTCGATATTGTGGCGATTGGCCTCCGGCTTATCGGAACGCAGGTAAACCATGATTTTACCGCCGGTCGCGCCAAGCTCACGCACTCGGCGTGCGTCGACGTCCTTAGCCAGGCGAGACAGGCGATAGCCTTGCGGTGAGTTGTCCCAACCCGACGCGTCCAGCCCGATTAGCAACGCCGTGTCGCGGGCAATAATGCCATCATCCACCAACTGTGGGACCGCGCAAATCGGATCCACTAACACGCAGGAGGCTTTACTGGCCAAATACTGCGTGATATCGGCTTTAATTAGGCCGAGCTGTTTTTCTGAAATAGACGCCTGTTGTTGAGGATCGCTGGCCAGCAGGGTGCGCATCCCACCGCGCTGATCGCAGGCAATTACCAGCATCGCCCCGTTTTGACCACAAATTTGCTGGTAGCCGCGTAATTCTGAGGTAGACAACTTAGACATGGAACGCTCCTTGGCGTGAAATTTATTACAGATTAAAAAATCTCGATTACACTGGGTGCTCGGTTGTTTTCCCAATGAAGCGGGAAGAGTGAAAATCATCAACAACGCCGGTTTTAAAGGCTTTAACGACCTAGTCGCAGATTGCTTTATAACCGTCACTGAGCAATAATCACTCAATCAACGATCTGAGTGTAATTCATTACTGAAAGGAATTTCAAGCTGAAAGAGCCAATTTTGCAAGATATTGCAGCCACGCGCACATTAATGCATATGGTGGCGAAGCTGCATTACGAGTCCGATATGTCGCAGGTCGAGATCGCCCGCAAGCTCGACGTCTCGACGGCGACCATTTCACGCCTGCTCAATAAAGCGCGGGCAGCGGGCATTGTGCGTATAGAAGTCATAGGCTTATCTTCTCCGGAAAACATGACCGCCGATCTGATCCAGCGCCTGGGGTTAAAGCACGCCCACGTGGTCGATGCGCCACCGAACAACGTCCTGGATTCCTTACGCACCCCGCTGGCCACGCTGCTTGCGCAGGCGGGTCTCAGTGCCGGTTCGGTGCTGGGGATCGGCTGGGGCCGTGCGGTGCGAGAAGTGACCCTGGCCGGACTGCCTCGCCTGCCGGGCGTAGTAACCGTGGCGTTAAACGGCGGCATGCAGCAGGCCGCGCCCCATTTTCAGATCACCGAATTTGTGCGACGCGCCGCCGAGCAGATGGAAGGCACGCCCTATTTTCTGCACGCGCCCTATATTTCGTCGTCTGAGCTGCGCGAGGCATTTTTACGCGATGCGGGCGTGCAGGAAATTATTTCCCTGTGGGACCGGCTGGACGTGGCCATTGTCGGTATCGGCCTAACCCACGAGCCGAAGCCTAGCGAAAGCAGCACTGCGACGCCGAGCGAGCAGGCGCTGAGCCATGCCGACGGTGACGTGCTACGACACTACATCAATGAGGCGGGGGAAGTTCTGCATTGGGAAGGGGAAGATCGGATGATAGCCGCCTCGGTTGAGCAGCTGCGCCGCACGCCGCTGACCATTGGCGTGGCGGCCACGCCGGAGAAGGCCGCGGGCATTATTGGCGCCGTGCGTTCGGGGATGATCAATTCGCTGGTCACCGACGTGAATACTGCCCAGGCGATCCTCGACCGCCTGCCGCTGAATTAGGCTATTGATGTTAGGTGTTCACTCACTCCCATTTTGGGCGTTTTTTTATTGCAGCGCTTTCTTTGAAAGTCGGGTCAGCGGGCAATAAGCCTGCCGCGTAATCACTGTTATTCTCTGCACACTTTCACCAGGTCCTGCGCGCAGGCCCAGGCTGAGCTCCAGGCCCATTGGAAGTTATAGCCGCCGAGCCAGCCGGTGACGTCGACCACTTCACCGATAAAGTACAGGCCGGGCACGCCGTTGGCCGCCATCGTTTTCGATGACAGCGCGCGGGTGTCAACACCGCCCAAGGTCACTTCAGCGGTGCGATAGCCTTCGGTGCCGTTTGGCTGCACCTGCCAATTTTGCAACAGCTCCACGAGCGCCGCCTGCTGCGGAGGGTTGAGCTGCTTGAGGGTCACTTCCGGAAGCTGCTCCAACGTTTGCAAACATTCTACCAGCCGCTTGGGTAAATGCAGTGACAGCGTATTTTTAAGGCTCTGGTTCGGATGTTCCTGACGCTGTTGGTCAAGAAAAGCGCTGAGGTCAAGGTTAGGCAGTAAGTTAACGCTCACAAACTCACCAGCTTGCCAGTAGCTCGACAGCTGCAGCACCGCCGGTCCAGACAGGCCGCGGTGGGTAAACAGCAGGTTCTCACGGAACAGGGTGCCATCTTCGGCAGTGAGCACCGACGGCACTGACACGCCAGAAAGCGCCTGTAAATGTTCTAACAGCGGCTTGTGCAGGGTAAAAGGCACCAGACCGGCGCGGGTAGGCAGCACCTTAAGCCCGAACTGTTCGGCTAAACGATAGCCAAAGGGCGAAGCGCCCAGTCCCGGCATGGAAAGTCCGCCGCTGGCGACAACAAGTGAGCGAGCGCTTACTTGTTGTCCATTTACGGTCAGCGCAAAGCCCGACTCGACTTTCTCAACTTTGCTAATCTCACTGCGCAGGCGAAAAGTCACCTTGCCGATCTCACACTCCTGCTCGAGCAGGCTGACGATCTGCTGCGCGGAGTCGTCACAAAACAGCTGACCCAGCGTTTTCTCATGCCAGGCAATGCCGTAGCGATTTACCAGCTCGATGAAATCCCATTGGGTATAACGCGCCAGGGCAGATTTACAGAAATGCGGATTTTCAGACAGGTAAGCCGCAGGCTCGGTGTGGAGGTTGGTGAAATTACAACGACCGCCGCCGGACATCAGGATCTTGCGTCCGAGTTTTTTGCCATTATCCAGCAACAATACTTTGCAGCCACCCTGGCCCGCCTGCGCTGCACAAAACATTCCTGCCGCACCGGCACCGATGACTACTACGTCGTACTGTTCCACAAAAAACCTCTCTAAGTAACGCCTGCCGGGTGAAAAAAATCATAAACAATGGGCAAAAAGCGTTCAATTCAGCCCGTTGCGCGGCAGATTGTAAGCCGTGACGCCCGGATAAGCTAGACGACCTAAGATTATTCTTGCTCAGTAAGGAAATGTTTCTCGATAAAAAACCATTAAAAATCAATAGCGTTTATAGATGACCTTTGCAGATCGTTGATTTTGCATCTATGTTTAGTCAAAAAAATGTCATATTTTCCTTTTCCACCCCCCCTGTTCTCGCAGATAATGCGCGGCGTTCATGTCCACAAACTGGCGTAACAATTATGCTGCATTTATTCGCCGGGTTGGATTTCCATACCGGCCTGTTATTGATTCTCGCGTTACTATTTGTTCTGTTTTACGAAGCCATTAACGGTTTCCACGACACGGCAAACGCAGTAGCGACTGTAATTTATACGCGCGCCATGCGTTCACAACTTGCCGTTTTGATGGCTGGCGCATTCAATTTCTTTGGCGTCATGCTTGGCGGCTTGAGCGTGGCTTACGCCATCGTCCATCTGCTACCGACTGATTTGCTATTGAACGTGGGGTCCGCACACGGTCTCGCTATGGTATTTTCAATGCTATTGGCGGCGATCCTCTGGAACCTGGGAACCTGGTATTTGGGGCTTCCGGCCTCCAGCTCCCACACGCTCATTGGTGCAATTATTGGCGTCGGTCTGACCAACGCACTGTTGACTCACAGTTCGGTTATTGATGCCCTAAACATCCCTAAACTGATCGGCATCTTCCTGTCACTGATTATCTCGCCGCTGGTGGGCATGATCCTTGCCGGAAGTATGATTTTCCTGCTTCGCCGTTACTGGAGCGGGACTAAAAAGCGCAGACGTATTCACCTGACTCCGGCAGAGCGCGAGAAGAAAGACGGCAAGAAAAAGCCGCCATTCTGGACGCGTATTGGCCTCATCGCTTCGGCTATTGGGGTAAGCTTTTCCCACGGCGCGAACGATGGCCAGAAAGGCATCGGCCTGATTATGCTGGTGTTGATTGGCGTTGCACCGGCGGGCTTCGTGCTTAATATGAATGCCACCGGTTATGACATCACGCGAACTCGTGATGCCGTGACCCATCTGCAGCAGTATTATCAGCAGCACGACAAGGCGCTGCCTGAAGTTGTGGCGCTGACGCCGCTGGTGCCGGCGCCGGCTGAGGCAAGTCCTCAGGCTACCGTTGAGTTTCACTGCAACGATGGCCTGGCCATGGAGGCGATTAATCGCTCGCAGGCTATGTTGGCTAACCTGCAAAGCTATGGTGATTTGGCGCCGGAACAGCGTAGCCAGATGCGTCGTATGCTGATGTGTATTGCCGATACGGCCGACAAGACCGCCAAGTTAAGCGATACCACGCCAGCCGATAAGCATTTCCTCAATGATTTGCACGGCGACCTGCTGGAAACCGTGGAATACGCGCCGATCTGGATTATCGTTGCCGTTGCACTGGCGCTGGCGCTGGGTACCATGATTGGCTGGAAGCGCGTTGCGACCACCATCGGCGAGAAGATTGGTAAAAAAGGCATGACCTACGGGCAGGGTTTATCCGCTCAGGTGACCGCCGCGGTGTCGATTGGCGTGGCCAGTTACACCGGTATGCCGGTCTCCACCACCCACGTGCTGTCTTCTGCGGTGGCGGGAACCATGATCGTTGACGGCGGTGGTGTGCAGAGCAAGACCATCAAGAATATCGCGCTGGCGTGGCTACTCACCCTGCCGGTATCAATCTTGTTATCAGGTTCGCTCTACTGGCTAGCGCTTAAGCTGGTTTAACGTCGCGTAGCAAAAAAAGTAAAAGGCGGTGCATGTCAATGCGCCGCCTTTTTTTTACGCGTAAAACCCTTACTGGCTGGCGTGAAACCCCAGGCTTCACCGTTTGCCTGAAATTAGTACCAAATCAGCATCGCCAGCATGCTGATTAGAATCAATCCGCACAGCCCCGTGGTAAGGACAAACTGCCCGCGCACCCGCTCACAGCGACGAATAAACTCGGGGTCATGATGGTCGACATAGCGCTGGGCATAGATGTAGCGCACCAGGCGTATTTGCTTGCTGGGTTGTCCATGCGCGGTAAAAAATCCCCCGCCGTCTACGTATTGATAAAGTAATGGATCGCATCCTCGTAGTACCACCAGCAACGCACGCAGAGAAGAGTAGTAACGCAGCATATTCACAACACATACCACACATAAAGCCCAAAATAGCGCAATGGGACTGATCATGATTCCCCCTTAAGGCGGCATCAAACTCATCAAAACAGACTGAGCGTTCCCCGCCATAACTCTCTGCTTTTAGTTTGATACTCTGGACAATTTTTTGCCCGCCCCCCAGACCCTTTCCAGGCTAGCCACCTCAACGCTTGCTCAACTTTCACGAACGGATAACACTCCTTACACCCGCCTAGTATTGAGTGTAGGAAATGAAATAAAAATCGGGGAGCAAAAAAATCACTTTCTCCACGAAAATCTCCGCCAGCGCGGCGAGATAAAACATTAGGCTGATAAATGTCGCCATTCTTATCGATTTTTTAGCGCTATACTTGAGGTATGCGAGGTTTTCAGCCCGTAGTTATGATTACAATAGATAATGCCATGATTACTTTATGCATTAGTGTCAGGATGGCACACGTAAAATCCGAATAAACGTTTAATAACCTATGGAGGGAGTTTCTGATGGCTTATAAACATATTCTTATCGCGGTAGACCTTTCCCCAGAGAGTAAGCTGCTGGTCGAGAAAGCGGTCTCGCTTGCCCGACCTTACAACGCCAAAGTGTCGCTGATCCACGTCGATGTTAATTACTCAGACCTCTATACCGGACTGATCGACGTAAACCTCGGCGATATGCAGAAACGCATTTCGGAAGAGACGCACAGCGCGCTGGTTGAGTTGTCGAGCAACGCCGGTTATCCAATTGCCGAAACGCTGAGCGGCAGCGGCGATCTGGCGCAGGTGCTGGTTGATGCCATTAAACAATATGATGTTGACTTAGTGCTGTGCGGTCATCACCAGGACTTCTGGAGCAAGCTGATGTCATCCGCGCGCCAGCTTATCAACACTGTACACATTGATATGCTGATTGTTCCACTGCGCGATCCGGAAGAAACGGTTAAATAGCGCTTAGCCCATCACAAGGCGGCACCCAGAGCTTTACGAGGCGGGATAATGACACTCCGCCTCGCAATGCCTATTGCATGATATAATGACTTAGCTCAAATTTTAGCTTATTAAACTTAATTTATTTTAAATCCCGCTATACAAACCCCAGCTTTTAACATATAGCTAACAAATCCTTTGTGAACAAATGGAATTTGTAAGCCTATGGAAATGCACACACCGCGAACCAGCCCCTCTAACCCGTTATTTCGCCATTACAGTATTGAAACAGCTGCCCAGTTTTGTGGCGTATTGCCGGTCACGCTGCGCACCTGGCAACGCTACGGGCTTATTCGCCCGCGTCATGATGAGAGAGGCAGTCGCTGGTATAGCGAAAGCGACCTCACTCGCCTGCACACCATCGTGAAAAAAATCTCGGCCGGGATGCCAATTAGCCAGGTCCGTCAGCAGCTCAGCCTGGCGGAACATCAGGGCGCTTTGTCCGAGAAGGTGTTACGCCAAAATTGCAGCTGGCACGCGCTAGAGGCGGAAATTTTACACTGTCTCGGTGAGGGGGATCTATTCAAACTGCGGCGGCTAATCTGGCAGTTTGGCCGAGAATACCCGCTGGCTTGCCTGGTGAATCACGTTTTCCGGCCTATTCGCACCTTTCTCTCCACCCGCCCACAGATGCTGCTAATCCAGCAAAAGGGCATGCTAGACAGCATTCTTGTGGAATATGCGACCTTCGTCATGCGCATGTTGCGTAAGAGGGCCCGCGCGCAGGTCATGCTGCTGCCGATGCAGATCGACGATCCGCTGGAGCTGTGGCTGGAATCGTTGCGACTGTGTGGCGAAGGGTTAAACGTCGAGATTGTTCGCTGTGAGATCAGTGAGCCGGATCTGTCGGCTTTTGCGATGGAGCATTATCTGATTTGGTCAGACTCCCCGCTGGACGCGCGCCAGCAGGCGGTGTTTGATGCATGGCTGGCACAGGGCCAGCCGGTGATGTTACTGGGCAGAGCCGCGAAGCTTAAAGCGGCGTGTAAATATCAAAACGGTGGCTTTTAGTGGTGACGGCCGCCTGGGCGGGAATATCCGCCATCGGCGGCGCGTAGTCCGGTCTTTTCACCACGATACGCTTGGTCGCCAAACGGCGCGCCGGTTCCAGTAAGCCGTCCGCATCTTCATCCGCGCCCACCAGCCCCTGAAACACTCGCATTTCCTTTTTCACCAGCGCGCTTTTCTGCCGGTGGGGGTACATCGGATCCAGATAAACTACCTGCGGACGCGGTGAAATATCGCCCAGCGCGGTCAGGCTAGAGCCGTGCAGCAGCGTTAGCCGTTCGCGCAGCCACGGGCCGATTTCGCCATCGCGATAGCCGCGCGCCAGGCCGTCGTCGAGCAGAGCGGCGACCACCGGATTACGTTCAATCATTCTGACCCGACAGCCCAGGGCGGCCAGGACGAAAGCGTCGCGCCCGAGCCCGGCGGTGGCATCGACGACGTCCGGCAAATAGCTGCCCTTGATGCCGACCGCTTTCGCCACTGCCTCACCGCGACCGCCGCCAAAACGACGGCGATGGCCCATGGTACCGCCGACGAAATCCACAAAGATCGCACCCAGCTTGGGCTCATCGCGCTTGCGCAATTCGAGCCTTTCCGGGGTAAGTACCAGCGCCATGGTGGCGTCAGGGTCTGAGACCAGTTTCCAGCGCTCGGCCAGAATAGACAAGGCGCCGTCATCGGCGCCTTCTTCACAGGTTAAAAACACACTCACGGGAGTTTGTTATCCTTCGAGACTTTGCTCTTTAATATCATAATGACGAAGCATAGCATCCAGCTGTGGTTCACGACCACGGAAGCGTTTAAACAACTCCATTGGCTCTTCAGAACCGCCGCGGGTCAAGATGTTATCCAGGAACGATTGTCCGGTCTGACGATTGAAGATGCCTTCCTCTTCAAAACGTGAGTAGGCGTCAGCAGACAGCACTTCAGCCCACAGATAGCTGTAGTAACCCGCCGCATAACCGCCGGCAAAGATATGGCTAAAGGCGTGCGGGAAGCGGCCCCAGCTTGGTGAAGGTACCACGGCAACCTGCTTTTTGATCTCGGCAAGCGTGGCGAGGATCTGTGCACCCTTGGCCGGATCGTATTCGGCATGCATGCGGAAGTCGAACAGGCCAAACTCCAGCTGACGCAGGATAAACAGCGCCGCCTGATAGTTTTTCGCCGCCAGCATTTTCTCCAGCATTTCCTGTGGCAGCGGCTCGCCGGTTTCAAAATGACCGGAAATAAACGCCAGCGCGTCAGGCTCCCAGCACCAGTTTTCCATAAACTGGCTTGGCAGCTCGACGGCGTCCCACGGCACCCCGCTGATACCGGCAACGCCCGAGGTTTCGACCTTGGTCAGCATATGGTGCAACCCGTGGCCGAACTCGTGGAACAGCGTGGTGACTTCGTTATGGGTAAACAGCGCCGGGTTATTGCCCACCGGACGGGTAAAGTTACAGGTCAGATAGGCAACCGGATGCTGAAGTTTGCCATCAGTGCGACGCAGGCTGCCGATGTAATCATTCATCCAGGCACCGCCGCGCTTGTGTTCGCGAGCATACAGGTCGAGATAGAAGCTGCCGCGCAGTTCGCCGCTATCGTCAAACAGGTCAAAGAAACGCACGTCTTTGTGCCAGGTATCGACATCCTTACGCTCTTGCGCGGTGATGCCGTAAATACGCTTAACCACTTCGAACAGGCCGGACAGCGCGCGGTTTTCAGGGAAGTAAGGACGCAGCTGCTCGTCATTAATTGAGAACAGGTGCTGTTTTTGTTTTTCCGCGTAGTAAGGCAGGTCCCAGGCGTTCATTTCGTCTACGCCGTAGTGGGCCTTGGCGAAGGCGCGCAGCTGGGCCAGTTCCTGTTCACCCTGCGGGCGAGCGCGTTTGGCCAGATCATTCAGGAAACCAATAACCTGCTGCGGGTTTTCCGCCATCTTGGTGGCCAACGACATATCGGCATAGGAATCAAAGCCCAGCAGCTGTGCCAGTTCGTGACGCAGTGCCAACTCCTCCGCCATCACGTCGCTGTTATCCCACTTACCGGCGTTAGGCCCCTGATCGGAGGCACGAGTGCCGTAGGCGCGATACATTTCTTCACGCAGCGCCGCGTTATCGGCATAGGTGATCACCGGAATATAGCTCGGCGCATCCAGCGTCAACAGCCAGCCCTGCTGCTCTTTCGCTTCGGCCAGGCCTTTGGCCGCGGCCAGCGCGCTCTCAGGCAGGCCGCTAAGCTCTTCAACATTGCTTATCAGCTTGCTCCAGCCCATGGTGGCATCGAGCACGTTGTTGCTGTAAGTCGAGCCTAATTCGGAAAGGCGAGAAGTAATTTCACCGTAGCGCTGCTGCTTCTCGGCGGACAGGCCAATCCCTGACAGCTCAAAATCGCGCAGGGCATTATCGACCGCTTTCTGTTGTTCCAGCGTTAGACCGGAAAAATGACTGCCCTCTTTCAGATCACGATATGCCTGATACAGCCCCTCATTTTGACCGGCCCAGGTCGCGAACTCCGACAGGATCGGCAGGCACTGCTCATAGGCGGCGCGCAGCTCGGGACTGTTTTTTACCGAATTAAGATGGCCCACCGGCGACCAGATACGGCTAAATTTGTCTTCGCTTTCGGCAATAGGCTGGCACAGCGTTTCGTAGGTGTAAGGGCCTGATTTTGCAACGACTTCATTAATCGTGGCGCGACATTTATCAATCGCGGCCTTCACCGCAGGAACGATATGTTCCGGACGAATGGCGGAAAATGGCGGTAAATCGAACTGTTCCAAGAGCGGGTTATTGGCTAACGAATCGTTTTGCGAAGATTGGGTCATAGGGCAGTCCTGGTTATCCTTAAGGGTCTGCGGCGGGCGGTATGGGCTTCGACACGGCCGCGGCAGAATAGAAATCACTAAATATCTCTAGTAGGGCTTAAAACTAACATGAGGACAAAGCCGGTGAAAATCAAGTGCGGACCGGCTAAAGCCCGTTGACGAACGTCCTGCGCAATGCCTGTAACTTTTTATCCTCTAAACAGTTTATACTGTCACTCATGATGTGCCCGGCGTTGGCGCCTTCGACCTGAAAATTGTCGCGGTGGCAGCGAAGGCATGGCATCCTTGCACAGTATAAACTTTCGGTAACCTACTGATTTTACTGTCACTATAAATTATTCGGAAAACGTAAAAACACTATGTTGAGTTACCGCCACAGTTTTCATGCAGGCAACCATGCCGACGTTCTCAAACACACCGTTCAGAGCCTGATCATTGAATCTCTGAAAGAAAAAGAAAAACCGTTTCTGTATCTTGATACTCACGCCGGGGCGGGTCGCTATCAGCTGAGCGGTGAGCACGCCGAGCGTACCGGTGAATATCTTGAAGGTATCGCACGCATCTGGCAGCGCGATGATCTGCCCGAAGAGCTTGGCCCTTATATGTCGGCGGTCAATCATTTCAACCGCAACGAGAACCTGCGCTACTACCCGGGTTCGCCTTTAATCGCCCGCCAGCTGCTGCGTGAAGAAGACAAGCTGCACCTCACCGAGCTGCATCCGAGCGATTTTCCACTGCTGCGCAATGAGTTTCAGAAAGACGACCGCGCTCGCGTGCTGCGCGGCGACGGTTATCAGCAGCTGAAAGCCCAGCTGCCACCGCCTTCGCGCCGTGGCCTGATCCTGATGGATCCGCCTTACGAGATGAAAACCGATTATCAGGACGTGGTAAAAGGCGTGCAGGAAGGCTACAAGCGTTTCGCCACCGGAACATACGCCATCTGGTATCCAGTAGTAATGCGTCAACAAATCAAACGCATGCTGCGCGATTTAGAGGCCACCGGCATCCGTCGCATACTGCAAATTGAGCTAGGCGTGCGCCCGGACAGCGACCAGCGCGGCATGACCGCCTCCGGCATGATCGTGATTAATCCGCCGTGGAAACTTGAGCAGCAGATGAAAAACGTGCTGCCTTGGCTGCTCGAGGCGCTGGTGCCAAACGGCAACGGCCATCAGCTGGTGAAATGGGTCGTTCCAGAGTAAGAAATCATGCAAAGCCGAAGGCTCTCTTCGGCTTTCATACACTTAAGCTATTGCAATCATAGCTGCAAACTTTGCCGCAAAGTCGATTCTAGCGTTAAACTCTACGCCATTAGATTTTGCAGAATTTGGGAAGATGCCTTTCCCTGTCCTCCTATCATTCACAACTTATGGAAAATTCGATGACCCAACATTATGACTATCTGGCAATCGGCGGCGGCAGCGGTGGTATCGCATCAATCAACCGTGCGGCCATGTATGGGCAAAAATGTGCCATTATCGAAGCAAAAGCGTTGGGCGGAACCTGTGTCAACGTCGGCTGCGTTCCAAAGAAAGTGATGTGGCACGCGGCACAGATCTCCGAGGCTATTCGCAATTACGGTCCGGATTACGGCTTTGATACTCAGATCCTCAGCTTCAACTGGAAGACGCTGGTCGCCAACCGTACGGCGTATATCGATCGTATTCATACCTCTTACGACAACGTACTGGGCAAAAATAAAGTCGACGTGATCCACGGTTTTGCCCGTTTCGTTGATGCACACACCGTTGAAGTTAACGGCGAAACCATCACCGCCGACCATATTCTGATCGCCACCGGCGGCCGCCCAAGCCATCCGGATATCCCAGGTGCGGAATACGGTATCGACTCCGACGGCTTCTTTGACCTGCTGGAAATGCCAAAACGCGTTGCGGTGGTCGGTGCAGGCTATATCGCGGTAGAAATCGCCGGGGTGATGAACGGCCTCGGCGCTGAAACGCACCTTTTCGTGCGTAAACACGCGCCACTGCGCACCTTTGATCCGCTGATCGTCGACACGCTGGTTGAAGTAATGAACACCGAAGGCCCGGCGCTGCACACCGAGTCGATCCCAAAAGAAGTGGTCAAAAATACCGACGGCAGCCTGACGCTAAAATTGGAAAACGGTAAAGAGTTTGAAGTCGACAGCCTGGTGTGGGCGATTGGCCGTGAGCCAGAAACGGACAACTTCAACCTGAAAGCTACCGGGGTGAAAACCAATGAGAAAGGCTATATCGAGGTTGATAAGTATCAGAATACCAGCGTGCCGGGCATCTACGCCGTGGGCGACAACACCGGCGCGGTCGAGCTGACACCGGTTGCGGTTGCCGCCGGTCGTCGCCTGTCGGAACGCCTGTTTAACAACAAGCCGGACGAGCATCTGGACTACAGTCTGATCCCAACCGTGGTATTCAGCCATCCGCCCATCGGCACCGTCGGTCTGAACGAGCCGGAAGCGGAAGAGAAATACGGCAAAGAAAACGTCAAGGTCTACAAATCATCCTTCACGGCGATGTACACCGCGGTGACTCAGCATCGTCAGCCTTGCCGCATGAAGCTGGTTTGCGTCGGTGAAGAAGAGAAGATCGTTGGTATCCACGGTATCGGATACGGCATGGACGAGATCCTGCAAGGTTTCGCCGTCGCGTTGAAAATGGGCGCGACCAAGAAAGATTTCGACAACACCGTGGCGATCCACCCGACCGGTGCTGAAGAATTCGTGACCATGCGTTAATCCGCTTGCCCGTTGGCAGACGGCTTTAAAATTATCCGCAGCAGTTCTCATGAACGCTGCGGTTTTTTTTGCCTGTTACCGCTGCGATGTCAGCCGTTGTTCAAGAAAGTCCAGGAAGGCGCGAGTCACTTCGCTGCGCTGGCGGTGCTGGGGATAAACCGCGCTCAGCGTCAGCGGTTCTGGCTGATAGTCTTCCAGCACGCTGACCAGCATTCCTGCCCGTATCGCCTCGCCAACAATAAACTCCGGCAGCAGCGCCAACCCCAGCCCGGCCACCGCGGCGTCGCGTAATACCTCACCGTTATTGCTGACGATCGGGCCCTGGACGTCGAGCAGTTTGCGCTTACCGTCCTGCATCAGCTCCCAGCCGTTTTGGCCTTCCCGACCGTAGCGCAAGCAGGCGTGCTGCAACAGCGCATCGGGGAACTGCGGCGTTCCGGCGCGCTGAAGATAATCCGGGCTACAGCAGATCACCCTCTTTAACACGCTCAGGCGGCGGGCAATCAACGTCGAGTCGGCAAGCAGGCCAATACGAATCGCAATATCAAACCCTTCGCCAATCATATCGACATAGCGGTCACCCAGCTCAACCTGGAACTGCACCGCAGGATGCTGGCAGAGAAACTCGGCAATCAGCGGTGAGATATAGCCCATGCCAAAAGACATTGGAATGCTGATGCGAAATGAGCCCTGTAACTCCAGCCGACGTTCCGAAACCGCCTGTTCCGCCTCCTGAATATCATCAAGAATTTTCTGCGCATGCTGTGAGAATACCTGCCCCGACTCGGTCACCGACAGTTTTCGCGTATTGCGGGCAAGCAAACGAACGCCGAGAGACGCCTCAAGGGCCGCCATACGGCGACTGACATACTGCTTCGACAACAGCAGCTGTTCCGCCGCCGCCGTGAAGTTTCCGGCCTTCAGTACGGTGAGAAAAATGCGCAGATCTTCAATTTGCATGCGGGGGTTCTCTGTTTAAACCAGCCAATCAATTGTCAACTAAATAGTGACAGTGTTTGTCAATCAAGCCATCTGTTGCACAAATCAGTTTACGTTTATTCTCTTTATATCGGAAGGGCAAGCGCCTTTCCCCCCATAACCCAGGAGCACATCATGATCGAGCAAAGACTGTCTGAACAACGCGGATTAGGTGACCACGGCTGGCTGCACTCTCGTCATACCTTCTCTTTTGCGAGCTATTTTGATCCAAAACAGGTTGGCTTTTCAGACCTGCTGGTGATCAACGATGACAATGTTGCGGCATCTCGCGGCTTTGGCGCCCACCCGCACAGCAATATGGAAATTATCTCCTACGTGCTTCAGGGCGAATTGGCGCATAAAGACTCGATGGGTACCGGCTCGGTGATTGTGCCCGGTGATGTGCAACTGATGAGCGCCGGCTCTGGCGTGACCCACAGCGAGTTTAATAACTCGGCAACTGACGGCGTGCATTTTCTGCAAATCTGGATTGTACCCGCTGAAAATGGCACCGAGCCGGGCTATCAGCAGGTTTCGGTCGCGGACAGCGAAAAACGCGGCAGCTTCCGCCTGATTGTCTCGCCAACCGGCGAACATAACGCGCTGCGCGTTCGTCAGGACATGAAGATTTACGCCGGGCTTTTCGACGGTGCAGAGCAGCAAACTGTCGCCCTGGATGCAGAGCGCTACGCCTATATTCACGTGGCGCGCGGCGGGATTATCATCAACGGGATCCGCTTTAAAGAAGGCGACGGTGCACGCGTTCGCAATGAATCGTCATTGACCTTCACCGACGGTAAAGATGCCGAAGTGCTGCTGTTTGACCTGCGCCCGGTAGAAGTTAACCATCCGCAGCGTTAAGTTATTAAGAGTCAACGTTATCAAGCCGGGGATTGCTTCTCCGGCTTTTTTTTACCCTCTCAAGGAGGGTTTTTTCATTTTACCCCCTAAAGGGGGTAAATTATTAAATACCCTCTTTAGGGGGTAAAGTTGTTTTTACCCTCTAAAGCGGGTATTGTTGAGTTATTGAACAACGCCTACTCTATGCCTACGGGTGCTAAATAATAATTAGCCGCATATAGCGCTAGATTATAGAGGCCTTATGAAAATTACCTCCCCCAGGCAGTTAGCCATCTATTTAAGAGATTTAAGGAAAACGCAGAAACTTAGCCAAACGGCTATCGCGAAGCGGGTCGGCATCAAGCAGGACACCCTTTCCAAGTTTGAACAGGATCCCAATACCACCAAGATTGAAACCTTCTTTAAGATTTTATCGGCTTTGGAACTCGAGCTACACGTAGAAAAAAAAGGCGAAAAAAAGCCTTCGTCAGAATGGACTGAAGAATGGTAATGCGCAAACTTGCCGTTTATATGAACGGATTGCTGACCGGCACGCTGGTTCAGGAAGCCAATGGTGCACACACGTTTGTTTATAGTCCGTCATGGTTAACGATTACCGATGCCCGCCCTATCTCACTGTCTCTTCCCCTGCGTTATGAAAAGTACGATGGCGCAGAGGTTTATAATTTCTTCGATAACTTGCTGCCTGACAACCGCAATATTAGGGAGCGTATAGCGGCTAGATATCATGCTAAATCTATGCAGCCTTTCGACCTACTGTATGATTTTCAAACTCCCAATGGGGGCGATTCAAAGTCATAGTCATACATTAGATCTGAGAGATAGCACGGAAAATGAGTGGTTGTGCATGCGTATTGCACAAGCCTACGGATTAGAGACAGCAAATTGCGAGATGAGAAAAACAGACCTACCCGAGGATTTCCCTGAGAAAATCAGTCATTCAATTTTGAACGGTATTGAGAAAATCTATCAACGCTTAGGAAAATTACCTGAATAAACTCGGGTGATTACGGGGCCAATTGAATTAATTAACCCCGCTCAAGATGGTTTTAAGCCTGACGCGCAGGCGCTTTATGTACCATGGTGTAGGCGTAATCTACACCCATGCCGTAGGCGCCGCTGTGCTCGCGAACCAGGTCCATGACCGCATCGTAGGTTTCTTTGCGTGACCAGTCGCGCTGGTATTCTAACAATACCTGCTGCCAGGTTACCGGTACCGCGCCCGCCTGCACCATGCGATCGATTGAACGCTCGTGGGCGTCGACGCTGGTGCCGCCGGAGGTGTCGGTCACTACATATACTTCATAGCCTTCATTCATCGCCATTAAAGCCGGGAAGGTTAGACACACTTCGGTCCACAGCGCCGAGATAATCAGTTTCTTGCGACCGGTCGCCTTCACCGCGTTGACAAACCCTGCGTCTTCCCAGGAGTTCATGGAGGTGCGCTCAATCGGTTTAACCTCAGGATGCACCGCCAGCAGTTCCGGCCAGATATAGCCGCTAAAGCTTTCGGTTTCTACCGAGGTATAAATTACCGGTACATTAAAAACTTTGCCCGCTTTTGCCAGCGCGACGGTGTTATTTTTAAGCTGCTGGCGATCGATATTGGCAACGCCGAATGACATTTGTGGCTGATGGTCGATAAAAATCAGGGTCGAATTCTGTGGGTCGAGCAGTTCAAATTTAGACATTTTTTATTTCCTCTCAGAAGATATTGTTAAGTTATGAAGTTGTGATTTTTAGTGGTTTATTTTGTTTCATCTTGCTGCTGGAGTTAACAATAGGCGAGGTAGAGGCAATCTGATAGCGGAAAGAATTTGCGATGTTGTTCAAAAATTTTTGACAGATCATTAACGAAGAATGGCACGCTGTTTCAATAGATTACGTCATCAAGTTTATGTGAATAACCCGGGCAGGCCTGCCGTTATCCATTAACCGGATCATCAGAGCAGCATTTTTTATCGGGCGCGTAGCCGCCACAATGCGCTATCATTTCCATAATGTTTCTAAAAAAGCCTTATTAGCCCACTTCTCACGCCGACAACGTTAATGACCCTTAATTTTCACTCAGCGCCTCAGCCTGTTTTCGACGGTCATAACGACCTATTGCTGCGACTTTGGCTTAGCGACTCTGCCGACCCGGTGGCAGAGTTCCTGGACGGCAGGCCGGGCGAAAACAACGCCGGTCATCTGGACCTGCCGCGCATCAAAGCGGGCGGTTTTGCCGGTGGGCTGTTTGCGGTATTTATTCCTCCCGCCTCTTATATGCCGAAGCTGAAGCCTAACTCCACGCCGCAGGCGCACGATCCGCTGGCCATTACCCAACAGCAGATCGCCCTGTTGCAGCATATCGAGAGCCAGTCGGCAGGCCGGGCAAAAATCTGCCACACGGCGAGCGAGATTGAACGCTGTATCGAGCAAGGCGTGCTGGCGATGGTGCTGCACATCGAGGGCGCAGAGGCGATTGACGTCTCCCTGAGTAATCTGCATCAGTTTTATCAGGCGGGACTGCGCAGTATTGGGCCGCTTTGGAATCTGCCCAATCAGTTTGGCGTCGGCGTGACCGGCGATTTTCCCGGTTCTCCCGACAGCGGTGACGGGCTGACGCTGGCCGGTCTTAGCCTGCTGCGCGCCTGCAATCGCCAAAAAATTCTCATCGACGTTTCGCACATGAATGAGAAAGCCTTTTGGCAGACCGCGCGCTTTAGCGATGCGCCGCTGGTGGCGACGCATTCGAATGTGCACGCGCTCTGTGCCCAACCGCGCAATCTAACCGACAAACAGCTGGCGGCGATTGCCGCCAGTGACGGCTTTGTCGGGGTGAACTTTGGCAATGCCTTCCTGCGCGCCGACGGCAAACGCGACGCCGATACGCCGCTGGTCAGGATTGTGCAACACCTTGATTATCTCTTGGACAAGCTGGGCGAGGATCGCGTGGGCCTGGGTTCAGACTTTGACGGCATTGGCGTACCCGCTGCGCTAGGCGATGTTAGCGGCCTGCCGTTGCTGTTACAGGCCATGCAAGAGGCCGGTTATGCCCAGCCGCTGATAGAAAAACTGGCCTACCGCAATTGGTTAAAAGTATTAAAGCAAACCTGGGGTGAATAACCCCAAATTGGCAGATAATGTGCCTTTGAGCCTTTTCCCTACTGTTTCCGTGGTTGATATCACTTAAGCTTAGGAGGAACATCTGCCGCGCCAAATTTTCAATATTTGACATTCCGCATCTCATCTGCCGGAATAATATCTGGCATGATGTTTTTTTAACCTGCAACACCAAAAGGAGTCGAACATGACTACATGGACCAAACCTAAGTTTGTTGATCTGCGTCTGGGCTTAGAAGTTACTCTGTACATCTCTAACCGCTAATCCCCCATGCCCGTAGTTCGCTGCGGGCATTTTTTCCCTTTTTCTATATCTGGTCTACACATGCTGATTAACGTTCTTGGATCCGCTGCGGGCGGTGGCTTCCCTCAGTGGAACTGCAACTGCAATAACTGTCAGGGCGTGCGTAACGGCACGATGCAAACCTCGGCACGCACGCAATCGTCGATTGCTATCAGTGATGACGGTATCGATTGGGTGCTGTGTAACGCGTCGCCAGACGTCTGCCACCAAATCGCCGCGACGCCAGATTTAATTAAACACGGCGTACTGCGTGGGACGGCGATAGGCTCGATTATTCTCACGGATAGCCAGATTGATCACAGCGCGGGCTTGCTCAATTTGCGTGAAGGCTGTCCGCATCAGGTGTGGTGCACGCCCGAAGTGCATCAGGATCTGACCACCGGTTTTCCGGTATTTACCATGCTCTCTCATTGGAATGGTGGCCTGGTTCATCATGCGATTGACCCAGATGAAGCCTTCTCCACCGCGGTCTGCCCGGCGCTGAAGTTCACCGCTATTCCATTATTAAGCAACGCCCCCCCGTATTCGCAATATCGCGGCAGGCCGCTGCCGGGCCATAATATTGCGCTGTTTATCGAAGATACCCGCACCGGTAAGACGCTAATGTATGCGCCCGGTCTCGGCGAGCCCGATGACGCGCTGATGGGCTGGCTTAATAAGGCCGACTGCCTGCTAATTGACGGAACGCTGTGGCGCGATAACGAGCTGGCCAACACCGGCGTCGGACACAACACCGGTAAAGATATGGGCCACCTGGCGCTAGCCGAAAAACAGGGCCTGATGGCGCTGCTTTCCTCGCTGCCCGCTGAGCGCAAGATCCTTATTCATATCAACAACACCAACCCCATCCTCGACGAATCCTCTGCCGAACGGCAGGCTCTGAACGAGCAAGGTATCGAAGTGAGCTGGGATGGTATGCGCATTGAACTTTAGGTAACTGTAGATGAACGCATTTAATTCCACGGCGCCGCTGATGACGCCACAAGAGTTTGAACAGGCACTGCGCGCCAAGGGTGCGTATTATCATATTCACCATCCTTATCATATCGCGATGCACAACGGCCAGGCCACGCGCGAGCAGATCCAGGGTTGGGTTGCCAATCGCTTCTATTACCAAACCAGCATTCCGATGAAAGACGCGGCGATTATGGCCAACTGCCCGGATGCGCAGACCCGTCGCAAATGGGTGCAGCGTATTCTCGACCACGACGGTCAGGGCGATAACGAAGGCGGCATTGAAGCCTGGTTGCAGCTCGGCGAGGCCGTGGGTCTCGACCGCGAAGTGCTGCTGTCGGAAGAAATGGTGCTGCCGGGCGTGCGTTTCGCGGTCGATGCCTACGTCAACTTTGCCCGCCGTGCGGTGTGGCAGGAGGCCGCCTGCAGCTCGCTGACCGAACTGTTCGCGCCGCAAATTCACCAGTCGCGCCTCGACAGCTGGCCGAATCACTACACCTGGATCCAGCCGGAGGGTTATCACTACTTCCGTAGCCGCCTGAGTCAGGCAAATCGCGACGTCGAGCACGGTTTGGCACTGGCGCTGGAGTACTGTAATACGGTTGAGAAGCAGCAGCGTATGCTGGAAATCCTGCAGTTCAAGCTGGATATTTTGTGGACCATGCTCGACTCGATGACCATGGCCTACGAGCTGGGCCGCGCGCCTTACCACAGCGTTACGCAGCAGCCGGTGTGGCATAGAGGAAAGCTTCTGTGATCGAAATTAACGTCAATCAGGTGCCTATGTTCCGTCGCGGTTTCCGCCTGCAGTGGGAACCGACCCAGAACTGTCACGTGATCCTTTACCCTGAAGGCATGGCAACACTTAACGAAAGCGCGGCGATGATTTTAGAAAATGTCGACGGAAAACGTCTGCTGTCGGAAATCATTAGCGGGCTGAATCAACGTTTTCCGGAAGCGGGCGGCGTTGATGAAGACGTGAAAGAGTTTTTTGCCCAAGCCTACGAACAAAAATGGATAATTTTCCGTGAACCTGCCTAAACCTCAAGTCAAGCCGCCGCTGTGGTTGCTGGCGGAGCTGACTTACCGTTGTCCGTTGCAGTGTCCCTACTGCTCCAACCCGCTTGATTTTGCCAAGCAGGAACAGGAGCTGACCACCGAACAATGGATTACGGTGTTTGAACAGGCCCGCGAGATGGGCGCTGTGCAGATAGGTTTCTCCGGCGGTGAACCGCTGGTGCGCAAAGACCTGCCCGAGCTTATCAAAGCGGCACGCGACCTCGGTTTTTACACCAACCTGATCACCTCGGGCATTGGCTTAACCGAGAAAAAGATCGACGCCTTCGCCGAGGCCGGTCTGGACCACATCCAGATTAGCTTTCAGGCCAGCGACGAAACACTGAATGCCGCACTGGCTGGCTCTGCCAAGGCTTTCCAGCAAAAACTGGAGATGGCCAAGGCGGTGAAGGCCCACGGTTATCCGATGGTGCTTAACTTCGTCCTGCATCGCCATAATATTCATCAGATCGATAAAATCATCGAACTCAGCATCGAGCTTGAGGCCGACGACGTCGAACTGGCGACCTGTCAGTTTTACGGCTGGGCGCAGCTAAACCGCGAGGGCCTGTTGCCGACTCGCCAACAGATTGCCGATGCCGAAGCGGTGGTAGCCGAGTACCGCAGCAAGATGGCCGATAAGGGCAATTTGGCTAACCTGCTGTTCGTGACGCCGGACTATTACGAAGAGCGCCCGAAAGGCTGCATGGGCGGCTGGGGTGCGATCTTCCTCAGCGTGACGCCGGAGGGCATGGCGCTGCCTTGCCACAGCGCCCGCCAGCTGCCGGTGCAGTTTCCTTCCGTGCTGGAGCATTCGCTGCAGGATATCTGGTACAACTCGTTTGGTTTTAACAAGTATCGCGGCTTCGACTGGATGCCAGAACCCTGTCGTTCCTGCTCTGAAAAAGAGAAAGACTTTGGCGGCTGCCGCTGTCAGGCCTTTATGCTAACCGGCAATGCCGATAACGCCGATCCGGTGTGTTCTAAATCCGAACACCACGGCATGATCCTGGAGGCGCGTGAGCAGGCCAACTGCACCAATATTCAGGTCAGCCAGCTGCAGTTCCGTAATCGCAAAAATTCCCAGCAATTGATCTTTAAAACCTCGGTATCGTGATGCAGCAACGGCTAACGCTGGCTAACGGCCTGCGGGTGAGGGTGACCCACGATCCGCAGGCTTCGCGTGCGGCCGCGCTGTTTTATCTCTCGGCCGGCAGCCATCACGAACCCAGACAGTGGCCGGGGCTGGCTCACCTGTTCGAGCACGTCGTGTTTGCTGGCAGCAAAGGCTATCGCGGCGAACAGCGCCTGATGAGCTGGGCGCAGGCGGAGGGCGCGCGTCTCAACGCCACCACGCTGCCCACCTCAACCGCCTGGTTTTTTGATATTACCGCCGCCAAGTTGGCCGACGGGTTTGCCAGGCTGGCGGATATGCTGGCCTTTCCTCTATTATCGCTGGAAGCGATCGCCAGCGAAACGTCGGTGATTGACGCCGAATTCCGGCTACTTTCCGCTGATAATGACACGCTGTGCGAGGCGGCGCTGGGTGCGGCCTTTACGTCGCCTCACGCACTGGCTGATTTTCACGTCGGCAATCTTGGCTGTTTTGGCGACGATACCCAGGCATTACAGCAGGCGTTACGCGACTATCATCAGCGCTATTTTCATGCCGATAATCTCACGCTGTGGCTCTCAGGGCCGCAGTCCTGCGAACAGTTAGCCGCCCTGGCCGAGCAATATGCCGCCGTTTTCCCGCGCGTCGACAGGGCCGCGCCGCCGGTCACCGCGGCGCTGGAGCTTAAAGACTCGCGCACCCTGGCGCTAAAACAGGACGGTTATTCGCGTCTGCATTTGAGCTTTGCGCTAACCGATACCCATTGGCAAGACCGGCCATCTCTCAGCCTGCTACGGCAGTTTTTTTGCGATGAGGCGCAGCATAGCCTGCTTGCCGCCTTACGTTCGGCAGGTTTATGCGACAGTGTGCAGCTAAGGCTGCCCTACTGCAGTGAAAACGGCGCTATCCTCAGCTTTGAATTCATTATTAATACCGATCAGCAGGCCACGGCGGCTCAGGTTGAAAATCTGTTCTTTGCCTGGCTGCGGGCGCTGTCGCAGGTTGAAGCGTTGCAGCTCGACCACTATGCTAATCTGGCGCGCAAAGCGTTTGCTCGCCAGTCGCCGGTAGACCGACTGCGCGCCAACGCTTTTGGTTTTGCTGAAATCACTGGCGCACAGGATGCCCTGCAGGCTGGCTGGCATAGCCTATTGTCGCAACTTTGTGCCGCTAATCTGACCCGGCTGTGGATCTCACCCAGCGTCAGCGCGGGGGTCGAAAAGGTGCAGGGCTTTACACTGCCTTTAGCCCCGATTGACTGGGTAGCGACGCTCGATTCACCCACGCCGCAGTGGGCCTTTTATCCGCTGAGCGCTGTTCCCCACGCGCCAAGATTGCCCGAGCACGGCGTTTCCCTGCTTCATTATCCTAATCACCAGGCTGATGGCGTCCTGATGCTTAGCCCAACGCTGGGCCAGAAAATTTCAATGCGAGGGATGCACATTTTGCAGGCGGCGCTGCGCGCCATCGTCGCTCATTGCGCCCATCTCGGCGGCACGCTGTCTTTTGAAAATATTCAGGGCCAGTGGCTGTTGCAACTGAGCGGCTCCCCCTCGGTGCTGTTGAGTACGCTGGATGCCTTGATTAAAGGAATTAATACGCTGCCCGCAGCCTTACTCGCGCAAGGCGAACGGCAATATCAGCAGGCTCAATGGGCACGGCAAAATGATATTGCACTGCGCTGCCTGATCAATCAGCTGACACGATTGTTAAACGGAGAGTCATCGGCTACCCGCGAGTCATCTTCCCTGCCACGGCTTTCATGGCAGGCGGGACTCTACGCTGGCGATAGCGTGCTGCACGACGCCGTGTCGAGGCTGCTAAGCGCTTTTCCCGGCGAGATGACAACGCTCAGGCCTCAGCCGATACCGCATGATCCAGCGGCCGCAGCCTACTCTTTTACCACCACAGGCGCTGACGCCGCCGTGCTGCTGTTTTGCCCACTGGTTGAGCAAACGGCGGCCTGCCATGCGGCATGGCGCATCCTAGCCTCGATCCTTGAGCCGCGTTTTTTTCAACGTCTGCGGGTCGAAAAAAATATCGGCTACGCGGTGAGCTGTCGCTTTACCTTTACCGCCGGCCAATACGGACTGCTGTTTGCGGCCCAGTCGCCGAGCCATACAGCTGCGGAGATATTGCAGGAAATACGGCATTTTATCGGTGAAATGACGGCGATAATCCGCTATCTCCCGCAGGAGGTTATTGAAAGTAAGCGCGCCGACCTGCTCGCTATCCTTAATAACAATCCGCAAGATCCGCTCGAGCAAACCCGTGAACACTGGCTAAGCCAGCATGCTTATGCCCCGCAGTTAACCTACGAGGCAATCGCTGCCCTCACCGGGCAACGACTTATGGCATTTTATACTGCCTTAGCGCAGGAACCCGCGCACTGGTGGCTCTTAAACAACGAGCGCGGGGATAAAACCTCGGCTTAGGGTAAAGCACAAGGGTTCAGAAAATATCTATCGCCATGCCGCAACAGGTTCAATAAAACTGACCGAAGCGGTCAAAAGTTTGCGGTTGTTATGTGAGCAATTTGCGGTGAAGATGTCATCTTTAGTCATTCAATGACTCAAGCTGTGGAGCATAACGTGGGATTACTGAGTAATTTCTTCGCGAAGCTGTTAGGTAGTGATTCGAAACCTACGCCCCTAAGAGAGGAACCAAAGATGACCAAAGTTTTAGTCCTTTATCATTCAATGTATGGTCACATCGAGACCATGGCCCAAACCGTAGCTGAAGGTGCAAAAAGCGTAGCAGGCGTTGAAGTTACGCTGAAACGCGTGCCGGAAGTGATGGACGCGGAGTCTTTTGCGGCAGCAGGCGGTAAGAGTGACCAGGCAGCCCCGATTGCCGACCCGGCCGAGCTGGGCGATTACGATGCCATTATTATTGGCACTCCAACCCGCTTTGGCAACATGTCCGGTCAGATGCGTAACTTCCTCGACCGCACCGGCGGCCTGTGGGCCAAAGGCGCACTGGTCGGCAAAGTGGCTAGCGTGTTTACCTCTACCGGTACCGGCGGCGGCCAGGAAATGACCATCACCTCAACCTGGACCACCTTAGCGCATCACGGCATGATCATCGTGCCTATCGGCTATAGCTCCCCTGAGTTATTCGATATTTCACAGGTTGGCGGCGGTACGCCTTATGGTGCCTCAACGATTGCCGGTGGCGACGGTTCACGCCAGCCGGACTCGCGCGAACTCACCATTGCCCGTCATCAGGGCCAGTACGTGGCACAGATTGCGGCCAAGCTGAAAGCTTAATTAGCCTGATGCTCAGGCAAGGCGCCCGTCTCGTCTGAGCATCAATATTTTCCGAAAACTGTTTAATTTATTTTCCTCTCTGGCCCTGCAAAACCCTTCGTTATATAAACCGAAGATCCTCTTATTCTGGATATCTCCCAGACATTGCTCACAAAAAAACAAAGCCAGTTCCCTGCCTCGCGACTTTTTGATCAGTCTGTGGCGCATCTCAAAGAGGACTGTGGGCTTTCACAAACATTCTTGATTTACGACTGCCAATTCTCGACAAAAGCCCAATGCCTGCCCTCACGTCGCCTCCTATATTGGATATCAAAGAACATTCAAGTGAATGATTACCCTGCCCTTACCCCCCTAAAAACTGATAAATCAATATGATAAAAAGGGAAATAAGATGACGTTGTCAAAAATCAGTCCCGAGAAAAAATCCTATGTCCGCATAGGCATCCTGATGATGATCCTGTTTTTATCGGTGGTAGCCTACGCTGACCGGTCTATTCTTTCTATTTCAGGTTCGGCTATTAAGGATGAATTCGGGCTAAGCGCGATCCAGCTGGGCTTTATTCTTTCAGCCTTTAGTTGGGCCTATGTCATCGGGCAAATTCCCGGTGGCCTGTTTCTCGACCGCTATGGCGCCAAACGCGTATACGGCATCACGCTGGTACTCTGGTCTATATCGACGTTGGCGATGGGCTTTGTCGGCGAGTTTGAGAAAGGCGTCGCCAGTGCGCTGTTTATTATGTTCGGCCTGCGTTTCTTGCTTGGGCTGATTGAAGCCCCCAGCTTTCCGGCCAACGCCCGCGTCACCATTATGTGGTTTCCGAAAGCCGAGCGCGGCAGAGCTTCCTCCCTGTTTGCCTCATCGCAATATTTCGCCGTGGCTATTTTCTCCCCGCTCTCGGGTTGGCTGGTTTCCGAGTTTGGCTGGCAATGGCCGTTCTTTGTTTTAGGCGTGATTGGCGTTGCCGCCTTTGTGGTGTGGATGTTTTTCATGCGTGAACCGCGCCACCACCCGCTGGTTTCCAAACAGGAGCTGGCGCATATTATCGACGGTGGCGGCTTAGTGGATATCGATTCGGCGCATGAGCGTAAAGCAAAGTCGCGCCTGTCCCGTGCGATCGTGAAAGGCCTGCTGACCAGCAGAATGCTGTGGTGCGCCTATCTCGGCCAATACTGCATCATTGCCCTGAGCTATTTCTTTATCACCTGGTTCCCGATTTACCTAGTGCAGGCGCGCGGTATGGATATCTTGCACGCCGGGTTCGCGACTATCGCTCCGGCGCTCTGTGGTTTTGTCGGCGGCATATTTGGCGGCTATATTTCCGATTATTTGCTTCTCAAAGGCTGGTCGTTGTCATGGGCACGTAAAGCCCCGTATATCGCCGGCATGGCGATGGCCGCGACGTTAATCGGCGCGGCGGTGATCGACAGCAACGTGTGGATTGTCGCCATTATGTCATTCGCCTTCTTTGGCAAAGGCGTGGCGGCGGGTGCCGGCACCTGGACGGTGATCAGCGATACGGCACCCAAAGAGGCGGTGGGATTGGCCGGGGCGATCTTTAACTGTGTAGGCAATGTCGCGGGCATCGTCACCCCGATTCTGTTTGGCTACATTGTCGCGATGACCGGCAATTACAGCATGGGCCTGCTGTTTGTCGGCGCACACTGCATTCTTGGCGCGCTGCTGTTCCTGTTGGTGATGGGCCCTATCGAGCGCCTGAAGCAGGAACAGAAAGACCTGCTCCCCTCCGCCATGCCCGGATTCGAATCGGGGCGAGAGGTTCATCGTTAAAATTCATTTATTGCCACAAAAATAAGTTGACGTATCAGCCCCGGGATTCGATGCTCTAAGGCTCTTGCAGCACCTCTTCGGGGAAAAAATATGTCGTTAACGTCCCTAACCCATCTCGGCGAACTTTCGGCCGCCGAGTGGGATGCATTGGTCCCCGCCGGTCAGCCCTTCCTGCGCCACGCCTTTCTCAGCGCATTGGAAGACAGCGGATCGCTCGGGCCAGGCTCCGGCTGGCAGGGCCAACACCTGCTGTGGCAAGAGGGCGGGAAAACGCTGGCCGCCATCGCCGGTTATCGCAAATCCAACTCCTCCGGCGAATACGTGTTTGACCACGGCTGGGCCGACGCCTGCTATCGAGCACGCATTCCCTATTACCCCAAATGGTTGGGCGCCGCGCCGTTTAGCCCGGTCGGCGGCAGAAGGTTGCTGGGCACGCCCGAGGCGGCACAGCAGTTATTGCTGTCCATCCCCGACTTTCTTGAGCGCAACGAGCTCTCCAGCGCGCACGTCAACTTTACCGACCCGCGCGACAATCAGCTGATTGGCGAGCAGCCCGATTGGCTGCATCGGTTGGGCTGCCAGTACCATTGGCACAATCGCGGCTATCGCGATTTTCAAGACTTTCTCGATACGCTGACCTCGCGCAAACGCAAGCAGATGCGCAAAGAGCGCGAGCAGGTCGTCGCTCAGGGCATTGAATTTAGCTGGCTAGAGGGGGCACAGATTAGCGAGGCGCAGTGGGATTTTATTTACGCCTGCTATGCCAATACTTATTACGTTCGCGGCCGCGATCCTTACCTGACTCGCGATTTTTTCAGCCTGTTGGCCGAGCGAATGCCGGAGGTGATTCAGGTGGTGATGGCCGAGCAGCGCGGCCAACCGGTGGCAATGGCGCTGAGCCTGGTCAGCGGGGACACCTTTTACGGCCGCTATTGGGGCTGCCTGGCCGAGTTTGACCGCCTGCACTTTGAGACCTGTTTTTATCAGGGGATGGATTATGCCATCGCCAGGGGCCTGGCACGTTTTGACGCCGGGGCGCAGGGTGAACACAAACTTATTCGCGGATTTGAGCCGGTATTGACCCATTCCTGGCACTATTTATGCCATCCGGGACTGCGCAGCGCGGTGGAGGAATACTTGATTCAGGAACGGGACGGCGTGCGCGCCTGGGCTAGTGAAGCCCGCGACGCGCTGCCTTATCGTCAGCAACCAGCCTGACCGTTAACCCTTATGGCATGCCGACAAAACCGCCGGTCTGATGCTGCCACAGCCGAGCATACAGGCCGTTTTGCGCCAGCAGTTCGCCGTGGCTACCGATCTCAACGATTTTCCCCTGCTCCAGCACCACCAGACGATCCATCTTGGCGATAGTCGACAGGCGGTGGGCAATGGCGATCACCGTTTTATGGGTCATCAGCGTTTCCAGGCTTTCCTGGATCGCCGCCTCAACTTCGGAGTCCAGCGCCGAGGTGGCCTCATCCATAATCAGGATCGGCGCATTTTTCAACAGCACGCGGGCGATGGCGATACGCTGACGCTGGCCGCCCGAGAGTTTCACGCCGCGCTCGCCGACGTGGGCATTCAGCCCCGTGCGCCCCAGCGAATCGGAAAGCAGCGGAATGAACTCGTCGGCGCGCGCCTGGCGGATGGCGTTAGTCAGTTCTTCCTCGCTGGCATTCGGACGACCGTACAACAGGTTGTCGCGAATCGAACGGTGTAGCAGCGAGGTATCCTGAGTGATCATACCAATTTGCGCGCGCAGGCTTTCCTGCGTGACCTGCGAAATATCCTGGCCGTCGATCATAATACGGCCACCGTCGAGGTCGTACAGCCTGAGCAACAGGTTAACCAGCGTCGATTTACCCGCGCCCGACGGCCCAATCAAGCCAATTTTCTCACCGGGACGAATGTTCAAATCGAGCCCGCTAATCACGCTGCGGCCCTTATCGTAGTTAAAATCAACCTGCTCAAAGCGGATCTCGCCGCGGTTCACCTGCAGGCGCGGTGCCGATGGCCGATCATTGACGCTAATCGGCTGGGCGATAGTTTCGAGTCCATCCTGTACAGTACCGATGTTTTCGAAAATACCGTTCACTACCCACATGATCCAGCCCGACATATTAACGATGCGGATCACCAGACCGGTCGCTAAGGCGATGTCCCCGACGCTAATCAGCGACTGCGTCCACAGCCACAGCGCCAGCCCGGTAGTACCGACAATCAACAGGCCGTTGAGCGTGGTAATGGTGACGTCCATGCTGGTCACCAGACGCCCCGCCAGCTGCATTTTTTCTGTCTGCTCATTAATCGCTTCACGGGCGTGCTGCTGCTCGAGATCGGTATGGGCAAACAGCTTCAGCGTGGTGATATTGGTATAGCCGTCGACGATGGTGCCCATCAGCTTGGATCGCGCCTCGGACTGCTCCACCGAGCGCGCCTTAACCCGCGGCACGAAATAGCCCAGACTCAGCGCATAGAGCACGATCCATAAAAGCAATGGGACCATCAAATGCCAGTCGGCTTCGCCAAACAGCACTAGCGCACTGATGGCATAAATGACTACATGCCAGATAGCATCAACCGCCTGCACCGCCGAGTCACGCAGCGAGTTGCCGGTTTGCATAATGCGCTGGGCCACGCGACCGGCAAAATCGCTCTGGAAGAAGTTTAGGCTCTGGCGCAGGACGTAGTTGTGGTTTTGCCAGCGGATCATGCTGGTCATGCCGGGGCTGATGGTTTGATGAACCAGTAAATCGTGCAGGCCGATAAAAATAGGCCGCATAATCAGCGCCACTGCCGCCATCCACAGTAATTCACCGGCGTGCAGGCTAAAGAATTCGCCGCTGGGCGTATTGCGGGTCAGGTCGATAATGGTGGAAAGGTAGCTGAACAGCGAAACTTCAATCAGTGAAGCAATCAGGCCCACCACCAGCAGCGCCAGAAAACTTGGCCACACCTGACGCAGATAATAAAAATAGAAAGGCCAAACTGTATTGGGAGTCTCCTCGCTGGGCTGCTCTTTAAATACGTCAATGAATCGTTCAAAACGACGGAACAACATACACGCCCCTCATATCCTGTCTTTACAGAACCTAATGATAAAATTCGGTTATCGAGGGCAGTCCGGCCCCGGTCCATGAAGAAAACATCGTAAAATAACAAGCTTAGTGCATTTTGACCGATGCCTGAGAGGGAATAATAGCGCAGTTGTCAGTGCGACGGTGGCCCGCTACTTGCGCAGCGGGCTGTCTTTGATCAGTAAAGCCAGCAGGAAAGCCAGCGCCATCACGCAGGCGGCAACCTGATAAACGTGGTGCACCGCGGCGCCAAACGCCTCGAGATAAAGTTGGCGAACGGTGTCAGGTAATTGATGAATACTCTCGGCGCTCAGCGCGCGCGGCAGTGTCGCGTCGGCCGGCAGGGTTGCCAACAGGCGGCTTTGCAGCGACTGGGTAAAAATCGCGCCAAATACCGCCACGCCGATCGAGCTGCCAATAGAACGGAACAGCGTAGTGCTTGAGGTCGCTACGCCAATCTGCGACGGCTCGACGCTGTTTTGCGCCGCTAAAACCAATACCTGCATCACCATGCCCAACCCCGCGCCCAGCAGGGCAATATAGCCGTACAGGGTGTGCAGCGGGGTCGTATTGCTGAGCTGCAATCCGAGCAGCAGCATCGCCACCAGGGCCAAAAAGGTCCCGGCAATCGGGAACAGACGATACTTGCCTATCTTGCTGATGATCCGCCCGCTGACGATAGAGGTAAGCAGCAGGCAGCCCATTAACGGCAGCAGCTGCATGCCCGCCTGTGACGGCGTTGACCCCTTGACCACCTGCAAATACAGCGGCAGGAAGGTTACCGAACCGAGCAGCGCCATGCCGATGATAAAGCCAATCAGGCAGCTCAGCACGAAGGTGCGCTGGCGGAACAGGCCCAGAGGAATAATCGGTTCAATCGCCAGCCGCTCCTCGTAGATAAATCCGCCCAGGCACACCAGCCCAAAGGCCAGAATGCACCACAGTTGCGCAGAATCCCACGGCATCACCGTGCCGCCCTCGCTGGTAAACAGAATGATACCGGTCAATGCGGCGGCCAGATAAATCGCGCCAAGATAGTCAATCTGACGACGTATTTTGGCCACGTGCGGCTGAAACACCAGGCCGATAACCAGCAGCGCGAACAGGCCCAGCGGCAGGTTAATATAGAAGATCCAGCGCCAGGAGAAGTGCTGGACCAGGAAACCGCCGATCAGCGGACCCACCACCGTCGCCAGCCCGAATACGCCGCCAAATAGCCCCTGATAACGTCCGCGATCGGCAGGCGCAATGACATCGGCCACCGCCGCCATGCTAATAACCATCAGCCCGCCGCCGCCCAGTCCTTGCAGTGCGCGCATCAGGATCAGTTCGGTCATATTCTGCGCCAGACCACAGAGCGCGGAGCCTAGCAGGAAAATAATAATCGAAATTTGCAGCACCCGCTTACGGCCAAACAGGTCGCCGAACTTACCGTACAGCGGCACCACCACGGTGGAGGACAACATATAGGCCGTCACTACCCAGGAAAGCTTTTCAAGTCCGCCCAGCTCGCCTACGATGGTGGGCAGCGCGGTAGAAACAATGGTCTGATCCAACGCCGCAAGCAGCATCACTAATAGCAGCGCGGAGAACAGCAAGCGTAGCGACGGAGCTTTGGCAACCGCCTGCTCGGCATCGGCTTGGTTTGAAATATTTTGGGTTGTCATAGATAACCTGGCCGAACTTGAAATTAATTAACAAGGTAATTAATATAGTGGCTACTTTCACGTCCGGTCAATGGGTCTGATGAAAACATGTTAAGTAAAAAATCCGAAAACCCTGCACCTGGAAAGGTTAAATCCACCAATAATTCAACGGGTTCGACCCGTCGCCCCGGTCGTCCTTCCGGTGTGGCAAAAGGTGCGGAAAGACGCAGCCTGCTGCTGGAAACTGCGCTGGCAATGTTTGCGCGCCAGGGGATTGCCGACACGCCGCTGACCGCAATCGCTCGCGAGGCTGGCGTCACCCCCGCCATGCTGCATTACTATTTCAACACCCGCGAACAGCTGTTAGACGTGCTGATTGAAGAGCGTTTTTTGCCGATCCGCGCCTCGTTCAGCACCCTGTTCCAGGACTCGGCTCACGATCCGGTGGTGGCACTGACTCGCCTCGCCCGACAGTTCATCGATATTTCTCTGGAGCATGAATGGTTTGCTCCTCTGTGGGTGCGGGAAATTATCAGCGAAAGCGGCATGTTGAAAACGCGGATGGAACAACGCTACGGCAGCGGACAGCGCGATGAATCGCTACGCAGCCTGGCGCGCTGGCAGCAAGAAGGTAAACTCAATGCCGGGCTCAACCCGGAGTTGATATTTATCTCACTGTTTGGCCTGACTTTTCTGCCTATCGCCTCATCGCGGGTGTTCAAGTCTTCAACCGGCAAGCATCCTGACACCGAACAGCTTGCTAGCCACGTGGTCGCGCTGTTGTTAAACGGCCTCAGGCCAGCACAGGCCTAAAACCTCGGCTAGAAAGTACCCCGATCATCACGCCGACTCATTAAGTGTGGTATAAAAAGCGCTCTGCCTACTGATGATATTAACCAAATGAAAAACAATAGTATTTATACCCCGGCACGGCCCGTCACCGCCGAGACCCGGGTGCTGGGTTGGCGCGACCTTTTCTCGCTCTGGTTCTCGCTGGGAATGGGCTTGATGGTGCTTCAGGCCGGGGCGATCCTCGCGCCGGGCCTCGGGATGGCAGGCTCTCTGCTGGCTATCTTTACCGGCACGCTGGTTGGAGTGATCCTGCTGGCCCTGGTCGGGCTAATCGGCGGCCAAACCGGCATGTCGTCGATGTCGTCACTGACCCTAAGCCTCGGCAATAAAGGCATTGCTCTGCCCGCGCTGTGCAATATTTTGCAGCTAATTGGCTGGGGCGCGTTTGAAATTGTAGTGATGCGCGACGCCGCCAGCCTGCTGGCCAAGCAGGCCTGGGGCGCGCAAAGCCCTTGGGCCAACCCGACCCTGTGGACCTGGATTTTTGGCTTTGTTGCCACGCTGTTGGCGGTGTGTGGCCCGCTGGCGTTTATCCGCGTGGTGCTGCGCCGCTGGGGGATTTGGCTGCTGATCGCCAGCTGTACCTGGCTGAGCATCAACCTGCTGCAACACGCTTCGCTGAGCGCACTGTGGCACAGGGCCGGAGACGGCAGCATGCCGTTCGCGCTGGCCTGTGACATCGTGGTCTCCATGGCCCTATCGTGGCTGCCGCTGGTATCGGACTACACGCGCTTCGGCAAATCCAGCCGTCAGAACTTCTTTGGCACCGCCTGCGGTTTTTTCCTCGGTAGCCTGTGGATGATGGCGCTGGGCGCGGCCTACACGCTGGCCTTTGTCAGCTCGCAGGACAGCAATGCGCTGTTGCTGGCGCTGTCAGGCGTGGCGCTGGGTATTCCGCTGCTGCTTATTCTGATCGACGAGCATGAGAATACCTTTGCGGATATTCACTCCGCCGCGCTGTCTACCGGCACTCTGTTACCGCTCAATATTGGCAAACTTAGCTGGGCGATTGGCCTGATTTGCACGCTCATCGCCTGGGGCATTCCGCTCGATCGCTATGAGAATTTCCTGCTGCTGATTGGTTCGGTGTTTGCGCCGCTATTTGGCGTGGTGCTGATGAGCTACTTTGTGCTGCGCCATCGTGAGGCGAGCGAACGCAATCTGGATTGGCGCGCGCTAGCGGCCTGGGTCCTGGGAATAGCGACTTATCACCTGATCGCCCAGTTTTACCCCAACCTCGGCGCAACAATTCCGTCATTGCTGGTGGCGGCACTGCTCTGCGGCCTGTTTGCAAAATTCGGCTCTCGAAGCGCCGTTAATCCTGCTTAAAAGCAAAAAAAGCCGGCCGCGATCTCCACCGTTTAGGGCATCACGGCTGGCCAGGGTTGAGAACTAGCGCAGCGCCGAGTAGTCGGTAGGCGCTAAGAAGTGGTTCTCAATTCTTTCTACAATTGGCTGCTGGGCTTCGGTGGCGCTGCGTTTCGTCTGCCAGTCCTTATCGGCCTGAAACGCGTTCCATTTCTCTTCGCGCTCCGCCAGGCTTTCCCACTGCAACATGTAGGTCAGGGCGTGATTGCTTGGCCCGACTACCGTCGTCCAGAATCCGATTTGCTTGATACCGTATTTGTCGAAAAAATCCAGCGTGATGTTTCTAAAACGCTCCTGTAGCGCAGGCAAACGACCGGCGGCACAGTGGTAAATACGCATTTCTACAATCATTTTATGCTCCATTATTGGGGGATGCCCTTGGACGAGAATATGATAAAAGGCGGCGCTCACACAATAATACCTTGTTATAAATCGATGCAGGGTCGCCGCTGCTAACGCTTATACGGTTGACGCATGCCGACCGATGCCTCTATGTTGAAGCAGATCTTTTGCTCAACAACTCAGTGTTAACACACGACGACGGAAGGAAATCGCAATGCGAATTTTGGTGGTGGGAGCCGGAGCGACCGGCGGTTATTTTGGAGCACGCCTGGCTCAGGCGGGCAAAGATGTGACTTTTCTGGTGCGCGAGAAGCGCGCCGAGGCGCTAAAAAAGTCCGGCCTGAAGGTGCTGTCATCGGAGGAGAGCTTCACCATAAGGCCCACACTGGTGCTCGCCTCGGAGATTGATCAGACCTACGACCTCATCATTCTGACCGTAAAAGGCTATTCCCTCGAGGCGGTACTGGAGGAGTTTGCTCCCGCCGTGGGCGAGCAAACCCTGATTGTGCCGGTGCTCAACGGCATGCGTCATTTGGAAATTATTCAGCAACGATTCGGAAATGAGCGCGCCCTCGGCGGCCTGTGCCGCATCAACGTGACATTGGATGAACAAGGCCAGGTTCATCAAATGACCGCGCTGGACGAGCTGATTTATGGCGAAGTTAACGGTGAGCGCAGCGAACGCGTGATCAGGCTAGATGCCACGCTGCAGGCCGCCGGAATTACCGCCCGACTGTCGGATCACATCATCAGCGAAATGTGGGAAAAATGGCTGTTTTTGGCCAGCGTCGGCGGCATTACCTGCCTGATGCGCGGCAATATCGGCCAGGTTGCCCGAGCCGCGGGCGGGCAGGAGTTTATCAGCGCTTTTGTGCACGAAGTGGTATCGATTGTGGTCGCGGGAGGTTATCAGGAGCGCGAAAAGGTCACCGCTAACACTCTTAAAGAACTGACTCAGAAGGAGTCAATTCAAACAACCTCCATGTATCGCGATATGATCAAAGGTCTGCCGGTAGAAGCGGAGCAGATCCTCGGCGATCTGGTGACGATCGCCAAAAAAGCCGGCCTTAGTGCGCCGCTGGTTAACGCCGCCTATACGCATTTGTCGGTATATCAGGAGTCGTAGGTTCCGAGTCGTGGCTTCCGAGTCGTAGGTTCCGAGTCGCTGCTTTTGAGTCGCTGCCTCCGAGTCGTTTGCTCCCCCATCCCGTCCTTCCCCCGCTGAAAAGAGCGGGGGAAGGGGCTAACTCCCATGCAAATGGCGGAGAAAGGGGCTAAAAGTCCTCTCCCCCATGCAAATGGCGGAGAGAGGAGCTTAACTCCCATGCAAATGGCGGAGAAAGGAGCTAAAAGTCTTCTTCCCCACGTACATGGCGGAGACAGGGGCTTAACTCCGATGCAAATGGCGGAGGAAGGGGGTAAAAGTCCTCTCCCCCATGTAATGGGGGAGAGTTAGAGAGGGGGAGCTGGCGACGCGGAGGCGTTTACGAAGTGAATTCTTCCTGCTCGGCTTCTTCTTCCTGAAGATCTGCCGCAGGCTGAGCAACGGGCGCCGTTTTAACCACCGCGGCGGCCGGTTGATCGGCATCCAACTGCAGAATACGGCTGGTGCGGTTCATCTCTCTTTGCGTGAGCTCGACGTTGCCATTTAATTTTTGGCCGTAGGACGGGATCATGGTTTTCAGCTTACTCTGCCATTCCGGCGAGGCAACCTTATCCTTGAACACCTTCTCCATCAGCTGCAGCATGATCGGCGCTGCGGTCGAGGCACCCGGAGAAGCGCCGAGCAGCGCGGCAATCGAGCCGTCTTGCGAAGTCACGACCTCGGTCCCAAGACGCAGTACGCCGCCCTGCTTGCCGTCTTTCTCGATAATCTGCACGCGCTGACCGGCAACCACTAAACGCCAGTCTTCTTTCCTGGCGGCAGGGAAGTATTCTTTCAACGCATCTAAGCGCTGTTGCTCCGTTAGCATCACCTGGCCAATCAGGTATTTAACCAGATCGAAGTTGTCCAGGCCGACGCGAACCATCGGGAAGATATTGTGCAGGTTTACGGTGCCGAACAGGTCCCACAGCGAACCATTTTTCAAGAATTTGCTTGAGAAGGTCGCGAATGGCCCGAACAGCAGCACTTTTTTACCATCCAGCACGCGGGTATCCAGGTGCGGCACCGACATTGGCGGAGCGCCAACCGAGGCTTTACCGTACACCTTGGCCTGGTGACGTTTAACGATTTCCGGATTGTCAGTGACCAAGAACTCGCCACCCACCGGGAATCCGCCGTACAGGGACGATTCTGGGATACCGGATTTTTGCAGCAGCGTTAATGACGCACCGCCGGCACCGATAAAGATAAAGCGCGTCGTCACCGAAGTCTCGCGACCGCCTTTGGTGCTGGCGAAAGTCACAGTCCAGGTCTGATCGTCATTACGTTTGATATTTTTAACTTCCTGGCCGAGATTCAGGCTGAAGTTGGGCTTCTTGCGCAGGGACGCCACCAGCTGTTGGGTGATGGCGCCGAAGTTGACGTCGGTACCGCTGTCGATACGCGTGGCGGCCACTTTCTCATCGGCTTTACGGCCTTCGAGCACCAGCGGGATCCACTTTTCGATTTGCGCGCGGTCTTCGGAGAATTCCATGCCGTTAAACAGCGTGCTGCTTTGCAGCGCCGCGTGGCGTTTACGCAGGAATTCGACGTTCTTCTCTCCCCAGACAAAGCTCATATGCGGCACGCTGGTAATGAACGAACGAGGTTCGCCCAGCACGCCCTGCTCGACCTGATAAGACCAGAATTGACGAGAGATCTGGAAGGCTTCGTTGATATCTACCGCTTTCGAGATATCCACCGAGCCGTCGGCTTTTTCCGGGGTATAGTTCATTTCAGCCAACGCTGAGTGACCGGTGCCTGCGTTGTTCCATCCGTTAGAACTTTCGTCAGCCACGCTGTCCAGTCGCTCATACATGTTAATCGACCAGTCAGGCTCAAGCTCCTGCAGGTAGGTGCCCAGCGTAGCGCTCATGATCCCGCCACCGATCAGGACAACATCAACGATTTTATTTTCCGCCGCGGCCGCGTGTTTAGACAGCGCCATCAGGCCGATGCCTAGAGCACTGGATAGTCGATTTTTCATGGTTAACTTCTCACTTTTTAGCTAAAGCAGGTGAAAAACCCAACGTTCCTTGTGACCAAGGCGGCTTCATCTCCTAATACGCGGAGTATCAAAAGCGGCCTGCGTTTTCCACACTAACCTAGTGGTTATTTTTAACAAAAAATACCAATCTACGTAACTAACATAACATTATTGTCACTTACGCGATAATAAATTTAATTCTTCAAATATTATGATAATGGCATAGTTATGGGAAAAAATTAACCAGGTATTCACGCAATTGTTGGTATTAAACAGCATGAAAACCCGCAATAAGTTGAATTGCAAGATGAAATAAAAAACGAGAACCAGATGATTAAAATGCGTTCAGCCGTAAGGGGGCAGAAATCCAGCTGGTTAAAAACCGCACAGAATGACTAAGCGGTTGAAAATCTCCCTACCAGTGGCACGCAATACCCAAAAAATCCCCTCAGGCTTGATATCCGTCACTCTGGCTCATAGGTCAAATAACCCGCTACGCCGCCAGCGCCGCCGTCTTTCGGATGATTCACGCCATCGATCACTTTCACTCGGGTAAAATCAAACGGCGATACCCCTTCTATACAGGCCACGTTGATCCCGTACTGCTTTGGGTTGGAACGGCGCTGGTGAAAGGTGTAAATCCCACAGCCAGAGCAGAAGAAATGTGCGGCTTCGCCGGTATTGAAACGGTACTCGGTGAGCCGCTCTTTTCCACGGGTGACTTCAATTTCACCGAAGGTCACTACCGCGCCGCGCATGCGGCAAAAGGAGCAGTTACAGCGCAGGATCGCGTTGAAGCCGTCGATAAGTTCAACCTTAAAAGCTACGGCACCGCAGTGGCATTGAGCAGACATCCTGGTAGACATGGCATTCTCCGCGAGTTTAAAAAATACACTCGCCATACTAAGCAACTCGTTGCCCTGATAAAAGCCCCGTCTCACTACGGCGAGCAAACAAAAAATCCGCTCCCCCTTTAAGCAGGAGCGGATTTTTTAACTGACGGCTAAACGTAGCGCTTAGGCGTGCAGCATGTCTTTCTTAATCGCATCGACCGCACGAAGCGACAACGCCACCATGCTCAGCGTCGAGTTTACGGTCCCCGCTGAGGCCATTGCGCCGCCGGAGGCAATAAACAGGTTGCGGTGATCGTGGGTGCGCATCCAGCCATCCACTACCGAATCCTTCGGATCGTGCCCCATGATAGTCCCGCCCATGATGTGGTTATTCGGGTTGAAATACGGGGTAGATTCGATTTCGGTGGCACCAAACAGCTCGGCAATCTGCTGCAAATGCTGGCGTGAACTCGGCTCAGCGCGGCGAACGTAATCGCCCACGTCGTAAGTGATATGCGGATAAGGAATACCCAACGAATCCTTGCGCGTGGTGCTCAGACGCAGGCGGTTATCTGGGTTAGCCAAGATGTCATGGTTAACATAGATATCCATGCCACAGGCGGCGCGACGACGGATTTCTTCGTCCAGCTTTTTACCGACCAGGCCCATTTGCAGCGCTTTCACGCCCGCCTTGTGGTTCTGCGAGGTGTTGTTCATGCCAATCTGAATAGCGGAATGTTCTCGACGGAAATCACCATCGCGGAAATTGGTGATTGAGCTCATCTGCACCGAGCCACCGCCGGTCCAGATAGGCTCGGCCGCCTGGAAGCTCATCAAGATCCCCGGGTGGTCCATCATATTGCGGCCTACGTGGCCCGAGCTGTTAGCGATACCGTTCGGGTTTTGATCGTTTGCCGCCAGCAGCAGCAGTTTCGGCGATTCAATACCGTTGCCGGCCAGCACGAAGGTTTTCCCGGTGACGCGGGTAGATTTTTTATCCGGGTCATAGAAGTTTACCGCGACGATTTCATTCGAGGCGTTGGTTTCCATGCTGTAAACCACGGCGTTGGTAATCACTTTAGCGCCGAGCTGCTCCGCTTTGGTGATCGCATGAATACCGTTGAACATCGCCCCGATTGGGCAGATAGGCATGCAGTTATTGTTACCGCAGCACTGCGGACGACCGTCATAAGGTCGACTGTTGCGCGCCTGCGGAACCGGGGTATTTTCATAGCCCGCCTTAGCCACCACCTCGGTGAAAATACGGTCGGCCGGACCATACGGCATCGGTTCCATTGGGAATGGCTGTTTGCGCGGCGCAACGTACTTTAGCGAGGTGTCGTTAGGACCGTTTACGCCCATCGCCACTTCTGCACGATAGTAATAGTCCTCCAGCTCATCGTAAGTCACCGCCCAGTCACGGCCAACGCCGTAGGTGGTATGCAGCTGCAAATCATGCGGCAGGAAACGCCAGGTCGAGGCCGCCCAGTGCCAGGTAGTTCCGCCAACGCCGCGCACCACCCCCTGACGATAGGCAGAAGCATCGGGACCGACCACCTCGGGATAGTCATTGTTCGGGTGCAACTGTGGATGAACCGCCCAAGGCGAGGCCGGGTAAGGCGTCGCGTAGTCGGATTCAGACTTGTTGATTGGCGGCATATTACGCCAGTTTTCAACTACCTGAGCACGCTCCCAGCGCGGTCCCGCTTCCAGCACCAGCACCGACAGCCCGGCCTGAGCCAGTTCTTTAGCGACAAAACCACCGCAAATCCCGGCGCCGATAATAACGACGTCTGCACTCAAATCATTAGACATAGTAAACCTCAAAATTCTGTATGCGCAATAAAAGCGCGATAAATCAGTATCTAATCCGAAGTGTCAGGATTAGCGGCGGCGGCGTTGGCTCCAGGCCAGCAGCAGCACCACGATCAGCAGTACCAGTACGCCACCGGCGATGGTGGCCGGCTTGGCAATCTTGGCGATCAGCGGCGTCGGTCCGCCCTCTCGAATGGTTTTGACCTGTTGTTCGGTCACCGAGAGCTGGGGATTGCCATACTGCTTGAATAGATAGTTACTCAAGGTCGCCACCTGACTGTCGCTGAGCGACTGCACGTCGGAGTAAGGACCAAACGCCGGCATGAGCACCGCCTTGCCGTTTACCGTGCGCTGCACGCCAAACAGAATGGTCGACACCAGGTTATCCGGTGAGCTGCCGCCTAGCGTGGTGTTGTGCACCAGCGACGGGTAGAAACCGTCTGGCGATCCCTTGCCGTTCGGCTGGTGACAGCTTGAGCACGTGGCGTCGTATAACGTTTCACCCGAAGCATCCGCCGCCAGGAATTTGGAGATAGGATGGGTACCGCGGATGGCCGTATCTGTATTGGTACCGTTACCAAAATCGGATGCAGCTTTGCTCTGAGCCGGGTCACGAACCGCTGGCAAAGTGCGCAGGTAAGTGATGATCGCCTTGATATCGTCAGCGTGTAGGTATTGCAGGCTGTTGGTCACCGCTTCGGCCATTGGTCCTGCAGCCTGCGCTTTACCGTCAACGTGGCCGGTTTGCAGATACTGCGCCAGGTCCTGATCGCTCCAACCGCCCAAACCGCTGACCGGGTCGCTGGTCAGATTTGGCGCATGCCAGCTACCCAACATCGCACCGCTGTAGAGGGAATCGCCGCCCTTCAACGCCATCAGCGCGTTACGCGGAGTGTGGCATTCGCTACAGTGTTCAACATTATCAACCAGATACTTGCCACGGTTCCAGGTTACATCCTGAGATGCCACCGGCGTAAACGGCTTGTTATGCAAGAACAGAAGATTCCAGCCAATCATCGAAAAACGCATATTGAACGGGAAGGCCAGCGCGGTCTGCTGCGGCTTGGCATCAACCGGCTCAACTCCGTGCATAAAGTAGGCATAAAGCGCGCTGATATCGGCATCGGTCAGGCCGGCATATGACGGATAAGGCATCGCCGGATAAAGATGGCTGCCGTCGGCGCGAATACCTTCACGCACCGCATGGCTGAACTGCGCTTCGGTGTAATTACCGATCCCAAAATTTTTAGAAGGGGTAATGTTAGAGGAATAAATAATTCCCATCGGCGAGTGGATCGGGTAACCGCCGGCAAAAAGCTTTTTACTGCCCGGATCGGTATGACAGGCGGCGCAGTCAGAGGCAATCGCCAAATATTTACCGCGAGAAATTAAATCCACCCCGGTTTGATGGTCGGAAGGGGCGGCCAGCGGCAGACTTTCTGCGGCCTGCGCAGCGGCGGAGCCAAACAGCACCGATGCGGCAAATCCCGCATAATAAAATGCGCGCCTGAGCGGCGTATTACGGATAAATGAGTTTTTCATTGGCAAGGACCTGCTCTCCACTCTCTTTTTTTATTAATGTGCGCGCTGAATTTTGGGTGCAAAAAACCCCGGCCTTTCCAGCAAGGAAAAAACCTTTCAGGCGTAAAAATGACGTTCGAAATTAACCGGATCGCTCGATGAGCCAACGCGGTGATAAGCGGCTCGTCACGGTAACGAGTGCTTTATCTCTAGAAAGTCAGCAATCGGTCAACCGGTGGCGGGTTGGCTACCCAATAGTCCGGCCCGTTGTGCGCATAGGTTGGGATCACCATGCCATCACGCGGGATTTGATACATTAATGCCTGCTGATAGCCGTATACCGTAGCGTGATATCCCGGTTCGATGACACCGCTGTACCAGGCTTTGATGATTGTCATCATCGGATCGTGCAGCGGCTGCTGCTTTAATTTCTCATCAAGAGTTTCAACATCGGGAATATTATTTTGCTGCACGTAGAGGGATAGCTGTTTTACTAAATCTGCAAACTGCGCATTTTTCTGGCACAGCGCGTTATACAGGCGTTCGCCTAACTGAACATCCAGACTGTTATGCCCGGTAAGCAGGCGTGACAGGCGAATAAATTCCCCGAGGTCTGCACTATTATTATTGGCGCCGGCGGCTAATGCTGGCACCGCGATTAATCCACCGGAGACCAAGGCAAAGCTGGCAATTAATGAACTCGAACGAGAAAGTAAATTTCTGCGCGACAGCCCTTTGCCACTGAGTTCAGACTGCTGTTCTGAATTGCTGCTATCTTTCATATAACCCCCTAAAGCAAACCCTGCTGGCGTAGCATTAAAAATGCTCAAAATTTAGAAAAAGTGAAGGTAATCAGCACGTTTATTATGAATAAAGGCTGAGTTATCATAGGGGTATTTGTGATGGGAGTCACAGTATTTGCTTCAGTTTTACGCAGGCATATGTAACAAAATCATGTTTATATGTAACCAATACCGCTTAAATGTGCGAACAAGTTGTTAACAATTAATTTACACACAGTAATTAAGAATTAATCGCAAGAGTAAACTTTCGGGATTAATAACAAATATTGCCATATAGCGGAAATAGCCGCGCCATGCGACACAAATAACGAACCAGTCGATTCGTTATTATTATTTTTTATTAATTTATCTCACTCTATAAAATATCAGGAAATATTAGCTAACAACATCTTGTCCTGCGGGTGATTTACCAGGGTGAATCAGCATTAATTTATCAAAAATAATAATCAGGGGGCCGTGCTGTCAGTAGAAGATAACATCCGCCGTAAAACACCGTCACGCAATACATAGTGATGGAACAACGCGGCCAGCGCGTGAAGACCGGCCAGGATAATCAAGCGCCCACGCCACGTTATTGTGCAATGTATCGAAGGTGCGTCGCAGGCTGGGATCGATACCGAAAAGATCGGGGATGGGAAATACCGAGAAGAAATAGAAAGGTTCGCCCTGTGCCCAGCGGAATACCGACCGAAATATGGATCGATTGCAGCCCCTTACTCAGCGGAGTGCCGCGCTCCAGCACGGTGCAGGTTATTCCATTCGTCACGACTGATTTCCCACAGCTCGGAGTCAAATTCACCCCCGACGTAGGCTTTCTTTTCGATGCGCAAAAGACGCATGCCGCTGGCTTGGGAAATACGCCTCGATGACTCGTTCTGGCTCGCCTTTGGTGAACGTAACACTTCGCGATTCAAAGTGTTAAACCAGAAATCGGTCACCGCCATGCTCGCCTCGGCCATCAGCCCCTGTTTTTGCCACGGCGGCAGCAGCCAGAAACCGCGATTGTTGTCCGGGGTATCGGTCAGGCTAATTACGCCAATTAACTCGGCAGGATCATCTTTGCGGCGCAGGGTCCAAAACCAAGCTTCTCCCTGGGCTACCGCGGGCAGCGCCACGTTATTTACAAAATAATCGGCGCCGTTATCGGGGTACGGCCACGGCACAGTTGCCGCCAGATATTGCACAATCTCCCAATGTGGGAAAACGCGCTGGATCACTGGGGCATCCTGCGGGCTAAGGGGAAGCAGGGTAAGGCGAGGAGTTTCAAGAACTGGGACGAACGCTGGCTGCATGAGCACTCCTTTTTAAAAATCAGACTGACGGTCACAGAAGAAGGTGTGGCATCTATTCATTTTTAGGTACTGTATGCAGACACGAGTTGATTAAGAACGAGGCATCCGCTGCTAGCCACAATCGCAAAAAACTTATGCAAAAACAAGACTAAAAAATTTCTGCCTTTTCATTTAAACTCGAAATTAATTAAAATTAGCCAGCGAGCTATTAATAAAAAAATTAATTAATAATTAACATAATTCAAAAAATAATATTCACTTTACAGATGAAAATTAATGATAAGCCTATCACAGAAAAAAATCACAGATAAAAGATAATGAACTTGCTATATCAGCAATATAAATAGGGAGATTGTAATGGAAAATCTAAATTTCGAACCACTAGAGCAAGATGATGAAGAATTATGCTTTTTAGATGTCGTGTTATCTTGAGTTTAATAAAAGACTATATTAGGGCTTACTACATTGTTATTGAGCAATATCACGCTCTCTTACGGCATTTTATTATAGCGACATTATTTATGCTGACCATTGCCGCTCTTAATGCGGCAGTGCCCTATTTACTTCGTCAAACTGTCAATACGTTATCACGCCAAGACCAGTATGATTATATAAGTTATTCTTTATTATTCGCCGGTGCCTATGGACTTTGCTGGACTTCGGCTCAGGTCTTTGAATGGCTAAAATCAATTCTCTCTTCTTCGATGCTCGCTAGGTGTGATGCTGCTTTTCAGAGAAGTTATTTCGCCCATCTAATAAGAGTCGAGTATAAAGAGTTAGTTAAAATTGATCCGGGTGATATAGTGTCGAAAATAACCCGAAGCAGAACCGCTTTTAGCGCCATAACTTACACGCTATTTTGGATTATTACGCCTACTCTGCTGCAGCTGATTCTATCAGCCATAGTAATTTGGAAATTCATTGGGGTAGGCTTTTTATTCACTTTTCTTGTCTCAATCATGGTACTTTTTGCTGCTACTTGTTGGCTGTCGGGGAAAACTAAAAATGCGCACTCCGCGATCTTCGCGGCCGATAACCAATTATCGAGCCATATGGTTGAAAAACTAAATTTCACTTTAGATATAAAAATAAATGATGCTTATCAAAAAGAAGGACATCTGCTCAATATCATTCTTGGCAATACGGTTAAAATGATTTCATCTGGCAACCGCAGACTTGCTATTTTACTCGCCATACAGGCTTTATTAACGGGAGTATTACTCACCTCATTTACTCTGGTAAGTGTTAATGAGGTCATACAGGGTAGAATGTTAATAGGTGATTTCATTATGGTCACCGGCTACATTGTGGCCCTTACGGCGCCTTTCACCTCCTTGGCCGGTTCGCTTTCGGAGTTAAGAAGAAATCATCTAGCCATGCGAGAAGGTTTTCATATTATTGAAATGAAAACTGAAACAGGGCTTACTACTGCTTCTTTTGATAATGGAGCACCCAATGCTTATACCATCGAAGACCTTGACCTGACGATCAATGGAAAGAAAGTTTTCGAAAATATAAATTTCATTGCAAAAAAAGGCGAGGTGACGGTGATTTGCGGACCTTCCGGCAATGGCAAATCATCATTAATCAATCTGCTGCTGGGCCTGCTGCGTCCAGATAAAGGTTGTATAACACTTAATAACATCAATCTTGATCTTATCGCAACGCAGGCAATAATCCGTAAGGTTGCCGTTGCGCCACAAAACCCTCTCATCCTTAACGGTAGCTTACGCGATAATCTGACTTTCGGATGTCAACACACGCCCTCAGAGGCGTATTTAAATGAACTAGTGAAGAACCTGGAACTGCAAATGCTCGATAAAAATAATCCATCTGCAATTCTAGACTATAAACTCGGTAATCAAAGTAATATTGTTTCAGGTGGTGAAAAACAGAGAATAGCGCTGGGGCGTGCCTTAGCTCGAAAAACCCCGATTATCATACTCGATGAACCAACATCCTCTCTAGACTCTGAAAGAGAAGTTCGAATTTATGACTACATAAGACAACACGTGGAAACTATTATTATCGTCACCCATAGGCAGGCAATAATTGAAAAAGCCGATCGCGTTTATGAAGTCAGTCAACAGAGAGTCATTTTAATAAAACAAAACAGACGCAGCCCGACATGAGATACGCTAAATGATTACGCTGCGTTTCAAGCCTACCAGCTGTGCCTGTCATATGGTTAAATTACAGGAACATACCGCCTGACGCCTCGATACGTTGGCCGTTGGCCCAGCCGCTGTGCTCGCTGAGCAGCATCGCTATCATCCCGCCAATATCATCGGGCTGACCGACGCGACCGAGCGCCGTATTCTTAGCAACATACTGATTGACCTGCTGGTTGTCACGTACCGTTCCGCCGCCGAAATCGGTTTCAATCGCCCCCGGCGCTAAAATATTGACCGCGATACCGCGCGGGCCGAGCTCCTTGGCCTGATAGCGGGTCAGCACTTCCATCCCGCCTTTCATTGTCGAATAGGCCGCAAAGCCCGGCAGGCAGAAACGCGTCAGGCCGGAAGAAACGTTTAGAATGCGCCCACCGTCGGCGATTAACGGCAGCAGCTTTTGCGTCAGGAAGAAAGGTGCCTTGAGGTGAATATTCATCAACAGGTCAAACTGCTCTTCGGTAGTGTCGGCAAAGGACGCATTGACGCCGATACCGGCGTTGTTGACCAGAAAATCGAAATTTTCGCGCTGCCAGATGTCGGCAAGTATCGATTTCACCTGCGCGACAAATGTCTCAAAGCCGCCAGTATTAGCCACGTTGAGCTGTAAAGCGGCCGCCTTTGCCCCCAGGCTGTTGATTTCAGCCACTACCGACTCTGCCTCTTCGCGCTGGCTGTTATAAGTCAAAATGACATCAATTCCTTGCTGCGCCAGCTTTAACACCGCATTTTTACCTAATCCACGGCTACCACCGGTCACTAAAGCGATTTTTTTATTCATTTTCAGACTCCAGGATGATTGGGTTGTGTGATATCTAGCCTATTAGACTCATACAGAATGATAAATAGTCTACAATGAGTTTCACTGTCACTATTTCGACAACAATCAGGCCATCACGCGGTGAAAATGTGGATAAAATTCAATCAATGCAGGTTTTTGTGCGAGTTGCGGAGCTAAACAGTTTTACCCGCGCGGCCGAAAGCCTGGGGCTGCCAAAAGGCAGCGTGTCGCGATGGGTCCAGCAGCTTGAAACGACGATGTCGGCGCGGCTGTTTCATCGTTCGACGCGCAGAGTGCAGCTCACCCAGGACGGACAGGTATTTTACGATCGTTGCAAAGAGCTGCTGGCCAACATGGACGAACTCGAGTCGATGTTTCAAACCAATCCTACCACCGTAAGCGGCAAACTGCGGGTCGATATGCCATTGACGATGGCGACTCATCTGGTACTGCCGCGCCTGGCAGAGTTTCTTAATCGCTATCCGGCGCTGGAAATTGAGTTGAGCAGCACCGACCATCGCGTTGACGTGGTGCGCGAAGGCTTTGATTGCGTGATAAGCGTTGGAAATCTGAAGGATTCGGGACTGATTGCCCGGCCGTTGGGCCATTTACAGGTGATGAACTGCGCCAGCCCGGATTATTTACAGCGCTACGGCATCCCCGATCATCCCGACCAGCTCGGCCACCATGCGATGGTCATTTACGATCAGGCGCTGCGCAGCAGAGGCAGCGAGTTTGAATACCTGGATGGCAAAGAGTTAAAAACGGTCAAAAGCGGCGGTGCCGTGACGGTCAACAGCACTCAAACCTACGTCATCGCCTGCCTGTCGGGCCTCGGCATTATTCAGGTGCCGATCGTCGGTATTCGACCCTATCTCGCCAATGGGCAGTTGATCAGCATCCTCACGCCGTTTCGCGCACCGCCGATGCCGGTTACGCTGGTCTACCCGCATCGCCGACACCTCTCACGACGGGTAAAAATCTTTATGGATTGGCTAAGTGAGATAATGCAAACCTATATTGCGTAAGCCATTTTTAAAACTGATCGCTGTGCCGACGGGTCATTATTACCTGCGGTGACTATACTAAAAGGCTGGGACACCTAAAATTGCCAAGGATTAAGTGGATTAATGTCATTACCCACCAAAGAATCAACTAAAAAACAGGATAGCGAAAAACCGCTGATCAACATAAAAACCGGTAACCGCGCGGTGGACGATACGCTGTCGGGATTTTCCAGCGTGATAAGTCACGTCAGAGCCTGGCACTGGGTCGCACATCTCGAACGCGCCATGGAGCGTTTTAACGATCGCTTAGGCAGCCAGTTTGGGGCGGCGATTACCTATTTCTCTTTTCTGTCGCTGATCCCGATTTTGATGGTCTCTTTTGCCGCCGTCGGTTTTGTGCTGGCCTCAAATCCTGACCTTCTGGCTCAGTTGATCAACAAAATCGTCAACAGTATTAGCGACCCAAACCTGGCCAATACCCTGAAAAGCACGGTCAACACCGCCATCCAGCAGAGAACCGCGGTCGGCCTGTCAGGGTTAGTGATTGCGCTATATTCCGGTATTAGCTGGATGGGCAATTTGCGTGAGGCAATCCGCGCACAGTCGCGTGACGTTTGGGAACGCAATCCTAAAGATCAGGAAAAAATTTATACCCGCTATCTGCGAGATTTAATCTCGCTGGTTGGGCTGGTTCTGGCGTTAATCATTACCCTCTCGCTGACCTCAATTGCTGGCTCTGCCCAGCAGACGATCGTCGATGCGCTGGGTCTGGGCGGTATCGACTGGCTGCGTCCGGTGATGACGGTGATCACGCTGGTCATCTCAGTAGCCGCCAATTATCTGTTATTCCTATGGATATTCTGGATACTGCCGCGTCACAAGCCGCGTAAAAAAGCGCTGTTCCGCGGAACGCTGATCGCCGCCATTGGTTTCGAAGTGATTAAGTTCGTGATGACCATGATGCTGCCACGATTGGCCAGTTCTCCCTCGGGCGCGGCCTTTGGGTCGGTCATTGGCCTGATGGCGTTCTTCTACTTCTTTGCCCGCCTGACGCTGTTTTGCGCGGCCTGGATCGCTACTGCGCGTTATCACGATGATCCACCAGTTAAACAGCCTGATAATGCTTCCAGGGCGTAACCCATTCCTTAATGCCAGACGGCGCCGGCTATCTGGCATTAAGTTCTAAAATAATGCCAATAAAGCAGTTAATTATTCTAATTAAAGGCTTTTATCTTTCCAAAAGTCAGAACAACCTACTATTACGCGCACTTTTCTTTCACTCTTTTACAGAATGTTACTCTGAAAATCACCCATTCAACCTACTTATGACTAGCCACCCCGCACCTTGACGGGTGAATCTCCCAATTAAGCTGAAAACCTCGCTTTCGGGCCGCCGGACGCGGTTGAAACTCCCCAAGGCAGTGCTTAAGATGATTTTTTTACTCTCTTCCATTCACATAAAAACTAATAAGAAACACTTATGCAAGCCACCATCACCCCAGAACTCGAGGCCGACGCCGAACTCGTTAGCCAGAATTCTCGCGGCAAAGTTATCATCGCTTCTTTGATTGGTACCGCCATCGAGTTTTTTGACTTTTATATTTATGCGACGGCGGCAGTGATTGTCTTCCCGCACATTTTCTTTCCTCAGGGCGATCCAACCGCGGCCACGTTACAGTCACTGGCCACCTTTGCTATTGCCTTTATTGCGCGACCAATCGGCTCGGCGCTGTTTGGCCACTTCGGCGACCGCGTAGGTCGTAAAGTCACGCTGGTTGCTTCACTGCTGACCATGGGCGTGTCTACCGTAGTGATTGGCCTGCTGCCAACCTATGCCACCATCGGCGTATTTGCGCCACTGCTGTTGGCGCTGGCACGCTTTGGGCAGGGCCTTGGCCTTGGCGGCGAATGGGGCGGCGCGGCACTGCTGGCCACCGAGAATGCTCCCCCGAAAAAACGCGCGCTGTACGGTTCTTTCCCGCAGCTTGGCGCGCCAATCGGCTTCTTTATTGCCAACGGCATGTTCCTGCTACTTTCGTGGCTGCTGACCGAGCAGCAGTTTATTGACTGGGGCTGGCGCGTACCTTTCCTGCTCTCCGCCGTGCTGGTACTGATTGGGCTCTACGTTCGCGTCTCGCTGCATGAAACGCCGGTATTCGCCAAGATTGCCAAAGCGGGCAAGCAGGTTAAAGTGCCGATTGGTCGCCTGTTCAGTAAACATCTAAAGGCCACCCTGCTCGGGACCTTTATCATGGTGGCGACCTACACACTATTTTACATTATGACGGTCTATTCACTGGGCTACGGCACCGCGGCTAAACCGGCAGGCTTGGGGATTGCGCGTAACGATTTCCTGCTGATGCTAATGATTGGCGTGATTGGTTTTGGCGTAATGGTGCCGATTGCCGGTCAACTTGCTGACAAGTTCGGTCGCCGTAAGACAATGATTTGCATCACCTTACTGATCATCCTGTTTGCACTGAGCTTCCCGTCGGTGATCGCCAGCGGTTCTATCACATCGATAATGATTTTTCTGCTCTGTGGATTTAGCGTGATGGGCCTGACTTTTGGCCCGATGGGGGCGTTACTGCCGGAACTTTTCCCAACAGAAGTTCGCTATACCGGCGCTTCATTCTCCTATAATGTGTCGTCAATATTAGGCGCTTCCGTCGCGCCTTATATTGCAACCTGGCTGGCAACCCATTATGGGCTGTTTTATGTCGGTGTTTATCTGGCATCCATGGCAACGCTTACGCTGATTGCCCTGCTTCTGACCAAAGAGACCCGCCACCAGTCACTCTGATTATTTTGCCCGCTTCCGCCACCGTCGGCAGCGGGTTTTATCAAAGAGTTTCAAATGCGCTTAAGACCTCGCTTTCTTGTCCCTCTGGTTATCATCCTGTGTGGCGTTGCCTACTTCCCAGCCCATCACATTTGGCACAAATATATCTGGCATGATTCCCATCATCCCAACGCTTTATGGCATATCGTCAGCCGCAAGTGTTTACCGGATCAGGAAAAGAATGGCCAACCGGCTCCGTGCTCTCAGGTTGATGAAAAACAAGGCTTCGTGGTGCTTAAAGATGAGGAAGGCCCGCTGCAGTATTTGCTGATGCCGACGGCTAAGATCACCGGTATTGAGAGCCCGGCACTGTTAGAGGACAACACGCCAAACTTCTTTGCCCAGGCCTGGCAGGCGAGACACTTCATGTCTGATAAATACGGCAAGCCGATTGATGACAGCAATATCGCGCTGGCAATTAATTCGCAGTTTGGCCGCAGCCAAAATCAGATGCACATCCATATTTCCTGCCTGCTGCCAAAAGCCAAAAACCAGCTGTACGAGGAAGTCGGTCAGGTGGGTTACGCCTGGCAAAAACTGCCAGAGAAGTGGAAGGGCCACACTTACCTTGCGCGCAAAGTTTCTGCGGCTGAGCTGAATGAGAAAGGGGCGTTTCGCCTATTGGCCGACGGCGTACCGGGAGCGCGGGAGAAAATGGGCAATTATGGATTGGCGATGGTGAGCCTGCAGGGCGGAGATTTCCTGCTGCTGGCCAACAAGCGTGACGTGCTCAAGCTCAATGATGCATCGACTGAGGAACTCCAGGACCACAAATGCGCGATCCTGGATCCTCTGCCGCAAGATAAGCCTGTTCCGTCGATCAAACAGCAGGCAAGTACGCCTATTCAGTAAGGCTTACCGCCTGCCCGGTCTGCGCGCAATGAAGGCCTATTTAGTGGCCTTCATTTTTTGCAAAATAGCGCTGCACTGGTTGGTTTCGCTCTCGCTGGGTGAGATCAGCGCCAACAGCGCCGCGGCCGGAGCAACAATCGCCCCCAGCGCCACCGCTACCGCGCCTCGAGCAATCAGCGGTCCAGGTTTCACCCCAGCGTCAGGACTTTTAAAGGTGCCGCGCACGTACAACGGCGAGCGCAGTGTCAGTACGCGCAGCCCCTTGCTCTGCGGATCAATCGACAAATCAAGACGCTCGTTGGCAAAGTTAGTGGTGCCGGTCACGTTGATCAACGCATTTTCCGTGTCAAACACCAACAGATTAGGCCGCGCCAAACCGTTCTTGATATTCACGTCGGCAGCGGCACAGTTGATCGCCACCTCATCATCACCAAACAGCTTGGCGACCACGTAGTTACCCACGTTGAGCCCGGCAATCTCCATCAGTCCGCGGCTGATTACGCCATCATTGATCAACAGCTTGGTTTCACCGTTGCTGGTACCGAGCAGCGCCGCCACGGAGTTACCCGTGCCGGTCAGTTTGGCATCGCCGTTTAGCTGGCCGAGGCTTTTTTTCATCGACTGTACGTTAGGCACCAGCTCCTTCAGCTGCAGCCCGCGCGCGTGAATGTCGGCCCTGCCCTGCATCGGCGTTTTATCCCCTTCGAGCCTGATGGTGGAATTAAGACTGCCACCGGCGAAGCCAAAGCGCAGCGGATCCAGCAGCAGGTCGCCGTCGTTTAACTTGAGATGGGTATTGAGATTATCGAGAGGCAGAGACTTGCCGTGCTCAATACGCTTGGCGCTGAACTTCACGTCGGCATCCATTACCCGCCAGCTTTTAGTATCAAATTTCTCTACCGGCAAGACTTTATCAGACGGCTGACGTGTAGTTTCCCCACGCTTGGCCTTATCACTATTAGAGTCTGCACCGATCAGCGGAGCCAGATCCGCAAAGCGCAGCTGATTAGAGCTCAAATCGCCGTCCAAACGCGGGCGAGGCTTGCTGGCAGTGTAAGTCATCGAACCGTGAATATCGCTGTTGCCAATCTCGCCATTGAAGCCTTGATACTGGAATTTGGCGCCATTCGGGGCATGCAGGTCAGCGATCAAATGACCATCGGTTTCATAAGGCGGCGTTTGAGGCAGCAGGACGCCGGTCAGCCCGTAAAGGTCTGACAGCGTTTGTCCAGAAAACTTCAGGCGTAAATCCAGCGCCCCCAGCTTCATAGGATCGGTGAGCGTACCGGCCACCACCACGCGAGTTTTACCCGAGCGCACGTCGGCCTGCAGCGGGAAACGCGCATCCGGGTCCTGCAAGGCCAGCATGCCGCCGATCTTACCGTCGCCCGACAGGGGCTCGCCCTTGTATTTTCCGTCAACTTTCCAGCCAAACACGTAGTCTGGGGTATAAAGTTTTCCAGCCGTTTTACCGTCTTTATCGGCCTGTTTGCCGGTCACCTCGACGTAGGGCAGCGGCTTGCCGAGTGGGTCAATGACCGCGCGGAAATCGGCTTTAAGGGTCGCATCCTTGAAATCGATCTGACCCCGGTCAAACACGATATCATTCATCTTGAACGACCAGGCGGAAGGCGGCTGACTGCTGTCTTTGGTGTCGCTGTTAGCGAGATTAAAGGTCCAGTTGTTCTTGCCATCGGCAAGGCGGATCAGCGACGCGTCCGGCTGTTTGAGCCAGATGCGGGGGATCAGCACTTCTTTATCGAGCAGGGCGAGCGGTGCCAGGCTGGCGTCAACGCGCTGCAAATGCACCATCGGCTTATCGCTGGGAATATTTTCCGGATTACCGAGCACAATGTCTTCGGCGTGAATGTGCGGCCAAGGCACCCAGGCACGCCATCCGCCCTCGTCTTTTTGCCGTGACCAGTCAACGCCGAGATCGCCCTGAATGGCAAACGGGCGATTAAGTTCGGCGGAAACTTTCTGATTAATCGTAGGCTTGAGACGGTTCCAGTCGAACAGTGCGATAAAAATAACAATCGCCACCACCAGAATAACCAATACTCCAGCCGTCCAACTTAGCGCTTTTCCCGTGCGTGTCATAGGTGCGTTCCTGTCAGACAATTTGTTGATAAGTTTAATTAAAGATAGCCGAGAATATGGGGTCCTGCACGGCGGCGGCGCTGGAGGGGTATTTATGTGAGCGGATGCACATCTGAAGGGGGGGAGTTTGGGCTCGCGTCGGGCGCTTTTGATGGTCGAGAAACAGCTCGCCGCCGCCAACGATCTGGCGGCGGCGGTTTTTTATTGCACCGTACCCGCGGCGCCCGAACCTGAAGAGGTTGAGGCCTGGGCCGCATCGTTGCTGGTCGGCGCGTCTGCTGGCGTGGCCGCTGTCGGGGCGACGATTGAGTCGTAGGTATCCTGCAGCGTTTTCACACTCAGTTCGGCCTCGCCTTTCGGCTGCACCAGCATCATTGAAGGGTCGTGCGACAGCTGTTGTTTAAGTTCCTGGTTAAAATCAGGCAGCGTGAGCGTCGAGAGAAAGATCTGACGCAGCTTCTGGTACTGCTCCGGTGCAATGTCCACCACGCCATTTTGCTGCGAACGCAGGCGCTGGCTCATCAACACGCCGGTATCCGTACGTGCATAAGTGGCGAACAGTTGACCGAGCTGGTCTTTCTTCTGCGCGATGAGCGCATCGAATTCGGCCTGAGACAGCCCGTTATCGCGCACTTTGACCAGTTCGTTAGCCAGACGCTTCAGGGTAGGCTGAATAGCCTCCTGGGAGGCCTCCATGCGCACGGCACACTGCGCGTGCTGGAACTGTACGCGACAGTCGAAGCCCAGCGCCGGTTGCAGCGAACCGCCCTCTTTAGACTCTTTGTTTTCGTTGCCAGACTTCAGCGCCTGCTGCAGGTGCAGGAACATCGCCTCGCGAGCCAGATCGCTGCGCCAGTAAGTATTTAGTGCCGCTGAGTCCTGAATCGGCTGCCACGGCATACTCCATATGAGTGAAAGCCGATCCTGAGTCAGTGAAGCATCGAATGAGGACATCACTTTTGGCGGCATATCGCTTAACGCGGGCATGGTCTGAGGCGTTTGGCGATTCCCTTTCAGCGAGGCAAACGCGCTTTTAATCTGCTCGGCCATGCCGCGGCTGTCGACGTTACCCACCACGTAGAGGGTCATAACGTCTGGGGTGTACCACTGATGATAAAACTTGCTGAGATCCGCCGCTTTCGTCGGCTTAGCCGGCAGCAGCTGCGGGCTGTGGCCAATCAGCGTTGAACCGCTAATGCGATAACGCCACCAACCATCGCCGGAATCGGTAGGCTCGGCGTCAATTGGGTCCTGCGGTGCCTGCCAGGCGGCATGCACCGAGTCAGGGGTAATCACCATTTTTCCGCTGGTATCCACCAGCCAGTGCAGCGCCGATTTGATCAAATCAGGACGACCGTTGGGCAGGCTCAGATTATAGAGGGTGTAATCATAAGAGGTGATAGCCGGAGATATGGGGCGTTGATTATCAATCGACTGCTGCCAAAAATTTTGCAGTTGGGCGGTGGTAAACCCTTCGCTGCGGATCAGTGCCAGGCGCGGCAAAAAGTGCGCGAAACCTTGCTGCTGCGGATTCTCTGCCAACGATCCGGTGCGAACGATTAACCTTAGTTCGATGCGATCGCTGGGACGCTGCGGCGTAGTAAGCAACTGCCAGGTAAAGCCGTTGTCAAGCTTGCCCTGTTGCCAGGCCGGATCGGGTTGTAATGCTTCCGCCTGAACGTTGCTGCAGGCTGAGACCAACAACAACCCACCAAGGAGTAAGCGAATTCTGGTGCCCTGCATATTAACCCCTACGTAATAACTCTACCTCAGTCACCGGCTTGGACGACGACGCAAGCCATGGAGGTAAATCGTATTTTCAATAATTAAATCTTGCTCTTACCCTATTCAAAGGCGGCAAGCTCGAAGGCAATAAACGAAAACGGCGAGTGTAGCACTGTGTTAGACCGCGCAGCTTCGCATATGTCGCGAATAACAATAAAAAAATTTGCCGTGGAAAGCGGATTTGAACGCTGCCGGTCAGACTCCGTGACTCGGGATAGCCAATAAATTGCGGTATATTATTAAGAAAATCCAGCTGTTACATCAAGTAAGCGGAGTATTTAAAGATAACTTTATATAAATGGCACTCACTTTCTCCCCTAACCCTCTGAAAAAGTATGTGTTATCCCCTCACCCACGGCGTGGGGGAGGGTCAGGGTGGAGGAACTGGCGACTCGGAGTCAGGGAAAATACTTTTATATTTCAGTTGGTTGCTCCCCCATCCCAGCCTTCCCCCGTAGGGTGAAGGGACCGTTCATTGTCACTTAACTAGTTGAAAACGTTTGTTTTATCCCCTCACCCACGGCGTGGGGGAGGGTTAGGGAGGGGGAACTGGCGACTCGGGGTCTGGGAAAATACTTTTATATTTCAGTCGCTTGCTCCCCCATCCCAGCCTTCCCCCGTAGGGTGAAGGGACCGTTCGGCGTCACTTAACTATTTGAAAACGTTTGTTTTATCCCCTCACCCACGGCGTGGAGGAGGGTTAGGGAGGGGGAACTGGCGACTCGAAGTCAGAGAAAATACTTTGATATTTCAATTAGTTGCTCCCCCATCCTAGCCTTCCCCCGTAGGGTGAAGGGACCGTTCGGCGTCGCCTAATTAACTGAAATTATTGAGTTTATCCCCTCACTCACGGCGTGGGGGAGGGTTAGGGAGGAGGAACTGGCGACACGGGGTCAGGGAAATTACTTAGAAATTTCAGCCGCATGCTCCCCCATCCCAGCCTTCCCCCGTAGGGTTAAGGGGCCGTTCGGCGTCGCCTAATTAACTGAAATTATTGAGTTTATCCCCTCACTCACGGCGTGGGGGAGGGTTAGGGAGGAGGAACTGGCGACACGGTATCAGGGAAAATACTTTTATATTTCAGTCGTTTGCTCCCCCATCCCAGCCTTCCCCCGTAGGGTGAAGGGGCCGTTCTGCGCCACTTAACTAACTGAAAACGTTTATTTTATCCCCTCACCCACGGAGTGGGGGAGGGTTAGGGTGGGGGAACTGGCGACTCGGGGTCAGGGAAAATACTTCGATATTTCAGTTGCTTGCTCCCCCATCCCAGCCTTCCCCCGTAGGGTGAAGGGACCGTTCGGCACCACTTAACTAACTGAAAACGTTTGTTTTATCCCCTCACCCACGCGTGGGGGAGGGTTAGGGAGGGGGAACCGGCAACTCGGAGCCAAGGAAAATACTTCGATATTTCAGTTGCTTGCTCCCCCATCCCAGCCTTCCCCCGTAGGGTGAAGGGACAGTTCAGCGTGGCCTAATTAACTGAAATTATTGAGTTTATCCCCTCACCCACGGCGTGGGGGAGGGTTAGGGAGGGGGAACCGGCGACTCGGAGCCAGGGGAAATACTTCTATATTTCAGTTGCTTGCTCCCCCATCCCAGCCTTCCCCCGCACGCGGAGGAAGGGGCCGTTCGGCGTCGTCTTATTGATAGAATTCAAATTATAAACCCGAGTAATACACTGAAAAATAATAAGAAATATCTTTAAGGGAACGACTTTTGACCGCCGCAGAGTTACCGGGTTTTCTTTTTAAGCTGGGATTGGCGGCCTCGGGCCTACGCTGAGCGAGGGAAAGGGAGACGTTTTTGGCTCCCGACCGAGGGAGGGCAGCCCGCAGGGCCGTGGCCAACGCCACGCGCTGCGGTCACTGAAACGATCTTATTCTTTTGCACCGATATTGTCGCGAGGGCAAAGGCACGGGAGTCCAGAGGGTATTTGCCTTGGAATACCCTCTGGCTGGTCTGGGCCAGCGCCCAGTAAGCGCAGCGCATGCTGTTAGGCCGTGCGCAGCACATGCCGTTAAGCGTGCGCAGCACCAGAAGCCGTGCGCAGCACAGAAGCATTGCGCAGCACCCAAAGCGCTGCGCTTAAATCACGCCGCCTTGTCTAAAGGCAGCGCCGCTTTACCCGATAACGTATCGTTTAGCTGCTTTTCATCCAGCTGATCGCACCATTTTGCCACCACGATAGTTGCCACGCCATTGCCTACCAAGTTGGTCAGCGCACGGGCTTCGGACATAAAGCGGTCGATACCGAGGATCAGCGCCAAACCGGCCACCGGCAGATGGCCTACCGCAGAGAGCGTTGCCGCCAGCACGATAAACCCGCTGCCCGTCACGCCCGCCGCCCCTTTAGAGGACAGCAACAGCACCACCAGCAGGGTAATTTGGTGCCAGATATCCAAATGCGTATTGGTGGCCTGGGCGATAAACACCGCCGCCATAGTCAGATAGATTGAGGTACCGTCGAGATTAAACGAGTAGCCGGTAGGAATAACCAGCCCCACCACCGATTTCTTGCAGCCCAGTTTCTCCATCTTGTCGAGCATGCGCGGCAGCGCAGATTCCGAAGACGAGGTCCCGAGGACGATCAGCAGCTCTTCCTTGATGTAATTAACAAATTTGAAGATATTAAAACCGGTAAAGCGTGCAATCAGGCCCAGGACCACCACCACAAACAGAATACAGGTCAGGTAGAAGCAGAGGATAAGCTGACCCAGCTGCACCAGCGATCCCACGCCGTATTTGCCGATAGTGAAGGCCATCGCACCGAACGCGCCAATAGGCGCCAGGCGCATAATCATGTTGATGATGCCGAAAATAACCTTCGAAAAGCTGTCGATGAAGTTAAACATCAGCTGGCCTTTGTCACCCAGACGATGCAGGGCAAAGCCAAACAGGATGGCAAACATCAGCACCTGAAGAATATTCCCGCTGGCAAAAGCACCAATCACGCTATTAGGAATAATATCTAGCAGGAACGGAATGATCCCCTGACTCTGCGCCTGCTCGGCATACACCGCCACCGCTTTAGCGTCCAGCGCAGCGGGATCGACGTTCATGCCGGCGCCAGGCTGTACCACGTTGACGATAATCAAACCAATAATCAACGAGATAGTGCTGACAATCTCAAAATAAAGTAACGCGATAGCGCCGGTGCGGCCCACCGCTTTCATGCTTTCCATCCCTGCAATACCGGTGACCACGGTACAGAAAATCACCGGTGCAATAATCATTTTGATCAGTTTGACGAAGGCATCCCCCAAAGGCTTCATCTGCGCCCCCAGTTCGGGATAAAAGTGTCCCAACAGCACCCCTAAGGCAATCGCAGTTAACACCTGGAAATAAAGACTCTTAACTATGTTTTTTTTCATTTTTACGGCCATCCTGTAGTGAAAGTATCCCCAAAGATTTCAAGACGCTGGAACGAAACGTCGCGAAAGGCGGAGGGTACATCGCCATACATATACAGCAGTCGAGCGAATAGCGACAGCCGGAAAATACCACCGACCTTACAGGATGGAAATAAATTGTTTCGTTTAGCAATCACCGCTGTCACAAAAGGTGAACTGAATGGATTCAGCTAACAAATTAAATAATTTTAAACTTTAATTGAAGCCAGTACCCAAGCGGGTTTGCGGGCAGTTTTTGCAAATGTGAATGAGTGTTTCATCGACGAGAATTTTTGTTGCAAAATTCAGTCGAAAATGGGCGGCTGAAAGGAAATTTTTTTATCTTAATAACGCCTATTTGAACAACAAATAACCGCCTCCGGGCTGGGTTCAGCAACTTCAGCTTAGAGGCGATTTGCCCGCGCGGCAAAATTAATCGGCCAAATCTGCCGATTGACGAGGTTCATTATTCGCCTTAGCGCTGTCCGCCGTTTCCTGTCGGCTTTTAACAGCATTGCTCAACAGCTGTTGATTGCGGTTATAACTGCGGATCAGCAGGCCAAGCTCGTCGTCATGATGGCGTGCGCGCTCGGCAAGCTGGTGATCCGACACCTCGCCTTCGGGCAAGGCGGCTAGTTCGCGGGCAATAGAGCGCAAAGGGTGAATAATCAGTCGGTTGATACACCAACTGATAGCAATTGAGAGGATCAGCGCCAGCAGCAGGTAGGTGGTGACCATGGTTGAAAGGGTACTGACAAAAAACTGGAACATGCGATACGGGTCGGCCTGTAATACCAGGTAAGCCAACGGCTGGGCCGTGTCCGGATTAGCCGCCGGAGAGTAAAGTGGAACCCTGACTTTTATCGGCAGGTCGAAACTTTGCATTATCCACCCCGGCACCGGACGCCCTACTGGAAAATGCGTGCTCAACGTGGGGATCTGATTCGGCAATACCAGATTGGCGCGGCTTAGGATCCCCACCGGCCTCAGGGTATTGAGGATATGCTGGGTTTCCTGAAAATTAGCATCCAGCACTGACTGACTCAGCGGCCTGGCCACAGAATGGGCGATGTTTTCCAACTGCTGGGCATAATCCTCCCTGCGTTGTTCAACGAAGTGAAACAGTTGGATGGCGATAAAAAAGCAGATTGTCACCAGCGCCACGCTGGTCACGGCGGCCATCTGTTTAATCGTTAAAGAGCGCCTAACTCGCAACATATTTCTCCAATGCTGTACTAAAACCTGACGAAACGCATGATACCAGTTAGCAGGCAGAGGTGCAGTAACGCTGTTTTAGCCGCGCTGGCAGCGGCATGAGGGGAATATTTTCTGCTAATAAGGCGAGTTAATTGACAAGATAGGCGAAAGATCGCCGGTCAGAGGCCCGACCGGCGAGAGGAGATAGTCTGAATTATCCGTGCGTACCGGTATTTTCCTGCTCGTCCTGGTCGACGGCAAAGCAGGCCACCAGCTGGTCACCGTACTGCTTTAACTGCGGCTGGAACTGAGTACAGGTGCTGAAAGCACGGCGGCAGCGGGCGTTAAACGCGCAACCGGCCGGCGGATTCAGCGGGCTTGGTAATTCACCGGTCAGCTTGATGCGCTCACGGCGATCGTCCGGGTTCAGACGCGGGGTGGCCGACAGCAGCGCCTGAGTGTAAGGGTGACGCGGATTGCTAAATACCGCCTCCTTCGAGCCCTTCTCAACGCAGCGCCCGAGGTACATCACCATAACTTCATCGGCAATGTGCTCGACTACCGACAGGTCATGTGAGATAAACACGTAAGACAGGCCGAGATCCTGCTGTAAGTCCATCATCAGATTCAATACCTGAGCGCGGACGGAAACGTCCAACGCCGACACCGGTTCATCGGCGATCACCACGTCCGGGTCGAGCATCAGACCGCGGGCAATAGCAATACGCTGGCGCTGGCCACCGGAAAACATGTGCGGATAACGGTCATAGTGCTCGGTTTTCAGGCCCACCTTTGCCATCATCGCCAACGCCTTTTCACGGCGTTCTGCGCTGCTCAGCTTGGTGTTAATCAGCAGCGGCTCTTCCAGGATCTGCCCGACCTTCTTGCGCGGATTTAGTGAACCGTAAGGGTTCTGGAACACGATCTGAATTTTCTGACGGCGCAGCTTTTCGGCGGTGACGTCAGGTTTAAGCAGGTCCTGTCCCTGATAGTAAAGCTCGCCGTGGGTCGGCACCTCGATCATGGTCAACAGGCGGCCGAGGGTAGATTTCCCACAACCCGACTCCCCCACCACCGCCAATGTCTTGCCGCGTTGCAAATCAAAGGAAACGCCGTCCAGCGCTTTAACCGTGCGCTCGGGCTTGAACAGCCCGCCCTTGACCGCATAGTGTTTCTTCAGATCGATGGCCTTCAGCAGCGGCTGCTTTCCGGTCGTATGATTAAGACTCATAGGTTGGTCTCCCGGCATCATCCAGCGGATAATGACATTTTGACTGGCGGCCCGGCTCTCCCCGCAAGGCAGGTTCTTCTCTACGGCAGCGATCGTTGGCGTACGGACAGCGCGGATTGAGCAAACAGCCGTTTGGACGGTCATATTTACCCGGCACCACGCCCGGCAGCGACTGTAAACGCGCCTTGTCGGTAGAAAACTCCGGCAGCGAGCGCAGCAGCGCCTGGGTGTAAGGATGACGAGGCGCGCGGAAAATTTCACTCGCAGGCCCGGTCTCCACCACCTGACCGGCGTACATCACGATAATGTGATGCGCCGCCTCGGCCACCAGCGCCAGATCGTGGGTAATCAGCATCAGCGCCATATTTTCTTTCTGCTGCAACTCCAGCAGCAGTTCGATAATTTGCGCCTGAATGGTGACGTCCAGCGCGGTGGTTGGCTCATCGGCAATCAACAGCTTAGGCCGACAGGCGATGGCCATCGCTATCATTACGCGCTGACTCATGCCCCCGGAGAGCTGGTGCGGATACACGTCGAGACGCGAGGCCGGATCGGGAATGCCCACCAGGTTCAGCAGGTCGATAGTGCGCTGGCGACGGGTCTTTTTATTTCCCCCCTGATGCACCTTGATGGCCTCCATAATCTGGAAACCCACGGTGTAACACGGGTTAAGGCTGGTCATCGGATCCTGGAAAATCATCGCCACTTCCGAACCGACGATCTGCCGACGCTGCTTCTCGCTGATGCCCTGTAAATTCTGGCCGCCGAACTCCAGTTTGTCGGCCATTACCTTACCGGGAAAGTCGATCAGCCCCATCAGCGCCAGCGAACTTACCGATTTACCGGAGCCGGATTCGCCGACGATACCCACCACTTCGCCCTGCTTGATAGAATAGCTGATGCGGTCCACGGCGCGGAACGGTGCGCCCTGGTCACCAAAGTGCACCGACAGTTTATCCACGGTGAGCAGCGTTTTGCCCACCGGTATATCTTGAATTAAGGTTGCTTCCATCTCTCGCCCCTTACTGCTTGAGTTTCGGGTCGAGGGCGTCACGCAGGCCATCTCCCATCAGGTTAAATGCCAATACCGTCAGCAGGATCACCACGCCCGGGAAGGTCACGACCCACCAGGCGCTTTGCGCGAACTGCAGTACGTCGGATAGCATTGTGCCCCACTCTGGCGTTGGCGGCTGAGCGCCCATGCCGAGGAAGCCGAGAGCCGCCATGTCGAGAATAGCGTTGGAAAAACCGAGCGAGGCCTGCACGATCAGCGGAGCCAGGCAGTTTGGCAGAATATTGACAAACATCTGCCGGGTCGCGCTAGCACCGGCCACGCGGGAGGCGGTCACGTAGTCACGATTGACCTCAACCAGCACCGCAGCGCGCGTCAGGCGGACATAGTGCGGCAGGGCCACGAAGGTCAGCGCCAGCGAGGCGTTAACGATCGACGGACCAAAAATCGCCACCAGCACCAGCGCCAACAGCAGGCTCGGCAAGGCCAGCATAATATCAACCACGCGCATGATAATCGCATCGACCACGCCACCGTAATAACCGGCAAACAGGCCAAAAATCACGCCGAATATTAGCGACAGCACCACCACCAGACAGCCGACCAGCAGCGACAGGCGCGCACCGTACATCAGGCGGGTCAGAATATCGCGGCCCACGTCGTCGGTGCCTAACAGGAATTTCCAACTACCGCCGTCCATCCAGACCGGGGGCTTCAGCAACGCATCGCGAAACTGCTCGGCCGGTCCGTGCGGAGCCAGCAGGTTAGCGCCGATGGCCAGCACCAGCATGATAATGATGTATACCAGGCCGATAACGGCCCCTTTGTTGCGCTTGAAGTAGTGCCAAAACTCACGCATTGGCGGCATTGGCGTCGGCGCGCCAGTAGCCAGTTCTTCGGCGACAGGTTCAGTAACTTGAGTCATTGTGCGCCTCTTATTTCTTATGACGAATACGTGGGTTAACAATGCCGTACAGCACATCGACTAACAGGTTGACCACGATGATAAGCGTAGCGACCAGCAGTACGCCGCCCTGCACCACCGGATAGTCGCGGCGCTGCAAGGCCTCGATCAGCCAGCGACCCACGCCAGGCCAGGAGAAAATAGTTTCGGTCAGGATAGCGCCACCGAGCAGCGTACCGACCTGCAAACCAATTACCGTCACCACCGGCAGCATGGCGTTACGCAGCGCGTGCACCACGATAACCCGCATGCGGCTCACGCCTTTGGCGCGCGCGGTGCGGATATAGTCCTCACCCAATACTTCGAGCATCGAAGAGCGCGTCATGCGCACAATAACCGCCAGAGGAATGGTGCCCAGCACGATAGCGGGCAGGATCATATGCATCACCGCGTCTTTGAAATCGCCCGGCTCGCCCCAGATCAGGGTATCGATCAGCGCAAATCCGGTGAGCGGCTTGCTGTCATCCAGGAACACCGTGTCGCTTATTCGCCCCGAGACGGGCGTGAGATTCCAGTGGACCGAAACCAGCATGACCAGCATGATCCCCCACCAGAATATCGGCATCGAATAGCCGGTTAAGGAAATGCCCACCGCCGTATGATCGAAAACCGAGCCTCGTTTCACCGCCGCCAGCACGCCGACGGGGATACCGACAATCACCGCGAAAATCATCGCGCAGATCCCCAGCTCCAGCGTCGCCTCAAAGCGCGGGAGAAACTCGTGCCATACCGGCGTATGACTGCTTAACGAGGTGCCCAAATCACCGTGCAGCACCTCATTCACATAGTGGAAATATTGTTGATAGAGAGGCTTGTCTAGCCCCATTTCCGCCATCAGCTGAGCATGGCGCTCAGGAGACACACCGCGTTCGCCGGCCATAATGGTTACCGGGTCGCCGGGGATCAGGTGTACGAAGGCAAAGGTCAGCAAAGTAATGCCGATAAACGTTGGGATCACTAACCCCAAACGTCGGAGTATGAACTGCAGCATATCCCGTACTCTCTGTATAAAATGCCCGACGAACCGTAGCTCGCCGGGCTTATTGTTAGCTCACATTGCTTTTACAACAACGACCATAATTCAAACTTCTGATGAAACCGTGCTGAGCCGTTACTTGATATCGACGTTCTCGAAGTGGTGCTTGCCCAGTGGGTCTACCACATAGCCGATCACTTCTTTACGCACTGGTTCATAGACGGTGGAGTTGGCGATGATCAGAGCCGGAACCTGGTCATGCATGATCACCTGAGCCTGTTTGTACAAGGCAATACGTTTATTATGGTCGGTTTCAGCGCTGGCTGGGGTGATCACGTCATCAAACGGCTTGTAACACCATCTTGAATAGTTGGAACCCTCTTTGGCTGCCTGGCAGCTGAACAGGGTGGCGAAGAAGTTATCCGGGTCTCCATTGTCGCCGGTCCAGCCCATCATTACGGTCTGGTGTTCGCCGTTTTTAGCACGCTTGAGGTATTCGCCCCACTCGTAGGTCACGATGTTGGCTTTAACGCCGATTTTCGCCCAGTCAGCCTGGATCATCTCAGCCATGCGACGCGCGTTCGGGTTATAAGGACGCTGAACCGGCATTGCCCACAGGTCGGTGGTAAAGCCGTTTGGCAAGCCCGCTTCTTTCAGCAGCTCTTTAGCCTTAGCCGGATCGTAAGGGTAATCCTTAACGTCGTGGTCATAGCCCCACATGGTTGGCGGGATCAGGTTTTTAGCCGCCTGGCCAGCACCCTGATAAACGGCATCAATAATCGCTTTCTTGTTTACGGCCATCGTCAGCGCCTGACGAACTTTCACATTATCTAACGGTTTTTTCTCAGTATTAAATGCCAGATAACCGACGTTCAGGCCAGGTTCTGACATCAGGTTAATGGATTTGTCTTTACGCATCGCCGCGAGATCGGCAGGGTTTGGGAATGCCATGACCTGGCACTCGTTTTTCTGCAATTTAGCGTAACGAATAGAGGCGTCAGGCGTGATGGAGAAGATCAGGCGATCGAGCTTAGGCTTCACGCCCCAGTAATCGTTAAACTTGGTGTACAGAATGCGCGAGTCTTTCTGGTACTGCATCAACTGGAACGGACCGGTACCGATTGGATTCAGGTCGACTTTCTCCGGCGTGCCGGCCTTCATCTCTACGTCGGCGTATTCGGATGAAAGAATTGACGCGAAGTCCATCGCCATATCGGCCAGGAACGGAGATTCTGGATGTTTCAACACGAACTGAACGGTATGATCGTCAACCTTGACGATTTCGCTGATCAGATCGCCCATGCCCATACCGTCGAAGTACTCATAATTGCCGCCAGAGACTTTATTGTACGGATTCGTTTTATCTTTCTGACGGTTAAAGGAGAACAGCACATCGTCGGCGTTAAAATCGCGTGTCGGTTTGAAATCTTTGTTCGACTGCCATTTCACGCCCTGACGCAGGTGGAAGGTGTAGGTTTTACCGTCGGCGCTCACGTCCCATTTTTCAGCCAAAGCGGGAACAATTTCGGTAGTACCGACTTTGAACGCAACCAGGCCGTTGTAGATTGGCACGGAGCTGGCGTCGTAGGTGGTGCCGGAAGTGAAAAGCTGCGGGTTAAAACCTTCTGGCGAACCCTCAGAACAATAAACTAACGTTTTAGCCTGCACGCTCGCCGCTACGGTCAGCGCAATCAGACCCAAGCTGAATTTAAGCAGGCCTGATTTTCCCAAGGAAATTCTCATCGCTTTTGCTCCATCTTTAATGGTGATGTGGTTGTGTGATGTTGTTTCAGCTCACCCCGCCCTTTATTTTTTATTGACGGGCAGAGGCGTGTGTCGGTTAGCTGCAGAAATGATTTTCAGACGTGTGACCAACGCCACCAGAGAGGTTGGGTGGGAAACATTTGCACCAAAAAAGGGTGTAAATAATTACCGGATGAATCTTCTGGTCAATCCTGTTCACATCAATTTGGCAACTCTGTCTGGCGTCGTCAATATAGCGTTAAGGCTTTTACAAAGACTGTGAGTCACTGCAAACAAACATAAAAAAACGCATAATTAACAGTTCTAAGACTAATGTTTAGCCATAAAACTGCATTGCGGCACATATGACCATTTGAAAGAATTAAACCAGCAGATCACGCCGGATAAAAAGTCAAAAAAAAGCGCGATATTGATAGGTTATCTGAACGGTTATTTTCGAAATTTGGGCCAATGGCAGCGGATCGTGCTGAAAACTCATTTTTTTGCACTGCCCGTATTGGGCTTATTTTACTCACTGAATAAACGGCTATGGATTAGAAAAAGTAATTTGCACCATTGCAGTGCAAATAAACCGTGCAGGGATCGTTGCAGCTATCTCATTTTATCTTGCCAGGGGCTAGCCTGACGCGCTCCGGGCGGGATGTTACCGAGTGTGACTATCATGGCGCGTTTGTTGCATCATTCACCGCTCTTAAAATAGCTCATTTTTTATCCTAGTCGTTTTTTCTCGAACGTAAAACGTCTCATCTCTCCCGTAGATATGTTCGCCATAACTAGCCAGGGGTTTGTCATATGGAATTGAAGTGGTTCGAAGATTTTCTCAGCGTTTCGCACTGTTACAGCTTTACCCGCGCTGCCAGCGAACGCAACATTACCCAATCGGCGCTTAGCCGCCGCATTAAACAGCTCGAAGAGTGGTTGGGGGTACCGCTTTTTGACCGAAAAACCTACCCGATCCGCCTCACTCCAGAGGGGCAAGAGTTTCTCACCACCGCTTCGGAGATGGTCTTCTCCCTGACCCAACTGCGCGGAGAGTTGCGCGAAAGACAGAGGCAAAAGAGCTCGATTTTGCATTTCGCCTCCCTAAATACGCTGGCGCAGACCTTTTTCCCAGACTGGATAAACAAGGTTGATCCCACTCACCAGTGCGGCTGCATCCGTCTGTCGGATCACCCTCCCTCTTTCGCTGGCAATATTGCCCTGCTGCTCGACGGTAAAACCGATTTCCTGCTGACCTACACCCATGATTCTGTCGCCCTGATGAAACAGCTCGAGCGCTTTCCTTATATTGAGCTGGGTAAAGAGCTGGCGATTGCCGTCTGCGCGCCCGACAGCGACGGCAATCCGCTGTATCCGATTGCTGAAAAAGGGCTACCGACGCCGTTCCTAAGCTACGGGAATCGATCCTTTTTTGGCCATGCCCTGAGCGCCTTATTCGCCGCGCGCCCTTTGCCGTTAAAGCCGATATATGAAAATCCGATGTCCAGCGGGCTGAAGGCGATGACGATCTCCGGCTGCGGCGTCTCGTGGCTGCCCGCCAGCCTGATCGAAGCCGAGCTTTCCAGCGGTTTACTGACCCGGGCTGCCGATCGTAGCTGGGACATTCAAACTACTATCCGCCTTTACCGGCTCGAGAAATCCCGCAATCTGCAGGCCGAAAACCTGTGGAATAAAGCCAGGAAATTACACACCGCTCAGGCCGTCGCCTAACCTCCCTCTTCCGGCCTGCGGGCCGGACAGCCGCGGTTTATCCACGCGATAACGCTTGCCGCGCCAAACTATGCAATTTTGGAATGTGCCATCCCAAACTCTCATTGGACCTTTCACCGCCGCGAACACATTCTGAACGGACTCTCGATTTTGTTATCCGCTATCCCGCCGCCTTGAGGAGTCCACAGTGAAAAGTGAATCTACGCAGCAGAAAGAGTTAGTCTGGAGCCTGGTCGATGCCAAGAAGGCCGAGTTTATCGCCCTGAGTGACAGAGTCTGGGGCATGCCCGAGATTTGCTATACCGAGTACCGCTCGGTGGCCGAACACACCGCCATGCTGAAAGAACAGGGTTTCACGGTGACCGAAAATGTCGCGGGTATTCCGACGGCGGTGATCGGGGAGGCCGGAAAAGGCGGGCCGATTATTGCCATACTGGGCGAATACGACGCCTTGCCCGGACTGAGTCAGGTCGCTGGCGTTGCCTATCAGGAAGCGCTACCGGGCAATGGCCACGGCCACGGCTGCGGTCATAACCTGCTGGGTTCCGCCGCCATGCTGGCCGCCACCGCCCTGAAAGACTGGCTGGCGGAGACCGGAACGCCGGGCCGCGTGCGCTACTATGGCTGTCCGGCCGAGGAAGGCGGCGCGGCAAAATCCTTTATGGCCCGCGCCGGTGCCTTCGATGACGTCGATATTGCCATTACCTGGCATCCCGCCGCCTTTACCGAGGTGGCCCGCGCCGAATCGTTAGCCAACACCCGCATGGACTTCGTGTTCCACGGCCGCGCCTCGCACGCGGCGGCGGCACCGCATCTGGGCCGCAGCGCGCTCGACGCGGTGGAGCTGATGAATGTCGGCGTTAACTACCTGCGCGAACACGTGCCCTCCGACTCACGTATTCACTACGCCATGCTCGACTCCGGCGGCATTGCGCCCAACGTGGTACAGGCCCGCGCGGCGGTGCGCTACGCCATTCGTTCCCGCGACGTGCACGCCATGTTCGATCTTAACGAGCGGGTCAAAAAAGTCGCCAACGGCGCGGCGATGATGACCGAAACCCGAGTCGATATCAGCATCATGAGCGCGGTAGCCAACCTGCTGGGCAACGAGCCGCTGGAGCAGGCGATGCAAAACAACTTCGAGCTGCTGGGGCCGTTGGAGTTTGACGAGGCCGACAAGGCCTTTGCCGCAGAAATTCAGGCGACGCTTAGCCCGGAAGATCTCAGCAGCGCCTACCGCCGCATTGGCATCAAAAAACCGCAGCAGGCTGCGCCACTGTGTGAGTTTATCGTGCCGCTGGAGGCCGCGGGCGAGCTGATGCTCGGTTCGACCGACGTCGGCGATATCAGCTGGAAAATTCCCACCGTGCAGGCGCACGTGCCGACTTACGCCATTGGTACGCCGGGACACTCCTGGCAGCTGACCGCGCAGGGCAAAATGCCCGCCGCTCATAAGGGCCTGGCCTATGTGGCTAAAATCATGGCCGCCACCGCCATCGACACGCTGACCGATAAAGTGCTGCTGGCACAGGCGAAAACCGCGCATTTCGAGCTTACCGCCGAAACGCCGTACGTTTGCCCGATCCCGCCCGAGGTCAATCCGCCGCTGCAGCCGCGTCCGACAGGAGAACCAGCGTGATGAAAAAAACCTTACCCACGGGGATCCTCGTGCGACAGCGCCTGTTACCGGCGCTGGTTGGACTCGCGCTAGCCGCTGGCGCAATGCCTTGGGCCGCGCAGGCCGAAACGCCGCCGGACTCACTGGTCATGGCCTGGAATATCGACGCCATCAGCACCTTTGACCCGGCACAAATCGGCGAGGTGGTGACCAATGAGATTATTCAAAACACCTGCGATTCGCTGGTCGATTTTGATCCGAAAGACGAGTCAAAAATCATTCCCTTGCTGGCTAAAAGCTGGGACGTCTCTGCCGATCGCATGACCATTACCTTTCATTTACACGACGGCTTAGTCTTCCCATCCGGCGATAAAGGTAGCGCACAGGATCTGGCGTGGTCATTGCAGCGCGTGGTGCTGCTCGGTTTTGGCAATTCGGCGACCCTGACCGAATACGGCTTTACCAAGGACAACGTCAAACAGCGGATCACCGCGCCGGATGACAATACGCTGGTGATGAAGTTCGATAAGCCTTACCCCACTAATCTGGTGTTACAGGCTATCGCCGCCAACGATGTCGCCATTACGCTCGACAAGGCGCTGGTAGAAAAGAACGCCGTCGGCGACGACATGGGTAATAAATATCTCACCACTCACACCGCCTGTATCGGTCCTTACCAGCTGACTCGCTGGAACGCCGGTGAAGGCCTGGTGCTGCAAGCCAATGAAAACTATTACGGCACCAAGCCGAAATTGCAGCGCATTTTAATTCGTCACGTGGCCGAAACCGGCACTCAACGACTGTTGCTGACCCAGGGAGACGTTGATATTGCCCGCGATCTCGCGCCGGACGACCTGCGCGATTTAGATAAAAGCGGCAAGGTGGATATTGAGAAAGTGTTGAAACCGCAGCTGTTCTTCTGGACCTTCAATGCCGAAGATCCGATTTTCAAAAATGAAAAAGTGCGGCTGGCGATGCGCTATCTGATTGATTATCAGGGACTGGCCTCGACCGTGATGCCTTACCTCGGCGTACCGCGCGCCAGCTTCGTTCAGCTCGGCGCATTCGGCGCGCTGGATAAAGCGCAGGGTCAACCGTTCAAACTGGACCTGGCCAAGGCGAAACAGCTGCTGACCGAGGCGGGTTATCCCAACGGCTTCTCGGCCAAGATTTACATCGGCACGCTGCCGCACTCCGCGCCGATCGCGCAAAACACCCAGGCCAATGCGGCGAAAATTGGCGTGAAACTGTCGATTGAGAGCATGGCCAACGCTCAACTGTTCAGCCGCGTGCGCGGGCGTGAATTCCAGAGCGCGATGATGGCCTGGCAGACCTCGGTGCCGGACGCCTACGGCAACGCCTCGCGACTGGTGGCGAACCCGGATAACAGCAAAGAGGCCAAGAAAACGCAGTATCCAAGCTGGCGCGCCTCTTATTTTGATCCCGCAATGAATGCGCAGGTCAATCAGGCACTGCTCGAGCCGGACGAGCAAAAGCGTATCGCGCTGTACCACACTCTGCAGGAAGAGCAGATGCAGAAAGGTCCGTTTGCCATCATGTTCCAGATGTATAACACCGCCGGACTGAATAAAAACGTCAAGGATTGGACCTGGAACGGTTTCCGCGTTTATTACGCTGACGCCAGCAAATAACTCTCGATCCATTCGGGCATGACGGAGGATTACCGATGTCGCTGATTGAATCTCAGGCCGGCGCAGAGCCCGCCGACTCACGGTGGTTGCGGTTGCTTGAGCAGGCCACCGCGCTGCTAAAACTGCTGGTTTCTGTTGCCGTAACCCTGCTCGGGCTGGCGGCGTTGACCTTTTTCATCGGTCGCCTGCTGCCGATAGATCCGGTGGTTTCGGTACTCGGTGACAACGCCAGCCAGGAGGCCTATCAAAAAATGTATCACCTGCTGGGGCTAGACAAGCCGCTGTGGGAACAGTTTTTGATCTATCTAAAACACGTCTGCATGCTGGATTTTGGCACCTCGCTGACCACCGGCCATCCGGTCAGTGAAGACATTGCCCGCGTGTTTCCCGCCACTATCGAGTTGGCTAGCCTGGCGGCCATTATCGGCACCTGTCTGGGCATTCCGGCGGGCGTCCTGTCGGCGATGTATCGCAACTCCGGGTTTGATCACTGCATTCGCTTTGTCGGCCTGCTCGGCCACTCCGCACCAAACTTCTGGCTTGGGCTGATGGGGCTGGTGCTGTTCTACGCCACGTTGGGATGGATCGGCGGACCGGGGCGCATCGATTTTATGTATGAATTTGACGTGCATAAGGTCACCGGCTTTTACCTGATCGACACGGCGATTGCCGGAAACTGGGCGGCATTTCGCAACGTTTTCAGCCATCTGATCCTCCCGGCGTCGATTCTTGGCCTCAGCGGCCTGTCGTATATCAGCCGCATGACGCGCAGCTTTATGCTTGAGCAGCTGTCGCAGGAGTACGTGATAACCGCGCGCGTTAAAGGGCTGTCGTGGGCGCGCAGCGTATGGGTGCACGCCTTTCGCAATGTCGCCGTGCAGGTGGTGACGGTGGTGGCGCTGTCCTACGCATTTTTACTCGAGGGTGCGGTGCTGACCGAAACGGTGTTCGCCTGGCCCGGCTTTGGTCGCTACCTGACCAACGCCATGCTGGCGGGCGATATGAACGCCGTGGTCGGCTGTTCGCTGCTGATCGGTGTGATTTTCGTGGTGCTCAACCTTATCTGCGACCTGCTTTATCGCCTCTTTGATCCCCGTACCCGACAGGAGCCATCATGACCGATTCTGCGAAAACTCGGCTTGACCCCCTTGCCCGTCGTTCACTGCGCCGTTGGCTGGATGCGCCCGTTCCCGCCACGCCGTGGCAGGCGCGAGTGCAGCAGAGCCTCGGCCAATGGCGACGCTTTCGACGCAACACCTCGGCGATGTTCGGCCTGATAGTTATCCTGATCATTGCCTTCGCCGCACTGTTTGCGCCCTGGCTCACCACGCACAATATTTATGCGCAAAACCTGCAAATCAGGCTGTCACCGCCGAGCCGCGAATACTGGCTGGGGACCGACGAGCTGGGGCGCGATCTCTACAGCCGACTGATTTATGGCGCACGCATTACGCTGTATATCACCTGCCTGAGCGCGCTGATTGTCGGGCCGATCGGTCTGCTGGTCGGCACCGTCGCTGGCACCGTCGGCGGCTGGACCGATACCGTACTGATGCGCATTGTGGATATTTTTCTCGCTTTCCCGAGCCTGATACTGGCTCTGGGGTTTGTGGCGGCGCTTGGCCCCGGCATTGAGAACGCCATTATCGCGATTTCGCTTTCCGCCTGGCCGCCGATCGCGCGCCTGGCGAGGGCCGAGGCCCTGTCGATTCGCAAGATGGACTACGTGGCCGCGGTGCGCTTACAGGGCGCGTCGCCGCTGCGCATTATCCTGCGGCATATTATTCCCATGTGCCTGCCTTCGGTGGTGGTGCGGCTCACGCTGAACATGGCGGGGATTATCCTCACCGCCTCCGGCCTCGGCTTTCTGGGGCTTGGCGCGCAGGCACCCAGCCCGGAATGGGGCGCGATGCTGTCATCGGGGCGTCAGTTCATGATGACCAACTGGACGATTGCCGCCATCCCCGGCCTGTCGATCCTTCTGACCAGCCTGGCGTTTAACCTGTTTGGTGACGGCCTGCGCGACATATTGGACCTGCGCCATGACTGAAAAATTACTCGAAGTCGACCATCTCAACGTGGTGTTCAAGGGCCATCGCCAGGAGCATCATGCGGTGCGCGATATCTCTTTCTCGGTCGGCCGTGAAAAGGTCGCCATCGTCGGCGAGTCCGGCTCCGGCAAGTCCCTGACCGGCCGCTCGCTGCTCAAGCTCACGCCGCGCGGCGCCACCGTTAGCGCAGCCAAAATGCGCTTTGGCGATATCGATCTTCTTACCTGCTCCGAGCGGGAAATGCGCAAGATCCGCGGAAAAAGGATTTCAATGATCATGCAGGATCCGAAATTCTCGCTCAATCCGCTCATGCGGGTCGGCCAGCAGATTACCGAAGCCTACCGCATTCACTTTAGCGTCAGCCAGAAAGCGGCGCGCGACCAGGCTATGCTAATGCTCGAGGCGGTCAATATTCGCGATCCGCAGCGGGTGTATGCGCTGTATCCGCACGAGATTTCCGGCGGCATGGGCCAGCGCATTATGATTGCGATGATGCTTATCCCCGAGCCGGATTTGATTATTGCCGACGAGCCGACCTCGGCGCTCGACGTCACCGTGCGCCAGCAGGTGCTCTCGGTGCTCGACTCGCTGCTTGAAAGACGTAAAACCGGTCTGCTGTTTATCACCCACGACCTGAGCCTGGTTTCGAGCTTCTGCGATCGCGCGCTGGTGATGTACGCCGGGCGCATACTCGAAGAGATCGCCGCCGACCAGCTGCACCTGGCTAAGCATCCTTATACCCGCGCCCTGCTTGCCAGCCAGCCTGACCTGCACCATCCGGTGGATATGCTGTCGGTTCCCGCTCGTGACCCCGCCTGGCTGACCGGGCCGGTGTATCGCTATGGAGAAGCCGTATGATCAATTTAGCCGATGACGCTAAGGGGGTGCCGCTGGCAGCCGACCGGATGATTGAAACCGTCGATTTAAGCATCGCCTTCGGCAAGGGCCACCGCCGACGCACCATAGTCGATAAGGTTTCATTGAACATTGCGCGCGGTGAAAGCTACGGGCTGATTGGCGAATCCGGCTGTGGAAAATCGACCATTTTACGCACCCTCACCGGGCAAAACACCCAATACGACGGCGCGATCCTCTATCAGAACCGCGAGCAGCATCCGCAGCGCGACAAGGCCTATTATCGGCAGATTCAAATGGTCTTTCAGGACCCTTACGCCTCGCTGCATCCGCGAAAAATGGTCTATCACACCCTGCTCGAGCCGCTGGTGATCCACGGCATGGACCGGCGCGAGGAGCGTATCAGCGAGGTGCTGACCTCGCTCGGCCTCAGCGATGCCTTTCGCTATCGTTATCCCCACCAGCTGTCGGGCGGCCAGCGCCAGCGCGTGGCGCTGGCTCGGGCGCTAATTATTGAGCCGCAGGTGTTGCTGCTCGATGAACCGACCTCGGCGCTGGACGTTTCGGTGCAGGCAGAAATTCTTAACCTGCTGAAAACGCTGCGTCGCCAGCGCAATCTGACCTATTTATTGGTGACTCACGACCTCGCGGTGGTGGCGCATTTATGCGATCGCGTGGCGATTATGCATCAGGGAAAACTGCTGGAAGAGATGACCGCCGATGAGATCCGACGCGGCGCGGCCACCCAGCCTTATACGCAACAGTTTTTAGCGGCGAGCAGCCACTCGTCTTCGAGGAACACTGATGACTGACACTTTACTGCCGAAAAACGGCTGGCCAGCCCTGCTGCGCCGGTGCGAAAGCGGCCACTGCGACGCGCTGCTGGTGATGCAGGGCGGTGAGACGCTGTTTAGCTATGGCGATATGCAGCAGCGTTTTCTTTGCCACTCGATGCGCAAAAGTTTTCTCAGCGCGCTGATCGGCATACAGGTCGCACAGGGAAAGTTTGATCTCTCGCTGACGCTGGCCGAGCTGGGCATCGACGACAGCGACCCTCTTAGCGAGGTTGAACGCAGCGCCACGCTGTACGATTTACTGATCGCCCGCTCGGGCATTTTTCATCCCGCCAACTATGAAACAGCGTGGATGACGCGCATCAAGCCGCCGCGTCACAGTCAGCCACCGGGTTGCCTGTGGAGCTATAACAATTGGGATTTCAACGCGCTGGGCACTGCCTATCGGCAGATGACCGGTTTAGATATCCATCAGGCGTTCCTTGAACAAATCGCTCAGCCGCTGGGAATGGAGGATTTTCGCTACGACGACGCGCGCCAGGACGGCTGGCTGGAGCCGGGTGAGAAATCGCAGCATCCCGCCTATCCGTTTCGGCTCTCCACCCGTGACCTGGCCCGTTTTGGTCAGCTTTACTTGCAGCAGGGAACCTGGGACGGCAAGGCGATCCTGCCCGCATCCTGGGTTCGCCGCAGCCTGATGCCCTATTCCGACGCCGGTGAGCGCGGCGCCTACGGCTACATGTGGTGGCTGGCCCGACAGGGCGTGGCCTTCCCGGGATGCGAACTGCCCGCAGGCAGTTTTTACGCCTACGGAGCCGGTGGACACTACTGTCTGGTGATGCCGTCGCTGGACGCGGTGGTGGTTCACCGCGTTAACACCGATATCGCAGGGCGCAGCGTCGACCGCTTCCAGGTAGGCCAGTTAATGGACCTGCTACTTTCTTCAACCTATTAACCATGCAAGCAGGGACAGAAATGAACGTAATTGAAGCCATTGCCGACTGGAGCTGCGGTCAAAACGAATTCAGCCCGCGTGCGCGGGAGCTGGCGCGTATGGCGATTGCCGATACGCTGGCCTGCCTGTATGCCGGACAGGACGATTTTTCAAGCCTGGCGGTTCGCCGCGCTTTTGCAGAATACCTTAATCCTGCCGCGCAGGCCCGCGTGGTCGGCGGCGGTAAAGCCCCGGCCGCCATCGCCGCGCTGCTCAACGCCACCGCGGCGCACGCCATCGACTATGACGATAATTTCCAGCCGGGCATGAGCCACGCCTCGGCGGTGCTGGTTCCGGCGCTGCTGGCGGTGGCCGATGAAGTCAACGCCAGCGGCAGTCAGCTGATTGACGCCTATCTGGTTGGTCTGCAGGCGCAGGCCTTTGTGGGTGCGGGCGTCGGGCCATCGCACTACACCGCAGGCTGGCACGGCACCTCCACCGTGGGCTGCATCGGCAGCTCGGCGGGCGTAGCGCGGCTTATGGGTGTTGACCAGGCGGGCATGGCGCGTACTCTGAGCAACGCGGTGAGTTTTGCCTCCGGCACCAAGGGGCAATTCGGCACGCCAATTAAACCGCTGCATGCCGGTTGGGCGGCGCGCAACGCGGTAGACGCCGCGCGTTTTGCCGAACAGGGCATGCGCGGACGCATCGATATTTTAGAGGCCCCACAGGGATTTTTAGAAATGTTTGGCGGCGGATCGGCTGAGGGCTGGGATATTGCCACCATTCTGTCTACTCAAAAACACGTCATCGAAACCACCGGCGTGATGCCCAAAAAACACCCCTGCTGCGGATCGACGCATATGATCATCGATGCCCTGAACGACCTGCGCGCGCAGTACGACTTCAGCGATGGCGAGGTGCTCAGCGTAGAGACACTAGTCGGCATCGCTAATCAGCGCAATCTGGCCTATGAGCTGCCGCAGGATGAGATGCAGGCGCGTTTCTCAATGCAATACTGTGTCGACACCCTACTGCGCAACGGCACGCTGGGGGTTAAAGATTTTACTGCTGAACGCGTTGCCCGACTGACCGATCCGTCCCGACTGGCGCGTATTAGCATGCGGGCCTACAGCGCCGAGCAGGAAAAAGACACCCCGCCGGGGGAGCGTCTGCCGCACTGCGTGAGCGTGAGGTTAAGAGGAGGTCGGGTGCTAGAAGGCCAACGTAAACTCGCCAAGGGCAGCCTGATCGAGCCTTTTACCTATAGCGATCGCCTGCAAAAGTTCGTCGACTGCTGCGCTGGACTGTCCGACCCTAAGGCGCTGTTTGTGCAATTGGAGCGGCTGGACGAACAGCAGGACCTGGGTTTTCTGGCACAGCTGTATCATTAATAATCAATTGCGTAAGGCCTAGAAGCGCCTTGCCGGACTAAACGGCCGCATGTCGATCTGCGGTTTTTCACCGCTCATTAGCGCGGCCAACAGCTCGCCGGTAGCGGGACCGAGGGTGAATCCCTGATGGCCGTGACCAAACGCGCACCACATCCCGGCCACCCCCGGTACCGCACCGATCACCGGTTTCATGTCTGGCATACAGGGCCGCGCACCTTTCCACGGCTCGGCGTCAACGCGCTCGCCAATCGGCAGTAAATCACGGGCCACCGCCTCGCAGTCGGCAAGCTGGGTCGGCGTCGACGGGCTGTCGATCAGTGCCAGCTCGGCACCGGTGGTGAGACGCAGGCCGTCTTTCATCGGCGCAATCAGGTAACCGCGCTCCTCATCCAATACCCAATGATTAAGCTGGCGGTCGGGCAAGGCGGCGTAGTGCATATGGTAGCCGCGCTTGACGAACATCGGCGGGGCAAAGCCAAAACGTCCGGTGAGCCGCGTAGTCCACGGGCCCAGCGCCACCACCACTTCGCTCGCGGTCAGCGTTTCACCCTCGCGCGTGCGCACCTGCCACCCTGCGGCGGTTTTTTGCAGCGTCATCGCATCGCCAAACAGGCTCTCACCGCCACGCTGGCGGAACAGCTCGGCGTAGGCCTTAACCAAATCACCCGGGCTGCGCAGCGTCCAGGGATCGGTCCAGTGAACCGCACCGGCCAGCTGACCGCGGCTGATGCCCGGCTCCAGCTCGGCCAACTGCTGCGGATCCAATTTTTGATGATTAACGCCGTGTTCCCGCTGAAGGCTATCGGCCTCGGCAAAGGCGGCGTCCAAATTTTTCCGGCTGCGCATCAGCATTAACCAGCCCTGCTTTTTCACCAGCGATTCGGCCTGTGCGGCCTGGATAAGCTCCGCATGGCTATCAATCGACATGGCGATCATCGTGGCATATTGTGCCGCGATTTTTTGGTACGGTGCAGAGGCCGAATGGTTGAAATAGCGCAGCAAAGGCCCGGCCACCTGAGGCAGCGCCGAGGCGTGATAACGCACGTCTAAACGCCGGTTGGTGCTCGCGCTGGCAATCACCGACAGCGCGCGCGGGAAGCCGTAAGGTCGCACCGCCTCGCGTTGAATAATTCCGGCATTGCCAAACGAGGTTTCCTGCCCGGCGTCCTGACGATCGAAAAGCGCCACCGACCGCCCTTTGCCCTGCAAATGCAGCGCACAACTCACGCCCACCATCCCCGCACCCAGCACCAGTACGTCAAATTTCATGCCTTAACACTCCGTAAAAAATTATGCCGGGACGCGAGCGATAACGGTGATTTCCATTTTTGCACCTTCGGCCATCATCCCTGATTCCACGGTGGTTCTCACCGGCAACGGGGCGCTAAACCAGCGCGCATAGGCTTGATTAAACTCGGCAAAATAGGCCTTGTCGGTCAGGTAAACGGTGCAAGAAAACACGTCCTGTAAGCCTAAACCGTTCTCTTCCAGACGCGCCTTAACGCGGCCAATCATGGTATCGGTCTGTTGGGTCACCCCGGCGGCAAAGGTGCCGTCGGCTTCAAACGCCACTTCGCCGGACAGATAGGCCAGGCCGTCGACGATGCGGATCGGCGAGAAAGGCAGAGTAGTGGGAATGCTCATGGTGGAACTCCTTAATAAGTTGACGACGTTGGGTTAATTGCCGACCGGCAGATAAAAGTCAGCCATCTCGGCTATCGGTCGCGCAGTTTTCAGGCTGGCGATATCAGGCACCGGGCGACGGGTTTGCGGGTCGTCTTTCAGCTGTTGTTGCAGCGCGTAGGCCATGCGCAACAGTTCAACATCGCCGCCGCGCGGACCGATGATTTGCAGCCCAAACGGCATTCCATAGCCGTCGACGCCCACCGGCAGAGAGATCGAAGGCAGCCCGCCAATGGTTGAAGCATAGGCCAGCGCCAGCCAATGGTAGTAGGTGCGCGTTGCCTGACCGTTAATTTCTTTAGGGTAAAGCTCGGTCCAGGCGCGTGGGCTAATGGTCACCGACGGCGCCAGCATAAAGTCGAAATCATCAAAGAAGGTCTGCCAGCGGCGATAAATCTGGGTTTGTAGATCGAGTCCACGGGCAATGTCCTGTGCGCTATAGCGCAGCCCTTCCTCGACGTTGAGCCGCACATTTTCGCCGACCTGGCTCGGATCGCGCTGATACAGTTCGCGCGTGCCGGTTAAAAACATCAATGAACGGATCTTTTCGAACGCCTCGTCGGTACCGCTACAGTCGGGTGTCGCGTAGTCGGCGGTTTTAAAAACCTGGCTGAAAAGGTTAGTTTTAGCAACGAAGGTCTCGGCCACGCCTTTTTCGGTAGGCGCAAAGCCAAAATCGGTGGTCAGCGCCACTCGCTGCCGAGATAAATCCAGCGGCGCAATCGGGCTGAACTCCGAGGCCTGACGCATCTGGCGGCCGTGAACGGTGTGCGCCAGCGGATCGCTTTTATCTTCGCCCATCATCACGGTAAACAGCGTCGCCACGTCCTCTACAGTACGCGCCATGGGCCCCAGTGTCGAAATCTGTAGCCAGGCGGTGCCGCGCTTTTCTGCCGGGATGAGGCCCGCGGTGGGGCGAAAACCAACTACCCCGTTAAATGCCGCCGGATTGCGCAGCGAACCGCCGGTGTCCGACCCGGTGGCAATCGGGAACATCCCGCTGGCAAGACCCGCCGCGGAGCCGCCGGACGATCCGGCAGCCGATTTAGTGTTATCAAACGGGTTGCCGGTGGTGCCGTAGAGCGGATTGCGCGAGTTACCGCCCGCGCCCCATTCCGGCACGTTAGTTTTGCCGATAATATTCGCTCCGGCCTGGCGCAGTACCCTGACCAGGCGCTCATCCTGCTCGGGAACAAAGTTTTTGCGCGACAGGCTGCCGCAGCTGGTCGGTAATCCGGCGGCGTCAATCATGTCCTTCACCCCCAGCGGCAGGCCGTGTAGTGCACCCAGTTCGTCACCGCGCAATACCGCCTGCTCCTGCTGACGCGCCGCGCAGCGGGCGGCGGCGAAGTCATGGGCGACCACCGCATTGATCGCCGGGTTCACCTGTTCGATGCGACGAATACAGCTTTCGGTCAGCTCGACCGGTGAAATCTTTTTTTGCCCAATTAAACTGCGCGCTTCGGTAGCCGACAGGTCGCAAAGTTCGGTCATGACATCTCCTTATCAAAATCGCTGGCCGGCGGCATTAAACCTGTCCGGCCTCAATCTGTTTACTGGTTGGGGTACGCAGCGTCACGCTAACCAGTACCGAGCAAGCGGCGGCGCCCATCAGGAAAAGAAACGCGGCGGAATAACTAAAGTGCTGAACCAGAATACCTATCGCCAACGGGGCAACAAAACCGGCCGCCTGCCCGCCAAAATTAATGATGCCGATCCCGGTGCCGACCATTTTTTCAGCCAAAATTTTCGTCGGCAGGGCAATCGCCACCGCAAAAACAAAGGATTTAAAGAAATAGACGCAGGCCTGTGCGGCGATCACCGCCGAAATTGACTGGGCGCTATACATAAAATAGAGGAAAAACGCGGTCAGCGCGGCGCTGACCATCAGCATGTATTTTTCTTTACCGTCGAAGAACTTAATCATCACCCAGCCGCCAATCATGGTGGCAATACCGGCGGTCAGGTACGGTATCGGCAATAACACGCCGACCGCTTTCAGATTTAGCCCGCGCTCGGTCATCAGGTAAATCGGCATCCATGAATCCAGCCCTTTGTTGATCAGGCTAAGCCCAAACCACACGGCGGCCAGTTTCCACATTAGCGGTTTTCTGAGCAGCTCGCGCAGGTCGGCACCGTTCATCCGCTGATGCGGTTGGCGAGAGGTTTCCTTGCGGCGCACCGTAAAACCATACACCAGCACGAATAGAATGCCGAGGACGCCAATCATCATGAACACGTGACGCCAGCCGTAGTGGATCAGTAACGGTGCGATCAGCAGCGGGGCAAGCATGCTGCCGATATAGTTGGAAGACATCAGGAAAGAAGACATCTTTGGCTTGTCTTGCAGGCTAAAATTCTCGGTCACGCCCTTGATCGACGCCGAGGGGAAAATGCCCTCGCCCACGCCAAACAGCAAACGGATCGCCAGCAGCGAAGTCAGTGACCAGGCGGTGCCGGTGAACAGGGTGAAGAGTGACCAGCAGCCGATACCGATCATCACGATCACTTTGGATCCGAATCGGTCAGCCAACCAGCCGCCCGGCAGCTGCATCAGCCAAAAGCCAAAATAAAAAATACTTAACACCAGGCCGATTTCCGTGGGGGAGAGATTCAGCTCTTTCGCGATAGTCGGTGCGCTGTAACTGAGCACCACGCGGTCAATGAATGCGATACACCAGGCGGTGTACAGCAGGCCAAGTACCCAAAATTTATTATCTTTTGCTGCTTTACCTATGACTGCGTCTACCATGTTCATTTTCTCCATGCGGATGAAAGAAGAACCCGTTTTGATTTAACAGTCGACCCAAGCAATTACGTACCTATTGTTATTATGCGTGGCCTTATAGGCCTGATTGCATCCTATCCAGCGCTCAGCCATACTTCCAGTTCAACTTTTTGCATACTTCATTGCCGAAACGGCAAACTTTGGGGACTCAGGCATGAGCGCGCGCATTCTTCAGGACACGGCCATCCGCTACTTTCTGGAGGTGGTCCGCTGTGGCTCGATAAGTGAGGCGGCCATCCGACTCAACGTGGCCGGCTCGGCCATCAGCCGTCAGATAAGCGGTCTCGAAGCCAGCCTGAATACCCCGCTGTTTGAACGCCGCAAGCGCGGCATGATCCCCAGCGCCGCGGGCGAACTGTTGGCGGCCTATGCGTTTAAAAATCAGTTAGAAACCGAGCGCGTCAGCAACGAAATTATTGAACTACAGGGCATGCGCCGCGGAGAGGTGCGCATTACCAGCACCACCGGATTCTCGATCGATTTTCTGCCGCGCGCCATCGGGGAATTTCGCGAGCGCTATACCGGCATTCATTTCCATCTGGACGTGGTGAATGCGAAAGAAGTGACCCGCCGCTTGCTGGAGGGGGAAAGCGATATCGGCCTCACCTTTAGCCAAATACCCGAGCCCAATATCAACGTGCAGTGCCGGCGCAGCGCGCCTATTTACGCGGTGATGAATCGCGATCATCCACTGGCCGACAAACAGAGTCTGCGCCTTTCACAGCTGGCGGGCTATTCGCTGGGCATGCCGACGCGGGAAATCATGATGCGCAGCGTGATTGATGCCTGCTGCAGCCGTCAGGGACTGCTGATTGAACCCACCTTCACCACGGCCTCGATGATCTCACTGCTGTCTTTTGCCAGCTTGAACGGCGGGATCATTTTTTCCACCGAGCTGCTGGTCCGCCACTATCTCGAGACCTATCGGCTGGTGGCTATCCCTATTTCGGACCGTGATATGAACTCGTTAAATATGGAGCTGCATACCTTAGCGGGTAGAACCTTGCCGAAAGCGGTGTCCAGCTTTGTAGACCTGCTGAAGGAGAGGCTGCAACAGGAGTCTTTCTAAACGCCGTTTATTGCCCCCGCTTACGAATCGTCCTAATCCCGTCCGCTGACCTGGCGGCTCACGCCATGGCTGCTAGGCTTAAATCAGTCCTGCTTTTTGTAGGGTCTTTGTTGAATAAACAACCACACACAAAAGAAAGGAGCATGTCGTGACGTTTAAAAAAACCATCAAGCTCTCTGAGCTGGAGAACAATCAGCTTAAACAGGTCGAAATCGACGACACCAAAATCGTGCTGGTCCGTCAGGGCGACAGCGTGCATGCGTATCAGGCAAATTGTCCGCATGCAGGTGCGCCACTGGCCGAGGGCGCAGTGTGTGAGGGCAAGCTGGTCTGCCCGTGGCACAAGGCGGTGTTTGATCTAAACGACGGCAGCCTCGAGCAGCCTCCGGCATTGGAAAGCCTTAAACAGTATGCGGTGAAAATCAGCGACGGCGTGGTGATGGTTGACCCTGATAATGTCAGTCAGCATACCCAGCTTGAGGCCGGTGATGACAGCGATCAGATAGTGATCCTCGGTTCTGGCGCCGCGGGCAGCGCGGCCCTGAGTGCGCTGGAAGAAAGCGGTTATCATGGCAGGATCGTGATTATCGATCGCGAAAAAAATGCCCCTTACGATCGTACCGCGCTGACCAAATTTGTGCCCGACGGCAGCATGGATGTCACCGACGTTCCCGCCCTGCTGGACGACAGCGCCTTTAGCAAGAAAAACGTGCAACGCATCGTCAGTACCGTAACCCAACTCGACCGTAAAAAGAAAAAGCTGCTGCTGGCTAACCAGCAACACGTCTCGTTTAAAAAACTCCTGATTGCCACCGGCGGCGCGCCCAATCGCCCCGATCTGCCCGGCGGCGAACTGAGCGGTATCCACGTTTTACGCAATCTGCAGCAGGAAAAAACCCTGCTTTGCGCGGTCGATCAGCTTAAGCAGCTGGTGATTATTGGTAATAGTTTTATCGGTATGGAAATGGCCGCGGCGCTGCGCAAGCGCGACATTGCGATTAAAGTCATCGCTCCCCACCCTCTGCCGTTCGAGGCGCAGTTTGGCGAGAAAATCGCAAAATATTTCCGCGCGCTGCATGAGCACAACGGCGTCGAGTTTATTGACGGCGAGGTCAGCGGCTTTAGCGGCGATAAGCGCGTGGAGGCGGTTGAGCTGAAAGACGGCTCACGTGTGAAAACTGACGTCGTGCTGCTGGCGACCGGGGTAGAGCCGGTAACTTCATTCGTTCACGATCTACCGCTTAATGACGACGGTAGCTTGCAGGTCGATGAATACCTCCGCGCCGCTGAGGATATTTACGCGGTAGGCGATATCGCCAGCTTCCCGCTGGAGGGCAAATCGACCCGCATCGAGCACTGGCGCGTGGCCCAGCAGCAGGGACGCACGGCGGCAAAAAATATGCTTGGCGCACGGGAAGCGTTCGATCGCGTGCCATTCTTCTGGACTCAGCACTTCGGTACCCGATTCGAGCATTTGGGCAATCCGCAGCGCTGGGACAAGGTCGATATTATCGGCTCATTGGAGGATCAGGATTTTGTCGCGCTTTATGGCCTTAAAAATCACCTGGTCGGCGTAGTTGCCACCGGTCGCGAACGCACCACCGGCAAGCTTTTGCTCGAGATGCAGCATGATTTAACGCTAAAACAGGCCCATAAACTGGTGGATGAAACCCAGGAAGGCTAATTAAGGCCCCGCATCCGCACCTTAAAAAGGATTAACCTTCACGTAATCCGCGGATGTGGGGCCTGTCGCGCCACCTCATGCAGGCAGCGACCGATCAGCGTATGCAGCGGCGATTGCCGGTTGGCATGACGCATCACCACGATTAACTCACGATAAAAAGTCTCCTCCCCCAGCGACAGCACCCGCAGCTCGGTTTTACGTTCTAACCACAGCCCCGCCAGTGGCACTAGCGCGACGCCCAGCCCGCTCTCGACCATTTTAACAATCGCATCAATCTCATCGATTTCCAACGCCACCTTGGGTTCCAGCCGATGGCTACGTAAAAACTGGCTCACCATGCGGCCGCCAAAAGAGGTGCGATCGTAGCGAATGAACGGCTGCTCGCGCAGCAGCGTTAGATAATCATCACCAGGCATTTCGGACGGGGCAATCAGCACAAACGGCTCGCGCGACAGGGTTTCGCAGTGCAAATCCTTAGCCAGCGGGAATCCGGGCTTGATAACGATCGCCAGATCGATGTTGCCAGCATCCACCTGGGTCAGCAGGTTAAATGACACGCCCGGGATCAGCTTGGTTTCCAGCGCGGGCGCACTGTGATGCAATTTCACCAATACCTTCGGCAGCAGACCGGTCTGAAAGGTGGCGATGGCGCCAATCTTTATCACCCCGCGAAAATCGCTGAGGCTTTCGGGCCGCGACATATTGGCAAATATCTCCAGGATCTGCTCCGCCATCGGCAGCACGCGGCTTCCGGCGGCGTTCAGCACCGCGGTTCGGCCGGTGCGGTCAAACAGCGCCATGCCGAGATAATTCTCCAACCCACGGATCTGGGCGCTCACCGCCGACTGCGTCAGGCCAATTCGCTGACCGGCGGCGGCAAAAGTGCCGTCCTGGGTTACTGCAATAAACGTTTTAAGCTCGCGTAGCATCGCCGCCCCACTCATCTGTTTTATTAATGAATTACAGCAATAATATTTGTTTTTAATTAAAAATTTTATCGATAAGAATGGAGGAACACAACCTAACCCCACATTTGCCCTAAAAGTTGAAGCCGCGACTTCGATGAGTCCGGGAAACAGGAGCAACAATCATGGCCTTAAGCCCGTTCCATTTAGCGATCCCCGTTTACGATTTGGCGACCTGCCGCACTTTCTACGGCGAAACTTTTGGCTTATCCGAAGGCCGCTCGAGCGAACATTGGGTGGACTTTGATTTTTACGGTCACCAGTTGGTGATCCACGAGCATGCTAAAACCGCGACCCAGGAGTCGGCGCACACTAATCCGGTCGACGGCCACGACGTGCCGGTGCCGCATTTTGGTATCGTGCTCGGCTGGGAAGAGTGGGAAGCGCTAGCGGAACGCCTGAAGTCTTTCGGTATCAAATTCGTGATTGAGCCTTACGTTCGCTTCAAGGGCCAGGTTGGCGAACAGGCCACCATGTTCCTGCTGGATCCGTGCGGCAACGCACTGGAATTCAAGGCATTCAAAGATATGAGCCAGTTGTTTGCCAAGTAATCGACTGCCTTGATAATCAACCCTTTTTAAATTTTAAACGGTAGCAGGACGGCAGGCACGCGAGTCCCCCATGAGCTTTTACGGGCTAAGCGACTGGCTTAGGCGACTGGGGATAAGCACGCGTAGCCTTTGCTGCTAAAGCTTAAAAACTGTCGGTCAGAAGCTCGAGGTTAAAAGCTAAAGATTAAGTTTACAGCTTACAACTATCGGTTTTAAAGATCGCCCTCACGGATCGAGGCCGGATGTTTACATAGCGCATCCACTTTAATATCCATAAACGGAAACAGCGGTAAACCCGAGAGAATGTCATGCAGTTCGGCATTGCTCTCCACGTCAAAGATGCTGACATTGGCGTAACTCCCGGCGATGCGCCAGATATGACGCCATTTCCCCGAAGATTGCAGCGCCTGCGCATACTGCCTTTCCCGCGCCTTAATCTCATCAGCCACCGCTGGCGACATATCGTGGGGCAGTTTCACGACCATTTCTACTTTGAATAACATTCTGATATTCCTTATTAAACATCACGGTTAACTCGTCAGCATAGCTGCTTTGCAATGGGTATGCTTCACTCATCGCAAGATCCCGTGCGTCATTTAGCCACCGAATAAATAGTCTACTGTAAGGGTGTATTTAATAGAATGCTGTGGAGAGGCACTAAAGCGCCTAAGGGTTTATAGAGAACTAAATCTGCTTGCCTTGCATTTAGCGCTTAATTTGGAATATTGCGGGAGGTGGGTGGAGTGGCGTTGGGTAAGTGACACGAGCAGAAGTTGCATGCATTTAACGAGACTACTGCGAGGAAACCATAAAAAATAGAGATCATCCAATAGCCTACGAAAATCTCTTGAGTATATTCTCTGCTAATTTTATGGCGCAAATACGTTCATTTTCGACCCCGTTTTCGCGCGACGCCTGCATGACGTTCATCAGTGTTTGAATTGTAAATTCACGTTTTTCACCCAGTGCGGTGAGCACGGCGGCTCCAATTTCATGACAGATGGCCTTGCCTTCAGAAAACTGGTCTTGTTGCGACATAGGCTTCTCCTTCACATTAGCTTACCATAAGTGAAATTTATCATAGCATCTGGCGGCGGATCCCGGTAGCTGGAACCAGGCATATTAGATATCCATCTACTGACAAGCCCCGTTAAGCCATACACTCTCCGCTCCTCAAAGCTGCCCTCTATACTGATAGGTAGTTTAGTGCCAGGAGCGGACGTTCAGCTTTTTTTTGGCATGAAACTGCGCGCTCTTTGGACGTTCAGGTTATTCTGTCCAGTTTTAATTGGGGGTCCGTTCATCCAGCTTAGTTAATTAACCAATCTAAATCATACAAGAGGGCGTTTAATGTCAAAAATTCATTTTATGGCCGGAAATAAAGCGGCCGGCAAACACGTCATCTTTATTCACGGACTTGGCGGTAATTACGAAACTACTTGGATGGGAGGGAAGGAACAAAAAGAGTTCTGGCCACGATGGTTGGTAGGACAGGGGGAAGATGTCTGCATCTGGTCTGTGGAGTACGAGTCAAAGGTGATTTATTTCATAAATGATGCGATGGCCTTTAAGGACCGAGCCGCAAATATTTCCGAAAGTTTATTCATCAAGAAAGAGTTTCAGGATGTCGAAATAGCTTTTATTGGCCACAGTATGGGTGGGCTGATAATTAAGCAGATAATGAGATTAGCCAGTGATCAGCAGCACATCAACGGAGGTGCTAGAAATTTTTTAGCCAAGGTAACCGGAATTGCTTTTCTCGGTACACCACATACGGGGTCAGATCTGTCCACGTTGGGGAATTGGCTTTCGATTAGAATACTATTGAAGTTGCTAATGTATAACCCTTCTACAGCAACACTTTACCTTTACAGGAATAATCCTGATTTAAAAGAACTCAATCAGTGGTTCCGTGAATGGGTCATCCAGAATCCGATAGTCAGTCTGAGCTTGGGAGAAAGCAAAAATACAGGTCTCAAAGGCTGGATTGTTAAACCTGACAGTGCTGATGCAGGACTGAGTACGCGACTGATAATGGTTGATAAGGATCACAACAGCATCTGTAAACCTGAAGACGCTGAAGATCAAGTTTACGATCTCATTAAGAATTTTGTTTTTGAGGTAAAAACAGAGCCCCAGACATTATGGCTGAATGCGCATGCGGGAAGTTATCATAGCGGCTGGTCTGGCTACAGCAATTGGACTAGCCAGAGCAAAGAAGGCGCCTACATTATCGATGAAAAGGTAAAGTTTACTGATACCCTCATAAAGTCAGGTGAAAAATCAAATGCGATTGACATCATAAACTCAGTCAGAAAGCGACTGACTGTGCCCGGGACTTCCGTCAGGCTTGTCGGATTGTCCGGAGTTGGAAAGACGCGGTTTGCGCAGGCCCTGTTCGAGACGGCGATAGGGCAGGATCCGCTATCTAAAAACTCTGTTTATTATACTGATACCGGACTTTCACCCAACCCAACGCCTGCTGCCCTTCTTGAAAAACTCATTCGCACCGGAATAAATGCAGTCTTGATTGTTGATAACTGTGCATGGGATCTACACAGAACGCTGTCAGAGCTATTAGATAAGGGACCAGGTTGGGTCAGCCTGCTAACAATTGAGTATGATATTCGGGATGACGTTTCTGAAAACACGAACGTTATAAGGATGGAAGACAATTCGGAAGAGCTCATTACCACGCTGATAAGAAAAAACTACCCATATATTGAGTCCAATAGCGTTCATAAAATTACGGAGTTCTCCGGCGGCAATGCCAGGATGGCAATAGCGCTGGCATCCTCTGTCGTCAGGGATGGAGATATTTCACGCCTAAGGGACGAGGAGCTCTTCAGCCGGCTTTTCAACCAGAGGCACAGTGTAGCGCCTAATCTACAGAAAACCGCAGAGGTCCTTTCCCTGGTATATTCGCTGCAGTTCGATTCAGATGAGGGGAACAGTGATGAGCTGATGTGCCTGAGCCAGTTATCAAACATCGGCTATGATGAACTGCGCAGTGACGCCAGAGAACTTCAACGACGGGGACTGGCTCAGGTGCGTAATATATGGATGGCCGTACTTCCGCACCCGATGGCAAACAGGCTCGCCTGTCTTGCCTTAGAGAATATTTCCGTATTTAGAATAACAGATCATATAAATCCCCAGAAAACTCCGCGTATGTTTAGCTCTTTTACGCGCCGCCTGGGGTATTTAAGCGATTTTAAGGAAGCTCAGCAGTTCGTTGTAAACCTCATGTCCCCGGACGGTATTTTCGAAAAGATGATCACAGAAGCCCCGGTCAGGAAGCATTCTGATTATACGGAGGCCTTTACTCTGCTAGCCAATGTTGCACCCGTGGCGCCTGCAAAGACTCTTGAGTTTCTCAGCCGCTTAGCTGACAACGATAAAGAAAGCATCTTCTGTACACGTGAAAATCCGGCATTTATTACTATTACTCGCCTCCTTCGTTCACTTGCCTACGACATTAAATACTTTAACGACTGCGCATCTATGCTTTACCGATTCGCAGAAAGCGAAAAAGAAAATGAAAAAAACAACTCTATAAAAAGTCTGCTGAGCAGCCTGTTTACCATTCATCTTTCCGGCACGCATGCTACACCTGTTCAGAGAATTAATTTTATACGTGAGCATATCGATATAAAACGGCTTGATATTACTCTGGCCTTGCTAAAACGTATGCTTCAGAGTAGTTATTTCACCTCCCACTACGGTTTCGATTTTGGAGCCACTATCAGGGATTATGGTTATCAACCAGAAACTTATGAAGAACAAGAACACTGGTACCTTGCTGCTCTAGAATTAACCAACCAACTGGTTCAACATTATCCGGAGTGCAGTTCTGAAATAATTAAAATAATAACCTCTCATTTTCGTGGGTTATGGACATTCGGACATGAGGCCTTACAGGTTGCGCTGTTTGACCTTTTAACTGAGTTTATGACGCGTAAAGGAGGAACCGGGATATGGGATGCTGTATCGACGGTATTAAAATTCGACGCTGATGGCATGTCAGACGATGCAAAAGAAAAATTGATAAAGCTTGAGGTTGCTGCCAGACCTGAAACCTTTGAAAGTAAGCTTGAGATGTTTATCTTCTCAAGTGAGAGTGCATTTTATGGCCTTGAGAAAAAAAATGATATGGGCCAGGTTGTCAGACACGGCCATCACATTGCAATTGAAGCCGCCGCGTCCCTGGCAGACGAATTAGTCCAGAGCTACCTAGACAGAATAGATACTGTTATTGAACGGTGCCTTACAGAAAAAAATGGTAACTGGCGTATAAATATATTTGCTGAACGCCTCATTTTTATCACACAAAATAAAAAAGAACTGTTTGATAAAATAAATAAATTCATTATAGAATTCGGTGTTAAAAATATTAATATTCCGTTTATTTGCGGGGGGCTCAGAGGGCTGGCCAAAACGGATATGGGTTTGGTGAACGACCTGTTAGACGGATATTTACGCAATGCTGAAACGGTCGCAATTTTCCCTTCTCTTCAGCTCTCGGTCCCTCTTGAACAATCTGGGACCGACCGTATTTTAAAGCATTTACGAAATGATAAGGTAGATATTTCAGGTTATTTTGACCTTGCTAATGGACAACGACATACCCCTATCAGTGATGATATTCTTTGTGAAATAGCTGCACTTTTGCAGAGCCATAAGCATGGTGAAGAATGCGTACTTAATTTGCTTGATATGCGTACCTACAATGAGGGGGAGAGAGGATATCATCCCTCCAATAGACTTCTCCGTTTTTGCCGACAGTTTATCATTCTGTACCTGCGCAACGATTCGTTAGGTATGGAATATGGGAGATCTTATCATCTAGACTCATTAGCTAAAAAAGCTTTCCGCGATGCTTCAGATGAAGAGCTATCTGATTTCTTCGATGCGATAGTCCTTTGTCAGGATGGGCACGGTTCTTATCGTTATGAGCTGCATTCACTTTTAAAGATCATTCTAGATAAAAGATTATCATTGCTGTTAAACCGTCTATGTCCTGAAAAATCTAGGATGGAACGGGATGTGTTTCGGGCAATTCATTCCATTTTTTCGAATAATAAACTTCATCCTAAAGAGTTGGATCTCAATACCATTATTGAATGGGGAAAAAGTGATGCAGAACTGCGTTTCAGTTGTATTGCCCAGCTGGTTGTACCTTACATTAAGGAAGATGGAAAGATTTATTGGTCTGGTCTAAGCCGCGCAATGTTTGATGAAAGTAACAATATCGATCAATTAATAGGAGAAATGGTGAATCATTTCACGCCCAGAAGGTGGTCGGGCTCGCTGGCACTAAAAATGGAAGAAAAAAGGCAGCTTCTGGTCGAACTACAGTCTTCTGAACGAAGTGAAGTTTCAGTTGCTGCGAATAAACACCTGGCTAATTTTGATGAACAAATTGCTCGTGAAAGAGACAGTGAACTTGAGGAGTTTCGTGAAAGAAATGAGAGGTTTGAATAATTTAAGATTATCAGTCTTTATCTGCGAAATTTAGTAAAAGTGATGTCTGATAGATTATCAATATTTAGCACTCATTTTTAGTAAATGAGTGCTAAATAATTATCTAAAATAGGATAAAGCTTTAAGATCCACTTTAAGAAACTAATATGTATTAATAATATAAGAATGCAAATAGTGATCTCCTCCCAATATCCGTACCAGGCTAAATCAGAGATCCAGACCTTTTGGATGACTTCGGGCAAATTCTGCCGGAGTCAGGTTATTTAATGAGGAATGCGGGCGAAAATGATTGTATTCCTGCTGCCAGTATTCGATTTTCTCCTGCGCATCTTCCAGGGACAGGAACCAATGTACGTTCAGACATTCATCCCTCAGGCTGCCATTAAATGACTCGATAAAAGCATTATCAGTCGGCTTTCCCGGGCGCGAGAAGTCCATCGTCACCTGGTTTTCATATGCCCATCGGTCCATTGATTTTGAAATAAACTCACTGCCGTTGTCTGTCTGTAACCGTTGAGGAATACGCCCCAGAGACTGTTTTAATCGGTCCATGACAGCCACCACATCATCGCCACGCAACCCCTGGCCGACCTCGATCGCCAGACATTCTCGACTAAAATTATCCACTATAGTTAGCGCCCTGATCCTACGCCCATTGAACAGATTATCAGCAACAAAATCCATGCTCCAGCATTGATCGACAGCGAGTACCGGAGGCCGTCCTTTCCTGTGTCTGGCGGTCACATGCCGCCGTGGACGCTTCGAACGCAGATTGAGCCCCTCAAGGCAATAAATACGGTGGGTTTTCTTACGGTTAACCAGCCAGCCTTCGCGGCGCAGAAGAATATGAATGCGCGCGTAGCCATAACGGATCCGTGTTTCAGCTATTTCCCGTATCCGCTGAGTAATAGCCCGATCGTCGCGATGGCTACGATAGTTGTATACCGTGCGACTCTGCATCATCAGCCTGCACCCTCTGCGTACGCCGATACGGTACGCCGCCAGCAGATATTCCACAGCATCGCGCTTCTGCAACGGCCTCAGAACTTTTTTCGGATGACATCCTGCAGCATCTCCTTGTCCAGACTCAGATCAGCCACCAGCCGCTTGAGGCGCTGATTCTCTTCCTCAAGCTGTCGGAGACGGCGTAATTCTGTGACGCCCATGCCCCCGAATTTATTCTTCCAATTGTAAAATGTTGCCTCAGAAATCCCCATCTTCCTGCAGACTTCCTCGACTCGAGTGCCTGTTTCAGCCTGTTTGAGTGCAAAAGCGATTTGTTCTTCGGTATAACGCGTCTTTTTGATAACGAATGACCTCTTTTTTGGCGGAAAAGAAGGACCGAAAACTCTACTTTACAGCGGTACTGAACGAAGGGGGAAGATTACTCAAAGGTGACCTTCAGATCCAGGAGGCTGTCCGCTTGGTGCCAAGAGCCGTCATTGAGCTCTGGGTTACTGATGCTAAAGTTAAGTTTTAAGTTGATCGCCTGCCAGCAAAGTTGATAAGGCTACTGCTAAAATATCTACAGAAGGTCTAATGCAATTATGCGAAAGTGCTACTTATCTAACTCACTCAACTTTGCAGGGTTGATTTTATAGATAATAAAAAATATTGCCAAAAGTCCAATTGCGCTAATTCCGAAACCAAATTTATTAAATGTTAGCTCGATGAACCCTGGGTAACTAACAAGTAGCCCAGGAATACTTGCACTCAACAAGGTCCTGATCACAAGATACTGCATGCCGCTTGGCTTTTTTATGAATAAGCAGGATATAAAAACAATTACACACAAGCATAACCCGATCACTAATGGAACTGGCACCTTATCCCTGAAGAAGAATGATGATATATATATAATGATGGAGGCTATTATAACTAAGGCACTTAGAATTATTTTCATAGGATCAAGTTTTTCTCTGTTGTCAAAGCCATGAGTAGGTAGGTTATTTTCATTTAATAACTTCCTTAGTTTCTTAGCTTGCTTTCTTGGGTAATATGCTTTAACCATTCTTTGCATTCCGGCGTATGCCATCTTGCTCGGAGCCGCTGAAGGATTACCTATGTGTGATCTATATGTTTGATAATGAATAACCAATAGCTCTAGAATTTCAAAGCTAGTCTCAGCAAGCCATTGACTCCAGGCACTACTTTTTATATCTTCATCGGAATTACTTTCAGCACAACACTGTTCAAGATAATTAAAAAGCTCCTTACCTGATCTATCAGCTTCGGTCATATCTTTAGTGATCATATAAGAGTCTAGATGTTCACAGTATTTGCTATAGAGCAAATTAATCTTTTCTTTCTGCTGGTTGATTATTTGCTGTGCTTGCATCTGATTTTTCCATATTTTTTATTTTGTCTTGTAAATCTTGAATTTTCATCATGGTATCATGTGCACGTGAGGTATCTAGACCTTTAATAACCCAAACTTGAATTGGATCTTTATAGATACCATAAACCACCTTAGAAATGTCTCTTTTGATAGCCTTATTTGGTAGATTATTCAACTCAACTCTTATCTGCTCAAGCTGACTGAATGAAGGATTCCATTTTGTGATTTCTAGAACCCCTTCCAGCAGACTCTTTAATTCTAAAAGATGCTCTACATTCATTTATATATATCCCCCAGATTTTATACCTTCCCTTCTACTACCATCCTAAATTCATATTTTAGATGGATAATAAATTTTTATATTTTTTAATTTTTTTGACTTGTGTTGATGTTTTTATTTTCCACGGATTTTATATCACTCTGCATTTCTTTTATTTTATACAATGCTGTTAAAGCACTAGAGGTATCGAGTCCTTCCATGCTGGATACATTTAGAAGTTCCCCATAAATAGAGTTAATTACTTTTAGCACCTCATCTTCACCAACACCATCTGGAAGCTTTGCCAATTTATTCCATATGTCGATTAACTGTTTTTCAGTAGGGTTCCATATTTCAATACCGAAAATAATTTCTAGTTGTTTCTTCATGTTTACAATATGATTGCTAATCATTTTTTATCCATTTTTTTTGATGATGTAGATAGTGTCTGAATTGTCTGCACATCTTTAATTTTATCCAACAACATTTTAGCTGTTGAAGTATCTAAGCCATCATTAACCATGACTCTATGGGATGTGGGTTTATTTTGTTCTGGTTTATTTTCTTTAGTCATATTAAATCCTTTTCTTAGGAAAATAAAAAAATTTCTTCACTAGTAATCTTTCTCAATTATCACAATATTGCCTACATTTTTACCGAGAAGCGGTTTAACATTCTGAAACTGCCGAACATTGCTCGATTTAACCTTTTTAGCATAACATTGAAGTTATTGCCTTCTAAAGAAATTTTTCAGAAAGTGATTGCATATGTTTTCAACGTATCAAGAACACTGTAATCACCCAATGAATGTTTAGATTTCTTCTCCGCTGGTTCTCTAAATTTCCGCTAAGGCTATAACAGGAAAATCTTGCTTGTGAGTGGTTTTTGTCACCTTTGCCATGAAAAACTAACTTCCGCTTCACGCCCTGAGACATTCGACAAGCTTTTTATGGCTTCAGTAAGGACGAGTGTCGCGCTTCGAGAGCCAGCAAATATTTTGCTTCGTTGTACTGGGTTCTGGTCTTACAGCAGCGGTAAATGATCCTTATCCATTTAAACGCCAGAGCCCGGATGGCTGATTGATGTGATTTACCTTTTTCTCTAAGGCTCTGATAATACAGTTTGGCCCAGTATGATGAGTTAACCGTCTTGGCCGCCCATTCAACAAAGGTCTGCCTGACAAACTTGGCACATTGCCATCGCCAGTGAACCCAGGATTTCTGGCCACTTCGTTCTGTCACCGATGCAATACCTGCGTAGTTTTGAATTTCTTCTGCGCTATTGAAGCGATCTCGGTTATCGCCAAGTGCAGCAAGCATCCGTGGGCCCATACACGGCCCCATGCCCGGAAGTGATTTGAACAGCCCCGCATCTGGTAACGTGTCAAACAGCGTTTCGATTCGTTCGTCATAGGTTTTAATGATTTCACTCACGACTTTAATTTGTGTCGCCAGTGCGGTTGCCATCAAAGCATTAGCCTCTATAACACTCGGATCTGTCGTCAATGGGATCGCGTTATCAATACTCGCAACACGTTGCTCGGTCAGGGCCATTGCGCGGCCACCTTTGGCATTCAGAAAGTTGCGGATCGTATCGCGCCTGGCTCGTTTCAGTTGTTGCAGGCTGGGCCATCGTATAATCAATTCACATAACAGCAAGCTACCCCGATGTGAAAACCACTCCAGAAGTTGAGGGTAATATTGTTTAAGGGTATGGATTAACCTGTTCACAAAACGACGTTTGTCTTCAATCAGCTGTCGACGCTGTTCAACCAGCTGTTGCAGTAATCGAATATCCGCATTATCAGGTTCAATGGCTTTGATCTTTTTTGGATAACGTAACATCAATTCCAACGCCAGTTCTGCATCCTGTGGGTCATCTTTAGCCCCACTGGGCGAGAAGGTCTGTCGATAGCGAGCGAGTGACAACGCGTGTACGGGAAAAACAGTGATAAACGGGTATTTTTGTAGTGCGAACACCACTGGGCCTTTTTTGAGTTCAACGGCGACTGCAATGTTACCTTTCACTTTTTTGTGCAAAGCTTTCAGCCAGGTATCAAGTGCTTCAGGCGTATGTTCAATGACCTGAAAGACACGTTCACCCTTTTTAAACTGGACACAGACATCGTGTTTTTTATCCGCCCAGTCGAGGCCAATATGAGCAGCAAACTGATCTATCGAATTCATAACCCACCCCCTTCTTATTGAGGAAAATAGGTATGCATTCCACGCTTTTCGAAAGAAATATAGCCAGCAGTTTATCTGCACGCCCTGAGTATTCGTTAGCGAACGTGGAGCACCTACTGGCTCGAAAGAAAAGCGGCGATCATCACGTGATTCTCGCTCAATATTCGTAACCAGCAAGCGCATACCCTGAATCACTTAATAGTGTAATTCTCAGGGTGCGAATGACTATATCTCGCTCACGGCAGACCTGAATACCTTGCTGACTTTCCGCTGCGTGCAGGAAGCGAAAAGCGGAGAATGGATAATCCACATCGCAGGGGGCTGTACTGACCTGACGACGTCTTTATTTACCGACTGGCACACCTGATTGCATCGATATCTGCTCAGCTGACTTTAGGTGCTGCTCAACGACCGGCAGGTGCGCGTTGGCCAAGGCCTTAACGTCAGGATCTTTGATCTTTTTGGCGTCACTCTGCAATTTTGACAGCACCATCTTGTGGTCCATGGTGCCGGCATTTTCTATATACATTTTGTCAAACCCGCTGCCGCTCTGCTTCTCAAGCTTGGCAGCCATGGCCATATGCTTGGCGTCCGGCTTAGTCGGCAGTGCCACGCCCTTTTGCTCGGCGACCGCCTGTACTTTGCTTAAGGCACCGCCGTGATCTTTGACCATCTGCTGAGCGAATGCTTTGACCTCGCTGCTCTGGGCCTTGCTCAGCGCTATCTTGGCGGCGGCGATTTCATTGATATTTGCCTGCGACATGTCTCTCAACGCTTTTTCGTCGCCGGAGCTAAGCTTGGCGCTCGATCCTGCCTGGCTCGCAGTGCCACTCTGCGCGGCGCTCGTCGGCATCTGGGCTTGTACGCCGACAGTGCAGAACATTGCTGCTACGGTCGATACCGCTAACAGCCTTTTCAGTAGTTTAGTTTTTTGCATTTTATTCCCCTGAAGATCATGGGTAAGGTTGATGTTGGATAATTAACCGTGTGCTGCATGATGGGCATTATGGTTTACATGTCTGAACATATTTCTCCCTAGCCTTTTAAATTAACAACCTTACTTTAATTTTATTAAAAAACTTTAGCTTATACACACTTATATTTAGTATTTAAAAAATCACTTTTTATGCAGCATCTTACGCAATTAAATAAATGAATGTGCAACTCATTAATTATATAGAGATTAACGAGAACCGTTGGCCCTTATTGAATAATTACGTCACGCAAAATTAATATTAAAAAAAACATTAGCGCTTTGACGCCTATAATTAACAAGCTTTCCTAAAATAATGACCGGCCAACCTCTGGAGTAAATATGACAATTAAAACCTTAGAAGATTTATTTATTCATGACTTATCTGATATCTACAGTGCAGAAAAGCAAATTACTCGCGCATTGCCTAAGATGGCTCGTGCTGCGACCGATGAAAAACTGATTGCGGCCTTTCACCAGCATCTTGAAGAAACCCGAGGCCAAATTGAGCGTATTGACCAAATAGTCGAGAAAACAGACGGTTTACGCATTAAGCGAATGAAATGCCACGCCCTCGAAGGATTGGCGGAAGAAGCGCAAGAAATTATTGATTCTGTGGAGGCGGGTCCGGTGAGGGATGCTGGCCTGATAGGGGCGGCACAAAAAGTGGAGCATTATGAAATTGCCACCTACGGAACATTGCAAGCGCTGGCGTTAAAGCTGGGTTACAAGGATGCGGCAACATTACTGGGCCAGACGCTGGAAGAAGAAAAGTCCACCGACGTGAAACTGACGCAGATTGCAGAACAACAGTAACTGTCTTGCTCAACACGAATTTCTTACCTCTTTGCCCATGTAGCCGCTGACAGGGTGGCTACCCGTAAAGCCCGTGAGTCACGGCTTTTTGGTGAGATACCGCGCAGTTGCGAACGCTGTTAACCTCTTACCAAGCTTTCATCAAATTTCACTGTCTCGATTAATACTGACCGCTTCACCTGGAGTTCCCTCTTTATAATGGGGAAAAGATGTCCATAAAATGCATCGTAATTCTCAGCATAGGGGAAAGATCGGGGCCGGTGGCGCAGGCATTTTGGGGACGGTGTCAGAGGCGGGATAAGTTTGAAAAGTCAGAAAGCAAAAAACCCGCGAGCCATAAGCTTGCGGGTTTTTCTAAATGTGGTCGGCGAGAGAGGATTCGAACCTCCGACCCACTGGTCCCAAACCAGTTGCGCTACCAAGCTGCGCTACTCGCCGAATTGGGCCGAATCTTACTGCCGCTGATGGTGGCCGTCAATCCCTTTTTTACCCCATCACGCCAACTGCTTATAAAACACGCTAAGCGATGTTAAAACGGTGATTTTTACCGCTAAAAGGGCAAATTTACTCGGCTAATACAGCGTCGAAAGTAAAAAGGAGGCCGTAGCCTCCTGATTATCGATAACACATTTTTAGCGACTTATTTAACGGTCAGCGTTACGTCGATGTTGCCGCGAGTGGCGTTGGAGTAAGGGCAAACTTTATGCGCCTTGGCCACCAGGTCTTCGGCTACGCTGCGTTCGATGCCCGGCAGGGTAATCTCCAGCGCGACTTCGATACCGAAGCCACCGGGGATCTCGCCGATGCCTACTGCGCCTGCAATTTTAGCATCGGCAGGAATACGGACTTTTTCCAGTGAGGCGACGTGTTTTAGCGCACCGAGGAAACAGGCAGAATATCCGGCCGCAAACAGCTGCTCGGGATTAGTCACTTCGCCACCCGCGCCGCCCATTTCTTTTGGCAGACCCAGTTTGACATCCAGTACGCCGTCTGAAGAGGTCGCACGGCCGTCACGACCGCCGGTAGCTGTAGCATGAGCACGGTAAACAACTTTTTCGATAGACATAATTATTTCCTTTAAACGGAGAGAGTGATAATTAGAGGCAGGCGAACCCATCCTTCTTGATTTTAAAATAACTTACGATTAAATCGCGCACTATATATATTAGTGTAGCAGAGGTGCAAATTCTTGCACCTCGGGAATTCAACTATTATCAGGCTTTCTTCTGCAGATGGCTTCTCAAAGTCTGCAACTGCTGCTTAATCGCCGTCATTTCTTCGACGCTGCATTCGGCCGCGCAGGCCACCGCTTCAGGAATGCTTAACGCCCGCTGCTGCAATGCGCGACCGGTATCGGTCAGGCTGATGATCACCTGACGTTCATCGATCTGCGCCCGGCGGCGGGTCAAAAGGCCCGCAGTTTCAAGACGCTTTAACAGCGGCGTCAGGGTAGCCGAGTCAAGAAACAGCTTGTCGCCGATATCCGATACCATCAGCTCATCCTGCTGCCACAGCACCAGCATCACCAGATACTGGGGATAGGTTAAATCCAGCTCACCTAGCAGCTTACGATAAACTTTGTTCAACGCCAGATTGGCGGAGTACAGCGCGAAGCACATCTGCTGATCGAGATGCAGCATGGACAGCGGTGTATTAACGGTATCAGTTTTTGTCTTCATGCAAGCAATATAGATAGCGCACGATATTATAGCAAGCATATTTACAATTGGCGCTTTTGACGCACAACGTGCTATAACAATCTACGGCGTATTTTCAAGGAAAAAGCGATGAGCACCCTACTCGACAAGGCAAGGCGTTATGCCAGTAAAGCGCACGCTAGCATCGATCAGCGGCGAAAATACACTAACGATCCGTATATTGTGCATCCGCAGGCGGTGGCCGATATCGTTGGCAGCGTGCCGCATAGCGAGGAAATGCTCGCCGCGGCCTGGCTTCACGACACCGTTGAGGACACCTCAACCACGCTGGATGACATCAGCCGCCATTTTGGCCCCCAGGTAGCCGAATTAGTGGGCATGCTGACCAACGTTAGCACCGCCTGCGAGGGCGATCGGATCGAGAAAAAAAACCTCGACCGCCATCACAGCGCCAAGGCCTCGCCGGCGGCAAAAACCATTAAACTCGCCGATCTCATCGACAATCTGCGTTCTCTGGTCACCCATGACCCTGATTTTGCGAAAACTTATTTAATTGAAAAGCGCCTGCTGCTGGCGGTACTAAAGGAAGGCGATGCCACCTTATGGAAGCAGGCCGAACACATCATTAACGACAGCCTGCAGCGCCTGCATCGGCCACCGCACAATGTGCCAGGTAGCTGGTTCAACAGCCTCGAAAAAACCTATTTAGAGCAACAATAGAAAATTTAGCGCCATTGCCGGGAAGCATTTAGCTTATAGGCCTTACCTGTTTCACAACTGACGCGCTTGAGCTTTTTTGGCAGCAAAACAGGCTTCAGCTTGCTCATTAGAAAGAGGAGGACGAGGATCGTCGATGGCTTTTTGGACTTGCTCGAGAAACCTCTTGTCGTGAGCGATGCTGTCTATTCCCTGCCCCGATTTTGTACAAATGCCCCGCAATGGGGGTGCACGCCGGCGTGCAATTTATCAGCAATATAATTAATGTTAATGTAAATCAATAATTTAATATATGGCACGCCGCTTGCTTAGATGAATTCAATCTTGTGTACTAGATGGAATTCAACTCATGGCCTCAGTCTCAACTCCTTATACCGGTTTTCAATTACGCGATTGGCAGCAGCATTATCAAAGCGCACCGGACAGCCTGCGCAGTTCGTTGGGCATCGTGTCAGGCAGCCTCAGCGCAAGTGACAATGCCTGGCTCTATCGCGCGACTTCGGCACAGCTCGAAGAACAGATTGCCCAACTCGAGGTTCTGCGCGAAAGCGCCGGTGGCTCCCTGGCCTCACTGCCGCTGTTTGGCGTGCCTTTTGCGGTAAAAGACAATATCGACGTGGCGGGTTGGCCCACCACCGCCGCCTGCCCGGCCTTTGCCTACACCGCCGAGGCCGATGCCACGGTCGTCGCTAACCTCAAGGCCAAAGGCGCGGTGGTGATTGGCAAAACCAATCTCGATCAGTTTGCCACCGGTCTGGTCGGCACCCGCTCGCCGCACGGCGCGGTTAAAAACACCTTCAATCCGCTATATGTCAGCGGCGGGTCGAGCTCCGGCTCGGCGTCGGTATTAGCCCGTGGCCTGGTGGCATTCTCACTGGGCACCGACACCGCCGGTTCGGGCCGCGTGCCTGCCGGTTTTAACAATATCGTCGGCCTCAAACCCACTAAGGGCTGGCTGTCCAATCGCGGCGTGGTCCCGGCCTGCCGCCTGAACGATGCGGTGTCTATTTTTGCCCTCACGGTGGCCGATGCCTATCTGGTCGCCACAGCGGCGGGCGGCTACGATCCGCAGGACGCCTATTCTCGCGCCAATCCGCACACCGCTCCGGCCGCCATGCCTTCGCAGCCGCGCTTCGCCGTGCCGGACACGCTGGAATTCTTTGGCGATCTCGAGTCAGAAAAAGCCTTCCAGCAGGCGCTGGATAAGCTGGTCAGCAACGGCGTTAGCCTGGTGAAAATCGATTTTACGCCGTTTAAGGCGCTGGCCGAGCAGCTGTATTACGGTGCCTGGGTCGCCGAACGCACGGCGGCGGTGGGTAAAATCTTCGAACAAACGCCAGACGAGATGGACCCGGTCGTGCGCGGCATCGTGGCTAACGGGCTGAAATACAGCGCCGTCGATGCCTGGAAAGCCGAGTATCTGCGCGCCGAGCTGTCTCGCACAATCAATCTGGCGTTGGCGGGCTTCGATGCGTTAGTGGTTCCCACCTCGCCAACGATCCGCACGCTACAAGAGATGGAACAGGAGCCGGTACTGTTTAATTCACAGTTCGGCACTTACACCAACTTTACCAACCTGGCCGACCTGAGCGCACTGGCGCTGCCGTCGAGCATTCGCCCAGACGGCCTGCCTGCGGGCATTACGCTGATAGCGCCCGCCTGGCACGACGCCGCGCTGGCAACCTTTGGCCGCCAATGGCAGCGCAGCCTGTCCCTGCCGCTGGGGGCGACCGGCAAAACGCTAAACGCCGACAGCGCGATGAGCGGACCGGTGGCGGTCAGCGGCGATCACGTTCGCGTTGCCGTGGTGGGCGCGCACCTCACCGGCATGCCGCTGAACTTCCAGCTCACCACCCGCAACGCCGTGCGCGTCGAGCAGACCCGCACCGCCAACGATTACAAACTTTATGCCCTCGCCAATACCCAACCGCCAAAACCGGGCCTGGTGAAGGCCGAGGGCGGCAGCAGCATTATCGTCGAACTGTGGGATATTCCGCTGGCGCGCTTCGGCGAGTTCGTGGCTGAAATCCCGGCCCCGCTGGGTATTGGCAGTTTGCAACTGGCCGACGGCCGTAGCGTTAAAGGTTTTATCTGTGAACCCTGGGCGATTGCCACCGCCACTGACGTGACCTCGTTCGGCGGCTGGAGAAGCTACGTCGAGCATCTGAAATCAACCGCCGCGAAAAACGCCTGAGGAGCCACGAACATGTTTACTACTGTCCTGATTGCTAACCGTGGTGAAATTGCCTGCCGCGCCATCCGCACGCTAAAACGCCTCGGCGTGACCAGCGTGGCGGTCTATTCCGATGCCGATCGCAACGCGCCGCACGTTACCGATGCCGATATCGCCGTGGCGCTCGGCGGTGAAAAAGCCGCTGAAAGCTATCTGCTGATCGACAAAATCCTGGCCGCGGCCAAGGAAACCGGCGCGCAGGCGATTTATCCGGGCTACGGATTTTTATCCGAAAGCGCCGAATTTGCCGACGCCTGTGAGGCGGCCGGGATCGCGTTTATCGGTCCGACCGCGCAGCAGATCCGCGAGTTTGGCCTCAAGCACCGCGCCCGCGAGCTGGCGGCAATTGCCGCGGTGCCGATGACGCCCGGCACCGCGCTGCTCGACAGTATTGAAGAGGCGATCACCGCCGCGAACGACATTGGTTATCCCATCATGTTGAAAAGCACCGCGGGCGGCGGCGGCATTGGCTTAACTCGCTGCGACGATGAGGCTGCCCTGCGCGCCGCGTGGGACAGTGTTAAACGCCTCGGCGAGCAGTTTTTCCGTGACGCAGGCGTATTTATTGAGCGCTTCGTTGACCGCGCGCGCCACGTAGAAGTACAGATCTTTGGCGACGGTAAAGGCAAGGTGGTCGCTCTGGGCGAGCGCGACTGTTCTTTGCAGCGCCGCAACCAGAAAGTAGTCGAAGAAACGCCCGCGCCGAACCTGCCGCAGGCCACCCGCGAAGCGCTGCATCGTTCGGCGGTAAAGTTGGGTGAATCGGTTAATTATCGCAGCGCCGGTACGGTGGAATATATCTACGATGCCGCGCGCGACGAGTTTTATTTCCTTGAGGTGAATACCCGCCTGCAGGTCGAACATCCGGTAACCGAAATGGTCACCGGTCTGGATCTGATTGAATGCATGCTGCGCGTCGCCGCCGATCTGCCCCTCGACTGGCCGCGCATGCAGCAGCCGCCAAAAGGGGCCTCGATTGAGGTGCGTATTTATGCCGAAGATCCGCTGAAAAACTTTCTGCCTAGCCCCGGCGTGCTGACGGAAGTCTTCTTCCCAGATGAGGTGCGCGTTGACGGCTGGGTCTCCACCGGCAGCGAAGTGTCGGCATTCTATGACCCGATGATCGCCAAACTGATTGTCCACGGTGACGATCGCCAGCAGGCGTTGGAAAAAATGTCCCGCGCGTTGGCGGCAACTCGCCTGCACGGTATTGCCAGCAACATTGATTATCTGCGCCAGGTGGTGGCGACGCCGCTGTTCCAGCAGGGCGAAATGTGGACCCGCCTGCTCGACAGCTTCGAGTATGCGCCGCAGGCGGTTGAGGTTATTTCCCCCGGCACCTACAGCAGCATTCAGGATTATCCGGGCCGCCTCGGCTATTGGGATATCGGCGTGCCGCCGTCGGGTCCGATGGACGATTTTGCCTTCCGCCTGGCTAACCGTATCGTCGGTAACCACCTCGACGCCGCCGGTCTGGAGTTTACGCTGCAGGGGCCGACGCTGCGTTTCCACTGCGATGCCACCATCGCGCTGACCGGTGCCAGCTGTCCGGCCGGTCTCGACGGGACAGAGGTTGCCTACTGGCAGCCGATTAAGGTGAAAGCCGGTCAAGTATTGACGCTGGGTCGCGCCACCAGCGGCTGCCGCACCTATCTCGCCGTGCGCAACGGCTTCGACGTGCCGGTCTATCTGGGCAGTCGATCCACCTTTGCCCTCGGCCAGTTTGGCGGCCATGCCGGTCGCACCCTGCGCGTCGCCGATATGCTCAGCGTCTCGCAGCCGGACTTAGCGGCCTGCACCACGCCGGCACCGGTTGATTTACCGCAGGCCGCCGCCGCCCATATCGTGCCGGCCTACGGCGACGACTGGAGCATTGGCGTGCTTTACGGTCCGCACGGCGCGCCAGACTTCTTCACTAAGGAGTCGATCGACACCTTCTTCGACGCGCAGTGGCAGGTGCACTACAACTCTAACCGCCTCGGCGTGCGTCTCACCGGCCCTAAACCGCAGTGGGCGCGTCTCGACGGCGGCGAAGCCGGTTTGCATCCTTCAAACGTTCACGACTGTGAATACGCCATCGGCGCGATCAATTTTACCGGCGATTTCCCGGTGATCCTGACCCGCGACGGGCCGAGCCTCGGCGGTTTCGTTTGCCCGGTGACTATCGCCAAGGCCGAGCTGTGGAAGGTCGGTCAGGTCAAGCCGGGCGACCGCATACGTTTCCATCCGATCAGCTTCGAGCAGGCGCAGGCGCTGGAGATGGCGCAGCAGGGCACCATCGACTCGCTGATGCCGATTGAGGCGATGGAAATGCAGGTGCCATCTTTACTGCCGAGCGCGACCGCTTCGGCGACTATTTTGGCCGAGCTGGCCGCCAGTAACGATCGCCCGGCGGTGGTTTATCGTCAGGCGGGCGACGAGTATGTGCTGATTGAATACGGCGATAACGTGCTGGATCTGGCGCTGCGCCTGCGCATCTATCTGTTAATGAAGGCGATCCGTGAAGCCGCCGAGCCGGGCATTGAAGAACTTTCTCCGGGCGTGCGTTCGCTGCAGGTTCGCTACGACAGCCGCGTGCTGCACCAGTCGGCGCTAATCAAGCATCTGTTGACCCTGGAACAGGGCTTAGCCGACGTCAGCAAATTAAAAATTCCGACCCGCATCGTGCACATGCCGATGGCCTTTGAAGACTCCGCTACGCTCGGCGCGGTCGAACGCTATCAGCAAACCGTGCGCGCCGAGGCGCCGTGGCTGCCAAATAACGTCGATTTCATCCAGCGCGCCAACGGCCTGGCCACGCGTGAGGAAGTCATGGAGGTCATTTTTAACGCCAGCTATCTGATCCTTGGGCTGGGCGACGTGTATCTCGGCGCGCCGTGCGCCGTACCGGTAGATCCGCGCCACCGGCTGCTGAGCTCCAAATACAACCCGGCGCGCACCCACACTGCCGAAGGCACCGTCGGGATTGGCGGCATGTATATGTGCATCTACGGCATGGACTCACCGGGCGGGTATCAGCTGGTGGGCCGCACGCTGCCGATCTGGAACAAATTTCTCAAGAACGATCAGTTTGCACAGGGTGAACCCTGGCTGCTGCATTTCTTCGATCAGGTGCGTTTCTATCAGGTTACCGAAGCCGAACTCGATGAGCAGCGCGATGCCTTCCGTGAAGGCCGCGCGCGGGTGCGTATCGAGCATAGCGAATTCGATTTCGCCGAATACGGCCAGTTTCTTGCCGACAATGCCGAAGACATCGCCGATTTCCGCCAGCGTCAACAGGCCGCGTTTGTTAGCGAAGTGGCCCACTGGCAGGCGCAGGAAAGCGCCGCGGTTGACGCTGCGGTCAACGGGACCCAGCCGGTTGAAGACCTCAGCTGTCAGCCGGGCCACCTGGTGAGCGCGGACTTGAACGGCAACGTCTGGAAGATTTTAGTCGAGCCGGGCCAGCAGGTGGCGGCAGGCCAGCCGCTGATCGTGGTTGAGGCGATGAAGATGGAGCTGTCGGTTAACGCCCCTTGCGCAGGCACGGTGCTGAAGATCGGCTGCCAGCAGGGTCGTCCGGTTGGACCGGGCGATGCGCTTCTTTGGATCGATACAGACGCTTAGCAAGGACTCTTTATGCAGCTTACCGGCGCACGAAACGGACGCAGCAAGGCCCGCCCGGAAGGGTTGGCAGAACGTATTTATCTCCAGCTGAAAGACGATATTTTCAGTTTCCGCCTGCTGCCGGGCGACAGGTTCAGTGAGAACGAGATAGCCGAGCGCATGGAAGTTAGCCGCACCCCGGTACGCCAGGCGCTGTTCTGGCTTGAGCGTGAAGGCTATGTCGAAGTGTTTTTCCGCAGCGGCTGGCAGGTGCGGCCGTTCGACTTTGACTATTTCGAACAGCTCTACGACCTGCGCATCGTGCTGGAGCTTGAGGCGGTAAAACGCCTCTGTGCCCTGCAAGCGTTGCCCGACGCGCTGCTGGCGTTAAAGCGCTTCTGGGTCGATGAGCCCAGGCTGCAGGATGGGCAAACGGTGTCACGCTTCGACGAAGAGTTTCACATGACGCTGGTGGCGGCGGCGGGCAACGACGAGATGGCCAAAATCCATCGCGACCTGACCGAGAAGATCCGCATCATCCGGCGGCTGGACTTTACCCAGGACGCGCGCGTCAACGCGACCTACAGCGAACACGCGAGCATTGTGCTGGCGATTATGCAACGTCAAACCGAGGAGGCCCAGCGCCAACTACAGGACCACATTGCCGTTAGTAAAGCCGAAGTGCGCAAAATCACGCTGCACATGCTGCACCAGGCGCGACCCGAAAACGATGCCGATACCCCGTCATCGTGACTTTTTAAAAGTGTTTTGCTTCTCAATTGCTTTTTAAAAACATCACGCCCTATAGATTTCATGGTGCAGAAAGGCGCAGGTAACGCCTCTGCAACGTGAAAGATGACGGGCCCAGTACTTAACAGGGGATTACTATGAAACGTCGTAGCTTTATTAAGGCTTTTGCTCTCTCGGCAAGCGTAGTCAGCATGGGCCTGGCACTCAGCGCGCAGGCCGCCGATACCATTAAGGTTGGCATCATGCATTCGCTTTCAGGCACCATGGCCATCTCCGAAACGCCGCTGAAAGACGTGGCGCTGATGACCATTGACGATATCAACGCCCACGGCGGCGTGTTGGGTAAAAAACTCGAACCGGTGGTGGTTGACCCGGCATCAAACTGGCCGCTGTTCGCTGAAAAGGCGCGCCAGCTGCTGACGCAGGACAAAGTGGCCGTGGTGTTTGGCTGCTGGACCTCGGTTTCACGCAAATCGGTGCTGCCGGTGTTTGAAGAGCTGAACGGTTTACTGTTCTATCCGGTGCAGTACGAAGGTGAGGAGATGTCGCCTAACGTATTTTATACCGGCGCGGCACCCAACCAGCAGGCGATCCCCGCAGTGCAGTATCTGATGAGCGAAGACGGCGGCGGTGCCAAGCGCTTCTTCCTGTTGGGCACCGACTACGTGTATCCACGCACCACCAACAAAATCCTGCGCGCTTATCTACATTCCAAAGGCGTGCAGGATAAAGACATCGAAGAAGTGTACACGCCGTTTGGCTACAGCGATTACCAGACCATCGTTGCCAATATCAAGAAATTCGCCGCGGGCGGTAAAACGGCGGTTATCTCAACCATTAACGGCGACTCCAACGTGCCGTTCTATAAAGAGCTGGCCAACCAGGGCGTGAAAGCCACCGACGTGCCGGTTGTCGCCTTCTCGGTGGGTGAGCAGGAGTTGCGCGGTATCGATACTAAACCGCTGGTCGGTGATTTAGCGTCCTGGAACTACTTCCAGTCGCTGGATAATCCAACCAACAAGGCCTTTGTCGCCGAGTGGAAAGCCTACGCCAAGGCGCACCACCTGCCGAATGCCGACTCTGCCGTGACCAATGACCCGATGGAAGCGACCTACGTCGGTATCCATATGTGGGCGCAGGCGGTGCAGAAAGCGGGCACCACCGACGTCGACAAAGTGCGCGCCGCCATGGCCGGTCAGACCTTCAAGGCACCGGACGGCTATACGCTGACTATGGACGCCACCAACCATCACCTGCACAAACCGGTGATGATCGGCGAGATCCAGTCCAACGGTCAGTTCAACGTGGTGTGGCAGACCGACAAACCGATCCGCGCCCAGCCGTGGAGCCCGTATATTCCTGGCGACGACAAGAAGCCTGACTATCCGGTAAAAACCACTCAGTAGTTAACCTAATCTCCCGCCACGGCCTGCACCGTGGCGGAAGATTAGCGGTTCAGTGATTTTTAAAACGGTGATGACTATGATGAAACTCTCGCATTTTTCCGCTTTGCGACTCGGCCTCGGGCCGCTTTGGCGAACCCTCACTTTCCTGCTTTGCTGCCTGCCGCTGTGGGCCAAAGCCGGCCCGGCTGACGATTTTGCCGCCGCCAGCCGCGCCGATCAGGCCACGCTGCTGCAACAGTGGGCCACCGATCCCCAGCCCGAGCGTTTACCGCTGTTAGAGGCACTAAAGCAGGAAAATGTCGTGATTGATGAGGCGCATCATGCGTTTATCAAGCAGGGCGATACCCTGACGCCGCTGGAGGGCAGCGCTAAGCCGCAGGGCGAGATCAAGCCGGTGTGGCTAAATAACCGACTGCGAAATCTGATCACCAATGCTTTATCCGCCCATCGGCTGGTGAGTAAAGACAGCGCGGTGCGTTTGCAGGCCGCCAAAACCCTGCAGCGCGAGGCGCAGGCCGATCAGCTGCCGCTGTTAACCAAGCGCTTGGCGATGGAGCAGGACAGCGTGGTGCACGCGGCATTAAGTATCGCACTGGCTAATCTGCAGCTCAGCGATCCGAGTCCGCAGGTGCGCCTGCGCGCCGTCGAGCTGCTTGGCGCGTCGTCGGATCCGGATACTCAGGGCCATTTACAGCCGTTGACCGATCCCAAAGTTGAAACCGACGCCACCGTGCGCACCGCCGCGCTGGCCAGCCTGAAAGCGGTACAGCATCGCCTGATGATCGGCGACTGGCTGGGTCAGGCGTTTACCGGCCTGTCTCTCGGCTCAATCCTGCTGCTGGCGGCGCTGGGGCTGGCGATCACCTACGGCCTGCTCGGGGTGATCAATATGGCCCACGGCGAGATGCTGATGCTCGGTTCCTACGCCACCTATCTGGTGCAGTCGCTGTTTCAACATTACGCCCCCGGACTGCTGGCGATTTACCCGCTGGTGGCGCTGCCGGTGGCGTTCTTTATTACCGCCGGGATTGGCATGCTGCTCGAACGTACGGTGATCCGCCACCTGTATGGTCGTCCGCTGGAAACGCTGTTGGCAACCTGGGGCATTAGCCTGATCCTCATCCAGGGCGTGCGGGTGATATTCGGCGCACAAAACGTCGAGGTGGCCAACCCAAACTGGCTGTCCGGCGGTATTCAGCTGCTGCCAAACCTGGTGCTGCCGTATAACCGCATCGCGGTAATTGTTTTCGTGCTGCTGGTGCTGGCCCTCACCTGGCTGCTGCTGAATAAAACCCGTCTCGGCATGAACGTGCGGGCGGTGACGCAGAACCGGGCGATGGCCGCCTGCTGCGGCGTGCCGACCGGCAAGGTCGATATGCTGGCCTTTGGCCTCGGATCGGGCATCGCCGGTCTCGGCGGCGTGGCGCTGTCGCAGCTCGGCAACGTCGGCCCGGAACTGGGCCAGGGTTATATCATCGACTCGTTCCTGGTGGTGGTGCTCGGCGGCGTCGGGCAGCTCGCCGGCACGGTGGTCGCCGCGTTCGGCCTCGGCATCGTCAACAAAATCCTCGAACCGGAAATCGGCGCGGTATTGGGCAAAATCCTGATCCTGGCGCTGATTATCCTGTTTATCCAGAAACGTCCGCAGGGACTCTTCGCCTTCAAAGGCAGGGTGATTGACTGATGACGCAACCTCTGACGATTACCGGCGTACAGAAAGCGCCGCGCGTGGCGATGGGCGTGGGCGCAGTGGTGCTAATTGCGCTGCTGGTGATGCCTTTTTTAGCCCTGCTGCCGCAGACTAATCCACTGGCGATTTCTACCTATACGCTGACGCTGGTCGGCAAGATCCTCTGCTATGCGATCGTGGCGATCGCCCTGGATCTGGTGTGGGGCTACGCCGGTCTGCTGTCGCTCGGCCACGGCCTGTTTTTTGCCCTCGGCGGCTATGCGATGGGTATGTACCTGATGCGGCAGGCGTCCGGCAACAGTCTGCCGGATTTCATGTCGTTCCTGTCGTGGACCGAACTGCCGTGGTTCTGGGCGGGAACCCAGCATTTCGCCTGGGCGCTGTGCCTGATAGTCTTAGTCCCCGGCGCGCTGGCCTTTGTATTTGGCTATTTCGCCTTCCGCTCCAGGATCAAAGGGGTGTATTTCTCAATCATGACTCAGGCGCTGACCTACGCCGGTATGTTGCTGTTTTTCCGCAATGAAACCGGCTTTGGTGGCAACAACGGTTTTACCGGCTTCACCACTCTGCTCGGTTTTCAGGTCACCGCGACCTCGACGCGGGTCGGGCTGTTTATCACTACCGTTTTACTGCTGGTAGCCAGCCTGGCGCTGGGTTTTGCGCTAGCGCGCAGCAAATACGGACGGGTGCTCACCGCGGTACGCGATGCCGAAAACCGACTGGTGTTCTGCGGCTACGATCCCAAAGGTTTTAAGCTGTTTGTGTGGACCGTTTCGGCGATGCTTTGCGGCCTGGCCGGGGCGTTATACGTGCCGCAGGTCGGCATTATCAACCCCAGCGAAATGTCACCGACCAACTCTATCGAGGCGGCGATTTGGGTGGCGTTAGGCGGGCGCGGCACGCTGATTGGGCCGATCCTCGGCGCGGGCATCGTCAACGGCGCTAAAAGCTGGTTTACCGTGGCCATTCCCGAATACTGGCAGTTCATTCTCGGCGGCATGTTTATCGTCGTGACCCTGTTCCTGCCGGAAGGCGTGATTGGCCTGCTGCGTAAGAGGAAGACGCGATGAATGCCATGACCCTGGATCTCTTTACCCAACCGCAACCGGCGGATCAGCACCGCGAGCAGAGCGACCCGATTTTAACGTTAGATAACATCAACGTCAGCTTTGACGGTTTCAAGGCCCTGACCAACCTGTCGATGCGCATCGGCGTCGGTGAACTGCGCTGCGTCATTGGCCCCAACGGCGCGGGTAAAACCACGCTAATGGACGTGATCACCGGCAAAACGCGGCCCAACTCCGGCCAGGTGCTGTTTGACCAAAATATCGACCTGACCCGGCTCGATCCGGTGCGCATTGCCCAGTCGGGCATTGGCAGAAAGTTCCAAAAACCCACGGTTTTCGAAGCGTTAACGGTGTTTGAAAACCTCGAGATTGCGCAGAAGGCCAATAAATCGGTGTGGGCCTGCCTGCGGGCAAAAATGAACAGCGAGCAGCGCGACAGGATCGATGACATGCTGGTGACGCTGCGTTTACAGGGCGAGAGGCGTCGCCTGGCGGGCATGCTGTCGCACGGTCAGAAACAGTTTCTGGAAATCGGCATGCTGCTGGTGCAGGAACCGCACCTGCTGCTGCTCGACGAACCGGCGGCGGGCATGACCGATGCCGAAACCGCCTACACCGCCGAGCTGTTTAAATCGCTGGCCGGAAAACATTCCTTGATGGTGGTCGAACACGATATGGGCTTCGTGGAAACCATTGCCGATCACGTTACGGTACTGCATCAGGGCCAGGTGTTGGCGGAAGGCTCGCTGCGCGAAGTGCAGGCCAACGAGCAGGTTATCGACGTTTATCTCGGTCGCTAAACGGCGCCGCAGGAGAAGATCATGTTGCAAGTCAGTGAGCTAAACCAGTATTACGGCGGCAGTCACATCTTACGCGGGCTGTCTTTCGAGGCAAAGATCGGTGAAGTCACCTGCCTGCTCGGGCGCAACGGCGTCGGTAAAACGACGCTGCTTAAATGCCTGATGGGGCTTATTCCGGCCAAATCCGGCAGCATTAGCTGGAACGGTGCGGTTATTAATGGCCGAAAACCGCACCAGCGCGTGCAGTCGGGCATTGCCTATGTCCCGCAGGGTCGCGAAATTTTTCCTCGGCTCACGGTGGAGGAAAACCTGCTGATGGGGCTGTCACGCTTTTCGGGCAGCCAGTCGAAAAGCGTGCCGGATGAAATTTATCACCTGTTTCCCGTACTGCTGGAAATGAAACATCGACGCGGCGGCGACCTGTCCGGGGGTCAACAGCAGCAGTTAGCGATTGGCCGCGCGCTGGCCTGCAAGCCAAGCCTGCTGATCCTCGATGAGCCTACGGAAGGTATTCAGCCCTCGGTGATTAAAGAGATAGGTGCGGTGATCCGCCAACTGGCGGCGCGTGGCGATATGGCGATCCTGCTGGTCGAGCAATTCTATGATTTTGCGGCCGAGCTGGCCGACAGTTATCTGGTCATGTCGCGCGGTAATATTATCAAACGCGGTCCGGGTAGCGAGATGGAGGCTGAAGGGGTGCGAGGACTGGTGGCGATTTAGGCTGGGTCAGGATGAAAAAAAGCCGCGACAGTGCGCGGCTTTTCTCAATGCTTATTCGTTCGACTACGAACGGATCTTGCGGTAGACGAACAGCACGACAATCGCGCCGATCACCGCGACAACGAAGCTGCCGAAGTTGAAACCGTCTACGCGGCCATGGCCGAAGAAGGTGCTGATATACCCCCCCACCACCGCACCGATAATCCCCAGGATCACCGTCATAATAAAGCCGCCACCGTCTTTACCCGGCATGATCCACTTAGCCAGAATACCCGCAATCAGACCAAAAATAATCCAGGATAAAATCCCCATTTGACGTCTCCTAAACGTTTAAAACCGTTAAATTTGCCCGGCCAATCAGGCCAAGCGAAAGTGGAAAAATACTTTTCCAGTGCGCCGATCTGCTACTAGCGTACAGACCTTCATTTTGGTACTCGACTTCTATTCTAGCAGAGGAAAACAAACTCGCTCAAAATCAGCCACAAACGCGCCGTTTATCTTATTTTTCATCACCGCGTAAACTGCCTACTGGTGGCGTAAAGCTTTATAGGTGAAAGGTAAAAGCGCGTAAATATTGAACAGTAATTTTGAAAGACTTTCTCAAATCAATCCGTTATTCATTGTCGCTTAATCGGCTTATCATCCCTACATCGAAAGGCAACCCCCTTTCAAACTTACATAACCGACTAGGAATGACATCATGAAAAGCATCAAATATTTTGCAGTAGCAGCGACCCTGACTCTGGCCTCTTTCACCACTTTCGCCGCGCAGGAAGTTTCCCAACCCGCGGCGGGTGCGCAAAAAATGGGCGTAGTCACCGCCAGCGGCGCAACGACTCTGGACTCTCTGGAAAGCGACCTGGCCAACCAGGCTAAAGAGGCCGGTGCCTCTTCTTACCGCATCACCTCAGTGACCGGTAATAACCTGATGAACGCCAGCGCCGTACTGTACAAGTAATCCCTGTGCCTCGCGGCTGCCGCGAGCCAAGGCCGGTGAAATCCTCAATAAGACGATTTTTCCGGCCTGACATCCCGTTAAAAATCATTCCACTAATAGTCATTGCATCCCTTGCCGCTGATTAATATTCTGTCTCTTTCCCGCAGAAGGAACAGAACATGACCCTCACCGATTCACTCGTCTCTTTTACCTTTGCCATCACCCTACTGACCCTCACGCCCGGACTCGATACCGCGCTGGTATTGCGCACCGCGGCCAGCGAAGGCAGTAAAAAAGCCTTTCAGACGGCAATGGGTATTAACGCCGGATGTATGGTCTGGGGTGCGGGGGTCGCACTGGGATTAGGCGCACTGCTCACCGCCTCGCAGCTGGCTTTTGACGTTTTGAAGTGGATCGGTGCCGCCTATCTGTGCTGGCTTGGCCTGCAGCTGCTGATTAAACCGCGTAATAAAATGGCTGCCGAGGTAGAAGTACCCGAACAAGCCCAGCTTGTCAGGAAACACGGTAATGGGTTTATCAAGGGATTATTCGGTAACATGCTCAACCCTAAGGTGGGGGTATTTTACGTGACCTTTTTACCGCAGTTTGTGCCTACCGGCTATCCGGTTGCGGCCTTTACCTTTGGTTTGGCGATGATCCACGTGCTGATTGGAACCCTTTGGTCATCGACAATGATCGCCGCCACGCGCCCGCTTTCGCGCTGGCTGCAACGCCCAGCGGTAGTACGCACACTGGATCGCCTGACCGGAACGGTGTTTATCGCCTTTGCGGTTCGGCTGGCGACCAGCAAAAGATAATGTTGTGAGTTTTATCTGTAACTTTCTACTTTTAAACAATGGAATGGAAATGGCAATTAACCTGAAAACCAGAATTACCGCTACGCCGAGCCACGATGATATTGAAGCCGTAAAAGATGGCCTGCGCGGCTATAACAAAAACTTTATTCCGCAGAATGCTTTCAAGGAGCTGGCGGTGTTTATCGAGGACGAAGCGGGAAATAAAACCGGCGGTTTGATTGCGGAAACCGTGGGCAAGTTCCTCAATATCAAGTTTCTTTGGGTCGATGAATCACTGCGCGGGCAAGACTGCGGGACGTTATTGATGCGTCAGGCCGAGGAAGAGGCGATCGCTCGCGGCTGCCGTTATTCGCTGGTAGATACCTTCAGTTTCCAGGCCCGCCCATTTTACGAGCGCCTCGGCTACGAGTGTAAAATGACGCTGGAAGACTACATCGACGATATCCGCGCTCCGCAAGGCGCCGAGGCCAGCCATCAGCGTTACTATCTGACTAAAAAGCTGGGCTAATTACAGTTTCTGCTGGTGTGTATAAACCACTATGGCGATAATTTTAACGCAGAGTGTTACCTTATAGGTTACACTTTGCGTAACTAATGGCGGGTTGGCATGATCAGTTCTTTTCGTGGAGGTAATCTCAGCCCACTGGCGGAGCTTTATCTAACAAGAAAACGTAATAAAGTCATTCCGGCAACTATTGAAAAACCCCTGCTAAGAAAACTCGATATGATCGCGTCTGCCCAAGAAGAACGCGATCTTTTCAGCCCACCAAGCAATTATTATAAACGTTTAAGCGGTCAATATGAGAATGGGTCGAGCATCAGAGTCAATCTGCAATGGCGCTTAATGTTTCAATGGCATGAAGGCTCGGCTAAAAATATTTATCTCGATCCACATCATGATACTTAAGGAAAAATCTATGGATACCACATTGCGTGAGCCTGCAAAAGTAGGTGAGATTTTAGTAGAGGAATTCCTTAAGCCACTCAATATTACTCAGGCGCAGTTGGCACAGGCGATGGGTTTTTCCAGAAAAACAGTCAGTGAGATTTGTACCAGTAAACGACGCCTCAGTGTCGATGATTCAATTATGCTCGGTGATTTGTTTGAAACATCAGCAGAGTTTTGGATAAATTTGCAGGTTGCACACGATCGCTGGGAAGCACGTCAAAAACATGCTCACGGAAATGTCACTCGCCCGATCGTAGAAATTTTGGGAAGAACGTCTTCGCCATGTTAGGAATACCACCGCGCTTCAACGTGATAACGCGGTGGCGGGCATCGCTTACTTAGGCTGCGATAAGGCCAACCACTCTTTTACCGAGTCGCGCTGCCACTGGCGTTCAACGTATTCCACCAGGTTGTCTGGCAAAACATCGCCATTCAAATGCAAGCGGCTCAGCATCAGCGCGAGATCGGTATCGGCGATGCTCCATTCACCGAACAGGTGACTGCGGTCGCCCAACAGGCGCGTGGCGGCGGTGATCAGTTTCTCAGCCGCAATTTTTCCGGCCTCGCTCAGCGGCGGACGCTTTTGCCCGGCAAACACGATTTCGGTCGAGCGTTCGGCGCGGATAGGCAGTAAATCACTGCGAAGCCAGGCCTGCACCTCACGCGCCTTGGCGCGACTCTCGGGATCCGCCGGGTAAATCGCGGCGAAGGTCGGCGCAGGAAACAGCTCATCGATATACTCATCAATGGCCGAGGACTCTGAAAGCTGGAAACTGCCATTGGAAAGCGTAGGAACGCGTCGGGTAGTTGAAATCGCTGAGTAATTTTCCTGTAGATTCTCCGCCTGCGCTAAATCTACGGTTTCTATTTCAAAAGGAATGCCTTTTTCCGTTAAAGCCACGAATGCTGACATCACATACGGACTATAATAATTAGCATCGGAATACAGCGTTAACTTGGGGTCACTCATTTGGCCTCCAGATGGCGAAATCGTGTTTTTTGCGTTCTAATCTTTGAAACATAACGTAATCTGTAAACAAAAACTATGCGTTGATTGAATAATTTATCTGCAGGAGGCTCGATGAAGAGATTTATCCTGATTGTGGTCGCGCTGCTGCCCGCGCTTTTCACCACGCCGGCATTTGCGGTCTCTGCCAAAGAGATTAAGCAAAAATTCAATCATATGCAGATTGGCGATCGGACGCTTTGCCTCAGCGATATTATTTATCCCAACGAACCGCCGATGAAAGTGATTGAAAATGGTTTCCTGGTAAAGAAATCCAAAAATCGGTTGGTCTATCAAACGGTGCTGATCTATCTGCTGGGCAATGATGTCACGGTAAATATTCACTCACTGATTATTAGTAAACTCGAAAAAAACTCATTCTCAAACCAGTTCAAAGAGACTTTCGTGGAAGTCACCGGCCTTGACCAGCCTAATCAGGCGGTAGCCAAAGCTAATATTTTAAAAAGTTATCAGCAGTCAGTGGTGCAACAGGTAAATAAAGTGCCCTACACCGCGCTTATCCTTAATGACAAGGGCTATGAAATTAGCCTGCAGGAGGACGAGGTCAGCGAATTGAGCACCTGCTATATCACGCCCATTAAGAGTCAGTGATCAGCGCTGATATTTAATAAAGTCGGTCTCTGTACCGAGGCGATTATAGAGTTTTCTTGCGCTGACATTGGAGGTACGCGTCATCCAATAGACGCCAGCCTTATTATTTTGATCGGCATAGCCATAAACCGCCTCAATCAAAGCCTGCCCGATGCCCAATTTTCTCGCATCGGCAGCAACGTACAGATCTTGCAGATAGACCACCTGATCGCGTTTCCACCCGTGATCGTGATTGATGCAGTTGACGATACCAACCAGTTTTCCCGCCACCTCGGCCACGTAGCCGAACATTGCGCCATAGTCTTCCTGAGCCAGTCGTTGGAAAGTTTGCGCATAAATATCTACACTCAACTCAGTCTGATAAAAGTCGAGATATTCCCGCCACAGCCTCTCCCACTGCGTTCTGTCAGCCAGCGTTAACGGACGAATAACGGCTTTATTTACTTCACTCATCTCAAAACCCCTATCGAAAGATATAAATGTTATTTGGGCAGCGCATCACCCACGTTAAGATCAAAGTTGGGGCGATTGTACGCCCCGGCGCACGGTGATAATCTCAGCGCCTTAAATTTATGATGTAAAAGCATACTCTTTCGCTTTAAGGCTTCCAAGCGCCGCCATTAAATACAAGGTCAGTTAATGAGCACCTCAAGATTAAGCCTGCAAGATTGGTCATTTTCGACGATAATTGCCGGTTTTGTAGCGGTTTTGGTCGGATACACCAGCGCTGCCGCGATTGTTTTCCAGGCCTATCAGTCAGCCGGGGCCAATCTGGCACAGATTGGTAGCTGGTTCACTATGCTGGGTTTTGGCATGGGCATTACCAGCATCGGGCTATCGCTCTATTTCCGGACCCCCATCCTCACCGCCTGGTCGACACCGGGTGCGGCGCTGCTGGTGACCAGCCTGCCGGGCATTTCAATTAATGATGCCATCGGCATATTTATTTTCGCCAATGGCCTGATTTTGCTGTCCGGCATTACCGGCCTGTTTGCCAAACTGATGCGCTATATTCCCCAGGCGCTGTCGGCGGCGATGCTCGGCGGCATTCTGCTGCGCTTTGGGCTGGACGCCTTTGGCTCGCTGCAAAGCAATTTACCGCTGGCGGGCAGCATGTGTTTGATTTATCTGCTGGCACGGCGCTACCTTGCCCGCTATGCGGTGATCCTCTCCCTCGGCATCGGGCTCGCCGTCGCTGCCTGGCAGGGCGATATTAATTTTCACGGTCAGGCGCTGCACTTTGCCGCGCCGGTGCTGATCGCGCCGCATTTCACCTGGTCAACGCTGATCGGCATTGGCGTGCCGTTCTTTGTGGTGACCATGGCCTCGCAAAATGCGCCGGGGATTGCCACGATTTACGCCTCTGGATATAAGGCGCCGGTCTCGCCGCTGATAACCGTCACCGCGCTAGTGACGCTGCTGCTGGCACCGTTTGGCGTTTACTCGATTGGCATTGCGGCGATCACCGCGGCAATTTGCATGGCTAAAGACGTGCATCCGGACCCGCAAAAACGCTACACCGCGGCCGTTGCCGCCGGGGTGTTTTATTTACTCGCCGGGCTGCTCGGCGGCTCGATAGGCACGCTGTTTACCGCCCTGCCTGCGCCGCTGATCCACACCATTGCCGGCCTGGCGCTGCTGGGCACCATATCCGGCAGCCTGCACCGCGCGCTGACGGAAGAAAAGCAGCGCGACGCGGCGATCGTGACTTTCCTGATCACCGCCTCGGGCATTCAGCTCTTCGGCGTCGGTTCGGCATTTTGGGGATTGATCGGCGGCGTGATAACCCACTGCATCCTGAGCTTACCGGTTAAAACGGCCAGCAATAATCAGTAAGCGGTATCTTTAAAATGCAATCTGGGTCTCAAAATGTTGAGGCCCTTCATGTTATGCGTAACAAGATTTGGTAACACGTCATATAGTGACGGCGATCACATTTTACTTGCAGCAAAGGCTCTTTACTGGAGGAATAATTCGCCAGATAAAAGAGCCTCATCCAATGAAAATCGATACCAAATCTTGTGTAGTGACCGGGAAAAAAGACGTCGCCGTAGTAGAACAGCATCTGGATTATCAGGGCCAGGGCACGCTGGTTAAAGTCACCCGTGGTGGCATTTGCGGCTCGGATCTGCACTATTACGAGCACGGCGCAGTGGGTGACTTCAAGGTCCGCGAAGCCATGGTGCTGGGGCACGAAGTGGTTGGCGTGGTCGAACAGTCGGACAACGCGGCGTTAAAACCGGGGCAAAAAGTGGCCCTTAACCCAAGCAAACCGTGTAAAGCCTGCAAATACTGCCTGGCTGGCGAAGAAAACCAGTGTACTACCATGAAATTCTTCGGCAGCGCGATGTATTTTCCGCATATTAATGGCGCATTTACCCAATATAAAATCGTCGACAGCGCACAGTGCATCCCCTTCGATAACAGCGTCAGCGATCGGCTGATGGTGTTTGCCGAGCCGCTGGCGGTGGCCATTCACGCCGTCAATCAGGCCGGAGACGTGCAGGGTAAAACGGTGTTCGTGTCCGGCGTGGGCCCTATCGGCAGCCTGATTGCCGCGGCCGCCAAGGCTAAAGGTGCCAAAGAGGTGGTCTGTACCGACCTGAGCGAGCGCTGTCTGGAAATCGTTGCGGCGATGGGCGCGACCCAAACCCTGCACGCCGCCAGCGGTGACTTTGCCCCTTACCTCGAGCAGAAAGGCTATTTTGACGTCTCTTTCGACGCCTCGGGTCACCACTCGTCCATTCGCCGCTGTCTGGAAGTGACGCGGGCCAGGGGCACGCTGGTGCAGGTTGGCATGGGCGGCGCTATTCCCGACTTCCCAATGATGATGCTGATTGCCAAAGAGATTAACTGGGTCGGCAGCTTCCGCTTCACCGAGGAGTTTGTTACCGCCGTGGAATGGTTGGGCAACAATGTCATCGATCCCATGCCGCTGCTGTCGGCCGAGTATCCGCAGGATGACCTCACTCAGGCGCTGGAGTTTGCTACCGATAAGTCCAAGGCGTCTAAAGTCCAGCTGGTGTTCTAAGCCTGGAGCACGTCGCATGACCTTACAGGCAGCCGCAGATCGGCTGCCTTTTTAACCTGTCCGGCTCAGTCAGTATCCTGTCCGTTTTTGGCCTTCCTCTTTAATCAAGCCGCGTGCAATATGGCATTATATTAAAACGAGGAGGTCCGAAAATGTCTGACAGCGCACTATTGATTATCGACGTACAGCGTTCTTTTGAACAAAAGGATTTCTGGCAGGAGGAGGATCTCCCGGCCTTTAAACAGGCTATCTCCAGGCTGATTGACGGCTGCCAAAGCCGCGGCGTGCCGCTGGTCGATATCTTTCACGTCAGTCAGGGGCCCTTTGCGCTCGAATCAGGGTTAGTCACGCCGATGTCGTTCCTGAGCCACCAGCCGCAGGTTAGCATTTATAAGCGCGTGCACAATGCGTTGACCGAGTCAGGACTGGATCTTTGGCTGCGCGAGCGACAGATTAAACATCTCATTATCAGTGGCATGCGCACCGAGCAGTGCTGTGAAACCACCACCCGCGTGGCCTCAGACCTGGGCTTCGAGGTGACTTTTGTCACCGAAGCAACGCTGACCTTCCCAATGACTCACCCGTGCGGGCAAACCTTTAGCGCGCAGCAGATCAAACAGCGGAGCGAGCTGGTGCTAGTCGACCGTTTTGCGACCGTTACCGACGTTGACGGCGCGCTGGCCGAGCTGGATAACCGCCAGGCGCGGCGCGATAATGTGCCAGCCAGGGCCGAATGGCAGCCAAAACCTTACCTTGACCGTAAAATAGCCCCGCTGTCTACCTGGACGCATCAGGGCTGGCAGCTCAAGCGCTACGGCATTGAGTTTGCAGGCACCCAGTCAGCGGCCGATATTTTTGAACGCGCCTATTCTCGCGTGGCGAGCTGGTTACCGCCCCGCGCCACCACTGCCGATCGTCCCGGTGTAGGTTGGATGCTGGAGCATCGTGGCAAGACGATGGATTATCTGGTGGTTGGCTGGTGGGACAATGAAAACGAGCTGCGGATGAAAATCTGGGTCACTGAAAATGGCCAATGGCGCGAAGCCCTGAGCGAATCTTTTTGCGTATGGGATATGCAGGTGATGGCCTTTGAGCGTAACGCCTTTGTTGCGACGCTGCTGCAACAGGAGCCGGATATTGCTGCCTATTTAAATCAGCATCTTACCGTTGATGTGGAGGATTATGTCGCGTGATGTGTTCTTTGTGACCCTGCCCGGCACGCTGGCGCTGGACCTTACCGGTCCGGCCGAGGCCCTGCGCCTGAGCGGTCACTTTACCCTGCATTACATCAGCCCGCTTACGGAGGTTGAACTCACCACCGGCCTGGTGGTGGGCCGACTGCGTCCGCTACCGTCCGAGTTGCCCGCTAACAGCATCATCGTGGTGCCGGGGGTTAGCGATTCGGCGACACAGTTTGATACCGAACCGGGAAGGATCTGTCGGCAATGGCTGGCCGCCAAAAAATCGGCTATCGAACGAGGTGACTTACAGCTGGTCTGCATCTGCTCAGGCAGCCTGCTGGCCGGAATGGCGGGCCTGCTGGATGGTTATCAGTGCACCACCCACCATGCCATTATTGCGCGACTGCACGAGCGCGTCCCGGCGGCATTAGTGAAAGATAATCGCATTTTTGTTGAAGATCGCCAGGTGCTGACCAGCGCCGGGATCACCGCCGGTATCGACGTGGCGCTCTACCTGATTGCTCAGCACCACGGCCCGCAGGCGGCGCTCGACGTGGCGCGGGAAATGGTGGTCTATTTTCGCCGAGCGGGCGAAGACCCACAGCTTTCACCGTGGTTGCAGTATCGTAACCACCTGCATCCGGCGGTGCATCGCGCGCAAAACGTTATCTCTTCTGACCCAGAATCGGCGTGGCAGGTCGAAACCGTCGCCGCCAAAGCGCATATCAGCAGCCGCCATCTCACCCGCCTGTTCCGCCAGTATCTCGGCATCAGCGTGCGCGATTATCACGAACAGCTGCGCATCGCGGTGGCTAAACAGCGTATTCAGCAGGGCCTGGGGCAGGAAAAAGCCGCCCTCGCCGCAGGATTCTCGTCGGCTCGGCAGTTCAAAAGAGCGCTGCTGCGCTGGCAGCCGCAGTAAATCAGCTCACCCAGCGCCGACGATCGACGCGAGCCAGCAACATCGCTAACAGCATGCCGCCGCCGAGGCCGCAGATAAACAGATAAGCGACGTTAAGCAGCGGAAACTGCGGGAAGTCGAGGTGTTGACCGCGCAGGCCGATAATGATCAACGCGTGAAAGCCGTAAATGGCCAGCGAATGCCGCGAAATAGCCGCCAGCAGGCGGGGAGGATGGCTATCAAGCCGCTGTTTAGCGCCGATAAACAGTGCCATGGCCGAGATAAACGCTAACGGTCCGCAATAGGTGTAAAAAGTCCCGGCAAAGTTCTGATTAATCTCGGACTGGTGATAGGTGCCGAGTGCAATGAGGGCGCTGCTGGCCAAGTAAATCAGCCCCGCCGCCCATCCATAAGCGTTTCTCCCCCTTTCAAGCGTGCCTAATGCCCGGCCCAGCAGCGCGTACAGCAGGTAATAAAAGGCATCGCCGCTGATGTACAAATTAAACGGCAGCAGGTGAAATCCCTGCCAGCCGAGGGCGGGAAGCTGTGGATTAGCCAGCACTCCCAACAGGATAGCCAGCAGCAGCACGGCCTGCGGCGGGGACTTTTTGATGGCGATAAAAGGCGACAGCAGGTAAATCAGTCCGATGGCGTAGAAAAACCAAAGATGATAAAACACCGGCTTTTGTAAGATATGGCGCAGTGAAGGCCAAAATCCTATTTTTGTCATTATCAGGATGTAGAGTAGCGACACCGTACTGTAAAAGGCCAGACACAGGCCGATACGCAGAAAGTGACGACGCTGGGCACTTTTTTCACCCCAAAACAGGAAGCCGGAAATCATAAAAAATAGCGGTACAGACGGCCGTGCGGCCGAATCGAGCACATTAGCCAGCCACCAGGCACCGCTGCCCAGGGCGCTAAAATTGACTACCTGAAAACTGGTCGCGTGAATAATCACCACCATAATGCAGGCGATGGCGCGCAGGTTATCTATCCAGCCTATTTTTGGGGTCATGCCCGGCTAATCCTCAAAATTTATTAAACTTAATAGCGCTTTCTGGCGGCTTAATCGACTCTTTAATCGCGAGTGGGTTATAAAACCGTTTTATAATGTGCTCAACGCCAGAAAGGGCATTGCCATTTGCTTAATTTATCGGCAAAATACTGGCCATTACTGACCCGCTTGCAAACCCTGCCCGGACAGTCCCTTTTTTCAGCTAATAATCAGTCTATTAGCCATACTTTGTGAATTTATCATGCATAACTCTCCGAATACTGCGTCCCTGTTGGGTCGGCAGGCGCTCCTGTTTCCACTGTGTCTGGTGCTTTTCGAGTTCGCGACCTATATTGCTAACGACATGATCCAGCCCGGTATGCTGGCGGTGGTGGCTAATTTTAACGCCAGTGAAGACTGGGTTCCCACCTCGATGACCGCCTACCTTGCCGGCGGCATGTTCCTGCAGTGGCTGCTCGGCCCGCTGTCGGACCGACGCGGGCGTCGCCCGGTGATGCTGGCCGGTGTTGGCTTCTTCGTGGTCAGCTGCCTGGCTATTTTACTCGCCCAAACCATAGAACAGTTTATGGTAATCCGCTTCTTTCAGGGGATAAGCCTGTGCTTTATCGGCGCGGTCGGTTACGCCACGATACAGGAATCTTTTGAGGAGTCGGTGTGCATCCGCATTACCGCGCTGATGGCAAACGTGGCGCTGGCCGCGCCGCTGCTGGGGCCGCTGGCCGGTGCCGCGATGGTGCAGTTTGCGCCGTGGCAGGTGATGTTTGTGATTTTTGCCGCCCTGGCGAGCATTGCCTTTTGGGGGCTGAATAAATCGATGCCCGAAACCGCGTCGCGCATCGGTGAAAAATTCTCGGTCAGGAGCCTGCTGGATGATTATAAAATCGTTCTGAAAAATCGCCGCTTCCTCTGCGGCTCGCTGGCGATTGGCTTTGCCAGCCTGCCGCTGCTGGCGTGGATTGCCCAGTCACCGGTTATCTTAATCAGCGGCGAAGGCTTATCGGCCTTCGACTATGGCCTGTTACAGGTGCCGGTGTTTGGCGCGCTGATTATCGGTAACCTGACCTTGGCCAAGCTCACCGGCAAACGCAGCGTTGAACAACTGATTAAGCTGGGCGCGGTGCCAATGGTGGCCGGGCTGTTTATTGCGGCGATTGCCACCATGCTGTCGGGCCATGCTTATTTGTGGATGACCGCCGGTCTCAGCCTCTACGCCTTCGGCATCGGCGTGGCCAATGCCGGGCTGTATCGCCTGACGCTGTTCTCAAGCGAGATGAGCAAGGGCACCGTTTCCGCCGCGATGGGGATGATCAGCATGCTGGTGTTTACCCTGGGCATCGAGCTGGCGAAAGTCGCCTATCTCAGCGGTGGCAGCTGGATGTTCAGCGTGTTTAATTTAGTCAGCGGCCTGCTGTGGCTATCCCTGGTGGCGGTGTTTATCCGTCATCGCTGGCCGGTGGTGGGCGGAGCGGTAGTTTAAGCCTACGGAGGCGTGGTTCTGGCGAAGCTTTCTCGCTGGAACAGCCTTTCGACCAGCTTGATTAGAGCCGGGCGCTCGACACACCAGCCCGGTGCAATACGTCTGAAATTCAAATAACCCAACGAGCAGGCGACGCTGATATCGGCGACGTTAAGGCCTTCGCCGTTGAGCCATCTTCCCTCACTGGCGAGCTTTTCCAGCCGATCGAGGCCGCGTAGCACCTTACCGCGCTGCAGAATAATCCACTGTTCATTGCGCTGTGCGGCCTCACGACGATTTTCCAGCACCAGCGCTACGGCGGCATCGGTAACGCCGTCGGCCAGGGCTTCCACCTGCTTCACCCGCAGCGCGTCCAGCGGCTCCCAGGGCAGCAGCGTCGGTGCAAGGTTAAGTAATTCAATAAATTGCACTATTATCGGTGAATCATAAAATATCTCGCCCTCGTCGGTAACAAGCGCAGGCACCTTGCCCAGCGGGTTAAACGCCGTCACTTTACTGCCTTCGGCACTCGGCGGATCGTTGACGAATTCGAATGAAATTCCCTTTTCTATCAACATCACCGAAATTTTACGCACATAAGGACTGGTATAGCTGCCAATCAACTTCATCAAACCCTCCTTATCCAAATCCGGGGAAGCTGAAAATAACCGTTCATCCTGTATAAAATTAGCAGTCGGGCGACTTTTTACCAGCGATAAGCACAGATTGAGATTCAATTTTAGCGGGGTTAGGTCTACCCTGATCGATAGTTAACACTGATTTTAGACGCGCGGAAACCACCTTGAACAATTCTGAAAGCCACCCTGCGACTGTTGCCGATAAACCACCCGAGGATCAGCCCGGCCTGCGGCAGCGTAACGTCGTTCAACGGCGCAGTCTCGGCGACAGTCAGCCCGATTGGATAGCAGAAGAAGTGCCTGTCGCGCTGGTTTACAACGGCATATCACACGTCGTGATGATGGCATCGCCCAAGGATTTACCGGCCTTTGCGCTGGGGTTTTCGCTGTCTGAAGGCATTATTGAATCTCCGCGCGATATCTTCGGGCTTGAGGTGACAGCAAACTGTCACGGTATTGAGGTTAACATAGAGCTTTCCAGCCGCCGTTTTGCCGGCTTGAAAGAGCGACGCAGGGCAATGGCCGGACGAACCGGCTGTGGCGTCTGCGGTATAGAGCAGCTCGACGATCTATTTCGCCCGCTGCCGGCGTTGCCCTTCACCCAAACCTTTGATCTTGGCAATCTCGACCGAGCGCTGTTAGAGCTAAAATCCATTCAACCGGTTGGGCAACTGACCGGCTGCACTCACGCCGCAGCCTGGATAAACTCCACGGGCCAGCTGCTCGGCGGCTGTGAAGACGTAGGCCGCCACGTCGCACTCGATAAAATGCTCGGCTTAAAAGCGCGCGAGGCCGGTTGGACCTCCGGCGCGGCGTTAGTCTCGAGCCGCGCCAGCTATGAGATGGTGCAGAAGACCGCCATGTGCGGCATCGAAATTTTGTTTGCGGTTTCGGCGGCCACCTCGCTGGCCGTCGAGGTGGCCGAGCGCTGCAATCTGACGCTGGTTGGCTTTAGCAAGCCGGGTCGGGCGACGGTATACAGTCATCCGCAGCGATTGACCGATTAACGCGGCAAATAGCCTTGCTAAACCCAGGGTTAATTTGCGGCTTTTTTGCTGCTAGGCTGTTATTACGTTCTTAGATGAATTTGCCTTTTGGATAGTCAATCTTGCTCTAAGCCACGAATTACGCGGCTTGCAGAGCATCTCCATAAAGTGCACAGCATAGATAATCATTTTCAATATCAATTTATTAACTATAATGATCCGACTGATTACGCGGTGTTCACCCTAATCTGCACCGCCCAACACCAATGGAGCTGATGAACATGAGTTATTCACTACCATCCCTGCCTTACGCGTACGATGCACTCGAGCCACATTTCGATAAAGAAACGATGGAAATCCACCACACCAAGCATCACCAGACCTACGTTAACAACGCTAACGCTGCGCTGGAAAGCTTGCCGGAGCTGGCTGCATTGCCTGTAGAAGAGCTGCTGAAAAACTTCGATAAAGTTCCAGCTGACAAGAAAGTTGCCCTGCGTAACAACGCCGGCGGCCACGCTAACCACAGCTTCTTCTGGAAAGGCCTGAAAAAAGGCACTTCCCTGCAGGGCGACCTGAAAGCGGCTATCGAACGTGACTTCGGCAGCGTTGACGCTTTCAAAGAAACCTTCGAAAAAGCGGCAACCACTCGTTTCGGTTCTGGTTGGGCTTGGCTGGTTAAGAAAGACGGCAAACTGGCAGTGGTTTCAACCGCTAACCAGGACAGCCCGCTGTTAGGCGAAGCTATTTCTGGCGCATCCGGCACCCCGATCGTGGGCCTGGACGTTTGGGAACACGCTTACTACCTGAAATATCAAAACAAACGTCCTGATTACATCAAAGCATTCTGGGACGTGGTTAACTGGGACGTAGCGGCAGAAAACTTCGCTAAAGCCTAATGATATTGCTGGCGGAGGATTGGCAGGATCGGCTCAGAAGGTGATTTTGAGTTAAAAATCCTGAAAAAAATCCGCAAAAAAACCGACGGAGTTCGCTACGTCGGTTTTTTTATGCCTGCGTTTCTAGAAACTTAACTGATGGCGGTCAGAAAGCCTTTTTCGAGAAACCGGTGACCACTTTCAGGCCCATCTCGCGACCCAGTGCCGTCATTGGGTGGATCACCACAATGCCGCGCACCGCTTTCTTAAGCGCGCCCATATCGGCCTGCTCTTTCTTGGTGATCTCACGGCTAAACAGCTTGGACAGCTTCTGAGCCTCGGCACTCAGCTTAACCTCGCGTACGCCGCGCAGGCGTTCGATTTCCGCCGCCAACTTTTCTTTTTCTTTCATGTGCGTGTCAATCTGCTCGGTCACGCCTTGCTGAATAACGGTGGCATCTTTGTGGTTCAACGCGTCGAGCATGTCGCTCAGGCGCTTAATTTCTGCTTTTTCTTTTTCGATCATTTCGATAACCCGTATGCCATCAGGCGCCGCGAAATTGCGGGGCAGGATAGCGAAAAATTAAATTCAGTCACTAGTGTAACAGGAAGTCGGCTATTCAGCAGCCTGTGTAACGATGCCGGGCGCTAATCCACTCATCTCGCAGGCTTTACGCCCCACGCGCATCAGCGCTTCGGTATAGCGCGCGTTAAACGGATAACAGCAGGAAAGGCGCAGCGCACTGCGGTAGCGGCCGCTCGGCGAATACAGCGTGCCCGGCGTCATGCAAATTTTTTCCTGCAGCAGCAGTTCAAAAAGTTCAACCGTATCAACGCCTGCCGGGAAATCTACCCAGAACACAAAGCCGCCCTGCGGCTGGGTGGCGCGCGTTCCCTGCGGGAAGTAACGCATAATCAGCGCCCTGGCTTCATCGACCTGCGCGGCATAGCGCCTTCTCAGCGTGCGCAAATGATGATCAAACCCGCCCGACTCCAAAAATACCGCCAGCGTTTCCGATAACAGCACCGATTCGGAAATTGAAGACACGGCTTTCAGCTGGCGTAGCCTTTCGCTAAAACGCCCACCGGCGACCCAACCAATGCGAAAATCCGGGGCCAGCGTCTTGGTAAAGCTGGTGCAGAAGATGACCCAACCCTTTTTATCGAACGATTTTACCGCCGGTGAAATGGTTGGGCCGAACTGAATTTCTGCATACAGGCCGTCCTCAATCAGCGGCACCTGGTGATCGTTCATCAGGCGCGCCAGGCGTTTCTTCGCCGCCAGCGGCATGGTAAAGCCCATCGGGTTTTGCGCCGTCGGCATGGCAATCACCGCGTTGAGGCGTTTCTCGTTCAGCATTAACTCCAGCGCGTCCAACGACAGACCGTGCTGCGGATCGGTAGGGATTTCCACCGCTTTCAGTCCGAGGCTGGCAAGCAGCGGCAGCAGGAAAAAGTAGGTGGGCGTTTCCAGGCCCACGCTGTCCCCCGGCTTGGTGGTGACGCGCAACGCCAGCTGCAGCGCCTCCATGCAGCCGTGGGTCAGGGTGACATCATTGGGTTCGAGCAGCATGCCCAGCGACATGGCGCGTCGGGCTATCTGCTGACGAAGGTGCAGGCTCCCTGGCGGCAACGCGTACTGTGCGATGATCTGTGGCTGGCGACGCATCAGAGAAGACATGATGCGGGCCAGCTTGCCGCCGGGGTAAAAATCCGTGGTTTGCGGGCAGGCCAGCGAAATATTGGTATAGGCCGGATTGGCCTGCGCGGCGAACACCGTGTCTATCAGTTTGAGGACTTCGTCGGCGGGTTTTGCCGCCGGGGAATGGGCCTCCATCGCACGGCTCTCCAACACCGGCAAGGAGCTGGAAACGTAAAACCCCGACTGCGGCCGCGCCTCGATTAATCCACGGTCTTCCAGGCGGCGATAGGCGGCAACCACGGTATTAATGCTGACCTGATGGGTCTCGGCGCTGCGTCTGACCGACGGTAAGCGGCTGCCGGGTAGCAGCGTGCCCTGGGCAATCGCCTCCGCCAGCCGATCGGCCAGCTGGTTATAGCGCGTCTCGCCAGGCGGAGTGGGATCGTTAGTGCGCAGCGTTTCAGGTAACAATTCAGCCATGGTGTCAGTTCCCGTCGTTGGTATGGGTACAGTTTATATTTTAACCTACTGTAACCATAACAATAGCGGATATCTGGTTCTGTATCCAAATTGTTTCTCGCTCTATGCTAATCACTCATTCGCACGGCTGATACCGCGCACATTTACTCTGAGGGTTTCCCGATGTTAGATACTGCTTTTGCAAGTTACGTGACCGTGATGTCGATTACACCGGGCCCTAATAATCTGTTGCTGGCCTCGTCGGGGGTCAATTTCGGCCTGCGCCGAACGCTGCCGATGACGCTGGGGATCACGCTCGGCTGTGCCCTGCAGTGCGCGCTGACGACTACCCTGCTGGCCGTGTTGCTGAGCTGGATGACGGTGATCCGCCTGCCGATGGCGGTGATTGGCTGCAGTTATCTGTTTTGGCTGTCGTGGAAAATTTTTCGCTCGTCCACCCCGCAGAACAAGGCCGAGCAGCAGCCTATGCGACTGATCAACGGCGCGCTGTTTCAGGTCGTCAATCCTAAGGCCTGGCTGATGGCAACCAACGTCGCGGTATTGTTCACCCCGCCGGCGGGCAATATGCTGCACCACACGCTGGCCAACTGTTTAGGCTTTGCGTTGATTAACTTCCCCTGCGTATTTATTTGGGCACTGATGGGCGACAGGCTGCGCAAGGCGTTGCAGGTTGAATGGAAACTCAAGACCTTTAACACCATTATGGCCGGGTTGATGGCGCTCACCGCGCTGTGGTTGCTGGTCGATGAGTTAAAATATGTCGCTATTCGTTGAGTGAGTCAGGCTTTTTTAGTACTTTAAAAATACCTATTATCATTGGATTAGTCTGTTAAGGGGTCAATAATAGCCGATCCGATGATACGTTAATATTTTTAGAGAAATAAAATGGCTAAGGCATATTTTTTGGTAGGGTTTGGTTTTGTATTTGCATTATTTGGTTATTTTTCGCTGGATATTTTAATCTCACAGTATCTTGGCAATCATCGAGGTCATATAGTCGATATGCAGGCATTTATTATTCTGCCTATCACCCTCGCCGTTGAGTATGTGATTTACCTGATGGTCACTTATTTCCTGCTGGATAAGGTCAAGCCGCTAACGCTCAAGCAGGACAGTATTTTTCAGCTAATTTCATTGCTGCTCAATGCGCTGTTCCTGCTGCTGACCACCTACCTGTTGACTCATGAAATCAGCGACTCGGTAGCTAATGATGTGCCATTGCAGGTCGACAGTTTCCCGGCAACCAAGGTTTATCTTTCATCGATGTTGGTTTCACTGCTGCTGTTAGTGGGCCTGCGCAAAGCCTGGCGACAGTAGGCTAACGCTTAACCGGAGAGAGGCGTGAGGGTTGCTGATTGCTGATGTGGGCAATCAGCCCGGTGATCGACAGCACCATCGTAGAGCGGACAATCTGCTGATAGCGTTGGCGCTGCATGGCGATTAATGACTCGTCCGCCTCGCCCGACTTGAGAAAGGTCGGGGCCGGAGGCAGGGTAGCGACGCAGTGGAGTTCGCCGAACGGGCCAAGTATTTCATCGTCGGTAAAGCGATACTCGTTGCCGTCGTAATTCAACTCTTCCCGCAGTGCCATCAGCAGTTCGGCGTCTTCATACTCGTTGCGGCTGATGACGCCGAGGGCATAAATGAGTTTTAAACGCACTGTTAAGTCGCCCAGCGGACCATTGCCGGTAAGCAGCGGCTCAACGGCGTATTTCACCGCATAGTCATCCTTGCGAAAGACCTGAACCACCAAAATATCCAGCGCTTCCGCCAACAGCTCTACCGCGGTCATCAGAAAACTGCGCACCGTTTTTCCGGCGTTCAGCTTTTCTAATACTCGGTTTTCAAACGCCTGTGCTTTTTCCATGGTCGCTATTCACGATGTTTAGTGAGTCTTTCAACGCCCACGGCGTCATCCTTGACAAGGCGCTTTGAGCAGCGACTGTGCCGCCCAAAGCGCCTTGTTACATCGGGTGTTGGACTACGTGCAGAGAGCACACGTCACTGATTGTTATCCGAGAGTCCGCCTGATTAGTGCGATTTTCCATAGGCACTGACGATCTCAGCCACCACATCGCTGTCTGCCGGCAGGCCTGAAATCTCGACCAGCGTGGCTTTCGGTCCCTGGGTGGTCAACGATTCCACCAGCTCCTGCGCCTGCGGGTCCTGCTCGCTGCGGTAACGCATCGCAGCGGCAATCCCGATCACCAGATTGGCATGCGGCAACCCGTATTCTTCGGTCCCTAACAGCGGCTTGATCAAGCGATCGCCGGCGCTAAGTTTACGCAACGGCTGGCGACCCACGCGCTCGACGTCATCCTGCAAATGCGGATTTTCAAAGCGAGAGAGAATTTTTTTGATGTAGGCCGCGTGTTTTTCGGCATCAAAACCGTAGCGCTTGATCAGCACCGCGCCGCTTTCTTCCATCGCGCCCTGTACAACAGCTCGCACGTCGGCGTCGAGAATGGCGTCACGAATGGTGGCGTGTCCCGCCTGCTGGCCGAGATAGGCGGTAATGGCGTGGCCGGTATTGAGGGTGAACAGCTTGCGCTCGACGAAGGCCATCAGATTATCGGTCAGCTCCATGCCTTTAATGTCCGGTAACGAGCCTTTGAACTGGGTCTGGTCTACGATCCATTCGCTGAAGGTTTCAACGGTAACCTCCAGCGGATCGCGGGTGTCTGCGGCGGCGGGTGGCACAATGCGGTCAACGGCGGAGTCAACGAAGCCAACGTGTGCCTCGACCCAGGCTTTTTCGCCTTCCGGCAGCGCGTTAAGCACGTGCTGTTTAAACTGGCTGGTGCCGCGCACCATGTTTTCGCAGGCGATGATATTCAGCGGGCTTTCATTGCCCTGCTGATGGCGTAACACCAGGCCTTTCGCCACGTTAGGCGCGATTCTTTCCAGCACCGTCGGGCCAACGGCGGTGGTCAGCAGGTCAACCTCGGCAATCAGTTCAATCGCCTCAATACCGGTGCTGTTGACGATACTGACATTGTTAACTGGCTCAACGGTGGCCTGTTCTCCGACCACGTTGACGTTGTAGCCCTTACGGCGGTTTAATTCTTCGAGTAGCACCGGGTGCACGTCGGCGAAGGTCAGCTCAACGCCGGCATCGCTCAACAGCTTGCCGATAAATCCACGGCCAATGTTACCCGCACCAAAATGTAAAGCTTTCATGATGACTCCCTAAAACGGTGACAAGAACCAGGAAGCTCTGGGCTTCGAATCAACAACCGGGTCTGCTAGCCAACGTGCGTTGGATTAGGGCAGACCCGGTTAGTAACGTTCTTAAATTTGTATTACCCGCGAATGATTTGCAGCACTTCCTCAACGCTGGTGGTGTTGGCCAAACGGTCGATAACGCCGTCTTCATCCAACGCGGTGGTCAGTTTAGTGATCACGTTGATGTGCTCGTTGTTACGGGCCGCTATACCGATAACCAGGCGGGCAGAGTCATCTTCGTCTTCACCCCAGCGAATGCCCGCCGGATACTGGCAGAACACGATACCGGTTTTCAACACCCGATCTTTCGCTTCGATAGTACCGTGCGGCACGGCAATCGACTCGCCCAAATAGGTTGAGGTCAGCTGCTCACGCGCCAGCATCGCTTCAACGTATTCCGGCTGCACGTAGCCGCCTTTCACCAGTTGCTCACCGGCAAAGCGAATGGCCTGCTCTTTACTAGTCGCCGTCAAACCGAGGAAGATATTATCGGCACTCATGCGGAACAGGTTGCTATTATCAGCCTCAGCAACCAGGCTGTCATTTAGGGTGGTGTTCACTTTTTCTTTATAGTCGCTGCCCCTGCTGACCTCAATCAGACGAGCCACCAGGTCAGTGTACAGGCCGCTGTCGAGGAAGTTGGTCAGCGAGATATGCTGCGCGTGGGGCACCTGACGTATCGCGCGCTCGGTGAGATCGCGATGAGTGATCACCAGGTCAACGTCATCCGGTAAGTTATTGATAGCCGTGTTAGTCACCGCAACATGAGACAGCCCGGCGTCCTGCACCTTCTTACGTAACACCCCGGCCCCCATCGCGCTCGACCCCATTCCGGCATCACAGGCTACGATGATTTTACGCACGGTAGACAGATCGCCTGCCACACCCGCGACCACCGGCTTGCCGCCTTTAGACTGCGCTTTCATATCCTGCACGCGACGGGTTGCCTCTTCGAGATCGTCCTCGTCTTTGACTTTCGAACTTTTCAGCAGAATGGCCGAGACCACGAACGACACCAGGAAGGCCAGCACGATGGCAGAGATGTTAGCGAAATAGGCGCCTTTAGGCGTCATCGCCAGCACGGCAATGATTGAACCCGGTGAGGCTGGAGAAACCAGACCGCCGTTTAATACGGTCAGCGTGAACACGCCGGTCATACCGCCGAGAATAACCGCCAGCAGCAGGCGCGGGTTCATCAGCACGTAAGGGAAATAAATTTCGTGAATACCGCCCAGGAAGTGGATGATCGCCGCGCCGCCCGCAGACTGCTTGGCGCTACCGCGACCAAACACCATATAGGCAATCAGCACGCCCATGCCCGGACCCGGGTTAGCTTCGATCAGGAAGAAGATCGACTTACCGGCTTCGGTCGCCTGCTGGATACCCAGCGGTGAGAAGATGCCGTGGTTGATGGCGTTATTGAGGAACAGGATTTTTGCCGGTTCAACGAAGATTGAGGCCAGCGGCAGCAGGTTATGAATAACCATGATGTGGACGCCGGCGGCCAGCAGTTTGGACAGCGCCTCGACCAGCGGACCAATAGCCAGGAACGACAGCAGGGCCAGCAGCATGCCGATAATACCGGCTGAGAAGTTGTTCACCAGCATCTCGAAGCCGCTTTTAATTTTACCGTCAACCCAACGGTCAAAGCGTTTGATACACCAGCCACCCAATGGACCGGCAATCATTGCGCCGAGGAACATGGGCATATCCGCGCCGACAATCACGCCCATGGTGGTGATTGCACCGACCACGCCGCCGCGATCGCCACCGACCAGACGGCCACCGGTGAAACCAATCAATAAAGGCAACAGATAGGTGATCATCGGGCCGACTAATTTGGCCAGCGTCGCGTTTGGGATCCAGCCGGTTGGAATAAACAGCGCGGTAATAATACCCCAGGCGATAAATGCGCCGATGTTGGGCATTACCATGTTACTCAGGAAGCGGCCAAAGTTTTGAACTCCGACCTTAACGTCTGGTGAAAACATAAAACACACCCCTATTGATACGCGCTAACAATAAGAGCGCGCTATGCGTGGTAGATATTGGGACGGTAAGTTATTAGGACGGTATTTTCCCCAAGACCTGGGATCCGTCGCATTGCTGTCTGCAAGGCGAACTTTAGCACGTCATTATGACCGCGCGTAGTCGGGGCCGGGTGCGTGATTGCGATCACGGGCTACCCCCCTTCCCACCCCTTATTTAAGTGACCTCCATCACATAAAAGCTTTGAAACTTAAGCACAAAGGTTAAATTAAAAGCGATTCAATGAGATAATTGTGATCTGAATCACTATTTCACAGCGAACATTTGTCATTAAAGCGTGATGCAGATCACAATTTATTTTCGGCATCTCAACGAATTTGTAATCAAAAGGGCTGCAACGAACTTTTAATCTTTTTTAAGCGTGCAACCTGAAGGAGGCTGAAAGAAAGTTACAATCGGCGAGGAGAGAATGCACGGCCGAGTATCAGATTATTAGCGCTGTCAGCTGTCTCAAGCTGCCGCATAGCCGCTAATCTGGCCTGATATGAAGCACGCGGGCTACAGGGTGACTGATGAGTGATAATTATGGGTCATGAAAGAGGTTTTAATAACTCATTTCAATTTATATATAACTTTATTTACTATAGGTTACTAATTGAAAGAAATAATACTGGCGATTTCACTCAGTCATTACACCCCGCGCCTTAAAATAAACAAAGATATTAATTTAAAAACACTCTCAAACATTGATCTGCATCAATACTATTTTTATCAGGTTGAAATCAAAAAGCCAATGCCAATACAAATAAATTAAATACTATATTTTTATTTGTATTCTGCCGTGAACTTAACTACAGTAATGTTTAACAGGCTTAATTAATTGAACGTTTCACAGGCGATGGTCAACCTTCTATCATCGAGCTGTTTACCCTCATAATATTCCCTGGTGTTGGCCAATTGGCATCCCCTTACTTCATCGAGAAATAAGGGGCTTTTTTTATCTCCGCGATTAGCTAAAAAAGAACCTTAAACGATAACGATATAAAAAAGGGTCATTGACAATAACATTCAAAAACTATTTAAAGAACAACCTGTACAAGCCACTTGAAATATCGCGATAATTTATCAACTATGGCAGGGTAATTTGTCGATAATAGACATTATATTGACCCCAATATTTCTAAATAAATTTCTATTCATCTGTTAAGGCGCTTCTTCTTGGTTTAGGGTTTTATAATTGTACTCCACCCGCCTGATGGATAATTTCCAGCACTCGATGTAAATCGGCGGCGGCAATCTGACCCGGTGCCGATGCCTTACCCACCATGCCAAAGGTCAGCGCCGATCCCGTCAGCTCGCCGAACAGGCGCGACGCGACGCCCACTCCGCCCATCGACATGGTTAGCAGCGGTTTATCAGAGTGCTGGCTGTGCACTTCCCAGGTGGCCGCCAGCAGGTTCAACACGTCCCCGGCGTTGTGCGGCATGGTGGCGATTTTAAGGATATCGGCCCCCCACGTTTGCTGCAGGCACAGACGACGCACTATTTCTTCCTTCGGCGGGGTCTGCTCAAAATCGTGGCTCGACATCACCACCTTCACTCCCCGCTGATGCGCCCGAGCCACGACCCTACGCACTATTTCTTCGCCGCGAAACATTTCCAGGTCGAGCAAATCAGCGTTGCCGTGTTCTAAAATTTCCAGATACAGCTCAGCGTAGTCGGCGTCGCTAATCGCCGCGGCCCCGCCCTCAGACTGGGTTCTGAAGGTGACGAGCAGGATTTTATCCGCGAGCCGCTCAGCAACCTGTCGTGTCAGCTCGGCCAGCGCAATTTTGTCTAGCGCGTTCGCCAAATAGTCGAGGCGTAACTCAATCACCTCAATCTCTTTTACCGCCGCCAGCTTTTCGACCGAGGCCAACACCGCAGAGGCCTGCTCACCGGTAGTCGGCACAATCAGCTTGGGCCGCCCTTCGCCAATAGCGATGCCTTTTAGCGTTAATACCTGAGTCATTTTTTTCTCCTTTGCGCCTCGAGGCTAATTATCGAGCCTGCGTGTCTTCAAGATAATGTTGTTTAACGGCGGCTCCACCGGCGACCAGCATCAAAACGGCCATTGCGGTCAGGAACCAGAATGACAGCTGCCAATTCCCAGAGGAGCGATGCAACAATCCGAACAGGAACGGACCAGCGCCAATCAGCGCATGCCTGGCGGGAACGTCGTTTTGTGCGGCAGGTTTATTACCCTGGGGGGCCGTTTGCACCGCCGCAGAATCAACATTATGTGCCCCCGTATCTCTGACATTCTGCTTCTCCTTAACGCTGATAACGCCTATAACTTTGCCGATCCCTTAACTAGAGGGAATATTGTGCAATGTTAGCGAAGCCGACTAATTGCAAGGCTTTCATCGCCTGACGAGCCACCACGGCCGGATCCTGCGCTTTCAGGCTATCGCTAAAGACTTCCAAACCTATTGGGCCACGATAGCCGCCCTTTTCGAGTCGTTCAATAATAGTGTGGATCGGAAACTTGCCCTCTCCCGGCAGTAAACGGCTATGACGCGCGGTATCGATCAGGTTTTCCACCGCAGGAATAGCATTCAGGTCCGATAGCTGGACCAGGAAGATTTTTTCCATCGGGATACCGTCGAGATCGGCGGCGGTGCGTTGACGAACAAAGATATGGAATGCGTCGATCACCAGGCCAAGGTTTGGCGCATCGACGCGCTGTACCATGCTCCAGGCATCGGCGGTGTTGTTGATACAGGTGCTCCAGGCCATGCCTTCATAGGCAATGCGTAGTCCGCGCTGGGCCGCCTCGGCTACCAACCAGCGTAAATCCTCCTCAATTCTTTCCGTGACGCACTCTTTGTGGGTGCTGGCCGGTGTCAGCAGGGTAGTGGCACCCAGTTCAACCGCGGTGTCCAACATCCGCAGCGCCTCCTGACGTTTTTCCGCGCGAATGCTGTCCGGCGCGCCGTCGAAATCGAGCAGGACCTGATAGTCGGTCAGGGCCAGAGGCAGCTGTTTTAACAGCGACTTAATGCCTGCGGTATCGTCACCGGCGGCCTCTACATCCTGACGCCACAGTTCTACCTGATTGAAGCCGGCGTCATGGGCGGCACGCAGTTTGTCATCGGTTGAGCCTGACAGGCATACCGTATTGATAAATAGCTGATTTTTTGATTTTTCCACGATAATTCTCCGCGAGCGATAGTGATGATGGTTAATTTAGTTTCAGCGAGCGGCTCATTGGGGGAAAATAACCCTGGTTGGCTCAACTAAAAAACCACCCTATTAAAATTTTCATATTTTGGAGACTTAAGAGTAGTCATAAAATAAACTAAGGGGCAATATTGTTTAACAAGAGCAACCCTATTGTGGATATTTATCCGGCACCTAATATTTTCTTCCCGAGCTTTGTGAAATTAGCCGCCACGCCTCATCAGCCTGATTTAATGAATATCTTGTTACATTACCAGGAAAATAATGCTTAATATTCTCGAGCGTAGACGGCTAGACATAAATAAAAATGATAACCGCTGTAAATAAATATTTCGCCGATCAAATAAGAATATGTTAACCGGAGATGAATATTATTTCTCAATTGTTAAAGCAGGCGATAAAACTGGATTGTGGGGGCCGCTTTCACTGCGCTAGCTTTTATCATCTGAGATCTTTATCCTGACACACAGACATTTTTCCTGCGAAATGAGCGTTGTTGTTATGAAGAAAATATTCCCACAGTTAGCCGCCGTGATGGTCATTATCGTTGGCCTGGCCGTTTGGTGGTTCAACCGGACACCGGCTCACGATCCGCATTACGATGCAGCGGCCTGCGTCGCGATAGACGTGATGCACAAGGCGCCCGCCGCCAGCGACGACTTTGCAAAAAGTATCGGCAGCGTGCTCGATAATGAGAACAGTGATTATTCGATTAGTAAGGTGAAGTTCGATCCCCGCCTGGCCAAGGTCTCAGTGCAGCGTTATCAGTCTCTGAGCGAGGAGCAGAAGGCCGCGGCGGCGCAAAATATCGATAAATGCATCGATGTCATGGCGGCCGGCCCGGCGAGTAAAAGCAACGGGTAGCACCAGGTGAAAAAAAACGCAGGGCTCAATTGAACCCTGCGTTTTATCAAGACCATCAACATGGCTTTATAAAATCGTAATTAACTTATATAACAGTTACTTACCCTGAGCCTTGCTGATGGCAGCCTGCAGTTCTTCCGCAGAGACGGCGCCCGGCAGCACGGTGGTGTTGGCGGCGCTAGCCCCGCTCACCGGCATGACGATGAAACCAGGCGTGCCCTGGAAGCCCATCGATTTTGCCAGTTGGTCATTCTTCTCAAGCGCGGCATGAGTTTCCTGACGGTGCGCGTCGCTCGGCAGACCGGCGTGAACCTTCTCAACCGCAGCGGAAATATCCGCGTCGGTCAGCTTGCCTTCGTCATGCCCGGTGGCATAAATCGCGTTGTGGTAATCGAGATATGCCTGAGCGCCCTTCTGTTTCCAGACTGACAGGCCGGTTTCCGCTGCGGTGATTGAGGCTTTCCAGCGATCGCCGAAGATTGGCCACTCTTTGAACACAAAGCGCACATTCGGGTTAGCCTTGATGGTTTGCTCAACCAACGGCGCCATACGGCTACAGTACATGCACTGGTAATCAAAGAATTCTACAAACGCCACCTTGGCATCTTTCGGGCCATAAGACGGGGTGTCTTTGTCCTGTAACAGCGCCGGAGCATTGGCTAATACGGCGGTGAGTGCATCGCTGGCCTGCTGCTCTTGCTGCTGCGCCTGAAGCTTCTGGCTAGCCTGCACCAGCACCTCTGGATGGGCAATAATGTAGTCTGAAGCGATTTTACCAATCGCCTGCTGCTGCGCGTCGGTAAAGGTTGCGCTGCTGTCTGCGGCGGCGGCAATGCCCGGCGTCGCAATCAGCGCGGCCAGCAAAGTCATCATGTGACGTTTCATTAAAATACTTCCTTAAAATATGCGGCTTAAATTTTTCACAAATTTAGTACAGATGAATGACATAAAAACTAATGTATTACGGCTTTGGCTGGCATCTCTAAATTGTGAGCTTTTATTAATCCTGCTGATTTTCTTGACAAAAAAGCCACGTTCAACGACGTGGCCTCTGATAAAGAGCTAGTTATTCAGTCAGTTACTAGAAATTACCGGCGATAATTTTTTGTGCATCCACTAATGCCTGCTGCTTGCCTAACAGGCCGGTCATCAACGCATTGTACTGAGTAACCTGCTGCTGGGTCGGTAATTGCACCGAACCGTTGGCAAACGCCACCTGGGTACCCTGCTGTGAGAGGAAATCTCCCACCGCGGCGATATCCTGGGTTAAGCCTGCCAGAGAAGGCACCACCGGCAGCAGCGCGTTAGCCGGTTGAGTCACGTCTTGGGCATAGACTTTGTTGTAGACGGCTTTCAAATCGTCAGGCTGTTTAAGCGCGGCCTGGGCCGTATCGGCAGTGGCCTTGGCGGTCTGAATTTGCTGCGTAACGCTGTTAAGCGAACCTGCGGCCTGCTGCAATGCGCCTTTCTGCTGTAGATAGTCCTGCGGAACGCGGATCTGGGCAATGGTATTCACCGCGGGAGCCAGGCCATCGTTAATAGACTGCTTTAACTGACGCGAGAAAGTGACAATAATGCCGTAATCGTTAGCATAATTGCCGAATTTTTGTCGCTGATCTTCACTCAGCGTCGGCAGATTCTGCCCGCTGCGCAATACGGTATTTTGCAGATAGTCGATGAAGGCTTTCCTTTGCTCCTGCTCTTTATCGCCGCAGGCGGTAAGTTGAAAAACCACCAGTAATGCCACTACGGGCGCCAGCCAGCGCGCGAAGGTCCTGCTCCCGATCCCTACAGCCATTTCCTGACTCCTGATCCAGTATTATTATTAAGTCCCGCTATCCTAGCTTAATAGAATAGAACATCCTGTGGCCTTAGGATACAGCAAAGAAGCTGCTGCTCCGCCCCGGTGCAGGCTGCACAAATGCGGGGAAAGCCCGCCACTTTCCAGGCTATCGGCACGATGACCGATCACCCACCTTAACGTCATCACACTCGCCAACAAAAATTTAATCCATTGAATTATAACTACTATATTTTAATTATCAGCGTTCCAACGGTCGATTTAGTAAAAGATGGCAAGGATCTTGCCTGTATTCCAGCAGCAGGAGCGATAGCGGGAAACCGGTGTCGTCATACAATTTGAAATAAGGTCACTAGGGTTCCGGTCTGCCGCATGCAGATGGCTGGTCCGAGAGCGACCGACCGCCCTCTGGCGGTTACACGGCGGGATAAAAGCCCGGGAGGCCAAAGCGAGAACCTTTCTCGCCGCCGACCTCCTGCATTTTACCCGTGGTCAACGTCAGAGGAAATGTCATGATTAAAGCTTGCCAACGCCTGCTGCTCTGCGCTTTATGCTTTGCTGCCCTTCTCAGCCAGCCCGCTCTGGCCGCCACCGAACCGACTTTTAAAATCGCCTGGTCTATTTACGCCGGATGGATGCCCTGGGACTTTGCCCAGCAAAGCGGGATCCTCAAAAAATGGGCCGATAAATACCACATCAACATTCAATTCGTGCAGGTCAATGACTATATCGAGTCGGTGAATCAGTACACCTCCGGAGGCTTTGACGGCTGCACCATGACCAACATGGATGCCCTGACCATTCCCGCCACCGGCGGCGTGGACAGCACGGCGCTGATCGTCGGCGATTACTCTAACGGCAACGACGGCATCATGCTCAAAGGCGCGGGAGACGTTAAGTCGCTCAAGGGGCAGTCGATCAATCTGGTTCAGCTTTCGGTATCGGAATACCTGCTGGCCCGCGCGCTGGAAAAATCTGGCATGACTGAGAAAGATATCAAGGTGGTAAACACCGCCGATGCCGACTTGGTTGCCGCCTTCGGTACTCCGGCAGTTAAGTCTATCGTCACCTGGAACCCGCTGCTGGCCGAGGCCAAACAGCAGCCGGGCAGCCATGAAATCTTCTCGTCCGCACAAATCCCTGGCGAAATCCTCGACCTGCTAGTCGTCAACAGCACAACGCTGCGGGCTCACCCGGAGCTGGGCAAGGCGCTGACCGGGGCCTGGTATGAAACCCTCAACGCCATGAAGGGTGACGGAGCGGAGGCGGTGAAAGCACGCACCTATATGGCTCAGGGTTCAGGTACCGACCTCAAAGGCTTCGACGAGCAAATAGCCGACACCTATCTGTTCGCCACCCCGAAGCAGGCGCTGGAGTTTATTGACGGCCCGCAAATCAAGACCACCATGCAGTCGGTGGCCGAGTTCTCCTTCAAGCACGGCCTGCTGGGCGATGGCGCACCCGATGCCGCCACCGTTGGCATTACCACGCCTGCGGGAAACTGGGGCAATCCGGGCAACCAGAAGCTGCACTTTACCGATGAGTTCGTGAAGCTCGCCGCGGCCAACAAGCTGTAATTGCTACAAAACGATGGTTAAAAGAGGGCATGCGATGCGCAAAATGATCAATTACCAACCCCAACGCCTGTCACGCAGCCTGCTCGGGCTGCTGCCCCTGCTGCTGCTGGTCTTGGTGTATCTGATGGCGTCGGATGCTCGTCTGTCGGTCAATGCCTATGACAAACTGCTGCCAAGTTTTAGCGCTATGGGCGACGCCCTGTATCGCGTGGCCTTCGAACCCGACCCGCGCACCGGCCAATATCTGCTGTGGACCGATACCTACGCCAGCCTGGTTCGCCTGCTGAGCGGCATCTTTATCAGCGCCTTTCTCGGCCTGGCGCTGGGTATTTTCTGCGGCGCGCTTCCGGCCGTGCGCTCGACGATTGCCCCGCTGGTGACCCTGTTTGCGCTGATCCCACCGCTGGCGGTGCTGCCGATCCTGTTCATTATGTTTGGGCTAGGCGAGCTATCGAAAGTGGTGCTGATCGCCGTCGGCGTCACGCCGTTTATCGCCCGCGACCTGCAACAGCACGTGCAGTCTATACCACAAGAGCAGCTGATTAAGGCACAAACCCTCAGCGCCCACAGCGGACAGATCCTGTGGCGGATTATTTTGCCGCAGCTGATGCCGCGCCTGCTGGACGCCGTGCGCCTGTCATTGGGATCGGCCTGGCTGTTCCTGATCGCCGCCGAGGCGATTGCCGCCACCGAAGGCTTGGGTTATCGCATTTTCCTGATGCGCCGCTATCTGGCGATGGACGTTATTTTGCCCTACGTCGCCTGGATAACCCTGCTGGCCTTTGCCCTTGATGCGCTGCTGCGCCTGATTAGCCGCCGCTGCTGGCCGTGGTATTACGTTAAATGAGCTTAAAACGGAGCACGCTATGAGCTTACTGAGTATGCGCAATCTGGAAAAACGCTACGGCAATCAGGTGGTGCTGGAGCGGGTCAACGCCGAGGTCCAGGAGGGCGAGTTTGTGTCGATCGTTGGCGCATCGGGCTGCGGTAAAACCACGTTTTTGAAGATGATGCTCGGCACCGAGAGTCCCAGCAAAGGGGAACTGCTGCTCGACGGCAAGCCTATCCCGCAGGAGCCGGGTGAGGATCGCGGCGTGGTGTTTCAACGCTATTCGGTTTTCCCGCACCTGACGGCGTTGCAAAACGTGATGCTCGGCGAAGAGTTTGTGCAGGCGCGCTGGCTGGGCCGAGTTTGGGGCAGCAAGCGCAGGGCGATCGCCGAACGCGCGAGCGAGATGTTGGCTCAGGTTGGGCTGGGGCATGCGTTGGATAAGTATCCGCATCAGCTTTCCGGCGGCATGCAGCAGCGCCTGGCGCTGGCACAGGCGTTGACCAAAAAGCCGCGTATTTTGCTGCTCGACGAGCCGTTTGGCGCCTTGGATCCCGGCATCCGCAAAGATATGCACCAGCTCATTACCACGCTGTGGCAGGCGCACCAGCTGACGATTTTTATGATAACTCACGATTTGAAAGAGGGCTTTTCACTCGGCTCTCGCCTGTGGGTGTTCGACAAAATTCGCCATGACCCCCACGCGCCGGACGCCTGGGGCGCGAGTATTACCTATGACATCCCCCTCGATCGCCAGGCCGCCGGTGGCCCCTCGGCGGTGACCCAACGGCAGATTAGCGAGCGGGTGTACGCCCCCGCGCGCGTGGCCTGAGTCCTTATTTTTTAGCGGAGAACATGATGAACGGATCCAGCGATACCCTCTATCAAACCCTGCTGCCGGCCGGTTCCCACTGGTCGATGCGGGTCAAAAGCGGTTCGGCACTGCGCCTGACCGACGTCGCGGGCAACGCCAACCTTGGGATGCTTTTTTACAATCCAGAAAATTTGCTGGAAAGGTACAACGCGCCCGATACCCTGAAATGCCAGCACACCTTCCGCCTCACCGAGGGCCACTGCCTGTATTCCGACATGGGCCGTATTTTTTGCGGTATCGAGCACGACAGCTTTGGCTGGCACGACACGGTGTGCGGCACGATGAACGCTCGCCTGACCGAGCAGCGCTTTGGCGCAATGAGCTATCAGCAGGCGCGCAACCAGTGGCACCAAAATGGCTACGACAGCTTCTTGGTCGAGCTGGCGAAGTACGGCTTGGGCAAGCGGGATATGGCCGCCTGCGTCAATTGGTTCTCCAAAGTCACGGTGAATGATGAGGGGGATCTCGCGCTGGACGCCGCTCCGCGCGCTGCCGCCAGCGTCACGCTGCGCTTTGCAATGGATACCTTGGTGGTGATGCACACCTGTCCGCACCCGCTAATCGCCGCCGCCGAGTATCCGCGTTCGCCGGTCACCGTCGAACTGCTTGCCGCCAGCGCCCCGCTGCCCAAACGCTGCCTGATGCAGGAAGAAAACCGTCGTGGCCTGGCCAACAACGCGCTTTATCATCACACCGGCGGTCAAGCCGCCTGCTGCCAGGAGACGCATCGATGATCCAGACCAGCTCACGCCTGATTGAACAGGCCGGCCACCGCGCCAGGGTTAATGCCGGAGATTACTGGCTGCATCGTATCGAAGCCGGTCAAACGCTGCGCATTATCGACAGCGAGGGCAATCAGGCCGCCGATACGCTGTTTTTCAACGCCGACGATATTGGCGAACGCTACAGCATGACGGATACGCTGCGCGGGCAAAAAAATGTCTTCCTGACCGCGGGTAGCGTGCTGCGCTCCAATGACGATCGCCCGATGCTGGAGATTGTTGCCGACACCTGCGGTCGCCACGATACGCTGGGCGGTGCCTGTTCAACCGAGAGCAACACCGTGCGTTATTCGCTGGAAAAGCGCCATATGCACGCCTGCCGCGACAGCTGGATGCTGGCGATCGCCGAACATCCCCAGTACGGGCTTAGCAAGCAGGACATCACGCACAACATCAATTTTTTCATGAACGTGCCGGTGACGGCGCAGGGCGGATTAACCTTCGAAGACGGGCTGTCCGCGCCGGGGAAATACGTCGAACTGGTGGCAAAAATCAATATTTTAGTGCTGATCTCCAATTGCCCACAGCTCAACAACCCGTGCAACGGCTACAACCCGACGCCGATTGAGGTTGCCGTCTGGTAGATCTCAGCCAATAAAACGCGTGCTTCGGGACGACCCGCAGAATGTCACGCAACAGTAATTCAGCAGGACGGCCTGCCCGACGAAGCATAGAGAGTCCACCATGTTTACCTGCGTTTTAATTGCCAATCGCGGCGCCATTGCGGTGCGCATTATCCGTACTTTGAAACAGATGGGCGTGCGCGCCGTTGCGGTTTACGCCGAGGCCGACCGACATTCGCTGCACGTTCGCCAGGCCGATGAGGCCTACTGCCTGGGCAACGGCAGCGTGCGTGAAACCTATCTCGATCAGCAAAAGCTGTTTGCCATCGCCAAACAGTGCGGCGCAGAGGCGATTCATCCCGGCTATGGCTTTCTCTCGGAAAATGCCGGTTTTGTAGAACGCTGCCACCAGCAGGGCGTGGTGTTTTTGGGGCCGACGGCGCAACAGATGGCCGCCTTTGGACTCAAGCACAGCGCCCGTCAGTTGGCACAGGACAATGAGGTTCCCCTGCTTCCGGGCAGCGGCCTGCTGCAGGGGCTCGATCAGGCGCTGGCGGCAGCAGAGCAAATCGGTTATCCGGTGATGCTTAAAAGCACCGCCGGCGGCGGCGGTATTGGCATGCAGCGCTGCGACAATGCCGCCAGCCTTGGCGAGGCTTTTACCCGCGTTAAGCGCCTGGCAGGCAATAATTTCGCCGACGATGGCGTATTTTTAGAGAAGTTTGTCGCCGCCGCCCGCCATATTGAGGTCCAGATATTTGGCGATGGCCAGGGCAACGTGATTGCGTTGGGCGAGCGCGACTGTTCGGCGCAGCGGCGCAACCAGAAGGTGATTGAAGAAACGCCGGCGCCAAACCTGCCCCAGCTGGTCAGAGAGGCGCTGGCGCAAACCGCGGTTCGGCTTGGCAAGGCGGTTAACTATCGCAGTGCGGGCACGGTGGAATATGTTTACGATGTCAGCAGCGAACAGTTTTATTTCCTTGAGGTGAACACCCGTTTGCAGGTCGAGCACGGCGTCACCGAGATGGTCTACGGCGTCGATATTGTCCGTTGGATGGTGCAGCTCGGCGCCGAATGTTTACCCCCGCTGCTCGGGCTGGCGGTCAATAAGCCGCAGGGCCACGCGGTGCAGGTGCGGCTTTACGCCGAAGATCCGGCCAAGCAGTTTCAGCCCTGCGCCGGGCTGCTCAGTCACGTCAGCTTTCCCGCTGCACCGGACCACGCCGCGCTGCGCATCGACAGCTGGGTAGACAGCGGCAGCGACGTCTCGCCATTTTATGACCCGATGCTGGCAAAGGTCATTATCCACGCCGCCGATCGCCAGCTGGCGCTGGATGCGCTAAGCCAAACGCTGCGCGACACCTCACTGTACGGCATCGAAACCAATCTGCAGTATTTGTGTCACCTGCTGGCGCAACCGGCAATGCGCGAAGGCCGGGTGATCACTGCAACCTTAGGTGAAGTGGCTTACCGGCCCGCCACCTTTGACGTGATTTCACCGGGCACGCTGACCAGCGTGCAGGACGCCACCGGCCGTCGTGGCTATTGGCACGTCGGCGTCCCGCCTTCCGGCCCGTTCGACAGTCGCTCATTCAGTCTCGGTAACCGCCTGCTCGGCAACGACGAGCAGGCGGCCGGGCTGGAAATTACCCTGCGTGGCCCGCAGCTGCGCTTTAATCAGGACTGCGCCATAGTTATTACCGGCGCTGACATTGAGGCCCATCTCGACGGTCAGCCGCTGGCGATGTGGCAAATCTGCAACGTTGCCGCAGGGCAAACGCTGAGCCTCGGGCAGGTGATCGGCGACGGCTGCCGCAGCTACCTGTTGCTGGCGGGCGGCATCGATTGCCCACAGTATCTCGGCAGCCGCAGCACTTTCACCTTGGGTAAATTCGGCGGCCACGCGGGCCGACAGCTACGCAGCGGTGACGTGCTGCATCTCGCATATCCAGTCGTGCGGGCAGAACGGAGCCTGCCCGCAGCGCTGCTGCCCGAGTGGCAAGAGGTGCGCGCCCTGCGGGTCATTTATGGCCCGCAGGGCGCGCCGAAATTTTTCACCGAGCAGGATATCGAACGCTTTTTCGACGCCGTTTGGCAGGTGCACTATAACTCCAGCCGCACCGGCATTCGCCTGATTGGCCCGAAACCGGAATGGGCACGCAGCGACGGCGGCGAAGCGGGCATGCACCCCTCGAATATTCACGACAATGCTTACGCATTTGGCACGGTGGATTTTACCGGCGATATGCCGGTGATCCTCGGGCCGGATGGCCCGTCGCTCGGCGGTTTTGTTTGCCCTGCCACGGTGATTAATGCCGACCTGTGGATGCTGGGGCAGCTTAAATCGGGAGACAAGATCCGCTTTATTCCGGTTTCACTGGAGGATGCCGACCGTTTGTCCCGCCAAGCCGAGGCGGAACTCTCAACGCTGCATGCCCAGCCGCAGGCTGGGATCGCGACAATTTTACAAAATCCGCTTCTCTGGCAGCGCGCCAGTCAGGGCGCGCTGCCGTCCGTAAGTTATCTCGCCGCAGGCGATCGATTTATTTTGGTGGAATATGGCGATCCGATCCTGGATATCGCGCTGCGTTTTCGCGCCCACGCGCTGATGCAATGGCTGGAAAAGCATCCGTTACCGGGCATGCTGGAGCTCACTCCGGGGATCCGATCGCTGCAAATTCACTTCGACAGCCTGCGCTGCCCGCGTGAGACATTAGTCGACCATTTGCAGCACGCCGAAGCCTCGCTGGGCAGCCTTAAGCAGGCGGAAGTGCCGTCGCGCACCGTTTGGCTGCCGCTGAGCTGGGACGACGACGCCTGCCGAGAGGCGATTGAAAAATATACCCAATCCGTGCGCCCTGGCGCGCCGTGGTGCCCGAGCAATATCGAATTTATTCGTCGCATTAACGGCCTGGACGGCGTTGAGCAGGTTAAGGAAACGGTGTTCAATGCACGCTATCTGGTGATGGGGCTGGGCGACGTGTATCTCGGCGCGCCGGTGGCGACGCCGCTCGATCCGCGCCATCGCCTGGTCACCACCAAGTACAATCCGGCGCGTACCTGGACGGCGGAAAACTCGGTCGGCATCGGCGGGGCTTACCTGTGCGTGTATGGCATGGAAGGCCCGGGCGGCTACCAGTTTGTCGGCCGCACGCTGCAAATGTGGAACCGGGATCGCCAGACATCGGCCTTCGTTAAGCCCTGGTTGCTGCGTTTCTTCGACCAGATCCGTTTTTATCCGGTAAGCGCCGACGAGCTAAAAACCATTCGTCTGGCTTTCCCGTACGGTGATTATCCGCTGCGCGTCGAAGAGGGAACATTCCGTCTGGATCAGTACCAGCAGGATCTGGCGTCGCAGCGCCAGGAGATTGACGCCTTTCAGCAACGGCGTCAGCAGGCATTTGACAGCGAACTGGCACGCTGGCGCGCCGACGGGCAGTTTACCTACGACAGCAGCCTGCAGCCGTCTCAGGATGAGGATCAGCAGGCGATACCGGCAGGCTGCTACGGGGTAGACAGTCAGGTCGCCGGCAGCGTGTGGCAGTGGCTGGTTAAACCTGGCGATAAGGTTAGGCTCGGCCAAACGCTGGGGATCCTCGAGTCAATGAAAATGGAGATCCCTATCTCGGCACCGGTCAGCGGCACGGTTAAAAGCCTGTCTCGCCAGCCGGGCGGCCAGGTGCAGGCGGGCCAGACGCTGTTAATCATCGAGGAGTAGCCTCACGCCGCCCCTCTCGGTGATGGGCGGCACATTTCAGATTTTTTGCGGCGATCGGTGGCTCTTTTAGTGCAATGCGTGTTATTTAACTGTGCTTAGATGATAAACATTCACAACTAGACACGATGTAGAGCATGATGGCCGAACCTAATCTATTGGACCCGCAGACTGTTATTTCTTATCCAAACAGCGACTGGCGAGCAACCTCAGCGGCAACCTCAGTAGCCGTCGACGCGTTGGAACAGGGTAAAGTTTTATTTTTCCCTGCTTTAGCCTTCCCACTCAATGCGCAGCAACGCAGTTTGCTGGACCCTGCCCTGGTTGATCCGAAAAGAAAAAATATCAGCTATGACGCCAGCAGCCAGCAGATCAAAGGCGTTGCCAATCTCGATAAACAACCGCAAATCAAGGAGCTGCTTGCCGACTATTACCAGTCTTGCCGCGCCCTGATCGACAGCGTACTGCCCGAGTATCAAAACGTTTTGCGCAAGCCGGTCAACAGCCTGCGCCTGCATCCGGTCAGCGAATGGACCCACAACAGCTCGTGGCGCAAAGACGATACCCGCCTGCACGTTGACGCATTTCCGTCGCGTCCGAGCTACGGTGAACGCATCCTGCGTATTTTTACCAACATCAATCCTCACGGCGAAGATCGCGTATGGCGCATCGGTGAACCTTTCCCCCAGCTGGCAGAGCGTTATTTGCCCACGCTAGCGGGATTTTCGCCGTTTAAAAGCTGGTTGCAGCACAAGCTGTTCATTACTAAAACGCCGCGCAGCCATTACGATCACCTGATGTTGCAGATGCACGACAGGATGAAGTCAGACGCCGACTATCAGAAAAATGGCCAGCAGATAACCCAGCGCTTTCCGGCGGGCAGCAGCTGGATATGTTTTTCTGACCAGACTCCGCACGCCGCGATGGGCGGGCAGTTTATGCTCGAGCAGACCTTCCTGCTGTCGGTAAAAGACATGCATAATCCCGACGCCTCGCCGCTGCGCACGCTGCAACGGCTGACCAATAAGACCCTAATTTAGGCTGATGTCACGGATTAGCCGGCGACGACGTTCGCGCTGCGCCGCCATTCTCTCGTTGAGCTGTTGGGTAATTTCTGCCGGGGCAACGTCGGGATGACCGGCGTTAAAGCTCGGCGCTGGCGCATATTCCAGCCCGAGTTGAATTCTTTGCGCGGCGTCTTCCCCCTCAAGCTCGGCGACCAGCGTTAATGCAAAATCGATACCCGCCGTCACGCCGCCGCCGCTGAAAAAATTGCCGTCGCGAACGACGCGCTGGGAGGTTGGGATGGCCCCAAACCAGGCTAAGGTATCCAGATACATCCAGTGACAGGCGGAGCGTTTACCCTGTAATAATCCAGCGGCGGCCAGGATCAACGATCCGGTACACACCGAGGTCACATAGGTCGCACGGCCCGCGAGTCTCTGAATCTGCCCGATAAAGCCCGCATTTTGCATCGCATCGGTACAGCCACCGCCGCCCGGCACGCACAGCACATCGCAGTCGGGTATCTCCTGTAACGAGGCCAAAGCGGAAAACTGTAACCCTTCCGATTCAATATTTTCTCCCCCCAGCGACGCGGCGATCAGTTGTGCATTAGATAATCGCGAAAGCACCTGCCACGGACCGGTAAAATCGAGCTGGGTCACGCCGGGATACAGCGTAAAAACGACCGTTAACGGCTTAGTCATCACAAACTCCTGCTAGTTAGGTTGGTATCCTTAGCGTATTCCCATTACAGTAGGCGCAAAGGTCATACATCCCTCATTAAGCGCCATTCTGAAGTGGACATTCGCCATGAAGCAGCTCGGTTTTATCGTCTTCCCCGATTTCAACTTACTGGATTTTGCCGGACCGCTGACCGCCTTCGACACGGTATCTCGCGACCTGCCCGCGCCGCTTTATCAGTGCCACACGTTGTCGGTGAGCGGTGGGCTGATTGCCAGCACGCCGGGCGTCGAGGTGATGAGCCAGCCGCTCGCACAACACCACGAGTTTGATACGCTGATAATTGCCGGTGGGCGCGGCATCGACCAGGCAATGTCCAGCCAGCCACTGCTGGATTTTTTACGCGAGCAGCACCGGCAAGGAGGGCGGGTGACCAGCGTCTGCTCGGGGGCATTTATCCTGGCCGCTACCGGCCTGCTCGACCGGAAGCGGGTGACCACGCATTGGTCACAGGCGCGACGTTTACAGCAGCGTTTTCCTGAGATTAGGGTCGATCAAGACAAGATTTTCATTCAGCAGGGCCGACTTTGGACCTCAGCGGGTATTACCGCCGGGATCGATCTGGCGCTGGCGATGATTGAAGAGGACCACGGCGCGGAGGTCGCCGCGAGAACCGCCCGACAGCTGGTGGTTTATCAGCGCCGCGCAGGCGGACAGTCACAGTTTTCAGTGTTGCAGGAGTTAGACCCGGCCTCGGACCGCATCCGCATCGCTCTGAGCTATGCGCGCGAGCATTTGAGTCAGCCACTGTCGGTCGGCGATCTGGCGGACGCCGCCTGCCTGAGCCTGCGTCAGTTCGGACGCCTTTTTCGCAGCCAAACCGGCCACACGCCGGCCAAGATTATTGAGCAGCTGCGCGTTGAGGCGGCGCGAGAACGTATCGAAAGCGGTCAGGCTACGCTAGAAACTATTGCCCGCCAGGTAGGGTTTATTGACCCGGAGAGAATGCGCCGCGCCTTTATCAGACTCACCGGCCAGCCGCCACAGGGGATACGCAGGCTGGCGCAGCGCGACGGTTAAAGCCCTTCCAGCGCCTGTGTAAAGTCGGCGATCAGGTCTTCGGTATCTTCGATGCCAATACTGATCCTCACCAGTCCGTCGGTGATGCCGCTTTGCAGACGGATTTTTTCGGCAACCGCGCTGTGGGTAGTGGTCGCCGGATGACAGGCTAGCGAATCGGTGTCACCCAGTGAAACCGCCTGCGTCACCAGATGTAAACTATCGAGGAAATGGCGCGCCGCCGCTTTGCCGCCTTTCAGCTCCACCGCCATAATGCCGCCAAACAACCTCATTTGTTGGCGAGCGATGTCGTATCCGGCGTGAGTTTCCAGCCCTGGATAAAACACCTCGGCGATGGCCGGATGCTGCTGCAAATATTCAGCGATTTTTTGCGCGCTATGGGAGCTGGCCTCGACGCGCAGCGGCAGGGTTTTTAATCCACGAGTCATCAGCGCCGCCTCAAACGGGCTGAGACAGCCGCCGAACTGCTTCAGACAAAGGGTGCGGATGGGGTCGATCAGCTCGCGACGCCCGGCCACCACGCCGCCGGTTGCGTCGCCGTGACCGCTGATATATTTGGTCGCCGAGTGCAGCACCAGGTCGATACCCAATTCCAGCGGACGGGTCAGATACGGCGTGGCAAAGGTATTATCCACTACGCTCACCGCCCCGGCCTCGCGCGACAGGCGAGCCACTTCTTGCAGTGAAATAATGCCCATCACCGGATTGGCCGGGGTTTCGACGAAGACCATTTTGGTGTTTTTGGTGAATGCGCCTTGCAGCGCATCCAGGCTGGCAACGAACACCGGCTTAATGCCGTAGCGCGGCAGCAGATTGCGGATCACGCCTTCCGTCCCGCCGTACAGCGCGCCGATATGAATAATCTCATCGCCGCTTTTCAGCAGCGCAAACAGGGTGGCGCTGACCGCCGCCATGCCGCTGGCGCAGGCCACCGCTGACTCGGCGGCTTCGAGCACGGCCATCCGTTCCTCAAACGCCGTCACCGTCGGATTACCAAAGCGGCTATACATATAACCCGGCTCTTCACCGCTGAAGCGGCGCGCACCGCTGTCAAAATCGCCGTAGGAGAAAGACGAGGTGGCGGCGATCGGCGTGGTGATCGCCCCGCTTTGCTTATCGGGATGTTGACCGCCGTGCACCGCCAGCGTACGCATGCCGAGAGATGACTGACTGCCTGGCTTTTTCATATCACGATCCTGCTTATAAATAGGGAAGGGTAATTTTAGGTTAGCAGGATATTGGTATATCAATAGGTGACGCGGTTTATATATAAAATATGAATATCAGCGATAACTTTTTGTGCCAAACAGAGGCAAGACTATGAGCCTAATGGGATGAAAAAAATAAAAAAACCGGCTCGGGCGCGAGGCCGGAACCGGTTTTTTAACCGACTGCGGGGTTATTGCAGCACGGAGATATCCGCGACCTGCAGGAACAGCTCGCGCAGCTTGCTTAACAGCGTCAGGCGATTGATGCGCACCGCTTCGTCTTCGGCCATCACCATCACGCCGTCAAAGAAGGCGTCGACCGGCTCACGCAGATCGGCCAACTCAACCAGCGCCTGCTGATAGTCACCGGCTGCAAACAGCGGCTCCAGCTTGTCGCGCAGCACCACCAGATGAGTAGCCAGCTTAACTTCCGCAGACTCTTTCAGCACCGAGGCGTGCACCTGATCGTACAGAGCTTCGGTAGACTTGGCCAAAATGTTGGAGACGCGCTTGTTTGCCGCCGCCAGCGTTGCCGCTTCATCCAGCGTGCGGAAGTGGGTCACCGCTTTCACGCGAGCGTCGAAATCTGCCGGCTTGGTCGGACGACGCGCCAGCACCGCTTGGATGGTGTCTACCGCATGACCTTCTTCCTGATACCAGGCGCGGAAACGACCGAGCATAAAATCAACCACGTCATCGACCACTTTCTCGTTAGTCAGCTTGTCGCCGTACAAACGCACCGCTTCTTCGGTCAGGGTTTGCAGATCCAGCGGCAGGTTTTTCTCAACGATAATACGCAGCACGCCCAGTGAGGCACGACGCAGCGCAAACGGATCTTTATCGCCTTTCGGATGCTGACCGATGCCGAAGATACCCGCCAGGGTGTCCATCTTATCGGCAATCGCCAATGCGCAGGCCACCCGCGACTCTGGCAACTGGTCACCGGCAAAGCGCGGTTGATACTGCTCGTTCAACGCTACGGCAACTTCTTCGGCTTCGCCGTCGTGGCGGGCGTAGTGCATGCCCATCACGCCCTGGGTGTCGGTAAACTCGAAGACCATATTGGTCATCAGATCACATTTTGACAGCAGCCCGGCGCGCTTGGCGTTTTCAACGTTGGCACCGATTTTATCGGCGATCCAACCGGTCAAGGCCTGGATACGGTCGGTTTTGTCGCGCAGGGTGCCGAGCTGTTTCTGGAACAGCACGGTTTCGAGGCGCGGCAAATTGTCTTCGAGACGCTTTTTGCGGTCGGTATTAAAGAAGAACTCGGCATCGGCCAGGCGAGGACGCACCACCTTCTCGTTACCGGAGATGATCTGCTGCGGATCTTTTGACTCGACGTTAGCGACGAAAATGAAGTTTGGCAGCAGCTTGCCCGCGGCGTCGTACACCGGGAAATATTTCTGATCGCCCTTCATGGTGTACACCAGCGCTTCCGCCGGAACCGCCAGGAATTTCTCTTCGAATTTCGCGGTCAGCACCACCGGCCATTCAACCAGCGAAGTGACTTCTTCTAACAGGCTTTCGCTCAGGTCGGCCACGCCGCCAATCTCGGCGGCCGCTTGCTCTGCGCCCTGCTTGATGATCGCCTTACGCTGCTCGTAGTCGGCGATCACTTTACCGCGCTCGGCCAGGATCTGAGGATACTGATCGGCGTTATCGATAGTGAATTCCGGCTCGCCCATAAAGCGGTGGCCGCGAACGGTGCGCGCCGAGTCGATGCCCAGAATGGTGCCAGGGATAAGTTCGTCGCCCAGCAGCATTGTCACGGTGTGAACCGGACGCACGAACTGCACGTCGGAGTCGCCCCAGCGCATCAGTTTTGGAATAGGCAATTTTTGCAGCGAGGTAGCAATCATCGCCGGCAGCAGCGCCTGAGCGCTTTCGCCCTTGACGTGTGCGCGATATACCAGCCACTCGCCCTTGTCACCGACCAGGCGATCGGCCTGGTCAACGGTGATACCACAGCCGCGCGCCCAGCCTTCGGCAGCCTTGGTGGCTTTACCTTCGGCATCAAACGCCTGCGCAATAGCGGGTCCGCGTTTTTCAACTTCGCGATCGGCCTGTGCCGCGCTGAGATGAGTGACTTTAATCGCTAAACGACGCGGCGCGGCAAACCATTCAACCTTGCCGTGTGCCAGATTGGCAGCGGCCAGCTCGGCGGTCAGGTTAGCGGCAAAAGATTCGGCAAGGCTACGCAGCGCCTTCGGTGGCAGCTCTTCCGTGCCGATTTCCACCAGAAATGTTTTTTCAGTCATCACTGTTTCTCACTTCTCGTTCTTTTTGCACATCGGGAAGCCCAGCGCCTCGCGGGAAGCGTAATAGGCTTCGGCTACCCCTTTGGTCAGGGTGCGGATGCGCAGGATATAGCGCTGACGTTCGGTCACGGAAATAGCTTTACGCGCGTCCAGCAGGTTGAAGCAGTGCGCCGCCTTCAAAATACGCTCGTAGGCAGGCAGAGCCAGCGGCTTTTCCAACGCCAGCAGCTTCTGCGCTTCTTTCTCATGCTGTTCGAAACTGTGGAACAGGAAATCAACGTCGGCGTATTCGAAGTTATAGGTAGACTGCTCGACTTCGTTCTGATGGAACACGTCACCGTAGGTAGTTTTACCCAGCGGACCGTCGCTCCAGGTCAGATCGTACACGCTGTCTACGCCCTGAATGTACATGGCCAGGCGCTCTAAACCGTAGGTTATCTCGCCGGTCACCGGCTTGCACTCGAGGCCGCCAACCTGTTGGAAATAGGTAAACTGCGTCACTTCCATGCCGTTCAGCCAGACTTCCCAGCCGAGACCCCAGGCGCCCAGAGTCGGGTTTTCCCAGTTGTCTTCAACGAAACGAATATCGTGAATGGTCGGATCCAGACCCAGCTCTTTCAGCGAGCCGAGGTACAGCTCCTGAATATTCTCGGGGGAAGGTTTAATCATCACCTGGAACTGATAATAGTGCTGCAGGCGGTTAGGGTTTTCACCGTAACGACCGTCGGTAGGGCGACGAGATGGCTGCACGTAGGCGGCAGCAAACGGCTCCGGTCCCAGCGCGCGCAGGCTGGTCATCGGGTGGGAGGTTCCCGCGCCGACTTCCATATCCAATGGCTGCACGATAGTACAGCCCTGTTGTGCCCAGTAATCCTGAAGCGTCAGGATCAGGCCCTGAAAGGTCTTGGTATCAAACTTTTGCATGTTGGTTTCGCACGCGAGACAAGTGAGTTTATAAAGAGTCGAACAGTATACCCGCTGCACGAGAGATAATCAGCTATCAGATCAGTTAATCACGCCGCCGAGCCTCTTCGCTCCCTCGTTACTACCACGTGCCGTAAGCGGGATAGCAGCGCCCACCTGCCACATCACAGCGCCCAGCCGCGGCGCAGTTGCCTGCCAATAGCGCACGAATACACTACCAAAGCCCCTCTCCCACGGTGACTGTCCCTTAAACGCCTGATTGGCATCAAGATTGCTAGGATCCTATTAACTTGCAGGCTTAGGAGAATCACCGATGTCAAACCAACCCACTCAAAGTACCTATCGTTATCGCATTTTTGCGATGATTTTCTTTATTGCGCTAATTAACTACATCGATCGCGGTGCGCTCTCCTTCGCGGCCAATGATATTTCGGCAGAGTTTCACTTCAGCAAACTGCAATTGGGTGCCGTACTGGGCTATTTTGGCTATGGCTACCTGTTTGGTTCACTGTGTGGCGGCTTCCTGGCCGACAGGATCGGCACTAAAAAGGTCTGGTTAATCGCCGGTGCACTGTGGTCGGTATTGGAGATTGCCACTGCCTGGGCTGGGGATCTGGGGATCGCGATGTTCAGCGGCTCGGCGATTATGGGCTTTGCGGTGCTGCGTATTACCTTTGGCTTCTCGGAAGGTCCGGCCTATGCCCTGATGAACAAAACCATTGCCCACTGGGCACCGCGCAAAGAACGCGGTTTTTCACTGAGTATTGGCCTGCTCAGCACCCAGGTTGGCGCACTGTTGACCGCGCCCCTGGCGGTAGGTTTGCTGCTGCTGACCCACGACTGGCGCATCATGTTTATGGTGCTCGGGGTATTTTCACTGCTGGCGATTAGCGTATTTGCCCGCTCATTTCGCAACACGCCCGCCGAGCACCCTAAAGTCAGTGCGGCGGAGCTGGAAAAAATTACCGGCGATGCAGATCAGAAGGATAACGGCCCAAGCCAGCCGTGGTGGGCATTCTTTACCAACCGTACGCTGGTGCTGAACGCGCTGGGCTATTTCTCATTCCTCTACGTGACGTTTGTGTTAGTCACCTGGAGTCCGAAATACCTGCAGGACACTTTCCATTATGATCTGCATTCGCTGTGGTACGTCGCGATGATCCCGTGGAGCGGTGCCTGCATTACCGTGCTGCTTGGCGGAAAAATTGCCGACAACCTGCTGCGCAAGACCGGCAACCTCAGGCTGGCGCGCAACGTTTTTGCGGCGGTCACCCTGTTGCTGACCGCAATCTGCTTCGTGCTTATCCCCTATGCGCACTCGGCGTTTGAAATTATTCTGCTGATGACGTTGGGTAACGCGCTGAATGCGTTGGTGAATAACGTCTATTGGTCAGTGGTTATCGATGTGTCGCCCAAGGCATCGGTGGGCACCTACAGCGGCATGACGTTGGCAATAGCCAACCTGGCGTCTATTCTGGCCCCGACGCTGAGCGGCTATCTGGCGCAGTATCACGGCTACAGCGCGATGTTTACCGCCACGGCGGCGGTGTCGTTTTGCAGCATGCTGTGCATGACGCTGTTACAGCCGGAAAAAGCGATGAAACTGGAAGCCGTGCCGCAGGCTAAACAGGTAGCACTTGCGCAGAAATAGCAGAAAGACCAAGATTGCAGAGACAATTCTCCGCAATCTTGGGGCTATAAAATGACACGCTGCAGCTGGGTATCGGACGATCCGCTTTACATTGAATATCACGATAAAGAATGGGGCGTGCCGGTCAAAGACGGACGAGCGCTGTTTGAAATGCTGTGCCTGGAAGGCCAGCAGGCAGGGCTTTCGTGGATTACGGTGTTAAAAAAGCGCGAAAATTATCGTCGCTGCTTTCATCAATTCGATCCTGAACGTATCGCCGCCATGACCGAGCACGATATCGATACGCTGATGCAGGACAGCAGCATTATCCGCCATCGCGGTAAGATACAGGCCATCATCACCAATGCCAAAGCCTGGTTAGCCATGCAGTCCAGCGGCGAAGATTTCTCCACCTTTATCTGGCAGTTTGTTAGCCAGCGTCCCCTCGTCAATAATTCCCTCGGGCCGAACGAGGGGGTGGCCAAGAATGAACTGTCCGATGCCATGTCCAAGGCGCTGAAAAAACGCGGCTTTACGTTTATCGGTTCCACCATTTGCTATGCGTTCATGCAGGCCAGCGGCCTGGTGAACGATCATCAGGCTAATTGCCAATGCCATCCGCAATATCGCGCTGCTTAATCCGTGAATCAACCCGCCACGATCTCGATGAATTAATGGGACTTTGGCTGCGCAGCACCCTTGCCGCCCATCCCTTTATCGATGAAAGCTATTGGTATGAGAGCGCGCAGATGGTCAGGGAAACATTTTTGCCTCAGGCAACGACCTGGGTCGCCTGCGAGCCGCAAAGTGGAAAAATCAGCGGATTTATCAGCGTTATCGATCCACAGTTCATTGGCGCGCTGTTCGTTGACAGTACGGCGCACGGCCACGGCGTGGCGCAGCAGCTGATGGCTACCGCCAAAAGCACCTATTTACGATTGATGCTCGAGGTGTATCAAGAAAATCATCGCGCCGTGGCGTTCTATCGCAAGGAAGGATTCAGCAGCACTGCCGAGACTCGTCATCCGGGCACCGGCCTGCCGACGTGGATCATGGCCTGGCAGAAACGCGCAGGCGATCCAAAGGCACATGCGGATTTATCTGAGTGATTAATTTCGAGTTTTCTCGCATAAAGAGTGCAAACAGCTGCTATAGCAAGCTGATTAGCCACCGGTCACTCTTTTCCAAGGAAAGAAAAATGAATAAACGTGTCCTGATTATTGCCAGTTCACTGTGCATCACGCTTGGGCTGTCGGCCTGTACCACCAATCCTTACACCGGAGAGTCGCAGGCCGGTAAGTCCGGCATCGGCGCCGGGGTGGGCGCGGTGCTGGGAGCCGGTGTCGGCATGCTAGCCGCCGGTAAGCACGATCGCGGCAAGGGCGCGCTGATCGGCGGGGCCGCCGGTGCTGCACTGGGTGGCGGCGCAGGCTATTACATGGACGTACAGGAAGCCAAGCTGCGCGATAAAATGAGAGGCACCGGCGTTAGCGTGACGCGTCAGGGCCAAAACATTGTGTTGAATATGCCAAACAACGTCACCTTCGACAGCAGCAGCAGCACCCTGAAACCGGCGGGGGCCAATACCCTGACCGGCGTCGCGATGGTGCTGAAAGAGTATCCTAAGACCGCCGTAAATATTATCGGTTACACCGACAGCAGCGGCGGACAGGCGCTAAACCAGCGCCTGTCTCAGCAGCGTGCCGAGGGCGTGGGTAGCGCGCTGATCGTTCAGGGCGTGGCGGGCAATCGCGTCCACACCTCTGGCGCAGGCCCGGCTAACCCTATCGCTTCAAACGCCACGGCGGAAGGCAAGGCACAGAACCGCAGGGTAGAAATCACCCTTAGCCCGCTGCAGTAAAGGCCGACTTACCCTTCCGGCGTCACGCGCCAGAAGGGTAAGTTTCATTTCTTGCACTCGTGCTCTGTGCTAGTCTCCCTTCCAACAGGCATAACCTTTTTTCTATCATCGCAGCAGGTTATCTGGCGACCATCACAGGAGACTCAACGTGAGCACGGCTAAGACAGCGCAAACATCCACCCCTCGCGCAACCATCAGGGACGTGGCCAGTGCCGCCAAAACGGGAAAAACCAGCGTTTCGCGTTATCTCAACGGCGAACAACATCTGCTTTCCGATACCCTGAAAGAGCGCATTGAACGGGCGATTGCCCTGCTGGACTACCAGCCAAGCCAGATGGCCCGCAGCCTCAAAAGCGGTGAGACTCGGCTAATCGGTTTGATCATCGCCGATATTACCAATCCCTACTCGGTAGAGGTGATGCGCGGCGTCGAAGCCGCCTGCCGCCAGCAGGGGCTCACACTGCTAGTGTGTAATACCAATAATGAATTCAATCAGGAAAAGCATTACCTGAGTTTATTGGGCAGTTATCGCGTCGACGGCATCGTGGTGAACGCGGTCGGCATGCGTGAAGAGGCCATATCCTCACTGCAGCAGTCACAGCTGCCGATGGTGCTGATTGACCGCAAAGTGGCTAACTTCTCCTGTGATGTTATCGGCTTAAACAACGCCGAGGCCACCAGCGCCGCCACCCGCCATTTGCTGGATCAGGGGTTTGAAGCCATCCTGTTCCTGAGCGAACCGGTCACCATAAACACCCGCCTCGATCGCCTGCATACTTTCCTCAAACAGATGCAAAAAGAGCCGCAAAAATTCGCCGAACAGGGCGAAGTCTTGCTGAGCGACAGCGCCAGTCTGGAAAAATTGTTGCTAGATTTTTCTGCCCGCTATCCCGATAAACGCCGCGCCGTGATCTCGGTTAACGGCGCCCTCACTCTGGTGATCGCTCGTGCCATGCGCAGGATTGGCATGGTCTGGGGCAGGGATATTGGCCTGCTCGGCTTCGACGATCTGGAATGGGCGGAGCTGGCCGGTGTGGGCATCACTACGCTGAAACAGCCGACCTATGATATGGGCTACGCGGCCCTCGGCCAGCTGGTCAAACGCATTCAGGGCAACGACGAGCCGGTGCAAGAATACGCCTTCTCCGGTGAGCTGATCGTTCGCGGCTCGACCCAACTCATTTAATGTATTTCTGAAAACTATCCTTTGAAATCGTGACCTTGATCTCGTTATTGAGCGACGAGATCGTGTTTTCCTGTTACCGAACTTTTACTTGGTACCGGTTCCAGTTAACGTAATGTTAACAGGAGCTCTGTCTGCGGCTAGAATTAGCCTACATTTAACGGGCAGGTTTATCCGGTTAACGAGTTTCTCAAACAGCGAAGATACCTTGCTTCAATTAACAACGGCGCATAAGGAAGATTGGCATGAGCAAACCAGAGAATGTTGCAGATATCGTTATAGTGACCGCGGCCTACGGCTACAAGGCGGTTAAAGATTTGGGTGGGCAAGAAGCGTTACTCAAACCGATAGCGGAATCAGGCGCGGACGGTATCGAAATCCGCCGTGAACTGCTGGTCGACGGAGAGATCGAACACCTCAAAGCCCTGGGTGAAAAAATTAGCCAGCACGGGCTCTACGCTTTCTATTCCGTGCCTGAATCACTGTTTTCATCCGACAGCTCGATCAACCCTTCATTAAAAAAGTTCCTCGACGAAGCCGCTGATTTAGGTGCCCGCAAATTAAAACTAGCGCTCGGCGCGTTCGCCCCCGGCGTGGATCTCACCGAGTTAAAAGTGCTGCTGAACGCACATCATGTTGAGCTGGTGGTGGAAAACGATCAGTCACCGGACGGTGGCATCCTGCATCCGATGAACGCCTTCTTTTTCGCTGCCGAAGCGCTGGAACTGCCGGTGGCCATGACCTTTGATATGGCGAACTGGCAGTGGGTGGATCAGGATGCACTGGAAGCGGCGAACACGCTCAGCCAACACGTGAGCTATGTGCATGTCAAAGCGGCGAGCCAGCGCGACGGTAAACTGCACGCCGTGGCCTTAGATGACAGCGACGGCAGCTGGAAGCCGCTGCTGGCCAAGCTTCCTCGTAGCGCGCCACGCGGCATCGAGTTTCCTTTAGAGGGCGAAGATCTTACCGCAGTGACCCGTTACTACGTGGATTTACTGCGCAAGGAAGCCGCGGAGGCTTAGCAATTAACAGGTGGCAAGATGAGCATCATATCCGGTGAACGTCGCCAAAATGCGCGAAGTCGGCGCATTAAAAACCCGGAGGGCGATAATGAGTCAGGATAGATTAGCCGCCAGGCGCTGGTGGTTTATTATGCCAATCATTTTTATTTCCTACAGTTTGGCATACGTTGACCGCTCTAATTTCAGCTTTGCCGCCGCCGCCGGTATCAATGACGATCTCGGTATTACCCAAGGAATGTCATCCCTGCTGGGCGCGCTGTTCTTTCTGGGTTACTTCTTTTTTCAGATCCCAGGAACGATTTATGCCGAACGGCGCAGCGTCAAGAAATTGGTGTTCTGGTGCCTGGTTCTTTGGGGTGCCTTTGCCTCACTCACCGGCATGGTCAGCAATATTCCGCTGCTGGCGGTGATACGCTTTATGCTCGGTATCGTAGAGGCGGCCGTGATGCCGGCGCTGCTGGTCTATATCAGTAATTGGTTCACGCAATCAGAACGCTCGCGGGCCAATACCTTTCTGATTTTAGGCAATCCGGTTACCGTGCTGTGGATGTCGGTCCTTTCGGGCTACCTGATCCACGCCTTCGGCTGGCGGGAGATGTTTATCTTTGAGGGCGTTCCGGCGGTTATTTGGGCCGTCCTATGGTGGTTCCTGGTCAAGGACAAGCCGGAAGAGGTGAGCTGGCTTAGTGCGGATGAGAAAAAGGCCCTGGCTGACACGCTGGCCAGGGAGCAAAAGAGTATTAAAGCCGTGGCCAATTACGGCCAGGCATTTCGTTCGCGTAACGTGGTCCTGCTGTGCATCCAGTATTTTACCTGGAGTATCGGCGTGTACGGGTTTGTCCTGTGGCTGCCTTCCATCCTGCGCGCGGGAAAAAGCATGGGCATGGTCGAGGCCGGTTGGCTGTCTTCCGCGCCCTACCTTGCGGCGACGATTGCGATGATTGTCGCCTCGTGGGCGTCGGACAAATTGCACAATCGGAAGCTGTTTATTTGGCCGCTGCTGCTGATTGGGGCCATCGCCTTCTTCGGCTCCTGGGCTATCGGGCAGCACAATTTCTGGCTTTCCTACAGCCTGCTGGTGATCGCAGGGGCGGCAATGTATGCCCCTTATGGCCCGTTTTTCGCCATCATTCCCGAGATGTTGCCGAAAAATGTTGCCGGTGGCGCGATGGCGTTAATTAACAGCCTGGGCGCGCTAGGGTCATTTTTTGGGTCCTGGTTTGTGGGTTGCCTGAACAGCAGTACCGGCGGTCCGGCGGCCTCTTTTATCTTTATGGCCGTCTCGTTGCTGATTTCAGTGATCCTGATGCTGATGGTAAAACCGCAAAATACTGCACAATCGCTTGAGGCTCACTAAAATAGTCTTTATTTTAATCAAACAGTTGTCTTACTAGATAATCTACCTAATCGTTAGCTTGATGGAGTAAGTAATGAAGCCGTCTATCGTTCTCTACAAAAATGTTGCAGACGATCTGCATAAGCGCCTTGAGCAGCATTTCTCAGTGGTTAAATTTAATGGGATCAATGACCAAAACCGTGCTGCGGTGTTCGACGCTCTGAAAGAGGCCGAAGGCCTGGTGGGTTCCGGTGGTCCGATTAATAAAGAATTAATCGAACATGCTCCTCGCCTGCGCGGCGTGTCTACCGCCTCGGCAGGTTTTGACAGCTTTGACGTGGCCGAGCTCTCTCGTCGCGGCATCCCGCTGTTTAATGCCCCGGCGGCGCTGACCGATACCGTCGCCGACCTGGTATTCTCTCTGGTGCTGTCCACCGCGCGCCGGGTGGTAGAATTATCCAACCGCACCAAGGCCGGCGAGTGGGACGGCAATGCGCCGGTCGACTGGTTTGGCATCGACGTGCACCACAAGACTCTGGGCATTGTCGGCATGGGCCGCATCGGCCTGGCGGTGGCGCAACGCGCCAATCTCGGCTTCGATATGCCGATCCTCTACAATGCGCGCAGCCAGCATAAAGAAGCGGAAGAGCGCTTTGGCGCACGCAAGTGTGACCTCGACACGCTGTTGGAACAGTCTGATTTTGTGGTCGTTATCCTGCCGCTGAGCGAGCAGACTTTCCACATCATCGGTAAAGATCAGTTCGCCAAGATGAAGTCTACCGGCATTCTGATCAGCGCGGGTCGCGGTCCGGTGATCGACGAACAGGCGCTCATTGAAGCATTGAAAGACGGCACAATTTACGCCGCCGGACTCGATGTTTACGAAAAAGAGCCGATGGCCAAAGACTCCGGCCTGCTGAAGCTGGAAAACGTGGTGACATTGCCGCACATCGGCTCGGCGACCGAGCAAACGCGTTACGATATGGACGCGTTGGCGATTGAAAACCTGATCACCGCACTGGCAGGCGAAAGCAATGAGTTCTGTGTCAACGCGAAAGATCTGAAGAAGTCCTGATTTCTTTGTGATTAATTGCTGAAGTGCGTGGCACGGTGGCCGCCTCGGTCGCCATGCCACGCCCTGGGCTGTGCCCTGTCCCGCCGTGCGATCCGCACGCGAATAAGCTCCTCTGATTGCACTGCCACGGCGCAGGCGTTAAGGTGGGCGTCACCTTCTGATAACACGCAAAGCAAGCTATGACGTTTTCTGTATTTGGCGAAAAATTTACCCGTTTTTCTGGCATTAGCCGCCTGATGGGCGACATGAATGACGGTCTGCGTACCCCCGGCGCGGTGATGCTCGGCGGTGGAAATCCGGCTCAAATTCCTGAGATGCAAGAGTATTTCAACGATCTGCTGGGCGATATGCTGCAGAACGGCAAACTTACCGAGGCGCTGTGCAACTACGACGGCCCGCAGGGAAAGGACGTTCTTCGTCACGCGCTGGCAAAAATGCTCAGCGAGGAGCAGGGCTGGGAGTTGAGTGCCGATAACATCGCGCTGACCAACGGCAGCCAGAGCGCCTTCTTCTATCTGTTCAACCTGTTTGCCGGACGACGCAGCGACGGTTCACTCAGCAAGGTTCTGTTTCCTCTGGCACCGGAATATCTGGGCTATGCGGATGCGGGAGTGGATGAAGACCTGTTTGTCTCGGCCAAGCCAAATATCGAGCTGTTGCCGGAAGGTCAGTTCAAATATCACGTCGATTTTGACCATCTGACTATCGGCAAAGACATTGGCCTGATCTGCGTATCGCGCCCTACCAACCCGACAGGCAACGTGCTCACCGACGAGGAGCTTATACGCCTCGACGCCCTGGCGCAGCAGCATGATATTCCCCTGCTGATCGATAACGCTTACGGCGTGCCGTTCCCGGGGATTGTGTTTACCGAGGCTACGCCGCTGTGGAATCCGAACATTATTCTGTGCATGAGCCTTTCAAAACTTGGCCTGCCGGGTTCGCGCTGCGGTATCGTGGTAGCTGATGAGAAAATCATCAAAGCGATCAGTAACATGAACGGTATTATCAGCCTCTCACCGGGCAGCGTCGGCCCAGCCATGGCCTGTGAGATGATTGCGCGCGGCGACCTGCTGCGACTGTCGGAAGAGGTGATCAAGCCGTTTTACTTCCAGCGGGTGCAGGAAACTATCGCCACGCTGCGTCGTTATCTACCGCCCGAGCGCTGCCTGATCCACAAGCCGGAAGGGGCTATTTTCCTGTGGTTGTGGTTTAAGGATTTGCCGATCACCACCGAGGTGCTTTACCAGCGCCTCAAGCAGCGCGGCGTGTTGATGGTGCCGGGCGACTACTTCTTCCCGGGGCTAGAGCATCCGTGGGCGCATACACAGCAGTGTATGCGCATGAACTACGTGCCTGAAGCCAGCCAGATCGAGCGCGGTGTCGCGATTCTGGCTGAAGAGATTGAGCGTGCGCATCAGGAATATCGCAGCGCTTAATCGATAGCGGTTCCTATCGCGATGCGCTGCGGTTGCAGAGCCGTCGGCACGTCGCGAACTAAACTGATATGCAGCAGGCCGTTGACAAACTCGGCGGCGTCAACCTGCATATGCTCGGCCAGCGTGAAGCTCAGGGTAAAGGCTTTGCAAACCAGGCCCTGATGCAGGTACTCGACCTTTTCTTCGGCCAACGTTGGGGTGCCACTGACCGTCAGTCTTTGGCCCTCAACCTCAATATTGAGCTCGCTTTGCTTGAATCCGGCAAGGGCGAGAGAAATGCGATAATGATTATCGTCTGATTTCTCAATATTATAGGGAGGATAGCTCGGATCGCTGCCGGGTATTGTACCGGCGAGTTTATCAAAGCCAATCCATTGACGTAACAGCGGTGACAGGTCGTGATTGCGCATATTAACTCCTTCTATGAAGCGAGATGTTTACACCCGTGCGGCGGGTTATTTAAATAATTTCAATACGGCGCGGCTTTGACGCTTCCGGCACTATTCGTTGTAAATCGATATAAAGTAAACCGTTAGCCAGATTGGCCGATTTAATTTGTATGTGTTCCGCTAATTGAAACTTGCGTTCGAAATTACGCTCGGCAATCCCCTGATATAAATAGGTTCGTTCGCCCGCGGGTTTGCCGTGCGCGCCCTTGACCAGCAGCATATTATCCTCTGCGGTGACCTCTAATTCAGACTCGGCAAAGCCAGCTACCGCAATAGCGATGCGATAATGATTTTCGTTCACAAGTTCAACATTATAGGGAGGATAACCTCCGCCCTGGTTTTGACCGGACTCAATATGGTTAAACAAACGATCGAAACCTATCGCCGAGCGATATAACGGTGAAAGATCGAAATTACGCATTAAACTGCCTCCTGAAATTGCAGCGAGGAAATAAACCGATCTTCCCTAAGGACAGATCCCTAACGCACAAATACCCTTACGGCGTATTCTTTTGCAGCGTCATATGATAAAAATGGCGACGAGAAGTTAGATTTCAAGCTGGCCTTTAAAAAAAATTTTTCAAATAAGCCTGCAACCGACAATATTGACGATTTGTTGTGACTAATTTCTATTAATCACCGTGAGTTAACTTTAATTTCTCAAATTGCTACTACAATCTCATACGCACTTGCTAAACCTGTTGTTGTAGGTTTTACCCAACATCCTCAGCCCGACAGTGAAAGATGAGTTTAAAGATGAAGAAATTATTATTGCCTGTAGCGGCGGGATGCGCGTTTATGGCGAGCGGTTGTTCCAGCGTGATGAGCCATACCGGCGATTATCAGGGATATTATGCTGGCTCAAAATCCGACGTAAGAATGATAGGAAGCCAGGAGACCAGTTGGGCGATGACGCCGCTGCTGGCGATTGATTTGCCGTTCTCTGCGGTAATGGATACCCTGCTGCTGCCTTACGATTATTACCATCGCAACACCCTGGGCACGCAGCAACGAATCAAAATGGATGAACAACATAACCTGGCGTTGAGCCACGGGGTGGACATCAACCACGTGCCGCCCACCACGCCGCTGGTCAACGTCAATTAAAAGCCCGAAGGCGGCTCAGGTGGCGGTAATAAATATCTGGTTGAAGCCGGATATTTCGCGCATAAATGCAACCCAGCGTCCGTCGGGCGAAAAGACCACCGCGTCAGCGCTGGGTGCGACCGCGCTTCTCTCGGTCAAACGCCGCATCTCTGCGCTGTTCACGTCCAGCAACATCACCGAGTTATCGCAGACTAGCGCTAAGGATTCACCTTCAGGGTGCCAGCTGAAGGCCGACTGAATATCCGAGCTTGCATAGCTTAGCTGCCGCAGTTCACCGCTCGCCGGTGAAACGCCCCACACCTGCACCACGCCCTGATTATCCTTCATCAGAAAGGCGATGGTTGCGCCGTCGGGTGACGAGCGCAGCCAGTGGCGAGGCTGCAGAGCCACGCCGGGATAGGCATGCTTGCCGGTAAAGGTTAAACGCCTTTGCAGCACAGCGGCCGGTGGCGCGGGCAGGCGTTCGGCGGTCCCCTCTAACGGAAACTCCCCCGCCAGCTCGTAGTCCCTGTCCCGCTCGGGCAGATCGACCACAAACACCTCCGGCAGCTTTTCCCCCTGCTCAGAAAGCGTATCGCCAATAAAGGCCAACGCCCAGCGTTGACGCCGTCCATCGACCCGCAGATAACCGCGCTGGCCAATCCAGCCCTCTTCGTAGGCGCGGTTGATTTGACTGCTGCCGGGCCGCGGTGTGGAGGTAGTCTGGCTGACCAGCACACAGTAATGACTGCCGTCATACTCTCGGGGATGAGCCCTGGAAACGGCTACCGGACGATGAGCCAGGGCGACACCCACATTGCGCAAATCCTCTTTTAAAACAGACTCGTGCATGACATGGTCGTTATAGGTAAAGCTTAGGCGGCTGCCGTCTGGGCTAAATACGTGAACGTGAGAGCCGCCGCGCAGCGCGCCGGGCGTGTAGGGTGCCGTGATAGTAAAGGCATCGAGGGTAACCGGCGCTGGCGAGGTCGCGGGGTCAAGGATCACCCCACGGCGGTGGTGAAAATCATATTTCCAGTCGGCGTCCGGGTTTTCAGGGCCGTGAATAAAAGCATAACGTGGTTGGGCATCGGCGCTCACCGTCACGACGCCGACGTGAGCGCCCTGAGTGGCGTAATAGAGAATTTCGCAGTCACCGCTGGCGATATTAACGCGCTCAATGGTCGCACCGCTAAACTCGCTGCCTTTAGGACGAACATCGTAGGCTAGCCACCGGCTGTCCGCCGTCCAGACATTAATATTGGTCAGCTGATGACCCCGCGCGTCAAAGGTTAACTGCTTTTCGCCCACCACGTTATGTTCCTTAATCGTTCAGCACAAATTTTTCGACCGCGTAGGCGACGCCGTCTTCGGTATTGGGTTTAGTGACAAACTGGCTTACCGCTTTAACACTGTCTAACGCGTTACCCATCGCGACGCCCAGTCCGGCATATTCCAACATCGCAATGTCATTTTCCTGATCGCCCAGAGTCATGATATTTTCACGCGCAATGCCCAGTTTTTCAGCAAGCTTTTGCACCCCGGTGCCCTTATTGACCGTTTTATCAAGAATTTCAAGATAGTACGGCGAGCTTTTCATAATGGTGTAGCGCTGTTTGACCTCTGCTGGAATTTTAGCAATCGCGGCGTCCAGGCGCTCAGGGTGGTCGATCATCATCACTTTAGGGAAGGTTATCGAACGGTCGAGCTGTTCCAAACTGCGATAGCGCAGAGGAATTCCGGTTACCGACGACTCATGCACCGAATACGGGCTGATATCGGGATTAATGCTGTAAAGCTCGCTGTGTGACAGCGCGTGGAAACCGACACCCAGTTCGCGAGCCATCGCTTCAAAATAGGCAAGATCATCAAATTTAAGCGTGGTTTCGGCGAAGATACTGCCATCTTTTGCGTTATGTACTAACGCACCGTTGTTGGAAATGCAGTAAAATCCGTCCTGTTGCAGATCCAGCTCTTCGAGATAGCGCTTGATGCCGATCAGGGGCCTGCCGGTTGCCAGGACAACCTGTACCCCTTTTTTAATCGCCGCCGTCAGCGCCTTCTTAACGGCCGGCGTCACATCATGTTGCGGATTTAGCAACGTGCCATCCATATCAATTGCGATCAGTTCAATTGCCATAGCGTCCTCGGAGTTGATGGTTTTTTCACATGCTAGCGCGTTTCAGCACGCTAAAGCGAGGCTCAAAAAAGCTAAATCAGCATATCGTGGGTGACAGAAAATTTTTAGGCGAAAAAAATCCGAAGCGATTTCCCGCTTCGGATTGTTAGAGCACTGCCGCAGTCGCTGGCGATTAAATATCGATATTGGCGGCTTTCAGGGCATTTTCTTCAATGAAGGCACGACGAGGCTCAACCGCATCACCCATCAGGGTAGTGAACAGCTGGTCAGCGGCGATAGCATCCTTGATAGTCACGCGCAGCATGCGGCGCTGCTCGGGATCCATCGTGGTTTCCCACAGCTGCTCTGGGTTCATTTCACCCAAACCTTTGTAACGCTGAATCGACAGGCCGCGGCGAGACTCTTTAACCAACCACTCCAATGCCTGTTCGAAACTGGCGATAGGCTGACGACGCTCACCGCGTTCGATGTAGGCATCTTCTTCGATCAGGCCGCGCAGCTGCACGCCCAGGGCGCAAAGCTTGCGATATTCGCCGCCGTGCACGAAATCAAAGTCGAGATCGTAGTCAGTATCAACGCCGTGGGTGCGGATGCGCAGCACGGGTTCATAAATCTGACGCTCGCGATTTTCACGAATGATAGCGCTGTAGCTGCTGCCGTGGGCTTCTTTTTCATTAAGCAGCAGCACCAGCTCTTCCATCCACTGCTGCACTTTTTCCCGATCGACAAGATCGGTTTCCGCCAGCGTTGGCTGATAAACCAGATTGTTCAGCAGCGCACGCGGGAAGCGACGCTCCATGCGGCCAATCATTTTTTGCACCGCATAGTGCTCGGCGACCAGCTTCTCTAATGGCTCACCGGCTAACGCAGGGGCGCTGGCGTTAGTGTGCAGCGTCGCGCCGTCCATTGCGATGGAGATCTGATACTGATCCATCGCCTCATCGTCTTTAATGTACTGTTCTTGCTTGCCTTTTTTAACCTTGTACAGCGGCGGCTGAGCGATAAAGATATGACCGCGCTCGACAATTTCTGGCATTTGACGGTAGAAGAAGGTCAGCAAAAGAGTACGGATGTGCGAACCATCGACGTCGGCATCGGTCATGATGATGATGCTGTGATAGCGCAGTTTGTCCGGGTTATATTCGTCACGGCCAATGCCGCAGCCCAGCGCGGTGATAAGGGTCGCGACTTCCTGTGAGGAGAGCATTTTATCGAAACGCGCTTTCTCAACGTTGAGGATTTTACCTTTCAGCGGCAAGATAGCCTGGTTCTTACGGTTACGGCCCTGCTTGGCAGAACCGCCCGCTGAGTCCCCTTCCACCAGGTACAGTTCAGAGCGAGCCGGGTCACGTTCCTGACAGTCCGCCAATTTACCCGGCAGGCCGGCCAAATCCAGCGCGCCCTTACGGCGAGTCATTTCACGCGCCTTGCGTGCGGCTTCACGAGCGCGGGCTGCATCGATAATTTTGCCGACGACGATTTTCGCGTCGCCCGGGTTTTCCATCAGGTAATCAACCAGCTTCTCGTTCATCAGGGTTTCAACCGCTGATTTCACCTCTGAAGACACCAACTTGTCTTTGGTCTGTGATGAGAACTTAGGATCGGGAACCTTGACCGAAACCACGGCAATCAGGCCTTCGCGGGCATCGTCACCGGTGGCGCTGATTTTGGATTTTTTGCTGTAGCCTTCTTTGTCCATATACGCGTTCAACGTACGGGTCATCGCCGTACGGAAGCCGACCAGGTGTGTCCCGCCGTCGCGCTGTGGAATATTGTTGGTAAAGCAGTAAATGTTTTCCTGGAAACCGTCGTTCCACTGCAGCGCCACTTCCACACCGATGTCGTCTTTCACGGTAGAGAAATAGAACACGTTAGGGTGGATCGGGTTTTTATTTTTATTCAGATATTCCACAAACGCTTTAATGCCGCCTTCGTAGTGGAAGTGATCGTTTTTATCATCGCGCTTGTCGTGCAGGCGAATGGCAACACCGGAGTTCAGGAATGACAGTTCGCGCAGGCGTTTAGCCAGAATGTCGTACTCGAATTCGGTGTTATTAGTAAAGGTCGCGAAGCTCGGCCAGAAGCGCACGGTAGTACCGGTCTGCTCGGTCTCACCCACCACTTTCAGTGGATTCTGAGGCTCACCGTGGACGTAGGTTTGCTCGTGAACTTTGCCTTCACGACGGATCACCAATTCCAGCTTCTCAGACAGGGCATTAACCACCGACACGCCCACGCCGTGCAGGCCGCCGGAGACTTTGTACGAGTTATCGTCAAATTTACCGCCGGCGTGCAGAACGGTCATGATCACTTCTGCGGCAGAAATACCTTCTTCTTCATGGATACCGGTCGGGATACCACGTCCGTCATCCTGAACGGATACGGAGTTATCGGCATGAATAGTAACAAGAATTTCTTTACAGTGGCCAGCCAGTGCTTCGTCGATAGCGTTGTCCACAACCTCGAATACCATGTGGTGCAGACCAGTGCCGTCATCGGTATCGCCGATATACATGCCGGGGCGCTTACGCACCGCGTCCAGCCCTTTTAATACCTTGATACTTGAGGAGTCATAAGAATTCGACATCAACGTTTCTCGCCTATTTTTAGTACTGTGATAGAACGGCTATTTTACCCTGTTCCACGCGGAACATCTTGCCCTTTTCACCCACCATATCGGTTACTTGTTCAGCGCTAACGGCGCTGACAAAAACCTGAGCCTGGGTGGCTATGAGGCGATCGGCCAACAACCGGCGTTTGCCGGTGTCCAGCTCGGAGGCAAAATCGTCAAGAAGATACAGGCAACGCCGCCCGCTCTGTCGGGTGAGAAACTCACCCTGCGCTAATCGGAGCGCGCACATCAACAGTTTTAGCTGCCCGCGCGAAAGCATATCTTCCACCGGCGTGCCGTCGGCACGGATGCGAAAATCGGCCTTGTGCGGACCCGATGCTGTGTAAGTCAAGGCTCTGTCGCGCTCAAACTGGCGCTCCAGCAGTTCGCCATAATCGGTTTCTTTGTCCCAGCCGCGCTGGAATGAAAATGTCAGGGCAAACTCAGGCAGAAATTGCGCACAGGTCGCGCTGATATCAGCGGCGATTGCCTGGCTATATTCTGCCCGCCATTCGCTAATGCGCTCGGCCAATGGGATCAGCTCCTGATCCCATGCGCGAATTTGCGCATAGCGGCTCACCTGACGCAGCGCGGCGTTACGCTGCTTGAGTAATCGACGCAGATTGCTCCAGGCGATAAAAAAACCGGGGTCGTGATGAAAACAGCCCCAGTCTAAAAATGCACGGCGGTATTTGGGACCGCCGTTTAACAGGGTGAACCCTTCGGGAGTGATCAGCTGCATCGGCAAAAGCTGTGCCAGCTCGGAAACCTTATGGCCATCGGTGCCGTCAATGCGCACCTTGCTGTCGCCCTGGCGAGTTTTACTCAACCCAACGCTGAGCTCGCGCTCACCGCCGTCGTCAATACGACCGTGCAGCACGAACTCCGGCCGATCGTGGCGAATAACCCTGCCCGCCTGCAAACTGCGAAAAGCGCGGCCATGCCCGAGGGTATATACCGCTTCGAGCACGCTCGTTTTACCGCTACCGTTGGGACCCACCAGAAAGTTAAATCCGGGCGACGGTGCCAGGTCTGCCGCCTCAATGTTGCGGAAATCTTTAATCAGTAATCGCGTTAAGGCCATAAAGCTTTTATCTTTATCCACCAGACAAGGGCGTTTGCCCGCCCAGAGATTACAATCTCATCGGCATGACGACGTAGGCGGCCGACTGACTGGCTGCATCTTCGATCTGCACGCTGGAGACCGAGTCGGTGAGCAGCAGGCGAACCTCGTCGCATTTCAACGCATTAAGCACGTCGAGCACGTAGCTGACGTTAAAGCCGATTTCCATTTCTGTGCCGTCGTAGGCGACATCAAGAATTTCTTCGGCTTCTTCCTGCTCTGGGTTGTTGGCGGTGATTTTCAGCTGGTTCTGGCTAACGTACAGGCGCACACCGCGGAATTTCTCGTTAGAGAGGATCGCAGCACGGGCAAATGCCTGCTTCAGTAAATCACAACCGGCCTGCAGGGTTTTATCGGGATTCTTCGGCAACACGCGGCGATAATCAGGGAAACGACCATCAACCAGCTTGGAAGTGAAGATAAAATCACCCACGTGCGCGCGAATATTATTGCTGCCGATTTGCAGCCTCAATAGGGTATCGCCGCCGTCGAGCAAACGCACCAGCTCCATCACGCCTTTACGCGGGACGATCACCGAATGCGAGGGCAAGGTCTGGCCGATCGGCATTGAGCACACCGCCAAACGGTGTCCGTCGGTGGCGACGGTACGCAGCTCTTCACCTTCGGTTTCGAACAGCATGCCGTTGAGGTAATAACGAACGTCCTGATGGGCCATAGAAAATTGCGTGGCTTCGATCAGGCGTTTTAGCGTCGCCTGCGGCAGGGTAAATTCAACCTCGCTCTGCCAGTCATCAAGATTCGGGAAATCGGTGGCAGGCAGCGTCGACAGCGAGAAACGGCTGCGGCCGGAGCGAACCAGCATGCGATCGCTTTCAAGCACCACCGTTATCTCGGCGCCTTCCGGCAGGCCACGGCAGATATCAAAGAATTTACGCGCAGGCACGGTCGTTGCACCCACGTCATGAGGTTGAGATAGCGCAACTTTGGCGACCATCTCCATTTCTAGATCTGTCCCAGTCAGCAACAACGCGCCCTCTGTGACCTGCAACAACAGGTTACCCAGGATTGGCAGTGTTGGTCGTCCACCCAGTGGGCTACTGACCTGTTGCAGTGGTTTCAGCAAATGCTCACGTTCAACAATAAATTTCATAGCGCTAGGAGGAGAGTGTCCTGATTAAGTTAGAGAAATCTTCTTTGATGTCATGGCTTTCTTCACGCAGCTGCTCGATCTTGCGGCAGGCGTGCAACACCGTAGTATGGTCACGACCACCGAACGCATCGCCGATTTCTGGCAGGCTGTGGTTGGTGAGCTCTTTCGCCAGCGCCATCGCCATCTGACGAGGACGGGCAACCGAACGGGACCGCCGCTTGGAGAGCAGGTCTGCGACCTTAATCTTATAATACTCGGCTACCGTTTTCTGAATATTATCAATGGTGACCAGTTTTTCTTGCAGGGCAAGCAAATCGCGCAGCGCTTCACGAACGAAGTCGATGGTGATAGCACGCCCGGTAAAGTTGGCATTGGCGATAACGCGGTTCAGTGCGCCTTCAAGCTCGCGCACGTTGGAACGCAGACGTTTGGCAATAAAGAACGCCACTTCGCCCGGCAGGCGGATATCGTTCTCGTCGGCCTTTTTCATCAGGATCGCCACGCGGGTTTCCAGCTCTGGCGGTTCGATGGCCACGGTCAGCCCCCAACCAAAACGCGACTTCAGGCGGTCTTCAACGCCGTTAATCTCTTTGGGATAACGGTCGGAGGTCAGAATGATCTGCTGATTGCCTTCAAGCAGGGCGTTAAAGGTGTGGAAGAACTCTTCCTGGGAACGTTCTTTATTAGCGAAGAATTGGATGTCATCGATAAGCAGGGCATCGACCGAGCGATAGTAGCGTTTGAACTCTTCAATGGCGTTGTTTTGCAGCGCTTTAACCATATCCTGCACGAAACGCTCGGAATGCATATAAACCACTTTGGCGTTAGCCTTGCGCGCCATAATCCCGTTGCCTACCGCATGCAGCAGGTGCGTTTTACCGAGACCGGTTCCGCCATATAAAAACAGTGGGTTATAGGCACCACCCGGGTTGTCCGCGACCTGACGAGCCGCGGCTCGCGCCAGCTGGTTCGACTTACCCTCGACGAAGTTATCGAAGGTATGCTTAGGATTAACGTTTGAGCGATAAGACAGCTCGGGCTGGGCGGGAGAACTGTCCCAGCTGGGGCGAGAAGGGGCAGCACGCGGAATTGACCGTGCCGCGACCGGGGAACTCACGGCGGCAGCTACGGTTTCGTTAACGCGTTGAACCATTGGCTTGCTGCCAACCTCAAAACGTAACAGAGGCGCATCCGTGCCACAAAAATCATTCAACAGACCGTTAATGTTGTTTAAGTATTTGTCGCGTACCCAATCGAGGACAAAACGATTTGGAGCGTACAGCGCCAAAGTGTTGTCACTCAATTCCGCCTGCAAAGGGCGTATCCACATACTGAATTCTGTGGCAGGTAACTCATCCTGCAATCTGGCAAGACACTGCTGCCAAAGCGAAAGTGACACGGCGGACTCCACTCGAACAAGACCAAAAAAGAAAAAGGATCAGGATATTTTTTAAATCATGATTTTAGACACACGCCTCACTCTGACATTTACAGCTACGCCACGGGATTAAACCGCAGTGGCTTGCTAGATAAACGTTGAGGAGATGTCTTAGGGTCACCCTGTCAGCGACCAAAAGCGACGTGTGAACCGAATTGTACGGTTTTTTGTCGGCTATAAGTTTCGTTTAAAAAAATCTATAAGCCGATCGGCTATCCGGGACGGATCGCGATCGGAATGGCGGATCATAACGCAAACCGCGGCAGAGATCCTCCCCTTCCTCACAGAATAGATCCTTTTTATCCACAGGCACGGTTCGATTGGTGGGTAAGCGCGTGTTAACCCGCAACAGAACCTATGAATAGTAGGCGTGTGTCCAAGAGTTTGCACCTAAAAATAAGATTTACCCCAACGCCATTCACAGGTTTTCAACCGGGATCACAATAAGAATGTTCAAGAAATGTTCAAGGATCGAGCGGTGATCCTTGCGATTTGGGTAAGAGTCCGTATAATCCTCAGCCCTACGTGTGATACCTGTGCTCCTGATGGTCATCGGTGGGCACGGGAATATTTGGTAAACATTTAGGCACGCTTTCTATCAATGTAAATTGACTCAGGACTGTACAATTATTACAATCCCGCTTCTTTATATGTTGCGACAAAGGCATCGACTGCTTCGGCACCGAAAGCCCACGCGTTTACTGATCAGTTTTAATTTTAAGTTTAGGTAGAAATCGCCATGAAACGCACTTTCCAACCGTCCGTACTGAAGCGCAACCGTAGCCACGGTTTCCGTGCTCGTATGGCCACCAAGAATGGTCGTCAGGTTCTGGCTCGCCGTCGCGCGAAAGGCCGTACCCGTCTGTCTGCTTCTAAGTAATAAAAGCTAACCTGTTTAGTGGTTAAGCTAGCTTTTCCCAGGGAGTTACGTTTGTTAACTCCCCGTCATTTCACTTTCGTCTTCCAGCAGCCACAACGGGCCGGCACGCCGCAAATTACTATCCTTGGCCGCCTGAACGAGCTGGGGCATCCCCGCATCGGTCTCACCGTCGCAAAAAAACATGTCAAACGCGCTCATGAACGTAATCGGATCAAACGCCTAACCCGCGAGAGTTTCCGCTTAAATCAGCATGCGCTGCCGTCAATGGATTTTGTGGTACTGGTGAAGAAGGGGGTTGCCGATCTCGATAACCGTGCGTTAACGGAAGCGTTGGAGAAATTATGGCGTCGACACTGCCGACAGGCTCCCGCATCCTGATAACCTTGATACGCGGGTATCAATTAGTTATCAGCCCAATGTTGGGGCCTCATTGTCGTTTTCGACCAACCTGCTCTCAATACGGTATTGAGGCAATTGGTCGTTTTGGCATGGTAAAAGGCAGTTGGTTGACGCTGAAGCGCGTATTAAAATGCCATCCTTTAAACCCAGGTGGTGATGACCCCGTACCGCCGAAAACCGACAACAACAGAGATCACTAACGATGGATTCGCAACGTAATCTTTTCCTCATCGCTCTGCTGTTCGTGTCTTTCATGATCTGGCAGGCATGGCAAACGGACCACGCTCCGCAACCAGCCAACCAGACCACGCAACAGACTGCGAACACAGCCAGCGGTGATGCTGCCAACCAGGCTGTTCCTGGAAGCGGACATGGCAAACTGATCACTATTAACACCGACGTCCTCTCATTAACCATCAATACCCGTGGTGGCGACATTGAGAAGGCACTGTTGACTCAATACCCTGTAGCGCTGAACTCTACCGCTCCATTCCAGCTGCTCGAAACTTCTCCTAATTTCGTTTATCAGGCTCAAAGTGGTCTGACAGGCAAAAATGGCCCAGACAATCCAGCCAACGGTGAACGTCCTCTTTACACCGTCAGCCAGGACAGCTTTACCCTAGCGCAAGGCCAGTCAGAACTGCGTATCCCGATGACCTATACGGCTCAGAACGGCGCGGTTTATACCAAGACTTTCGTTATCAAACGCGGCTCTTACGCGGTTAACGTTGATTACAACGTTAACAACACCACCAAGGCTCCTCTGGACCTGACACTGTTCGGTCAGTTGAAGCAAACCACCGATCTGCCTAAAGATCGCGATACCGGTAACCACAGCTTTGCACTGCACACCTTCCGCGGTGCGGCTTACTCCTCCAGCGATGACAAATACCAGAAATACGCCTTCGATAAGAGCGAAAATCTGAACGTCACCACGCAGGGCGGTTGGGTCGCTATGTTGCAGCAGTACTTCGCAACGGCGTGGATCCCTGCGGCGAAAGACAGCAATACTTTCTACACCGCGACTAACGACGGTATTTCTTCTATCGGCTTTAAAGGCGCACCGTTTGTTGTTCAGCCGGGCGCGCAACAGCAGGTTGGCTCTATTCTGTGGGTTGGCCCTGAACTTCAGGACCAGATGGCCGCTATCGCGCCTCACCTTGACCTGACCGTAGACTACGGCTGGTTGTGGTTCATTTCTCAGCCGCTGTTCAAACTGTTGAAATTCATCCACAGCTTTATCGGTAACTGGGGCTTCTCCATTATCATCATCACCTTTATCGTGCGCGGTATCATGTACCCACTGACCCGTGCGCAATATACGTCGATGGCGAAAATGCGTATGCTGCAGCCGAAACTGGCCGCGATGCGTGAGCGTATCGGTGATGACAAACAGCGCCAGAGCCAAGAGATGATGGCGCTGTACAAGTCGGAAAAAGTTAACCCACTGGGTGGCTGTCTACCGCTGGTTATTCAGATGCCAATCTTCCTGGCACTGTATTACATGCTGTCTGGCTCCATCGAACTGCGCCACGCGCCGTTCATCCTGTGGATCCATGACCTGTCAGCGCAGGACCCGTACTTCATCCTGCCGGTGATGATGGGTATCACGATGTTCTTCATCCAGAAGATGTCGCCGACTACCGTTACCGACCCGATGCAGCAGAAGATCATGACCTTTATGCCGGTTATCTTCACCGTGTTCTTCCTGTGGTTCCCATCTGGCCTGGTGTGCTACTACATCGTCAGTAACCTGGTAACCATTCTCCAGCAGCAGCTGATTTATCGCGGCCTGGAAAAACGTGGCTTACACAGCCGCGACAAGAAGAAAGCGTAAAAGTTAACGACGCTGTATAATTGGAACAGGTACATAGGAAGGCGGTCAATTGACCGCCTTCTTTTTTAGTTTAAAACAGAGAACTCTATGAATACCTCAGACACTATCGTTGCTCAAGCTACGCCACCGGGCCGCGGCGGCGTCGGTATTGTGCGCATTTCTGGCCGTGCGGCCAGCCTGATTGCGCAGGAAATATTAGGTAAGCTGCCCAAGCCGCGCTATGCCGATTACCTGCCGTTTCGTGATATCGATGGCAGCACGCTGGATCAGGGGATTGCGTTGTGGTTTCCTGGCCCTCACTCCTTCACCGGGGAAGACGTGCTTGAGCTGCAGGGCCACGGCGGACCGGTTATCCTCGACCTGCTGATTAAACGCATTCTGGCTATTTCCGGCGTGCGCATTGCCCGTCCCGGAGAGTTCTCCGAGCGCGCCTTCCTCAACGACAAGCTGGATTTGGCCCAGGCCGAGGCGATTGCCGACCTGATTGATGCCAGCTCCGAGCAGGCGGCACGTTCGGCGGTAAACTCCTTACAGGGCGCTTTCTCTACCCGCATTCATCATCTGGTTGAAGCGCTGACTAACCTGCGGATCTATGTAGAAGCGGCAATCGACTTCCCGGATGAGGAGATCGACTTCCTGTCTGACGGAAAAATTGAGGCTCAGCTTAATCAAGTGATCGCTGACCTCGACGCCGTGCGCACCGAGGCACGACAGGGTAGCCTGCTGCGTGAAGGCATGAAGGTGGTGATCGCTGGCCGCCCAAATGCCGGTAAATCTAGCCTGCTAAACGCATTAGCCGGGCGTGAAGCGGCGATTGTGACCGACATTGCAGGCACCACTCGCGACGTGTTGCGCGAGCATATTCACATCGACGGCATGCCCTTGCACATCATTGACACCGCCGGACTGCGCGATGCCAGCGACGAAGTTGAACGTATTGGCATCGAACGTGCATGGAAAGAGATCGAACAGGCGGATACCGTGCTGTTTATGGTCGATGGCACTACCACCAGCGCGACCGAACCTGCGGAAATCTGGCCAGACTTTATGGCCCGACTGCCGGCCGCTCTGCCGATCGTAGTAGTACGAAATAAAGCCGATGTTACAGGCGAAACAATGGGTAAGACCGAAGTGAATGGTCACTCACTTATTCGCCTCTCGGCTCGCACCGGTGAAGGCATTGAGCTGTTGCGTGAGCATTTAAAAGAGAGCATGGGCTTCAATCAAAATATGGAAGGCGGTTTCCTGGCACGACGTCGGCATTTGCAGGCGCTGGAGCAGGCGGCACAACACCTGTTACAGGGCAAAGAACAGCTTTTGGGCGCCTGGGCAGGGGAACTGCTGGCGGAAGAACTGCGTCTTTCCCAGCAGTCGCTGAGCGAGATAACCGGAGAATTTAGCTCCGATGACCTGTTGGGTCGGATCTTCTCCAGCTTCTGTATCGGTAAATAACCCCTCTAAAGTGAGTGCTTACTCACCGCGCTCTCCCGGTTAATTCATATTCCGACCGGGGGAGCGCATCCAATGCTGATGCAAATCCCACACATTTCCCCCATCAATCCTGTCCCTGGTTTTACTCGTTGATATCAAGCAATAATCGGCTATCTGCGAGAGAGAGTGGCTGGATCTGATGGGTAACCAACAGCGTGGTTTTCCCCTTAATAAGATCTTTCAAACAGCTGAGGACTAACTCTGTATTGACCGCATCCAGCCCTTCGGTCGGTTCGTCCAATAATACCAGCGGCGCATGCGAGAGATAGGCACGTGCAATGCCGATTCGGCGTACCTGGCCGCCTGACAAGCGGACACCCAACTCGCCCGCCAGGGTATCGAGCCCGTGCGGAAAAGCGCGTACCTCATCGGCTAATGCTGCGCGTGTCAGCGCATCCCACAGCGCCGCATCATCCGCGTCGGGCGAGACCAGACGCAGATTGTCTCGAATGGAGGCGTTAAACAGATAGGTTTTTTGGCCCACCACCGAGATCATCTGACGCAAAACATCTTCAGACAGCTCCCTCACCGGACGCCCGCCTATCAACACGTCCCCTTGCGTCGTGTCCCAGAATCCTTGTACCAGATTCAGAATCGTGGTTTTACCTGCACCACTCGGGCCGAGCACAGCCAGACAATGTCCAACGGGGACCTTGAAGCTGAGTTTATCCAACACCACCGGGGCCTCGGGCGAATAACGCATGGTCACAGCATCAAAGGTCAGATCACTACTCTCCGGCATTGGGCTGGTTTCAGGTAGCACTATTGCGGGCGTCAATTCTGTCATAGAGAACAGACGCCGCGCTGCTGCACGCGTCGTGCCCAGTACCGCAAAGGCTCCAGGCAACCCGGCCACCGCTTCAGTACTGGCCAACACCGTAAACAGCAACATCACAATTTCACTGACCGTGATGCCCTTGGCGTGCCCGGGCGTGAATAACACAAGGAAGGCAACAAACATGCCGAGTTGTCCCATCAACGCACACAACGATCCTCCGCTGGCACTCATCCAGGCTTGCTTGCGCTGTGCACCAATCAATCGCTGCGACAGTTGACGCAGATGATCGGTTTGATGGCTGACCGCCCCCACCATCTGCAACTCGCCCAAACCGCGGATCAAATCAGTGGATGAGGCCTGCACTGATGAGCGTAATCCCACAATCTCGTCGCCGCTGGCTTTTGTCAGCGATGCCACAGTTGCAGGTACAATGATGCCGGCGAGAATCAACACCACCGCGTCAATCGCTGCTACCGAAGGTGAAAACCAGTAAAGGCCCGCCAGAATAATAACGGCCGAGATCAACCCGGCGATTGAAGGCGTTAAGATCCGCAGATAAAAGTTATCCAGACTGTCGATATCAGCCCGGAAACGCCCCAGGACATCACCATCGCGAAAATCCTGCAATCGCGCGGGCGCCAGCGGAGCCAACTGCGTATAGAACCAGACACGCAACACGGAAAGCAGTCGCAGGGTGGCATCGTGTGAAACCAGGCGTTCCAGATAGCGCGCAAAGGTCCGTAACACCGCAAGACCACGGATCGCGGCAGCGGGGGTAAAGAACTCTAGCGCCAGCGATCCCACGCCGGCCAACGCCATTGAGGTAATAAACCAGCCTGATAGGGCGAGCAGCGCCACATTGGAGATAATGACAATAACGGAGAGCAAAATCCCCAACGCCATGCGAAAACGCCAGGGGCGCGACAGGCGTAGCAGATGCCAGAAATCTGTCATGAGATAACTCCTTTTTGCAGCCGCTCAAGCTCAGCAAAGACGCCCGCTGTGTCACGCAACGTCTGCGGAGTGCCCGATTCAATCACCCGGCCTTTCTCCAACACGATCACTCTATCCGCCTTGGCCGCGATCTCCGTATCGTGAGTGATAATCAATCGTGCACTGTCCGGCAATTTCTCGGTCAATGCCGCTATCATGCACTGTGCTGTGTGGCTATCCAGTGCTACGGTCGGTTCATCGAGCATCACAATCGGAGGGGCGTTTAATACCGCACGCGCCATGGCAATACGCTGAATTTGACCACCGGATAATCCTTGTCCACCCTCACCCAAGACATAGTCATAGCCTTGCGGCAGCGTCTGGATAAAACCGTTAGCTTGGGCAAGTTCTGCGGCAGCCTTTATCGCTTCAGGGCTGATATTAGGGCGCGAGAGAGCAATATTTTCAGCAATCGAACCGGCAAACAGCGTCGGTCGCTGCGGGAGCCAACCGATGTGCCGCTGCCATGTGGCAAGGTCGAGCGATGAAAGATCGCAGCCATCGATCATCACGCGTCCTGATGCAGGCTGGATGAAGCCCAATAACAGGCGTGATAGGGTGGTTTTACCTGCTCCACTGGTGCCAACAATCGCCAGCGTTTCTCCAGCACGCAACGTGAACGAAATATCCGTCACGCCTCCCCCCTCTTCATACTGGTAACTCACCCCTTCGATGCTTATTTCGCGCGGTGTGGGTAAGAGCAAGGAGTCACCCTGCGATGACGCGGGAGCTTCAGCATTCAGGATTGCCAGAAAACCTTCGGTCGCACCAATTGCATCCATACGCGCATGATAATGCGTGCCTAGATCGCGCAAAGGACGGAAAAACTCCGGTGCCAGCAACAGGGCAAACAGGCCAGGCAGGAATCCCATATCCCCATAGAACAGACGGAATCCAACATACACCGCTACCATTGCGGTGCTAATGGTAGCGAAAAATTCCAACACCAATGATGAAAGGAACGCCAGTCTCAACACTTTCATGGTGGTCTGACGATAGCTGTCTGAAATAGCGGCAATAATGTTTGCCTGACGGCGTGCTGCATTGGTCTGACGCAACGTGGTCAGACCGGCGATAACGTCAAAGAAGTGGGCACTCATCAGGCTAAGTTTGTGCCACTGCCTAAGACTCATTTTCTCGGCGCCCTTACCCACAACAATCATAAACAACGGCACCAGGGGTGCGGCGATCAGCATGATCAGGCCGGAGACCCAATCGAAAGGAAATAGCGCGACCAAAATAGCGATCGGCACAATACCAATGATGATTTTTTGCGGAAGAAAACCTGAAAAATAAGCTTCGATGGCTTCGACGCCTTCGCCGAGCGAGTTGGCAATACTGCCAGTGCGTTGGTTTTGACTCCAGGTTGGGCCGAGAGCCGCGATGCGATCCAGCAATAACCCGCGCAACCCGTTGCGGATCCGCGCGGAGGCTTCAAAAGCAAACCCCTGACGCAGCACATCGGTTCCCGCACGCAACAACATCACCAGCGGCAATGACCACAGAAAAGGCATCAATTCGGCGAAACCTTTACCGCCGATTACGGCCTTATCGATAAGCAGCGCAAGAAGCCAGCACTGAACGATCATCAGTATGGCATTGAGAGTCGCCATACTGATGGAGAGTGAAAATAAACCGCCCGCCTGCTGACGGAGGCTGGAGAGCCACCGTTCAGCCAGACGGGCTGCTATTCCACTAGGAGGAGAGCTAGCAGACATAATGCGTTAGTGATCCCCGTGACCAACTAATTTAGAAATACGACCGCGGAATACCCAGATCTGATACCAGTTGTACATGACCATCACCGGCACAAAACCGCCCATAGTCATGGTGAAGGTAATCATTGAAACCTGAGGACTCGCGCCATCCCAGATGGTCCAGGTACCGGGAACAATCCATGGGAACATGGTGAAGAACATACCGAAGCCAAGAATAACCGCAGCGCCATTGAACCAAAGTACTGCTGCAAAATCTTTATCTTTCAGCGTGTCACGACGCACCTGCTCAATGCAGAACAGCGCCAGCAGGCCGAACAGCCCCCAAACCCACATGTGTGGACCGAACCATTTTGCTCGCGCCCAATCGAACAGCACGGCACTCCAGATCCAGGTGATCACTACCGCAGCAATGGCCAGCCAGAAAATCACAGCGGTCCAACGTGCAGCATCCTGACGGATAGGCTCCGCTTTTTCAAAGCGCGCACGGACAAACAACACGCCGGCCAAGGTCATCGCGACACAAGAAGCCACACCGGTCCAGATAGAGAAAGGTGTGATAAAGCTGAACGCGCCACCGATGTAATGCGGAACGCCCTGAGTAGGGTGATCCAAACCAAAGCCTTGCAGAATTGCACCGACGCTCATGCCACCGAAGAAGGTCACGGCCAGGCTGGCAACACCAAAGATACCGTCAGAGAATTTCTGCCAGAATGGTGACGCCAAATGGCGGAACTCCAGCGCCACTGCACGGGACATAATGCCCCATAGCACCAGCGTCATCGGCACCATAAGATAGCTGAATGCTGAACCGTAAACAAATGGGAAAGTACCAAACATGATACCCCCGGCAACGATCAGCCAGGTTTCATTCGCATCCCAGGTGCCCGCCATGGCAGCCATAATCGCACCACGTTCCTCGTGGTCACGAACAAACAGCGAGAAAATCCCTGCGCCCAGGTCCGCACCATCGAGTGCGATGTATAAAATAACGCTAATACCTAGTGCTAACCACCAGGCGATGATTAGAAAGTGTTGTGAAGAGTTAATCATGTCCATGGATATCTATGCTCCCATCAAACCGGACGAATATATTCAGGGTGATCGGCATGACCGCTGGCCGGCATATCGATGTGCCCCAGATGTTCATGTCCTTCGCCCGGTATTTTGCTGGTCAAGTCTGGTCCGTTACGCACAACCTTCGCCATGAACCAAATGGTGCCTGCAACGACTGCCGTCTCGAAAAATGCGAAACCGACTAGCCAGAAGATCGCGAGGCCTAAGGTCATGGCACTCATACCATCTTCAGTACGCATCAAACCGTACACAATCCACGGCTGACGACCAATTTCACGCGTCCACCAACCGGCAATAATGGCCACATAAGGCAGCACCACCATCACCACGGCAAGGAACAGGAACAGCTTATGGCGCGGACCCAGTTCAACAGTCATACGACGACGAGCAATCAGCCAGACTCCCCAGAGCGATACCGCCAGAATAGCACCAGCAGCACCGGACATCGCACGGAAGGCATAGAACGGCAGCACTACCGAGGGTTGTTCATCTTTAGGGAAACTGTTCAGTCCTTTCACCGGACCGTTCCAGGTTTTGGTTTCAATCAGGCTTAGACCGTGAGGAATGTCGATAGACCATGCCAGACCCGTGCCCTCTTTGTTCGGCCAGCCGAGTATGTGCCAGGCACTATTGACGTTGCCGTGAGCATCGTAGGTATCGTAATGACCTTCCATTGCGGCCAGCGCAGCAGGTTTGTTCTCAAGGGTATTTTCACCTAACACATCACCCATGTAGATCTGCACCGCAGATACCACAGCCAGTGCAACCAGCGCATATTTCAGCGGCTTCAGGAACAGCTCAACATGACGCTGTTTGAGCACGAACCAGGCACATGTTCCCACCACGAAGCACAGCGACAGCTCAAAGCTGGCTAACAGCATATGTGGGAAAGCGCTGCGGACGTTCGGGTTTAACAGAGCGCCTAACCAGTCGGTGACAATGAAGATGCCATTGTGAAGTTGAATACCGGTCGGCGTTTGCATCCAGGAGTTTGCAACCAAAATCCACATCGCCGAGAGCGTAGACGAGAGTGCTACGTTAAAGGTGGCGAACAGGTGCATTCCTCGGCTAATTTTGCCCCAGCCAAATATCATCAGACCGATGAATCCAGCCTCATACATAAAGGCAGTGATAGTTTCATAACCCAGGACCTGGCCAAAAAAGGGACCCGCAGCCTGAGAGAAACGGCCATACAGAATTCCGAAGGCCATCTCCATGGTAACGCCAGTTGCTACACCCGCACCGAAGTTAACAATGAACAGCTTTTCGAAAAAACGGCACAGGCGGTACCACTTCTCGTCTTGCTTCCTGACCCACATCAGCTCTGAGAAGAACAGAAGTGCAGCCAAACCAATGGTAAGCGGGGGGAAAATGATGTGAATAGATGAAATTAACGCGAAGTCAATGCGCGTGATCAGCGATGTAAGATCGTTACTTAACATGACTATCTTCTTTTTTTGAGTGATCGAGTTAGTTAACGGCAACACAACGCCGTTTCGCTTGTTATGGGAGTGTGGTGAATAAGCTCGAGCATAATAAGTCGAAATCGGTGAAGCACCGTCGCCTTTCTCTTAACTACGAGCAACAACCAATAAGCTATGCTTTACATAAACAGCAACTGAAAAATGCAATATTCATAGCGGTGTTCATTCATGAATGAATGAACGGGAGAAATCATGATTGTTAACTAATTGTTTGTCGATAACGCTAGCAGGCGTAGGTTTCGACGCGGCTCGTAATAAGAACTTTACTGTCATTCATTCTATATTTTCGCTCATACAAAGGCATCTTAATTAAAGGGGTAACTTGTAACAAAAAGAAAAAAAATGATGTACAAATGAATAATATGAGTGTGATGTAAATTTTAAAAAACCATTAAAATAATTATTATTCTTTATTTTTATATAATAAATTCAGTGAGATACAACAAAAAACACAATTATGAGCTAGCGGTAAACTTGATAGGAATTAAGTAAAAACCCAGAAGTGATTCGGTTATATTATTATTTAGCACAGTTACAATTAAAATAGACAGTCGGTCAACACCCATGCTACATTGTTTTAACAAAAATTTAGTGCTGATATTTTAATAACAGTCAGTTTGATATAATTCAACAAATAAACAACAACCATTACTTTCCGATCATCAAAAATGCACATAATAAAACTCGCTCAATTAATTACATTATGTTGCATCAATGTATAAACAATGTAATTTTTATTATTAGTTTCATTTTCAATCCTTTTACAAAATTTTTGGTCAATATTTGCACCCATACATTTTGCCATCGTTATCAATTGAAAAATCACCATCAATTTACGATGTTCGCTATCTGCCAGGGTGATGGTTCCCTATCCCTTGTGGCCAAAAACAGCGTTTTCTTATACATCTTTAGAGTAGTGTCAGTTCATTATCTTATGAGAAGTTATTAGGTGACTGCTCTCCGCCGCACGCGGCGAGGCTTCCCACTTCTTAGGCTGCTACTGGCACAGAGCCAGACTTACGCAAGCCTCGATGGGCTTTGACGACGTGACCCGCCGCCATTAATTCCATTATGCCTTTGTGCTGTATGTTGATCGCGGCGTTTATATCGCGGTCATGATTGGCACTACAGCCGGGGCACGCCCATTCGCGCACCCTGAGCGGCATTTCTGGCATCTTGTGACCGCAACAATGACACGTTTTCGAGCTGGCGAACCACTGATCCAGTTTGACCAAGTGAACGCCTGCCGACTCCGCTTTATAGGCCAGTTTTGCCACAAATCCAGACCATGCCGCATCCCCGATATGGCGGGCAAGGCGACGGTTTTTCATCATGTTTGCCGATTTCAGCGTTTCCACAATTACCGCTTGGTTTTCGTCGATAATTCGTCTGGAAAGTTTGTGCTGGAAGTCAGCGCGGGCATTGGCGACCCGTTCGTGTTGTGCTGCAAGCCGGAGGCGGGCCTTACGGCGGTTTGCGCTCCCCAACGTCTTACGGGATAGCGCCTGGTTATCGCGGCGCAATCGACGGTATGCGTTGACCAGATGACGAGGGTTGACCACTTTGGCACCGTCATGGCCGATCAGGTAGTGCGACAACCCCAAATCATAGCCCGCCACGCGGGTGATATAGCTCGGCTTTGCAGCCGTTTCCTGTCCATCATCGGCGAGTATTGAGGCATAGTATTTGCCCGCCGCGTTGCGGGTGATCGTGATACTGGAAACCTTACCGACAATCTCACGGTGAACGTTCGCCCGGATAGGGGGGATTTTCGGCAACTGAATAGCGTCAGTGAATACCTTCCCGTTGGGATGATAACTGGACTGCTTGCCGTGTTTGCTTTTGAAAGTAGGGGATCCGGCTTTGAGTTCCTTGTTAAAGAAATTAGCAAATGCCCTGTCCAGATTAATAACCGCTTGCTGTAGCGCCAGCGAGTCATATTCTTTGAGCCAGCTATAGCGGCGTGACCTTTTCGCCACGGCCAGCAACGGCTTTATGTCGCGCGAGGGCTTGAGGGAAACGCCGTGGCGCTGGTACATATGGCGGCTGATATGAAGGGCTTTATTGTACGCGAACCGCACCGCGCCGAACTGCGCATTTAAGAATGCGGCTTGTTCAGTATCGGGATAAATGCGTACTTTAGTCGCTCTTTTCATTTTCAGTGCCCATACGTAGAGTGCTTGTAATGAAAGATAAAGTGAGTGTACACGATAAAGCGCTTGGGGGTTATCGCACGTGGCGCAACAATCGAAACACTGAAAGCGTATGTCGCATCGCAGAAAACCCCTGATTAGCTCCCCTTATATCTCCGCCCGATTGGGTGAGGGTTTACGGGGCATTTGCTAATTTCCTGCGAGATCGTACTATGAATAAACATTCATCAAATTGATGTACGAACCATTAATCATGGAGTGAACAATGGCGTGCCACTTTGCAAAATGGGTTATGACGGACAGCGGGCTGAACACTCACCGCCTGCCTGCAGACGTGCTGCTGTTCGCCAATACCCTCCTCCCTAAGCTCTGCACCCGATTTTTACACGGACGCGCGCTGCTGGCAGAACTGATGTTTTATCTTTACGGCACCACGCAGCTGCCGCAGGTGGTCACGCTGCCCAGCGGGCGCCCAAGCTTTGCCGGCAGCGGGCTTCCCGATTTCAGCCTGGCGTATGCTGGCAGCACCGTTGGCGTCATGCTTAGCAGCGAAGGTAAGGTGGGACTGGATCTGGAGATCCTGCACGCCCGCACGGCCCTTCATCAATCGAGCGAGTCAGCCCTGTCAGCGGTCGAGAAAACCTGGGTCGCGATGCAGTCTGACCCCGATGAATCGGCGTCACAGCTAGAATGTATCCGCCAAAGCGTGCTCAAGCTTTCGGGGCAGAGCGATATCACCGCTAACACCCTGACTCTGCACCCCAGCTCTGGCCGACTGCGATCGAGCATTACCCCAAATGTGCATGTCATGAGCGATATTGAAGGTTCAGAAATCTGGTCTTGCGCGCACACCCCAGCGATTCAACGGCTAATCTGTTGGCAATATACCTCGCCGCAAGGCTTTACCCGTACGCAAACGTTTTCCCCGCAGCATCAAATCGATTCACTACACTTTATGAAGCTAACCAGTCTACCGCCTGCCAAATGATCTTTCTTGGCACATTTCAGCCAGTCAATCAGGAGTCCTTAATGTCTACTCAACCACTGAAGTTTGTTACGCTGTTAGGCAGCCTGCGTCAGGGCTCTTTTAACGCCATGATTGCCCGTACTCTGCCAAAGTTAGCGCCCGAAGGCGTGAGCATTGAGGCGCTGGCGTCGATTGGCGATATTCCGCTGTATGATGCCGACGTTCAGCAAGAGTCCGGCTTTCCAGCCACTGTCGAAAACATTGCCGATCACATTCGCCAGGCTGATGGCGTAATCATCGTCACGCCGGAATATAACTATTCGGTACCGGGCGGTTTGAAGAACGCTATCGATTGGCTTTCTCGCCTTCCCGAACAGCCGTTGGCGGGAAAACCCGTACTGATCCAGACCAGCTCGATGGGCGCGATTGGAGGGGCACGCTGCCAGTATCACCTGCGGCAGATCCTGGTGTTCCTCGATGCGATGGTGCTCAACAAGCCGGAGTTTATGGGCGGAGTTATCCAAAGCAAGGTGGATGGGCAACTGGGAGAGGTGATTGATCAGAGCACGCTGGATCATCTGACCGGCCAGCTCAGCGCATTTGCTGACTTTACGCGCCGCTTTAAGCCATAATTCTGCAATGGTGATAGCTGTTCCCCCATCCAGCTTCCCCCTGAGGGGGAAGAGCAAATAATTAACCCTCCGCTTAGGGGGGAAGAGACGTTAGCTCTTCCCGCAGGGAGAGCTAACGTGGGAGAAAGCCCCTTCGCGATACGTTACTTATCCAGAAATACAATCTTCAACACGAACAGCAGCGTGACGACCAGCACGCAGGGGCTTATCTCCCTCCAGCGACCGCTTCCCAGCTTCATCACCACGTAAGAAATAAAGCCTAGCGCGATCCCTTCGGTGATGGAGAAACTGAACGGCATCATCACCGCCGTCACAAAGGCATGCACCGCTTCGGTCAGGTCGTCCCAGGTGACGCGCGCCAGGCTGGAGGTCATCAGCACGCCGACGTAAATCAGCGCACCCGCTGCGGCGTAGCCTGGCACCATGCCGGCCAGAGGCGAGATGAAAATAACCAGCAGGAACAGCAGGCCGGTCACTACCGCGGTTAATCCGGTGCGGCCACCGACTGAAACGCCCGAGCAGCTTTCGATATAGGCGCTGATCGCTGAGGTGCCAATAAATGAACCGGCGACCGAGCTGATGCTATCGACAAGCAGCGCCTGCTTCATCTGTGGGAATTTGCCTTCGCTGTCGGCAAGTCCGGCCTTGTCGGTCACGCCAATCAGCGTGCCCGAGGAGTCAAACAGATTGACCAGCATAAATGAGAAGATAACCCCCGCCAGCCCGATATTCAGCGCCCCTTTGATATCCACCTGACCCACCACCGACGTTACGCTCGGCGGCATCGACCAAACCCCGCCGTAGTGCACGTCGCCCAGCGCCCAACCAATCAGGGTGGTGATCACAATAGAAATCAGCACCGCAGCGTGAATGTTACGCGCCGCCAGTATCGCGATAATAAAGAAGCCCAACACGCCAAGCAGCACGGTGTGAGAAGTCAGGTGACCTATCGAGACCAGCGTATCCGGGTTAGCCACAATAATGCCGGCATTTTTCAGGCCCATCATGCCGATAAACAGGCCGATCCCAGCGGTAATACCGATCCGCAGGCTCAACGGGATATTAGCAATCATCCAATAACGAACGCGGAAAATAGTCAGCAGGAACAGGCCGACCGCGCCCCAGAAAATAGCACCCATCCCGGTTTGCCATGAAATACCCATCGCACCCACCACCACAAAGGCGAAGAACGCGTTAAGACCCATCGCGGGAGCCAGCGCTACCGGCAGGTTGGCGATCAGGCCCATTAAGATACTGCCGAATGCGGCTATCAGGCAGGTAGTCACAAACACCGCCTGCTTGTCCATGCCTGCCACGCCCAGGATCTGTGGGTTAACGAAGACGATATATACCATCGTTAGAAAGGTGGTAAAACCGGCAACCGTTTCAGTTTTCAACGTGGTGCCGTGTTGGCTCAGTTTAAACAAGCGCTCTAACATCCCTTTACCCGCGCCGCTGTTGTTTTGTGGTGTGCTCATTATTGAGTTCCAAAGAGGGGGAAATTCGTTCGGCCGCTATCCTAACTCAAATAGAGTGTCGATTGAGATGATTACCCGGGGATTTATGGCACCTTTAGCCATTTTTAGCCTATTTTAGGGCCGAGTGCTGGTTTTTAATGCGCCTTATATTCTCTTTAGTCGCACAGTTGACCGTAGAAGGTGTTCGGAAGGCGGCGGCATTTTCTGTAAGATACTCCGTGACGCCCTGTCATAAACTCAGCGGTAGATTCAGAAAAGGAGTGAATATGCCCCAGATACAATGCGTTTTCTTTGACTGTGATGGCACATTGGTCGACAGCGAGCGACTGTGCTGCGAGGCCTACGTCCTGATGTTCGCCCATTTTGGCGTTACCGTCTCCTATGACGAGATGTTCAAGAAGTACAAAGGCGTTAAGATTTACGAAATCATCGATATTATTAAACAGCAGCACGGGCTGACGGCTGAGAAAGAAGAGATGGAAATCGTTTTCCGTCAGCACCTGACGCGCCTGTTTGATGAAAAACTCGAACCTATTGACGGTGCAAAAGCGCTGTTGGAAGCGATAACCGTGCCGATGTGCGTGGTATCGAACGGTCCGGTAACGAAAATGCAGCATTCCCTGGGACTTACCGGCCTGTTACCCTTTATGCACGATCGCCTTTACAGCGGCTATGATTTGCAGCGCTGGAAACCCGATCCGGCCCTGCTCTACTACGCCGCCGACGCCATGCAGGTGCCAATCTCATCGTGTATTCTGGTAGAAGACTCTGTCGCAGGCGCGCAGGCGGGGATCGCGGCTAATATCCCGGTATATTATTACTGTGCCGACATTCATAATCCGATCATCGATCACCCATTGGTGACTGCTTTCACCGATATGCATCAACTTGCCGCTATCTGGCGTGAGAAAGGCTACAATATCGTCAAATAATGCACTGAGATTTGATTTGTAACCCTATTTAGCGATAGTACTATTTTGAAAGATGAAACCGGTTCCGTTAAGGAGAAGACGCTGACTAGCCAAAGCCCTCAGACAACGGGGCGAAAAAACGATCCAATAGGCCTCAAGCAGCGCATTTTTGACAGCGCGCTTATCGAGTTCGCCGAGTCCGGATTAATGGGCGCACGGATGGAAAATATCGCCTCGAACGCTGATACCACCAAACGCATGGTGGTTTATCACTATAAATCGAAAGAAGCGCTCTATATGCAGGTGCTGGAGCACGTTTATCGCTGCCTGCGTAGACACGAGCTTGAACTGGATCTCTCGGCCTATCCGCCGGCAGAGGCCATCGTTAAGCTGGTAGAAGCCAGTTTTGATTTTCACGTGTCGCACCCGGAATTTATTCGCATTGTCTCCACCGAGAACATGCTGCGCGGGCGCTTCATTCGCCAATCCACCAACATCCGCGCACTGAACCAGACTGCGCTGACCCTGCTGGATGATATTCTCGAACGCGGCAAAAAGGGCCACCTGTTTAAAGAAGATGCCCAGGCGCGAGACGTCCACCGGCTGATCAGCAGCCTCTGCGTTCACCAGGTCGCTAACCAATACACCTTTGGTGCATTGTTTGAAAATCCGGATGAGTTTGATTCGCAAAATGCCCACTATCGCCAGTTGGCGGTGATGGTCGCACTGCGCTATTTGATGATTTAGCGCCAGGTTCAAGGCAAACAAAAACGCCCGATAATCGACTTATCGGGCGCTTGGCTGTGCGGCTATAAAAAGCGTAGCAACTAGTCGGCTTTTTTCTCTTTAAGGCTTTTACCTTCCACCAGCAGCTTTTCTAGCGCATCGCCCCCCACGTGACGGAAATCCTGCCCCTTGACGAAGTAGAAAATAATTTCGCTGATATTCTGGCAGCGGTCGCCGATACGTTCAATCGAGCGGGCACAGAACAGCGCGGTCAAAATGCTTGGAATGGTGCGCGGGTCTTCCATCATATAAGTCATCAGCTGACGCACGATGCCCTCATATTCCTGATCGACCTTTTTGTCTTCACGATAGACGCGGATCGCTTCGTCGAGATCCATCCGCGCAAAGGCATCCAGCACGTCATGCAGCATCTGCACCGTGTGGCGACCTAACGATTCCAGGCTGACCAGCAGCGGCTGGTGCAGATGGGAGAACTTCTCCAGCGCGGTGCGGCAGATTTTATCCGCCACGTCGCCGATACGCTCCAGCTCGGAAATGGTCTTGATGATCGCCATCACCATGCGCAGATCGCTGGCGGTGGGCTGGCGTTTAGCGATGATGCGCACACAGGCCTCATCGATCGCCACTTCCATCATATTGACCTTGTCATCGCCCTTGATAACGCGCTCTGCCAGCTCCGCATCCTGATTATGCATCGCGGTGATGGCATCGGTAAGCTGCTGTTCAACCAGGCCACCCATCGCCAAAACCTGAGTACGGATGTGTTCAAGTTCGGCGTTGAACTGGGCTGAAATATGTTTATTGAGATTCAGATTGTCCATCTTATTTCCTCTCTACCCAAAAAGGCATCAACCGTAGCGGCCAGTAATGTAGTCCTCGGTCTGCTTCTGGGCAGGTGAGGTGAACAATGAGTCGGTATCGCTGTATTCGATCAGTTCGCCGAGATACATAAACGCGGTACGGTCCGAGCAGCGCGCCGCCTGCTGCATGTTGTGGGTCACGATCACCACCGTATAGTCAGACTTCAACTCGGTAATCAGCTCTTCGATACGCCCGGTAGAGATAGGGTCCAGCGCCGAGCAGGGTTCATCGAGCAGTAGCACATCCGGGCGAATAGCGATGCCGCGTGCGATACACAAACGCTGCTGCTGGCCGCCTGACAGGCTGTAACCGCTCTGATGCAGCTTGTCTTTAGACTCATTCCACAGCGCCGCCTTGGTTAAGGCCCACTGCACGCGCTCGTCCATGTCGGTACGCGACAGCTTTTCAAACAACCGCACGCCGAAAGCGATGTTGTCATAAATCGACATCGGGAACGGTGTCGGTTTCTGGAAAACCATACCTACCTTCGCGCGCAGCAGGGCGATATCCTGCTTATCAACCAGAATATTTTCACCGTCGAGGAGGATCTCGCCCTCGGCTCTCTGGTCTGGGTAAAGCTGGTACATCTTGTTCAGCGTGCGTAGCAGCGTTGATTTACCACAGCCGGACGGGCCGATAAACGCGGTTACTTCATTCTTGGCAATATCCAGGGAGATGTTTTTCAACGCATGGAATTTGCCGTAATAGAAATTCAAATCGCGGACCTGGATTTTACTGTTGGATGCATCGGTCATTCGACTCATTCAGACATCTCTCTTTAATCAAAATTTTGTAATCACTGCTTTTTCTGGGCGAAGATCACGCGAGCAATGATGTTCAGCAGCAGTACGCAGACCGTAATCAGCAGGACACCGGCCCAGGCTAACCCCTGCCATTCCGCAAACGGGCTCATGGCGAATTTAAATATAGTGACCGGAAGGTTGGCGATAGGCTGCATTAAATCGGTGCTCCAGAACTGATTGGAGAGCGAAGTAAACAGCAGCGGCGCGGTTTCACCGGCAATACGCGCGATAGCCAGCAGCACGCCGGTAATAATCCCGGATACCGAAGCCTTGAGCGTAATGGCTGAAATCATCTTCCACTTTGGCGTTCCCAGCGCGTAAGCCGCTTCACGCAGGCTGTCGGGCACCAGTTTGAGCATGTTCTCGGTGGTACGGATAACGATCGGCACCTGCAACAGCGCCAGCGCGAAAATGCCCGCCCAGCCGGAGAAGTGGCCCATCTTAGCCACCACCACGCTGTAAACAAACAGGCCAACCACGATAGAAGGCGCCGACAAAAGGATGTCGTTGATAAAACGAATCACCTCGGCCAACCAGGATTTACGCCCGTACTCCGCCAGATACACGCCGGCAAGAATACCCAGCGGGGTGCCGATAACCGTTGACCAGAGTATTAACAGCCCACTGCCGGCAATGGCGTTCGCTAAACCGCCCCCCGCGGTGTTCGGCGGTGGCGTGTTTTGGGTAAACAGCGCCAGCGACATACCGTCGATGCCTTTCGTCACGGTGGTAAACAGGATCCACACCAGCCAGAACAGGCCAAATACCATCGTTGCCATTGATAACAGCAGGGCGATACGGTTTTTTTGGCGGCGCCAGGCCTGGCGTTTACGACGGGATTCAAGCAGCGCGTCGTTGCTTTGCATTTCAAGAATTGCCATTTTAGCGCCCCTCATTCTTGGCCAGACGCAGGATCATCAGCTTCGACAGCGCCAACACGATAAAGGTAATCACGAACAGGATCAGGCCAAGCTCCATTAGCGCGGAGGTATGCAGACCCGAGGCCGCTTCGGCAAATTCGTTAGCCAGCGCGGAGGTAATACTGTTGCCCGGCATGTACAGCGATGCGCTGTCGAGCTGGTAGGTGTTGCCGATTATAAAGGTCACCGCCATGGTTTCACCCAGAGCACGTCCGAGGCCCAGCATGATGCCGCCAATGACGCCGTTCTTGGTGTAAGGTAAAACGATGCGCCAAATAACTTCCCAGGTGGTACAGCCAATACCGTAGGCCGACTCTTTCATCATTACCGGCGTCTGCTCGAACACGTCGCGCATTACCGAGGCAATGTAAGGGATGATCATGATGGCCAGGATCACGCCAGCGGCCAGAATGCCGATACCAAAGCCGGGACCGGCAAACAGCGCGCCAATAATCGGCACATTCGAAAGCACATCGCCAACCGGCGTCTGGAAATAGGTCGCAAACAGCGGTGCGAAGACAAACAGGCCCCACATGCCGTAAACGATGCTCGGGATAGCCGCCAGCAGTTCGATAGCGATACCCAGAGGACGTTTCAGCCAGTTAGGCGCCAGTTCGGTCAGAAACAGTGAGATACCAAAGCTAACCGGGACGGCGATCAATAGAGCAATGACCGAGGTAACAATGGTGCCGTAAATCGGAACCAGCGCACCAAACTGCTCATTGGGAACGTCCCAGGTTTTATTCCACAGGAAAGAAAAACCAAACTTTTCCATGCTAGGCAGGGAAGAAATGAATAGCGAAACGATAATCCCGCCAAGCAGCAATAGCACAACCAGCGCAGCCAGTTTAACCAGCGCGCCGAAAATGATGTCACCGTTCTTGCTAGGTGCTTTGATGGACGGCGTTTTTTCAGCCATAACACTCTCTTCTTATGCAGATTTATTTCTCTCCCGCCAAGGGTTTGCCGGGAGAGAATGAGACAGAAGACTGGTACTTTATATTACCGGTAACGCTAAGCCAAAGGCTTAGTAAATCGCCTTGCCGCTGCTGTCTTTGATATTGCTTTTCCAGGCAGCCTCAATTTGCGAAACCACTGACGCTGGCAGTGATGCGTAATCCAGACCGGTGGTCATCTTGTTACCGTTTTTATACGCCCAGTCAAAGAACTTCAGCACTTCGGCGCCTTTAGTCGCGTCTTGCTGCTGCTTGTAAACTAGGATAAAGGTGGTGGAAGAGATTGGCCACGCATTATCACCCTTCTGGAAGGTCAGGTCCTGAGCAAAGGTCCTGGTCCAGTCTGCGCCTTTGGCAGCCGCGCTGAATGACTGTTCTGAAGGAGAGATGGCTTTACCGTTAGCATCAACCAGCTTGGTGTAAGTCAGGTTATTTTGCTTAGCGTAAGCGTATTCCACGTAACCGATTGAACCCGGCAGACGCTGCACGAATGCGGCGACGCCGTCATTACCTTTACCGCCCAGACCGACCGGCCAGTTAACGGTAGTGCCAGCGCCAATCTTGTCTTTCCAGTCAGCGTTGGCTTTAGACAGGTAGCTGGTGAACACGAACGAAGTACCAGAACCATCGGCGCGACGAACCACGGCGATATTGGTATCAGGCAGTTTCACGCCCGGGTTCAGTTTGGTTATCTCTGCGTCGTTCCATTTTTTGATTTTGCCCAGGTAGATATCACCCAGCGCTTTACCGTCCAGCGTCAACTCACCTGATTTAACACCGGGGATGTTAACGGCCAGAACGACACCGCCGATGACGGTAGGGAATTGGAACAGGCCGTTCTTCTCGAGGTCAGCGTCGCTCATAGGTGCGTCAGAAGCACCGAAGTCTACGGTTTTAGCAATAATCTGTTTTACGCCGCCGGAAGAACCAATGCCCTGGTAGTTAACCTGAGCGCCGGTGGCTTTTTGATAGGCGTCCGCCCACTTTGCATAAACGGGAGCAGGGAAGGTACCGCCCGCACCGGTCAGGTTGGTAGCTGAAAAGGCCGACATTGCTGTTAAGGAAAAAGTCGCTGCCACAATACCGGCGACGGTTGTACGCATCAGTTTCATATTCCACTCCTGGTGGTTATCTACCCCAAGAAGTTGAAGTTTTATCTTCCTCAACTCGGGGTAATTATTGATTCGACTCGGGTCGAAGCTTAGTAAAGTGTTTGGCACAGGAGCAAAATAGGACAATTTGGTGACAGTAAAATGTAGGTTATATGACAGTTTTGTGACAGCGAGCAAATTATCAACGATCTGTTTACCTAATCGCCGCCCCATCTATTTAACATAATACGCAAGACGCGCTTATTGCTTAAATATCGCTCGCCATCGAGCCTGTTTTATACCCTAAATAGGCTCTGGCTTGTTAGAGATAAGCGCTTCTTTAAGAGGTTACCCACAACCTATTTAACATAATACTTATGGCTGCTTTTACGTTTTAAAGAAATAAAAAACCTCCTATGCAGATGCGGTAGGAGGTTTATCGCGCAGGCAAAATAACGGCGAACGATAGTCAGCCGCTGTTATTGCGCATTTATTCCACAGTAACCGATTTCGCTAGGTTACGCGGCTGGTCTACGTCGGTGCCCTTGATCAGCGCAACGTGGTATGACAGCAGCTGTAGCGGCACGGTGTAGAAGATCGGCGCAACAATTTCTTCAACGTGTGGCAGTTGAATAACCTTCATGCCATCGCTGTCGGTAAAACCGGCATCCTGATCGGCGAACACGTACAGCTGACCGCCGCGGGCGCGCACTTCTTCAATATTGGATTTCAGTTTTTCCAGCAGTTCGTTGTTAGGAGCCACCACGATCACCGGCATATCGGCGTCGATCAGCGCTAATGGGCCATGTTTCAGCTCACCGGCGGCATAGGCCTCGGCGTGAATGTAGGAGATCTCTTTCAGCTTCAACGCCCCTTCCATCGCGATCGGATACTGATCGCCGCGACCGAGGAACAGTGCGTGATGCTTATCGGAGAAGCCTTCCGCCAGCGCTTCGATGGTTTTATCCAGCGACAGCATTTGTTCGATGCGCGCCGGCAGCGCCTGCAGGCCGTGAACGATTTCATGCTCAACCTGCTCGCTCATGCCCTTAAGACGACCCACGCGTGCCACCAGCATCAGCAGCACGGTCAGCTGAGTCGTAAACGCCTTGGTCGACGCTACGCCAATCTCGGTGCCGGCCTTGGTCATCAGCGCCAGGTCTGACTCGCGTACCAGCGAAGATCCCGCCACGTTACACACCGCAAGCGAACCTAAATAGCCCAGCTCTTTGGACAGGCGCAGCGCCGCCAGGGTATCGGCCGTTTCACCCGACTGAGAAAGAGTAATGATCAGGCTGTTAGGACGAACGGCAGATTTGCGATAGCGAAATTCGGAGGCGATCTCTACGTCGCACGGCACGCCGGCCAGCGCTTCAAACCAGTAACGCGCCACCATACCAGAATGGTATGAGGTGCCGCAGGCAATAATTTGCACGTGCTGCACTTTTGCCAGCATCGCGTCGGCATCGCTACCCAGCTCGCTGAGATCGATTTTTCCGTGGCTAAAACGGCCTTCCAGGGTGTTTTTAATCGCCTGAGGCTGTTCGTAGATCTCTTTCTGCATATAGTGACGGTAGGCGCCCTTGTCACCGGCGTCGTACTGCACCTGAGATTCGATTTCTACACGCTCAACCGGCTGACCGGTCTTATCAAACACGTTAACTTCACGGCGTTTAACTTCCGCCACGTCGCCTTCTTCAAGGAACATGAAACGACGAGTCACGGGCAGCAGCGCCAGCTGATCGGAGGCAATAAAGTTTTCACCCACGCCGCGGCCAATCACCAACGGGCTACCGGAACGCGCGGCCACCAGCACGGAAGGGTCACGTTTATCCATCACTACCGTGCCGTAGGCGCCGCGCAGCTGTGGAATAACGCGAAGCACGGCCTCTAGCAGGCTACCGCCCTGCAGCAGCTCCCAGTGCACCAGATGGGCGATAACTTCGGTATCGGTCTGCGACTCGAAGCGATAACCGCGTTCGATCAGCAAAACGCGCAGCGGTTCGAAGTTTTCAATAATACCGTTGTGCACCACGGCAATATAATCGGATACGTGCGGATGAGCATTGGCTTCGGAAGGTTCGCCGTGCGTCGCCCAACGGGTGTGAGCAATGCCGGTGCCACCGTGCAACGGGTGAGCTTCCAGCGCTTCGGCCAGCTTCTGCACTTTGCCTACACGGCGCAGACGGCCCATGTGGCCTTCGTTATCCACTACTGCCAGACCGGCAGAGTCATAGCCGCGGTATTCCAGACGGCGTAATCCCTCTAACAGGATTTCAGCTATATCACGTTGCGCTACTGCGCCAACAATTCCACACATCGTTTTTATTCCTATAGAAGATCTGTTCGCAGATCTTTTTTGATGCCTTAACCTGATTGATAGCCGCTTTGGTCATGTTTCCATGCCGCGCGGGTTCCCCGAGCCTGTAGAGAAGGGGATTATTATGTTTTGCGCTGACCGTGAGAGGCTGACGGGCAGAGCAAAACACAATGACAGCGAATAAAACGGGTGCCGCATGCTGCACCCGTAATCACCCTTCGCTATCGCTTGGACGGGTGTTTCCAGTCAGGTTTATGCACCTGAGTTACCCGGCTTATCACCAATCCGCCATCGGCGACATCGCGAACTACGGTAGTTCCGGCCGCAATGCTCACATTGTTGCCGACGTTAACAGGGGCCACCAGCTGGCTGTCGGAGCCGACGAAGACGTTATCGCCAATCGTGGTCTGCCATTTGTTCACGCCGTCGTAATTACAGGTGATGGTGCCTGCGCCAATATTGACGTTGTCGCCAATCAGCGCATCGCCAAGGTAGCTGAGGTGTCCGGCCTTGGTGCCTGCCCCGAGGCGCGCTTTCTTGATTTCGACAAAGTTGCCAACGTGCGCGGCCTGACCCAGCTCGGCGCCGGGGCGCAGGCGAGCAAACGGGCCGACGGTGCAGTCTGCCTGCACGATAGCGCCTTCAAACACGCTGTAGGGGCTTATCACACAGTCATCACCGATGGTGCAGTCTTTCAGCACGCAGCCCGCGCCGATAGTCACGCGGTTGCCCAGCGTCACCTTGCCTTCGATGATCACGTTGACGTCAATGCTCACGTCAATGCCGTGCGACAGCTCACCGCGCAGGTCGAAACGGGACGGATCCATCAGCATTACCCCGGCCAGCAGCAGGCGCTCGGCCTGTTCCTGCTGGTAAACGCGCTCGAGGCGAGAAAGCTGCAGGCGATTGTTCACGCCCTCGACCTCGCTCAGGCGTGTCGGATGGACGGTGGCAATCTTGTGCCCTTCGGCATGAGCCAGAGCAATGATATCGGTGATGTAATATTCACCCTGGGCATTGTTGTTAGACAGCTTGCCCAGCCAGCGCTTGAGCGAAGCGCCGTTGGCAACCAAGATGCCGGTATTGATTTCGCAGATCTTTAGCTGTTCGGCCGAGGCGTCTTTCTGCTCAATGATCCCCACCACCTCACCGCGTTCACGCACGATACGACCATAACCGGTAGGATCGTCCAGCTTAACGGTGAGCAGGCCAATACCGCCCTCAGGCTTGGCGGCCAGCAGCCGGTGCAGCGTTTCAACGGAAATCAGCGGCACATCGCCATAAAGCATCAACACGTCTTCGTCATCGCTAAAGTGCGGCGCGGCCTGCTGCATAGCATGCCCGGTACCCAACTGCTCGGCCTGCAGCACCCAGTTCAGGCTGCTGGTGGTCAGATTCTGCTGCAGCAGTTCACCCCCGTGGCCGTAAACCAGATGCACGCGGCCAGCGCCGACGCGCGTAGCGGCATCGATCACGTGCTGAACCATCGCCTTTCCGGCCAGCGGATGCAAAACTTTGGGAAGATTGGAGTACATGCGTGTGCCCTTGCCTGCGGCGAGGATCACGACACTTAAAGCGCTGTTAGACATAGGCAACCTGACAAATCCAGTTTGATTGACAAAAGTAACCCGTTAGCCGGTCGGATTACTACATATTTTTCAATAAAAACTACCCACAGGCCGCACCGGGCAAGGGTTGAACACTCTATAAACGACTCGCGAATAATCGCCCTAAAAGTGTCGCTAATAGTAGACAGTATTTCATTGAAAGCGCCGCATTTGAATCTAGAAGATGCTGAAAAGAGGGCTTTTTTAAAGTTAAAAAAAAAGCGACCCGAAGGTCGCTTTTTCAACTGGCAGAGCTTTGTTACCGATCCGGCAATGGCCTATCAGTAACCCGCTTTCCTGGTCAATTCGATCACGCGAAGTTTCGCGAGCGCTTTGGCCAGTTCAGCAGACGCCCGAGCATAGTCGACGTCGCCGTTAGAACCCTTAATGTGTTCTTCCGCTTTACGCTTAGCTTCAAGCGCGCGCGCTTCGTCGAGGTCAACTCCACGGATTGCAGTGTCAGCCAACACGGTTGTCGCGTTCGGTTGCACCTCGAGGATGCCTCCGGAGAGATAAATATACTCTTCTTCGCCGTGTTCTTTAACAATGCGCACCATGCCAGGCTTGATGGCGGTGAGCAGCGGGGCGTGGCCGGGGAAAATACCCAGTTCACCTTCGCTACCCGTCACCTGGATTTTTTGCACCAGGCCGGAATACATTCTCTTTTCCGCGCTGACAACATCCAGATGGTAAGCTTTTTCAGCCATGTCACCTTCCTCTCTCAATACTGCAACGGTCTTTATCCCCTAAGGGAGAGCATTACAGTTTTTTGGCTTTTTCCACGGCTTCTTCGATCGGACCAACCATGTAGAACGCTTGTTCTGGCAGGTGGTCGTAGTCGCCTTCGATAATGCCTTTGAAACCACGAATGGTATCTTTCAGCGGTACGAATTTGCCTGGAGCGCCGGTAAATACTTCAGCAACGAAGAATGGCTGAGACAGGAAACGTTCGATTTTACGCGCACGGGATACAACCAGCTTGTCTTCTTCAGCCAGCTCGTCCATACCCAGGATTGCGATAATATCTTTCAGCTCCTTGTAACGTTGCAGTACAGACTGCACGCCACGCGCCACGTCATAGTGCTCTTGACCTACTACCAGCGGATCAAGCTGACGGCTGGTTGAGTCAAGTGGATCTACCGCTGGGTAGATACCCAGAGAGGCGATCTGACGGCTCAGTACCACGGTCGCGTCTAAGTGAGCGAAGGTGGTGGCTGGAGAAGGGTCAGTCAAGTCATCCGCAGGCACGTAAACGGCCTGAACAGAGGTGATTGAACCGTCTTTGGTCGAGGTGATACGCTCTTGCAGAGCACCCATCTCTTCCGCCAGCGTTGGCTGATAACCTACCGCAGATGGCATACGGCCCAGAAGTGCAGACACTTCGGTACCGGCCAAGGTGTAACGGTAGATGTTATCGATGAACAGCAGAACGTCACGGCCTTCATCACGGAATTTCTCCGCCATGGTCAGGCCAGTCAGTGCTACGCGCAGACGGTTGCCCGGTGGCTCGTTCATCTGACCGTAAACCAGTGCAACTTTGTCGATAACGTTGGAATCAGTCATCTCGTGGTAGAAGTCGTTACCCTCACGAGTACGCTCACCCACGCCGGCAAATACAGAGAAACCTGAGTGCTCAGCCGCGATGTTACGGATAAGCTCCATCATGTTTACTGTTTTACCAACACCAGCACCGCCGAACAGGCCGACTTTACCGCCCTTGGCGAACGGACACATCAGGTCCATTACCTTGATACCGGTTTCCAGCAGTTCCTGGGAGTTTGCCAGCTCTTCGTAAGAAGGAGCAGCACGGTGAATACCACGACGTTCTTCTTCGCCGATGTCACCTTTCATGTCGATTGGTTCACCCAATACGTTCATGATGCGACCCAGAGTCGCCGTACCTACTGGTACTTCGATTGGGTGTTGCAGGTCGTTCACTTTCAGACTGCGACGCAGGCCGTCTGAGGTACCCATTGCGATACAGCGAACAACGCCACCGCCGATCTGTTGCTGAACTTCGAGCACCAGCTTGGAGGCACCGTTTTCTACCTCAAGAGCAGTGTACACTTTCGGTACTGCATCCTGAGGGAACTCGACGTCCACCACGGCGCCGATTACCTGGATAATCTTTCCAGTAGCCATCTTGAATCCTCTACGTAATTCGTAAACCTAGCTTAAACCGCGGAGGCTCCCCCGACGATCTCGGTGAGTTCCTGAGTGATGCTGGCCTGACGAGCTTTGTTGTATACCAACTGCAGCTCTTTGATCAGGCTGCCGCCGTTATCGGTGGCGGCTTTCATCGCTACCATTCGCGCGGCCTGTTCGCTGGCCAGGTTTTCTACGACGCCCTGATAAACCTGAGACTCTACATAGCGACGCAGGAGGACATCCAGCAGCGCTTTAGGGTCTGGCTCATACAGGTAATCCCAGGACTTTTTCGCCAACTCGCCGTTTTCTTCCGCAGGCGGAAGTGGCAGCAGCTGCACGATTCTTGGTTCCTGAGACATGGTATTGACGAATTTGTTGCTAACAATACACAGCTTGTCTAAACGACCTTCGTCGTAGGCTTGCAGCATCACTGCTACCGGACCGATCAGTTCTGACAGGGAAGGGTTATCCCCCATGCCAGTAACCTGGGCAACGACGTTGCCACCCACGGAACCGAAGAAAGATGCAGCTTTAGAACCGATCAGAGCCAAGTCAACCTCGACGCCCTGCTCAGCCCAGCCTTTCGCCTCTGTCAGCAGTTTTTTGAACAGGTTAGTGTTCAAGCCGCCACAAAGACCGCGATCGGTAGACACGACCAAATACCCAACGCGCTTGATTTTACGCTCGTCCAGGTATGGGTGCTTGTATTCCAGATTACCCTGCGCAAGGTGACCAATCACTTTGCGAATGGTGTCTGCATAAGGACGGCTGGCCGCCATGCGTTCCTGCGTTTTACGCATTTTGGAGGCGGCGACCATTTCCATCGCTTTAGTGATCTTTTGCGTGTTTTGCACGCTGCCGATCTTACTACGTATCTCTTTTCCGCCGGCCATCTCTGCTTCTCCTCATTACTAACCCTTCCGCTGCATCAGCAGCGGAAGGGTTCAGTATTACCAGGACTGGGTTGCTTTGAAGGTCTCAAGGATAGATTTGAATTTACCCTCGATTTCCTTGTCGTACGCGCCAGTTTGGTTGATTTGTTGCATAAGCTCAGCGTGCTCGCGGTCAGCGTAAGCCAACAGCGCAGCTTCGAAGCTACCCACTTTAGACAGCTCGACGTCTTCCAGGAAACCACGTTCTGCAGCGAACAGGATCAGTGACTGTGCAACGATTGACATCGGTGCGTACTGTTTCTGTTTCAGCAGCTCGGTCACTTTCTGACCGTGGTTCAACTGTTTACGAGTCGCTTCATCCAAGTCGGATGCAAACTGTGAGAACGCAGCCAGTTCACGATACTGTGCCAGAGCGGTACGGATACCACCGGACAGTTTCTTCATGATCTTGGTCTGTGCAGCGCCACCAACACGGGATACGGAGATACCCGGGTTAACCGCTGGACGAATACCGGAGTTGAACAGGCTTGATTCCAGGAAGATCTGACCATCGGTAATCGAAATTACGTTGGTCGGAACGAACGCTGAAACGTCACCAGCTTGCGTCTCGATAATCGGCAGTGCAGTCAGAGAGCCGGTTTTACCTTTCACTTCACCCTTGGTGAATGCTTCAACGTAATCAGCGCTTACGCGAGATGCACGCTCCAGCAAACGGGAGTGGAGGTAGAACACGTCACCTGGGTAAGCTTCACGACCTGGCGGACGACGTAACAGCAGGGAGATTTGACGGTATGCAACAGCCTGTTTAGACAGGTCATCGTATACGATCAGGGCATCTTCACCGCGGTCACGGAAGTATTCACCCATCGCGCAACCCGAGTAAGGTGCCAGGTATTGCAGCGCAGCTGATTCAGATGCGGTAGCAACAACAACGATAGTGTTAGCCAGTGCGCCGTGCTCTTCCAGTTTGCGAACCACGTTAGAAACGGTGGAAGCTTTCTGACCGATAGCGACGTAAATACATTTGATACCGGAATCGCGCTGGTTGATGATCGCATCAATTGCCAGAGCAGTTTTACCGGTTTGACGGTCACCGATTACCAGTTCACGCTGACCACGACCGATTGGGATCATGGCATCAACTGACTTGTAGCCAGTCTGAACAGGTTCGTCAACGGATTGACGATCGATAACGCCCGGTGCGATAGCTTCTACAGGAGAGAAGCCGTCGTTTTCAACCGGACCTTTACCATCAATAGGTGCACCCAGTGTGTTAACCACACGTCCCAGCAGGCCACGGCCAACTGGAACTTCAAGGATACGACCCGTACATTTTACTTTCATCCCTTCGGCGAGGTCTGAGTAAGGGCCCATTACTACGGCACCTACAGAGTCGCGCTCGAGGTTTAAGGCGATAGCGTAGCGGTTACCCGGCAGCGCAATCATTTCGCCTTGCATGACTTCGGCCAGGCCGTTCACGCGGATGATCCCGTCAGAGACGGAAACGATAGTACCTTCATTGTGAGCTTCGCTCACTACATTGAACTGTGCAATGCGCTGCTTTATCAGTTCGCTGATTTCGGTGGAATTCAGTTGCATGCTCCAGTCCCCTTAAGACTGCAAGACGTCTGCCAGGCGTTCAAGACGACTGCGAACGCTGCCATCAATCACCATATCACCTGCACGGATTACGATCCCGGCAAGAACAGACTTGTCAATTTTGCAATTCAGCTTAACTTTGCGAGACAAACGTTTTTCCATCGCAGCAGCGATTTTCGCCTGCTGTTCTTCAGACAGAACGTTGGCAGAAGTGACTTCTACTTCAACGGTCGCCTCAAGTGCTGCACGCAGTTCAAGAAACTGCTCCAGCACTTCTGGAAGAACGCGTAAACGTTTGTTGTCAGCCATAACCTTAATCAGGTTTTGACCCGCTTCGTCGAGTTGTTCGCCACAAACGCCGATGAACGTTTTGGAAAGCGCTTCGGGTGCCATAGCACCGGTCAGCAGCTCTGCAATGTGTTCATCGCGTGTGACTTGAGCCGTGAACGCGAGCATTGACTGCCAGCGATCCAAGCTTTGATGCTCAACGGCAAAGTCAAAAGCTGCTTTGGCGTAGGGGCGAGCTACCGTAGTAAATTGTGACATCAGCCCCTCCCTCCTTACAGTTCAGCGACCAGTTTATCAACGATGTCGCTGTTAGCAGCTTCATCCACGGAACGTTCGATGATCTTCTCGGCGCCAGCAATGGCCAAAATACCGACTTGTTTACGTAACTCTTCACGAGCACGTTGACGTTCTGCGTCGATCTCTGCCTTCGCTTGCGTCACGATTTTGTTACGTTCCTGCTCAGCTTCAGTTTTAGCTTCTTCGATGATCTGAGTTCTGCGCTTGTTGGCTTGCTCAATGATCACCTGGGCTTCCGCTTTGGCTTTAATCAGTTGGTCGGTCGCATCGGCTTGCGCTAAATCCAGCTCTTTTTTGGCTTGTTCTGCGGAAGATAAACCGTCAGCAATTTCTTTCTGACGTTTTTCGATGGCAGCCATAATCGGCGGCCATACGTACTTCATGCAGAACCAGACAAACAGGACGAACGCGATAGCCTGGCCGAGGATTGTTGCGTTAAGATTCACAGCACAATGCCTCTTTCAAAGTGAATTAGTTGATGTCTATCGTTTAACTCAGAGCGAACTCTGGGTTAGGCAACAGCAAACATCACGTACAGACCCAGACCAACAGCGATCATCGGGATGGCGTCGACCAGACCCATAACGATAAAGAACTGTGTGCGCAGCAGAGGAATCAGGTCAGGCTGACGAGCAGCGCCTTCCAAGAATTTACCACCCAGGATGCCGATACCGATCGCAGCACCGATTGCCGCCAGGCCCATCATCACAGCGGCAGCCATGTACAGCAGATCCATACTCAGGTTTTCCATGACAGTCTCCAATTTGTTTCAGTTAAAACGCAGTATTGTTGAAAGAAAAATCAGTGTTTTTCAGATGCCATCGACAGATAGACAATCGTCAGAACCATGAAGATAAAGGCTTGCAGCGTAATGATCAGGATGTGGAAAATGGCCCAAGGCACACTTAGAATCCACTGTGACCACCACGGGAGCAGGCCAGCAATAAGGATGAAGATCAACTCACCCGCATACATATTGCCAAACAGTCGCAGACCCAGTGAAACTGGTTTGGACAGCAGGCTGACACCCTCAAGAATCAGGTTAATCGGAATGAAAACCGGATGATTGAAGGGTTGCATTGTTAGTTCCTTAACGAAACCACCAACGCCTTTCATCTTAATGCTATAGAAAAGAATCAAAATGAACACGCCAAGAGCCATCGACAACGTAATGTTTACGTCAGCGGTAGGCACAACACGCAGAGCTGGCAAACCGAGAACATGCTCGCCAATGTATGGCAGCAAGTCGATTGGCAGCAAATCCATCAAGTTCATCAAAAATACCCAGACGAACACAGTCAGTGCGAGAGGCGCGATCACTTTGCTTTTGCCGTGATACATGTCACGCACGCTGCTGTCGACGAAACCAACAACCAGCTCTACAGCCGTTTGCAGTTTACCGGGAACACCACTGGTGGCGTTTTTGGCGACTCGATGGAAAATAACCAAAAAGAGTACCCCGAGGACCACGGAGAAAAACATCGAATCGATGTTAATCGACCAGAATCCCGTCCCAACCTGAAGCTGTGTCAGATGGTGACCGATATACTCTTGTGGAGTAGAGATTTCTCCTGATGCAGACATGATGCCTCTTACCCTTTAGTAGTTAAGTACGGTTATCTACGGTTACGACCGATTGATTACGGCCGGAGCTACTATCTGCGTGATTAGCACAGATAAATAGGCCATTCCCAAAGGAGCTAATGCAGCCTTAAACAGGCCCAGCGCAATAACCAGCAAAGTTATGGTAATCACAACTTTCAGCGCTTCCCCAATGACAAAGACCCAGGCAACTCGTCCAGAGACCGTTGTTTGCGCCTGTTGGCGCCACGCATACAGCATAAACAGTGCATTAGGAAACCAGGCTGATACGCCTCCCATAAGTGCGGAGGTAGACCATGACAGGCTTTTAAATCCAAATGCTGCACTGAGAAGGACAAACGTCAATAGCTGCAGTATTAACAGCTTTCTCGCTACTTTCCCGCCGTTCTTATCGTATAAGGAGTAAGACACAGACATGACGTTTATTCTCTCGTACCTAACTGGAGGTATGCTGAATGCCGTATAACACTGTCTTACCCCTAAAGAGTAAAGCAGCAAAAAACGTGCAAATTATACGGGCCACTCAAACGAATTCAATGGATAAGTAGCGAAAAGGTGAACAATTATTTAAATTGACCTTTTTAGAGCTATTTTCGTAAGGAAACTATAGCGCTAAATAACTACAAATCGCCTGTCGAGTTATTCCATCACCTAACAAATATGCGTGCGCGTGATCACAAAATTACTATTTTCACGCCCGCGTGCTTGCCAGCCATGGATAATCCCGATCAAAAAATAATTATTAATCATCATAAAAAACATTGAGTTAATTGTTTTTTCTTTTCATCAAAAAGCAAAATTCAATTACTCGGCCTCTTTTTCACAAACGCACAACAAATAACAACAATTTGATCACAATAAAAATATCGGCCACTTAACGTAAATTCAATTTCAACAGTGATTATTTCGCATTGGATTAATGCTAAAAGCTCAATCACCCGATACCGGGGGCTAAAAAGCCGCTAAAACGCGATCCCATAGGCAAACTACTTAGCTTGCTTATTTTTACTCTTATTAAACATCCAATTTGTGGCCGCGTTATTGATGCCTGAGAAACTCAGCTAGCGGTTAAAATCACCAGATGCCTTTCGCCTTCCAATTCAGGCACCCGCAGCTTGATAATTTCTTGCAGCTTGACGCCTTCAGGCAACGAGGCTAATTCGTCGTCCGGGCTTAATCCCTTCAACGCATAAAAACGGCCCTGCCCTTTCACCGGCAAATGATGACACCAGGTGAGCATGTCCTGCAGCGAAGCAAACGCACGGCTGATGACGCCGTCGAAAGCTGGCTCGGGAATAAACTCCTCTACCCTGCTCTGCACCGGCTCGATATTTTTCAGTCCCAGCTCATGCTGAACCTGGCGCAGGAAGCGTACGCGCTTGCCCAGGCTGTCCAACAGGGTGAAATGCGCATCGGGACGCACAATGGCCAGCGGGATGCCAGGCAGTCCTGGACCGGTGCCTACGTCGATAAAGCGACTGCCCTGCAGGTGCGGGTTAACCACGATGCTGTCGAGAATGTGGCGAACCAGCATCTGCATAGGGTCACGCACCGACGTAAGGTTGTAGGTTTTATTCCATTTATGCAGCAACTCAACATAGCCAATTAGCTGGTGTTTTTGTTGATCGGGTAGCGCTATTCCTGCCGCAGCAAGCAGCGAGTCCAATTTCTTTTGCATGGGTTATCCTTGAGACCATCTGCCGCCACCGACGCTTCCTGTCAGAAAACGTCGGTGGCGTTGCCGATTAGGCGCTGCGACGCAGCAGGCCCTGTTTTTTCAGCCAGACTAAAAGTATTGATATGGCAGCCGGGGTAATCCCCGAAATGCGAGTTGCTTGTCCAATTGACGTTGGGCGGTGATCGTTCAGCTTGGCGATCACTTCGTTCGACAGGCCGTTGACCTGCTTGTAGTCCAACGTTTCCGGCAGCAGCGTGTTTTCATTACGCTGCTGTTTTTCAATTTCTTCCTGCTGACGAGCGATGTAACCCTCGTACTTCACCTGGATCTCGACCTGCTCTGCGGCCTGGGCATCCGCCACGGCGGGCGCGAAGGCCTCGAGGCGGGTCAGCAGGTCGTAGGTCATCTCCGGGCGGCGCAGCAGCTCTTCCGCGCTGGCTTCTTTCGACAGCGGCGCGGACAGCCTGGCGTTGATTTCGGCAACCTGAGCGTGGTTCGGGTTAACCCAGATTCCACGCAGGCGCTGACGTTCCAGCTCGATCATCTCCAGCTTCTCGCTGAAACGCGCCCAGCGGGCATCGTCAACCAGGCCCAGCTCGCGGCCTTTTTCGGTCAGGCGCAGATCGGCGTTGTCTTCACGCAGCATCAGGCGGTATTCGGCGCGTGAGGTAAACATGCGGTACGGTTCTTTGGTTCCCAGCGTGCACAGGTCGTCTACCAACACGCCCAGATAAGCCTGGTCGCGACGCGGTGCCCAGCCTTCCTGCTCGGTGGCGCTACGTGCGGCATTGAGGCCGGCAAGCAGTCCCTGAGCCGCGGCTTCTTCGTAACCGGTGGTGCCGTTGATTTGTCCGGCAAAGAACAGGCCCTGAATAAATTTGCTTTCCAGGGTCGGTTTTAAATCACGAGGATCGAAGAAATCGTATTCGATGGCGTAGCCAGGACGAACGATCACCGCGTTTTCCATCCCCTGCATCGAACGGACGATCTGCATTTGTACGTCGAATGGCAGGCTGGTGGAGATGCCGTTAGGATAAACTTCGTTGCTGGTCAAGCCTTCCGGTTCAAGGAAGATCTGATGCGCGTTGCGATCCGCAAAACGCATGACTTTGTCTTCGATCGATGGGCAGTAGCGTGGGCCGATCCCTTCGATGATCCCGGCATACATCGGGCTGCGATCCAGGTTATTACGGATCACGTCATGGGTTTTTTCGTTGGTGTGCGTGATATAGCAAGGTATCTGACGCGGGTGCTGTGAGGCATTTCCCATAAATGAGAATACCGGCGCAACGTCGTCGCCGTGCTGGGTATCAAGCACGCTGAAATCGATGGTGCGCGCGTCGATACGCGGCGGAGTCCCGGTTTTCAGGCGATTCACGCGCAGAGGCAGTTCACGCAGGCGCTGTGACAGCGAAATGGCAGGAGGATCTCCCGCACGGCCACCGCTGTAGTTTTCGAGACCGATGTGGATCTTACCGTCGAGGAAGGTTCCTACGGTCAACACTACCGCTTTGGCACGGAATTTAAGGCCCATCTGAGTGACTGCACCGACCACGCGATCGTTTTCGACGATCAGGTCTTCGACTGGCTGCTGGAAGATCATCAGATTTGGCTGGTTTTCCAACGCGGTACGCACGGCCTGGCGGTAAAGTACCCGGTCTGCCTGAGCGCGAGTGGCTCGTACGGCGGGTCCTTTGCTGGCGTTTAGTATCCTAAACTGGATGCCGGCGTGATCGATCGCGGTGGCCATTAAACCGCCGAGTGCGTCCACTTCTTTAACCAGATGTCCTTTCCCGATCCCGCCAATAGCAGGGTTACACGACATCTGTCCCAGCGTGTCGATATTATGGGTTAACAACAGGGTTTGACGTCCCATTCTGGCTGAAGCCATGGCCGCTTCAGTGCCTGCATGGCCGCCACCGATGATGATGACGTCAAATTGATCCGGATAAAACATGGTACTGCACCTCGAAGTTCAACGAACGATCGTATTGCGTTGGGAAAGCGGATTCTACGCGAGTTTGGAGCTTCCACAAGCCCCTGGGGATCGTCACTAATTAAAAGAAGATCTTTTTATTTAAAGATCTCTTACTACTAACTCTTATTAGGATCGCGATCCTCTGTGTATAAGTCATTATTGTCTAGTGAGATCAATATGCTATAGAGGATCAAATGCTGTTAGTGATCGGTGATCCTATTGCGTATAAGCTGGGATCTAAATGGCTACTTATCCACAACACCAAAAGCGAGCAAGGGTTGTTAGAGGGATAACTACCGGTTTTACACCGCTTTAAAGCCTAGTTATCCACATCTGATCGGGTAAAATTTACACTTATCTGAGCAAATTAATCCAATTTAGTACCCAAACCTCGGACGGATCTTCAGGAATTTCGTGTTGCGTCACGTCGATCTCAAGCCGATCGCCGATTCTTTTAGCGCCCAAAGCCGTCAGTTTTTGATCCAAAGTGCGGATCGCGCCACAAAATGTGTCGTATTCACTGCTGCCTAAACCCAGTGCGCCGAAGCGTACATCGGAGAGATCCGGTTGCTGATCGTCGATCTGTTCAAGCAGAGGCTGAATATTGTCAGGGAGATCGCCGGCACCGTGTGTAGAGCACACCACCAGCCAAATACCGCTGGTTGGGAGTTCATACAGTTCGGGGCCGTGGAAAAGCTCGGTAGAAAAACCGGCTTCTTTAAGCTTCTCTTCTACATGTTCAGCGACATATTCGGCGCTGCCAAGCGTACTGCCACTGATCAGGGTGATGTCAGACATAAGGCTCTTACCCAAAAAAGAATGGCTATTGTACGCTGTGAATCAGCTGGGATCTACCTGTGGATAATAAGGTATTAAAATTTATTACTCAGGGTTGGATCGTACGCATGATGGGGTTCTGTAAGGAGATTAGGGTTTCTGTAGACTGGATCTCGTCAATGGTCTGGATCTTGTTGATAAGTACCTGTTGCAGAGCATCAATCGATCGACACATCACTTTGATGAAGATGCTGTAATGGCCGGTGGTGTAATAGGCTTCAACCACTTCCTCCAGGCTTTCCAGGCGTCTGAGGGCTGAGGGATAGTCTTTGGCGCTCTTGAGAATGATGCCGATAAAGCAGCAAACGTCATAGCCGAGGCGCTTGGGATCGACGTTAACCCGAGTCCCGGTGATGATCCCCGCCTGTTTCATTTTCTCGACTCTGACGTGGATCGTCCCGGGGCTGACGTTAAAAGACTTGGCCAATTCGGCATAGGCGACGCGGGCGTTGTCCATTAATGCGTTCAGAATGCCGCGATCCAGATCGTCAATTTGATAGTTATCAGACATTAGTTAGCTTCTCATTAGTGACGTTTCCATCGTCGTTGTACACGGCTTTTCATTCCTGTATCGAAACGCCAGATATGATCGAAGATACGCATAATCGCGGGCTTACCGTACTGCGACATGGCCAGCGCGTGAAAACGGTGGTGATGCTGCGCCTGCTGTTGCCTGACCCGCTTTTGCACCTCGTCGGGCAAGCGCTGGGCAATAAAGTCGGAGATAATCACCGCGTCGGCATCCTGCCATTCGGGCGTAGCCAGCTTGTCGAGCGTGGCGGTCAGACAGGCAGAGAGATCGGTGCCGCCGCGAAAATGCTGCCCCAGAAAACGCATCGCCTGCTCGAGACCGCTGGCTGAGGTCAGTTCATAATGGATCACTTCGCTGGCAAATAACATAATGTAGCAGCGTCGATTATCCGCCAGCGCAATGCGCAGCAGCGCCAGGCAAAAGGCTTTTGAACACTGCTCGTTAAAGCCGCCCATTGAACCTGAGGTATCGACGCAAACCACAAATGGCCCGCGCGGCTGGGGTTCCTGCTGCTGATAAACCACCGGCCGCATCACCACTTTTTCACGCCAGACGTCGCCCTGAAGCTGATAGGTCATCAGACGTTTTTCCAGCAGCCGTCGATAAAACTCCACTTCCAGCTCTGGAATGCCCAGCGTGGCCAGTTCGGTCGGCAGCAGGCGCAGGATATCGTCGCTCTGGTGAATGCCGTTAACCTCTTCCGGCACCGTGGCAGGCTCTCTGACCAGCAAACGGTGCGGTTCCAGGCTGGCCTCCTCGTGCGGATTGGCCTTTGCCGTCTGGCTGCGGCCCAGCTGTTCGGCCAGATGCTGTAATTCGGGCTGCTGTTGCAGAAAGGTACCGTAGCGGATCAGCGACTGATAGTCACCGCGCTGACGTTTCCCTTTGGTCATATCCCAGAGCCGACCGGCCGCGGCATCGTTCTCTGCTAATAAAGGAGAGAGTTCGCCGCTGAGCTCGAGCCGCTGTTCCAACTCGTTTTGCAGCTGCTCTTGTTCATGCTCTAACAGCTGATGATGCAGCGTCACGGTCTGGAAGGTGATGTTCAGCCGCCAGCGCTGCATGAACAGGCCGTGGAAGCTGTCAGTGATCGCAGATTTGCCGGCCGTGGACATGTTCTCACGCAGCGATCGGGCCTCGGTTGCAAACGGCGAGTTAAGCTGGCTCAGCTGCTCGACGGTATATTCCAGTTCGCTGGTGAATGCGGAAATGCTGCTTTGCTGGCAGTGTTGGTAAAGGTAGAACTCTTTTGCCAATTCGTTAGGTACCGGCGTGTCGTGGATGCGCTGTTTTAGCCTGAAACGCCACTCGGGCACGTCTTTGGTCAGAGCGCGCCTCAGCTTGGGGAATTTCTCAAAGAAGGCCTGCAACTGCGGCGCGGCCAGCAGCGTGACGATCAGCTCGTCGATCAGCTCGGCTTCTTTTATTGCCAGCATCACGTCCAGCGTCTCGAGGCTAAACATGTTTTAGCTTTTACCAAACAGCTGCTGTTGCTGGATCAGCTGTTCACTGACGCGGATCAGGCTGGCCTCGATCTTGGCGGTCCACTCTACCGGCACGAACAGGCACGGATGATGCTGGTTAAACAGCTGGCGCTGCTGGGTCAGGGTTTCACTAATGTTTGCCAGCGCGGTTTTCATCTCTTCGGGTACGGCAATGTGTTCACTGCCGGGTAAGGTCAGGAAGCTTGGCTGACGGCTGATGTCAAAAATTACCAGCTGGAGTTTGTCATCGACCTCAACCTCAATCACCTGCGCAAAACCGATACCGTTAAGTTTGCCCTTGAGCTGCCCACCCTTGGTTAACCAGTCGGCCATTGGTTCGCGCTCCACCAGCACGTGGGTCACCTGAATATCGTGCAGATGCAGCGGCTGCTGCAATAATAGCGTCAGGCTGGAGGAGGACAGTGAATCGGGAAGCTGATACTGCGGCCGGCGGCTGAACATGCCTGATTTTTTTGTGACTTTCAGCGCCTGGCGGGTGCTCTGCTGTTGCTGATACTGGTTCCACTGCTGGTTGAGCTGCTGGATCTTTAAACTCAGGGTCTGCTGCTGATAGGCCTGTTCAGTAATGCTTTGTTCTATCTGCGTTTGTAACAAATGATAAGAGCTCATGTCATGCCACAGGCAGTCTTTAAGCAATACCAGGTCAACCGGCGAGACCGATTGCCGGCCGCTGAAAAACGCACAGGCCTGCAGTAATCTCAGGGCTTTCTTCCAGCGACGGTCAGAAACGTAAGGGGCATTTTCAAGCGCAGCAAGGCGCTGACGCAGCTGGAAAATCAGCTCGAAGCCGTGTTCGGTCAGATTGACTTTCTCAATCTCATGCTGCCATTGTTGATACTCATCATCGGTGATGCTGAGATTGTCGGCCACCGGATGGGTGTTCTCCGAATGACGGCTGGTGAGCAACAGGCGGAAGTTTTGTTTGTCCTGCACCCGGTCGAGCCACAGGCGGATTAGCATGCGGTCATAGAGCGCTTCCAGACCGCCATCGGCCTCGGGCAGCTCATTCGAAGCGCTGACCAGCAGGCGCATGGGAATGGCCGCCTCGCTGTCGCCATTACGAAAGCGTCGTTCGTTGATGGCCGTGAGCAGCGTATTAAGGATTGCCGGACCGGCTTTCCAGATTTCATCGAGAAATACGATCTCGGCTTCGGGGAGATAACCCTGGGTCAGGCGCTGATAGCGGCCCTGGTCTTTGAGTGCCTGAATGGAAAGTGGACCAAATACCTCTTCCGGCGTGGAAAAGCGGGTCATCAGATACTCAAAGGCGCGAGCATCGCGGAAGGCGTATTTCAGACGTCGGGCGATCAGGCTCTTGGCGATCCCCGGCGGACCCAGCAAGAATACGCTTTCTCCGCACAGCGCGGCCAGCAGGCAAAGTCGTATCGCCTCCTGACGCTCATAGAGGCCGTTTTCCAGCGCATTCGCCAGGCGGGTGATTCGTTCTGCCAAAAGAGGTGATTGCGCCATAATATGTTTTAAACTGCCCCAAATAGTGACTAACGTTGCCGAATAGTGGACTGCAAGCCAATAATAAACCATGATTTTTCTTGGCGATATAGCTTGTTGATTTCAAGAATCTTTCTATTCACAAAAATGTGATCCATTCGGATGAATTGTTTGCTTGTCTTTGTATTAAAGGGTAGGCAATCTTATTTATTCGTGCATACTGTGCGCCTTTTCGTGGGCTTAAAGGAACTGCTAACCCACATAGCTTACGGATTTTGGGCAAATATTTTTTAGCCAAATACTCAAGTCATTTAAATGACAAAGCATAAAAGAAACCCATTATGAGCACAGAACATAAACGGTCACTCCCGGCTGTAACCTTGGCCGCTATCGGCGTGGTTTACGGTGACATCGGTACCAGTCCTCTCTATACATTACGAGAGTGCTTTTCGGGCCACTACGGATTTAACGTCGAACCTAGCGTCGTCTACGGTTTCCTCTCCCTGATTTTCTGGCTGTTGGTCATCGTGGTATCGGCCAAGTACCTGTCCTTTGTGTTACGCGCAGACAACGCGGGCGAGGGTGGGATACTGACTCTGATGTCGCTGGCCGGCAGGAATACTTCGGCGAAAGCCACCGCGATACTGGTGATACTCGGCCTGATAGGCGGCAGCTTCTTTTATGGCGAGGTGGTTATTACCCCCGCGATGTCGGTGCTTTCGGCAATGGAAGGCCTTGAGATTGCTGCGCCAAACCTTGATTCCTATATCGTCCCCCTGTCAATACTAGTCCTTACCTTATTGTTCTTTATACAAAAACACGGTACCGGGCTGGTGGGCAAGCTGTTTGCTCCGGTGATGCTGGTGTGGTTTTTGGTACTGGCGGTATTAGGGCTAAACAGTATTATTGGTAATCCTGAAGTGCTGCGCGCTATTAATCCGATGTGGGCGTTCGACTTCTTTATCCAGCACAAAGGCTTTGCCTTCCTGGCACTCGGCGCAGTAGTACTGTCGATTACCGGGGTAGAGGCGCTTTATGCAGATATGGGCCACTTTGGTAAAATGCCTATTCGCCTGGCGTGGTTCAGCATCGTGCTGCCTTCGCTGATCCTGAACTACTTTGGTCAGGGCGCTCTGTTGTTGAAAAACCCAGAGGCGATTAAAAACCCGTTCTTCCTGCTTGCCCCTGACTGGGCACTGATACCGATGCTGGTGTTGGCGACCTTAGCAACGATTATTGCCTCTCAGGCGGTGATCTCCGGCGTGTTCTCACTGACTCGCCAGGCGGTTCGTCTCGGCTACCTGCCACCCATGCGCATCATCCATACCTCGGAAATGGAAGCGGGGCAGATTTACGTGCCGGTGATTAACTGGCTGCTGTATTTCGCGGTAGTGCTGGTTATCCTCGGCTTCGAGCATTCAAGTAACCTGGCTGCGGCCTACGGTATTGCGGTTACCGGCACTATGGTGTTAACCACCATCCTGTCCTGTACGGTGGCTTACAAAAACTGGCACTGGAAAGGCTTTATCGTGGCGGTGCTGGCCGCGGTGCTGCTGTTTATCGACGTGCCGCTGTTTGCCGCCAACGCCACCAAGATCCTCTCCGGTGGTTGGCTGCCGCTGGTGCTGGCACTGATGATGTTTATCGTGATGACCACCTGGAAGAGCGAGCGTTTCCGCCTCATGCGCCGCATGCACGAGCACGGGAACTCCCTTGAGGCGATGATTGCCTCGTTAGAGAAATCGCCGCCGGTTCGCGTACCGGGGACTGCGGTCTACATGTCTCGTGCTATCAACGTGATCCCGTTTGCACTGTTGCACAACCTCAAGCACAACAAAGTGTTGCATGAGCGCGTGGTGCTGCTGACGCTGAGAACCGAAGATGCGCCGTTTGTACATAACGTTCGTCGTGTCACTATCGAGCAGATGTCGCCGACGTTCTGGCGCGTGGTGGCCAGCTATGGCTTTAAAGAGACGCCAAACGTGGAGGAAGTTTTCCACCGCTGCGGTCTCGAAGGCCTGTCATGCCGGATGATGGAAACCTCGTTCTTCATGTCGCATGAGTCGCTGATCCTGACTAAGCGTCCGTGGTACCTGTATTTCCGCGGCAAGCTGTTTATCGCGCTGAGCCGCAATGCCCTGCGCGCGCCTGACCAGTTTGAGATCCCGCCTAACCGGGTGATCGAGCTCGGCACCCAGGTCGAGATATAAGCTAACCGGTGTCAATATTTGAACGCCGCGGGTGAGAACCTGCGGCGTTGTTGTTTCTGGTCTCCCGAACTGTTCCCCCCTCTAGCCACCTCTCGTTGCCTTTCTCCTCTGCCTTTTGAGGTTATTCCACTTAAGTGTTTATCGGTTCTTTATTAGTCATCGAAACGTTTCGACAGCGATCACAAATCCACCTTCTACTCGTTGCCAGCGGCCGCCAATTTCCTAGAATCAACCGCAGCGAAACGTTTCGCAGGAGCCGATAATGAAGAAAGCCAAATTGTTAAATGCCGACGTCTCACGGGTGATTGCCTGTTTGGGTCATACCGATCGTCTCGTTATTGCCGATGCCGGTTTGCCGATCCCGGCCAGCACGCAGCGTATCGACCTGGCGCTGACCCACGGCATACCGAGTTTTTTACAGGTGTTTTCAGTCGTTACCGACGAGATGCAGGTCGAGCATGCCGTTCTGGCAGAAGAAATCAGGCTGCATAATACCGAGCTGCATGAAACGCTGATCGGTCAGTTGAAACAGCTTGAGCAGCGGCAGGGAAAGCCCATCACGTTGGAATATGTTAGCCACCAGGCTTTCAAACTACAGACGCAAACAACGCGTGCCGTTATCCGCAGTGGCGAATGTTCGGCCTACGCCAACATTATTCTCTGCGCTGGCGTCACCTTCTGAGGCCCTTATGCAACCTTTAATGCAACTCTCAGGGATCGATAAAGCCTTTCCCGGCGTGAAAGCGCTGTCGGGTGCCGCGCTGAGCGTGTATCCGGGAAAAGTCATGGCGCTGGTGGGAGAAAACGGCGCGGGCAAGTCAACCATGATGAAAGTGCTGACCGGCATCTATCAAAAAGATGCCGGCTCGCTGCATTTTCTCGGTAAAGAAGCCACTTTTAACGGTCCCAGAGATTCGCAGGCCGCCGGGATCGGCATTATTCACCAGGAGCTCAATCTGATCCCCGAATTAACCATTGCCGAGAACATCTTCCTCGGCCGTGAGTTTGTTAACGGTTTTGGGCGCATTCAGTGGAAAAAAATGTATGCCGAGGCCGACAAGCTGCTGTCGCGGCTTAATTTGCGTTACAGCAGTCACCGGCTGGTGGGTGAACTGTCGATTGGCGATCAGCAGATGGTGGAGATAGCCAAGGTGCTGAGCTTTGAATCGCAGGTGATCATCATGGATGAACCCACTGATGCGCTGACCGATACCGAAACCGCCTCCTTGTTTAGCGTCATCAACGAGCTGAAGGCCGCCGGTTGCGGCGTGGTGTATATCTCGCATCGCCTGAAGGAAATCTTTGAGATTTGCGACGACGTCACGGTGTTTCGCGATGGGCAATTTATTGCCGAACGTCCGGTCAGCGAACTGCAGGAGGATACCCTGATCGAAATGATGGTGGGACGCCGCCTTGAAGAACAGTATCCGCGCATCAATCACGATCGCGGACCGCTGCGCCTGTCGGTGGACGATGTCTCCGGACCGGGGGTTAACAACGTCAGCTTCAAACTCTACGGCGGCGAGATCCTCGGCGTTTCCGGACTGATGGGTGCCGGACGTACGGAACTGATGAAGATCCTTTATGGCGCACGTAAGAAAACCGGTGGATCGCTTTCACTCGATGGCAAGGCGATCAATCCGCGCACGCCGCAGGACGGACTGGCCAATGGCATCGTTTACATCTCCGAAGACCGCAAACGCGACGGCTTGGTGTTGGGGATGTCGGTTAAAGAAAACATGTCACTAACCGCGTTGCGCTATTTCTCTCGCCTCGGCGGTGGGTTGAAACATGGCGAAGAGCAGCAAACGGTGAGCGATTTTATTCGGCTGTTTAATATCAAAACGCCGTCAATGATGCAGCCGATTGGCCTGCTCTCCGGTGGGAATCAGCAAAAGGTCGCTATTGCCCGCGGATTGATGACGCGTCCGAAGGTGCTGATCCTCGATGAGCCGACGCGCGGTGTCGATGTCGGCGCCAAAAAAGAGATCTACCAGTTAATTAACCAATTCAAGCGCGAAGGGCTGAGCATCATTCTTGTCTCCTCGGAAATGCCGGAAGTGATTGGCATGAGTGACCGTATTCTGGTGATGCACGATGGCCGCTTAAGCGCAGAATTTCCTATCGAACAGGCGACGCAGGAAGCATTAATGGCTGCCGCCGTGGGTAAACAATACGGCGTCAAGCAGGAGTCACAACGATGAGTTCTCAAATCTTACCGGCCAATAAAAAACGTGGCATCAGTAAACAGTGGTTGTTAGAGCAGAAGTCGCTGATTGCGCTGTTGGTGCTGATTGCGGTGGTCTCCTCAATGAGCCCAAACTTCTTTACTGTCAATAACCTGTTTAACATTCTGCAGCAGACCTCGGTGAACGCCATTATGGCGGTCGGCATGACGCTGGTGATCCTGACCTCGGGCATTGACCTGTCGGTAGGTTCGCTGCTGGCGCTGACCGGTGCGGTCGCGGCGTCGGTGGTCGGTCACGAGTCCAGCGCTTCTCTGGCGGTGGTGGCCTCTCTCGCCTTGGGCGCGGCGGTGGGCGGGATCACCGGCGCCATCGTGGCAAAGGGCAAGGTGCAGGCGTTTATCGCTACGCTGGTAATGATGCTGCTACTGCGCGGGGTGACCATGGTTTACACCAACGGTAGCCCAATCAGCACCGGTTTCAACGACGTGGCCGATGCCTTTGGCTGGATTGGCATCGGTCGTCCGCTGGGCGTACCCACGCCGGTGTGGCTGATGGCGTTGGTGTTTATCGCCGCCTGGTACATGCTGCATCACACCCGACTCGGTCGCTATATCTATGCGCTAGGCGGCAACGAGGCCGCCACCCGTCTTTCAGGTATTAGCGTCGATAAAGTCAAAATCATCGTCTATTCGCTGTGTGGTCTGATGGCCGCGCTGGCGGGGATCATTGAAGTCGCCCGTCTTTCATCGGCCCAGCCTACCGCCGGTACCGGCTATGAGCTGGACGCTATCGCCGCGGTTGTCCTGGGCGGTACCAGCCTGTCCGGCGGTAAAGGACGGATCATCGGTACGCTGATCGGTGCGCTAATCCTTGGCTTCCTGAATAACGGCCTGAATCTATTAGGCGTCTCCTCTTATTTCCAGATGATTGTAAAAGCAGTGGTGATTCTGCTGGCCGTCCTGGTCGATAACAAAAGCAATAAATAACCTCCCCTACAGGAATGATTAATATGACGATGTCTATGAAGAAAGTAGCATTATGGGTTTCTGCTGCGGCGTTGACCGCCTCATTCAGCGCTAACGTACTGGCCAAAGACACCATTGCGCTGGTGGTATCGACGCTTAACAACCCGTTCTTTGTTTCGATGAAAGAGGGCGCGCAGCAGGAGGCTGACAAGCTGGGCTATAACCTGGTAGTGCTGGACTCGCAAAATAACCCGGCTAAAGAGCTGGCTAACGTGCAGGACCTGACCGTGCGCGGTACTAAAATACTGCTTATCAACCCTACGGACTCAGATGCGGTAGGCAATGCGGTCGCAATGGCTAACCAGGCTAAAATTCCGGTGATTACCCTGGACCGCCAGGCGTCGAAAGGCCAGGTGATCAGCCACGTCGCCTCTGACAATAAAGTCGGGGGTAAAATGGCCGGTGACTACATTGCCAAGAAATTGGGTGATAATGCCAAGGTGATTGAGCTGGAGGGTATCGCAGGGACGTCGGTAGCTCGCGAACGCGGTGCCGGTTTTAAACAGGCGGTGGATGCACATCACTTTAACGTGCTGGCGAGCCAACCGGCGGACTTCGACCGTACTAAAGGGCTGAATGTGATGCAGAATCTGCTCACCGCCCATCCAGACGTGCAGGCGGTGTTTGCACAAAATGATGAAATGGCGCTTGGCGCGCTGCGTGCCCTGCAGACTGCGGGTAAAACCGGCGTGCTGGTGGTGGGCTTCGACGGCACCGAAGACGGCCTGAAAGCGGTTAAAGGTGGCAAACTGGGCGCTACCGTGGCTCAACGTCCCGATCAAATTGGTATCATTGGCGTTGAGACCGCAGATAAAGTGTTGAAAGGTCAGGCCGTGCCGCCGATTAACCCGGTCGCGCTGAATCTGGTGACCCAGCCTTAATCAATATCGCGCCACCTTCGCGGGTGGCGCTTCAAATGCAGGAATAATGGCAATGGATAAAGGTAAGCTGGTGGTTCTGGGCAGCATTAACGCTGACCACGTGCTCAATGTCAGGCAGTTTCCTCAACCGGGCGAAACGGTGATCGGCTCACAGTATAATGTCGCCTTCGGCGGTAAAGGGGCTAATCAGGCAGTTGCAGCAGGGAGAAGCGGTGCCGATATTTCATTTATTGCCTGTGTAGGAAGTGACGAAATCGGCGAGCAGGTTCGCAATCAGCTGGCCAGCGACAACATTGATACCCGCCCGATCGAAGCAATTAAAGATACCACCACTGGTGTTGCACTGATTTTCGTTAATGCCGAAGGTGAAAACGTCATTGGCATTGATGCTGGAGCAAATAAATCTCTGACTCCAGAGTACCTGCAACGTTATCAGCAGCATATCGTCGATGCCTCTGCTTTATTGATGCAGCTTGAATCACCGTTGGAGTCAGTAATTGCCGCCGCGCGGATCGCCCATGACCACAATACTGCGGTTATTTTGAATCCCGCCCCGGCCTGTGAACTGCCCGATGAGCTGTTATCGCTGGTGGATATGATCACCCCGAACGAGACCGAGGCCGAAAAACTGACCGGCGTGAAAGTGACTACTGCCGAGGACGCCGCGCGTGCGGCAGGCGTTTTACATGCTAAAGGCATCGCTACGGTGATCATTACGCTGGGCAGCAAAGGCGTGTGGCTGAGTCAGCAGGGAGAAGGTCGCAGCGTGTCAGGCTTTAAGGTTAACGCCGTAGACACTATTGCCGCCGGTGATACCTTTAACGGCGCGCTGGTGACGGCCCTGTTGGAAGGCAGGTCAATGGACCAGTCGGTGCGCTTTGCCCACGCGGCGGCGGCGATTGCGGTGACGCGTGCCGGTGCGCAGTCTTCTGTGCCGTGGCGCAGAGAGATCGACGATTTTCTCGCGCGTCAGGAGTCCTAGTTGGCCACCATGAAAGATGTCGCCCGTATTGCGGGCGTCTCCACCTCGACGGTTTCCCACGTGATTAACAATAATCGCTTCGTGAGTGAGACTATCCGCGAAAAAGTTAACGCCGCCATTGGCCAACTTAACTATGCGCCCTCGGCGCTGGCCCGCAGTCTTAAGCTCAACCAGACCCGCACCATCGGTATGCTAATCACCTCCAGCAGTAACCCTTTTTACTCTGAGGTGGTGCAAGGCGTTGAGCGCAGCTGCTACGAACGCGGCTATAGCCTGATCTTATGTAATACCGACGGCGACGAAGAACGGATGAATCGCTGTCTCGAAACGCTGATGCAAAAGCGGGTCGACGGGCTGATCGTGATGTTTACTGAAAATCACCGCCCGTCGCAGGATACGCTGAGCCGCTATCAGACGGTGCCGGTGGTGATGATGGACTGGGCGCCGTTTGCCGGTGTGAATGACATTATTCAGGAGAACGCCTTTATCGGCGGCAAGATGGCAACTGACTACCTGATAGCGCAGGGGTATCGGCATATTGCCTGTATCACTGGCCCGCTGGATAAGACCACCTCGCAGCAGCGGCTCGACGGCTATCGGCAGGCAATTAGTGAAGCGGGTCTCGCTCTGCGGGCCGATTTTGAGGTTACCGGTGATTTCGAGTTTGCGGGCGGTCTGACGGCAATGGAAAAACTGTTGGCGCTGCCTCAGCCTCCCGATGCGGTGTTTGCCGGAAACGATGCGATGGCGGTGGGCGTTTATCAGGCACTGTATCAGCGCGGTTTGCGCGTACCACAGGACGTGGCGGTGATGGGTTACGATGATATTCAACTGGCGCAGTACATGACGCCGCCGTTAACGACCATTCACCAACCGAAAGACGAATTGGGCGAGCTGGCAATTGATACCCTGCTGCATCGCCTGAAGGACCCCGAAGCCGAAGCGCAGGTGCTGGTATTAACACCGGAGCTGGTGGTTCGCGCGTCAGTGGGTCGAAAAAGCTAGCTCCTCTTCTCTATATGCCTCTATATACACTTCTATCATTACGCTTCTATATAGAAGCGTATTTTACGCCGGGTCGCGCAGCAGGGTCACGCAGGCTTCCAGCGCCGCGTTAGCATCACCCAGCACAATCGCATCGACAATACGTTGGTGGTGTTCGAGCTTGATCACTTTATTGTCGGTGATGGCCCGGAAGTAGCTTTGATAAACCGAACTAAACAAATTAGCGAAAGAAGTTAGAAAAGGATTCTTCCCCGCCTCATAGATAAGCTGATGGAATTGGGCATCGACGTTAATCCAACGTTCACGGTCGAAGTTTTCGTGCAGCTCACGCATTTCCGACATATAGAGGGAGAGTTGCTGTTTCTGCTGCGGGGTTGCCTCAACCGCGGCTAGCGAACAGGCCTGCGGTTCCAGCGCCTTACGCAACAAAACGAAATGCGCCATGACCTGATCAAAGTTCTCGCGGGTCATCCACCAGGTCAGCAATTCCTGGTCGAGAAAGTTCCAGTTACTTTGCGGCATCACACGAGTACCAATTCGTGGGCGGGGTAACAGCATGCCTTTTGCGGTTAAGGTCTTAACCGCTTCACGTACCGCCGTTCGACTTACGCCAAATAAAGTGCCCAGTTCAATCTCACCCGGCAGGATACTTCCCTCTGCATACTCACCGGACAGCACCCGCTGGGCAATATTCTCTGCTAATACGTAAGAAAGGTTGCGTTGAGCAGCCTGTTGTTGGGCATTGAGTGACATTATAAGCATCCTCTAAGCTAAAAGTTCTCGTGATTCATTCCAGTTTACCCCACTAAAAGCGCAGTAAAGGGGGGGATTATGGCTAAAAGCGGTGTTTTATTGTGCGTTGATGGCGTATTTGTAGAAAAAAGAGACGGTTAGAAAGTTTTTTTAAATAAAGGGTTGCGGCTCCTCAGAAACTCCCTATAATGCCGCTCCATCGACAGGGAACAACGCAGCAGCAACGCGGTGTGAACGAGTCGGAAAGAATTAAAAATGATGATGACCGCGAAATAAGTGGTTGACATCAAAAGAGGAAAGCGTAGAATACGCCACCTCGAGTTAGCAAGCGAAAGCACGCAACTCACTGCTCTTTAACAATTTATCAGACAATCTGTGTGGGCACTCACAAGACGATATCAGCCATCTCGGTGGCAAAAAAATATCAAGTCTTAGAGTGACCAAGCAGTAATTCATTTAGTGAATTATTACAGAAGAAACTCTGAGCATCGCTGCACTTGTTGTAGCAAATCGAACTTTAATTGAAGAGTTTGATCATGGCTCAGATTGAACGCTGGCGGCAGGCCTAACACATGCAAGTCGAACGGTAGCACAGAGAGCTTGCTCTTGGGTGACGAGTGGCGGACGGGTGAGTAATGTCTGGGAAACTGCCTGATGGAGGGGGATAACTACTGGAAACGGTAGCTAATACCGCATGATGTCGCAAGACCAAAGTGGGGGACCTTCGGGCCTCACGCCATCGGATGTGCCCAGATGGGATTAGCTAGTAGGTGAGGTAATGGCTCACCTAGGCGACGATCCCTAGCTGGTCTGAGAGGATGACCAGCCACACTGGAACTGAGACACGGTCCAGACTCCTACGGGAGGCAGCAGTGGGGAATATTGCACAATGGGCGCAAGCCTGATGCAGCCATGCCGCGTGTGTGAAGAAGGCCTTAGGGTTGTAAAGCACTTTCAGCGAGGAGGAAGGGTTCAGTGTTAATAGCACTGAGCATTGACGTTACTCGCAGAAGAAGCACCGGCTAACTCCGTGCCAGCAGCCGCGGTAATACGGAGGGTGCAAGCGTTAATCGGAATTACTGGGCGTAAAGCGCACGCAGGCGGTTTGTTAAGTCAGATGTGAAATCCCCGAGCTTAACTTGGGAACTGCATTTGAAACTGGCAAGCTAGAGTCTTGTAGAGGGGGGTAGAATTCCAGGTGTAGCGGTGAAATGCGTAGAGATCTGGAGGAATACCGGTGGCGAAGGCGGCCCCCTGGACAAAGACTGACGCTCAGGTGCGAAAGCGTGGGGAGCAAACAGGATTAGATACCCTGGTAGTCCACGCTGTAAACGATGTCGACTTGGAGGTTGTGCCCTTGAGGCGTGGCTTCCGGAGCTAACGCGTTAAGTCGACCGCCTGGGGAGTACGGCCGCAAGGTTAAAACTCAAATGAATTGACGGGGGCCCGCACAAGCGGTGGAGCATGTGGTTTAATTCGATGCAACGCGAAGAACCTTACCTACTCTTGACATCCAGAGAATTCGCTAGAGATAGCTTAGTGCCTTCGGGAACTCTGAGACAGGTGCTGCATGGCTGTCGTCAGCTCGTGTTGTGAAATGTTGGGTTAAGTCCCGCAACGAGCGCAACCCTTATCCTTTGTTGCCAGCGAGTAATGTCGGGAACTCAAAGGAGACTGCCGGTGATAAACCGGAGGAAGGTGGGGATGACGTCAAGTCATCATGGCCCTTACGAGTAGGGCTACACACGTGCTACAATGGCATATACAAAGAGAAGCGAACTCGCGAGAGCAAGCGGACCTCACAAAGTATGTCGTAGTCCGGATTGGAGTCTGCAACTCGACTCCATGAAGTCGGAATCGCTAGTAATCGTAGATCAGAATGCTACGGTGAATACGTTCCCGGGCCTTGTACACACCGCCCGTCACACCATGGGAGTGGGTTGCAAAAGAAGTAGGTAGCTTAACCTTCGGGAGGGCGCTTACCACTTTGTGATTCATGACTGGGGTGAAGTCGTAACAAGGTAACCGTAGGGGAACCTGCGGTTGGATCACCTCCTTACCTAAAGATACGCATTGTGCAGTGTCCACACAGATTGTCTGATAGATGTAAACGAGCAAAGCGCTACCTGTTGATGCGGTAAGGGCAACCTTACGCTGATGCGATACGGTTAAATGAAAATTTAATCGGAACTTCGTGTCCCCATCGTCTAGAGGCCTAGGACACTGCCCTTTCACGGCTGTAACAGGGGTTCGAATCCCCTTGGGGACGCCAATCCGATAATGTGTGAAAGACATTATCACTCTGTACCTTAGCGGGTCAGAAACTATCGTAAAGATGACTTTAACGAGTCGTGTTTACGATATTGCTCTTTAACAATCTGGAACAAGCTGAAAAATTGAAATGATACAGCTGAACATAACTCTCCGTAGAAGTATTGAGTTATGCGCACCTGTATTAGAGTCTCTCAAATAATCGCAGCACGAACGGCGTCACTCTTTATGAGTTTACAAGACACCTTCGGGTTGTGAGGTTAAGCGACTAAGCGTACACGGTGGATGCCTAGGCAGTCAGAGGCGATGAAGGGCGTGCTAATCTGCGAAAAGCGTCGGTAAGGTGATATGAACCGTTATACCCGACGATACCCGAATGGGGAAACCCAATGTGATACGTCACATTATCGCATGGTGAATACATAGCCATGCGAGGCGAACCGGGGGAACTGAAACATCTAAGTACCCCGAGGAAAAGAAATCAACCGAGATTCCCCTAGTAGCGGCGAGCGAACGGGGAACAGCCCAGAACCTGAATCAGTTTGTGTGTTAGTGGAAGCGTCTGGAAGGTCGCACGGTACAGGGTGATAGTCCCGTACACAAAAATGCACAGGCTGTGAGTTCGATGAGTAGGGCGGGACACGTGACATCCTGTCTGAATATGGGGGGACCATCCTCCAAGGCTAAATACTCCTGACTGACCGATAGTGAACCAGTACCGTGAGGGAAAGGCGAAAAGAACCCCGGCGAGGGGAGTGAAATAGAACCTGAAACCGTGTACGTACAAGCAGTGGGAGCCTACTTTGTTGGGTGACTGCGTACCTTTTGTATAATGGGTCAGCGACTTATATTTTGTAGCAAGGTTAACCGTATAGGGGAGCCGTAGGGAAACCGAGTCTTAACTGGGCGTCAAGTTGCAAGGTATAGACCCGAAACCCGGTGATCTAGCCATGGGCAGGTTGAAGGTTGGGTAACACTAACTGGAGGACCGAACCGACTAATGTTGAAAAATTAGCGGATGACTTGTGGCTGGGGGTGAAAGGCCAATCAAACCGGGAGATAGCTGGTTCTCCCCGAAAGCTATTTAGGTAGCGCCTCGTGAACTCATCTTCGGGGGTAGAGCACTGTTTCGACTAGGGGGCCATCCCGGCTTACCAACTCGATGCAAACTCCGAATACCGAAGAATGTTATCACGGGAGACACACGGCGGGTGCTAACGTCCGTCGTGAAGAGGGAAACAACCCAGACCGCCAGCTAAGGTCCCAAAGTCATGGTTAAGTGGGAAACGATGTGGGAAGGCATAGACAGCCAGGATGTTGGCTTAGAAGCAGCCATCATTTAAAGAAAGCGTAATAGCTCACTGGTCGAGTCGGCCTGCGCGGAAGATGTAACGGGGCTAAACCATGCACCGAAGCTGCGGCAGCGACGCTTAGGCGTTGTTGGGTAGGGGAGCGTTCTGTAAGCCGTTGAAGGTGAACTGTGAGGTTTGCTGGAGGTATCAGAAGTGCGAATGCTGACATAAGTAACGATAATGCGGGTGAAAAACCCGCACGCCGGAAGACCAAGGGTTCCTGTCCAACGTTAATCGGGGCAGGGTGAGTCGACCCCTAAGGCGAGGCTGAAAAGCGTAGTCGATGGGAAACAGGTTAATATTCCTGTACTTGGTGTTACTGCGAAGGGGGGACGGAGAGGGCTAGGCTAGCCGGGCGACGGTTGTCCCGGTTTAAGCGTGTAGGGGGTGTGACTTGGTAAATCCGGTTGCGCACTAACCCTGAGGCGTGATGACGAGCCACTACGGTGGTGAAGTAGTTGATGCCGCACTTCCAGGAAAAGCCTCTAAGCATCAGGTAACATTAAATCGTACCCCAAACCGACACAGGTGGTCAGGTAGAGAATACTCAGGCGCTTGAGAGAACTCGGGTGAAGGAACTAGGCAAAATGGTGCCGTAACTTCGGGAGAAGGCACGCTGTCGCTAGGTGGAGGAACTTGCTTCCCGAGCCGAAGACAGTCGAAGATACCAGCTGGCTGCAACTGTTTAATAAAAACACAGCACTGTGCAAACACGAAAGTGGACGTATACGGTGTGACGCCTGCCCGGTGCCGGAAGGTTAATTGATGGGGTTATCCGCAAGGAGAAGCTCTTGATCGAAGCCCCGGTAAACGGCGGCCGTAACTATAACGGTCCTAAGGTAGCGAAATTCCTTGTCGGGTAAGTTCCGACCTGCACGAATGGCGTAATGATGGCCAGGCTGTCTCCACCCGAGACTCAGTGAAATTGAACTCGCTGTGAAGATGCAGTGTACCCGCGGCAAGACGGAAAGACCCCGTGAACCTTTACTATAGCTTGACACTGAACATTGAGCCTTGATGTGTAGGATAGGTGGGAGGCTTTGAAGCGTGGACGCCAGTCTGCGTGGAGCCAACCTTGAAATACCACCCTTTAATGTTTGATGTTCTAACTCGGCCCCATAATCTGGGGTGAGGACAGTGTCTGGTGGGTAGTTTGACTGGGGCGGTCTCCTCCTAAAGAGTAACGGAGGAGCACGAAGGTTAGCTAATCACGGTCGGACATCGTGAGGTTAGTGCAATGGCATAAGCTAGCTTGACTGCGAGAGTGACGGCTCGAGCAGGTACGAAAGTAGGTCATAGTGATCCGGTGGTTCTGAATGGAAGGGCCATCGCTCAACGGATAAAAGGTACTCCGGGGATAACAGGCTGATACCGCCCAAGAGTTCATATCGACGGCGGTGTTTGGCACCTCGATGTCGGCTCATCACATCCTGGGGCTGAAGTAGGTCCCAAGGGTACGGCTGTTCGCCGTTTAAAGTGGTACGCGAGCTGGGTTTAGAACGTCGTGAGACAGTTCGGTCCCTATCTGCCGTGGGCGTTGGAAGATTGAGAGGGGCTGCTCCTAGTACGAGAGGACCGGAGTGGACGCATCACTGGTGTTCGGGTTGTCATGCCAATGGCATTGCCCGGTAGCTAAATGCGGAAAAGATAAGCGCTGAAAGCATCTAAGCGCGAAACTTGCCTCGAGATGAGTCTTCCCTGGGACTTCGAGTCCCCTGAAGGGACGTTTAAGACTAAGACGTTGATAGGCTGGGTGTGTAAGTGCAGCGATGCATTGAGCTAACCAGTACTAATGACCCGAGAGGCTTAACCTTACAACACCGAAGGTGTTTTAGAGAGACACAAGACTTACGTTTCGAAAGTATCAGCTTGTTCAAAGATTGGTTCTGATGGCTGTCCCTGACAATGGGGAAAGCGGTTGGAATAAAACAGAATTTGCCTGGCGGCAGTAGCGCGGTGGTCCCACCTGACCCCATGCCGAACTCAGAAGTGAAACGCCGTAGCGCCGATGGTAGTGTGGGGTCTCCCCATGCGAGAGTAGGGAACTGCCAGGCATTAAATAAACAGAGAAAGCTCAGTCGAAAGACTGGGCTTTTTTTGTTTACTCATAACCGGCACGTCGGTAGTCGAGTAAGAGAGTAGGACTAAAAGCGCAGCTTTTAGCATGTTGCTTGCAACGGCCCGCAGGGTGTACGACGAAGTCGTATATAAACTGCCAGGCATCCCTCTTTATGGGTAAAGAATAAGTACGAAACCTCAGTCGAAAGGCTGAGGTTTTTTGCTGTCTGGGGTTTAGTAACCACACCGTAAAGTCCCGGTCAAAATAAATACCAAGAAGGCCCCCGTCTGACGACCGGGGCCTTTTTTGTTGTCTCAGATCGCTGAAAGTTGCGAAGTCTAGCCTAATTCTGCCTGGATTGATGACCGATCGCTCAGCCAATTAACGATGAAATCGCCTATTTGGGCAATATTATTGAGATCTAGCTGCGGTATTGGCCATTTAAGCGGCATATCAGTCGCCACAGCAATAACAAAATCGTCGATTATCGCGTCGATTTCCCTGCCGCTGGCATGACGAAATAAGGCAATTTTAGCAATTTTTTCGTGTTTAAAGCCCTCAACCAGGATCAGATCCAGCGTTGAATCATCAAATCGGCTGGCTAAATAGTGAAGGTCTAGCTCCTTCGCCTGCGGCGTTTCGGTCATTAACGCCCAGCGATTATTGCTCGCGACCATCGTCTGATTAGCGCCTGCTTTTCTAAGCTCATAGCTGTCTTTTCCGGGAGTATCAACGTCCACTGAATGATGGCTATGTTTAATTAATCCGACACCGATCTGCCGTTCGCGCAGATAGGGAATGAGCTGCTTGAGCAAGGTGGTTTTTCCACTGCCGCTGTGAGCAACGATGCCTAATAGTGGGGGAGTCATGGCGATATCCTTAAACAACGCTGCCAGTTGGCCACGTCCTCTGGCGTATTTAGGTTGGCAAAATCCGCGGCATTGGCAAACGTGGCCTTGCGTGCCCCGCACTGGGCAAGAAAAAGCATCACCCTGCGCTCTCCCTGCTCAAGATATTGTGTGAGGCTCGGTATCAGGCTTTTATTCAGCAGGCACAGGGCCGGATGTGCGCGCTCAGCGTCGGTCGCGTAGACCGCCGGTGCTTTATCTTTGGTTTGCCACAGGCGCTCAACCAAATCATCAGGAAAAGCCGGAACGTCACAGGGAACGCAGGCAATCCACTCCGTTTCACTGGCCAGCAGCGCGGCCAGCATTCCGGATAAAGGGCCGGCAAACTCAGGAATAACGTCACCTATCACCGGATAATGTTCGCCATAGCGTTGCCGGTTCTGATTGCTGCTGATCAAGATTGCGCTAACCTGTGGCGCCAGGCGTTTGGCGATATGCATAAACAAGGGGATCCCCTCGACCTCGACCAAGCCTTTATCCTGCCCCATTCTTGATGAGCGCCCACCGGCCAAAATGACACCCGTTATTGCATCCGCAATCATATTCTTTGTCCTTTAATACCTGGCTTTATTCAACAGTGAAGGTCATCGCCCTACCACGGCAGTTCGGATACCAAGATCTACCCGAAGCTGTCGCGGATCTCGCGACTTTTTACCTCGTTCCTGTCCCTAAGGTATCACTAAGGATTGATGTAAACTTGTGTGAACTTCATGCGTTAGCCTAAAAATTGATGATACTATTTCAGACTATCGTTTTGCTTTCTGGCCAATCTGAATGAAGTTATGAATAATTCTGCTTTTAATTTTCAGGCACTGTCTCCAGACCTTATCCTCGATGCGCTGGAAAGTGTTGGCTTGATTGCTGAGTCAGGGTTAACCGCGCTCAATAGCTATGAGAACCGGGTTTATCAATTCCTCGATGAAAACCGCCACCGTTACGTGGTTAAGTTTTATCGCCCGGAGCGTTGGAGTGCGGCACAAATAGAGGAAGAACATCGTTTTTCCTTCGATCTCTCCGCTGCTGAAATCCCCGCCGTGGCCCCGGTTTCTATTATGGGCAACACCCTGCATCATCATCAGGGATACATGTTTACCGTATTCCCCAGCGTGGGCGGCAGGCAGTACGAAATAGATAATCTGGATCAGCTGGAATGGGTTGGGCGATTTCTTGGCAGGATCCATCAGGTTGGCAGTGAAAACCTGTTTACTCATCGTCCTACCATTGATCTAGAAGAATACCTTACCGAACCCAGAGCCGTATTGGCCAGCAGCGAGTTAATTCCGGCTAAGCAACGTAGCGCCTTTATTTCCGTTCTGGATGATTTAATCGCCACTATTAAACAATATTGGCATCACGATTGGCAGCCGCGTCGTTTACACGGTGATTGTCATCCGGGAAATATTCTCTGGCGTGATGGTCCTATATTTGTCGATTTAGACGATGCGCGTAATGGCCCTGCGGTGCAGGATTTATGGATGCTATTGCACGGCGATCGTTCCGAGCAACGTATTCAATTAGATATTTTACTCGAGGCCTATGGTGAGTTTGCGGATTTTGACAGCCGTGAACTGGCGCTTATTGAGCCTTTGCGCGCTATGCGTATGGTCTATTACCTGGCCTGGGTAACGCGCCGCTGGCAGGATCCCGCATTCCCTAACAGCTTCCCCTGGATGAAGGATGAAGATTTTTGGCTGGGACAGGCTGCGGCATTTAAAGAGCAAATTAATAAATTACGGGCACCTCCTTTGCAACTGATGCCAATGTACTGAGAAACACAATTAGCTTTATATATTTATTTAAACGGAGATGGATGAGTTATGAAGAACCTTTTTTCTGCCAGAAAGATAATGTTAGCCGTGTTTGGCATGGTGTTGGCGTTCAGCGCTTCTGCTGCCCAATTCTCTGACGGCACCCAGTACACGACATTAGACAAGCCGCTGGCAAATGAACCGCAGGTTGTAGAGTTTTTCTCTTTCTACTGCCCGCACTGCTACGAGTTTGAACGCGTCTGGCACGTGTCCGACAACGTGCGTAAAAATCTGCCGCAGGGCGTGAAATACGTGAAGTATCACGTTGAGTTCCTGGGGCCGTTGGGCAAACAGCTGACTCAGGCCTGGGCCGTTGCCATGGCGCTGGGTATTGAAGATAAAATTAGCCCACTGATGTTTGATGCTGTTCAGAAATCTCAGACAGTAAAAACTGAAGCAGATATTCGTGACGTATTTATTAAAGCCGGCGTTAGCGGGCAAGACTACGATGCTGCAATGAATAGCTTCGTGGTTAAATCGTTAGTTGTTCAAGAAGAGAAGGCCGCCGCTGACTTTGGGCTGCAGGGCGTGCCATCCGTTTACGTTAACGGTAAATATCAGGTTAAAAATGACGGGCTTGATACCAGCTCTATGGATGCCTACGTTAAACAATTCTCTGACGTCGTTAATTTCCTGACGACCCAGAAATAAGACTCGAATTTTTCGATAAATGAAACGCTGGCAATAAGCTGGCGTTTTTTTTAGTTTGACTTAAATTCTGATTAAACGCTGATGCCTCACTAATAACCCCCCACTTTTGCCTGCTTTTTAATCTGTGTGTTATTCAACATTTTAATTGAGCTGAATAAATTTTTTATCTTCATTAATGACTTTAAAAATGCCAAGAAATCCTAAATAGCCGGCAGGCACTCTATTTATATCCACAATGATCATTAAACTATCATGACAGATAAATTGCCCTGAACACTTCCATAACGTTATGATTAAACATCGTATATCGATCTGTTCTGCTATATGCAACTGAAATCTATGCCCCTGTCGTAAAACTATTCACAAACTTATCCACAGGAACGATCCTGCGAGAAAGCGCGCAGGATCAACATCAAATTCCCTTTCAAGGTTCGACTTTACCCTCAGCTATGGCATGCTTAGGGGATGACATGCCACGAATAAAGATGAGTTATGGCCCAGATAGCTGAAAACCCCCTGATCCTGGTCGACGGATCCTCTTACCTTTACCGCGCTTACCATGCGTTTCCACCGCTGACCAACGCGGGCGGGGAGCCTACTGGCGCGATGTACGGTGTACTGAACATGCTGCGCAGCCTGCTGTTGCAGTATCAGCCAAGCCACGTCGCGGTGGTATTTGATGCCAAAGGCAAGACCTTCCGCGATGAGCTGTTTACCGAATATAAATCCCATCGTCCTCCGATGCCGGACGATCTGCGCGCGCAGATTGAGCCGCTGCATCAGATGGTCAAGTCGATGGGGCTGCCGTTGCTGGTTGTTCCGGGCGTAGAGGCCGACGATGTGATCGGCACGCTGGCGCTCGAGGCAGAGAAAGCCGGGCATTCGGTATTGATAAGCACCGGTGACAAAGACATGGCGCAGCTGGTGACGCCTGCTGTGACGCTGATTAACACCATGAACAACTCGATTCTTGGTCCTGACGAAGTAGTCACCAAATACGGCGTGCCGCCGGAGTTGATCATCGATTTCCTGGCGCTGATGGGCGACTCCTCGGATAACATTCCTGGCGTACCCGGCGTAGGCGAGAAGACCGCGCAGGCTTTGCTGCAGGGCATTGGCGGGCTGGATGCGCTGTACGGTGACATCGACAAGATTGCGACCCTGAGTTTCCGTGGTGCCAAAACCATGGGGGCAAAACTGGCGGACAACAAAGAGGTCGCCTATCTCTCGTATAAACTGGCGACCATCAAAACCGACGTTGCGCTTGATGTCACCTGCGCCGATCTGACGGTAAGCGAACCCGACGACGCCAATCTTAAAATTATGTTCGAGCGCTACGAATTTAAACGCTGGTTAGCTGATGTCGATCAGGGAGGCTGGTTAAACGGCAAGAAAGGGGCTCCTGCGGCCAGCAAGAAAGGATCCGTGTCTGAGGCTGAAAGCAGCGTGCAAACGGCCGTAGAGCGTGCTCAGCTCTCTCAGGACGGTTATGTGACTATCCTCGACCAGGCAACGCTCGACCAATGGAAGCTTTTGCTCGAAAAAGCCGAGGTATTCGCCTTCGACACGGAAACTGACGGGCTAGATACCCTGACGGCTAACCTGATCGGCCTTTCCTTTGCTATCGAACCCGGCAAGGCGGCCTATTTGCCGGTTGCCCACGATTATCTCGACTCACCCGCGCAGCTTGACCGCAGCGAGGTGCTCAAGCAGCTTAAGCCGCTGCTGGAAGATCCGCAGCAGGCCAAGGTCGGGCAGAACCTCAAGTTCGATCGCGGCGTGCTGTTAAAGTACGACATCGACCTTAAGGGGATCGACTTCGATACGATGGTCGAATCCTACGTGCTCGACAGCGTGTCGGGGCGACACGATATGGACAGCATGGCCGACAGGCTGCTGGGCCATAAAACCGTGACCTTCGAAGAGATTGCCGGCAAGGGTAAGAATCAGCTGACCTTTAACCAAATAGCGCTAGAACAGGCCGCGCCTTATGCCGCAGAGGATGCCGATGTCACCTTGCAGCTTCACCAGGCTATGTGGCCGAAGATTGCCAAACAGCCGGGCCTGAAAAAGGTGTTTAGCGATATTGATATGCCGCTGGTTGCCGTGCTTTCACATATCGAACGCACCGGCGTATTAATCGATCAGAACATTTTAGCGGCGCATTCTAAAGAATTAACCGTTCGCCTGAACGAGCTTGAAATTAAGGCCCATGAGTTGGCAGAAGAGCCGTTTAACCTGTCTTCGACCAAGCAGTTGCAGGCGATCCTGTATGAAAAACAGCAGCTGCCTATTCTCAAGAAAACGCCGGGCGGCGCGCCGTCTACCAACGAAGAGGTGCTGGCCGAGCTGGCGTTGGATTATCCTCTGCCAAAAGTTATCCTGGAGTATCGCGGCCTTGCCAAGCTGAAGTCGACCTATACCGACAAGCTGCCGCTCATGATTAGCCCGGTGGATGGCAGGGTTCATACCTCTTACCATCAGGCGGTAACGGCCACCGGTCGCCTGTCTTCCAGCGATCCTAACTTGCAAAACATCCCGGTGCGTAATGACGAAGGGCGTCGCATTCGTCAGGCGTTTATCGCGCCAGAAGATTACTGCATCGTCGCGGCCGACTACTCGCAAATCGAACTGCGCATCATGGCGCATTTGTCGAAAGATGCCGGACTGCTGAAAGCCTTCTCGGAAGGCCAGGATATTCACCGCGCCACCGCGGCGGAGGTGTTTAGCACCGAGCTGGGAAAAGTATCCGCTGAGCAGCGACGCAGCGCCAAGGCGATTAACTTTGGCCTGATCTACGGCATGAGCGCCTTTGGTTTATCACGGCAGCTAAATATTCCGCGTAAGGAATCCCAGCGCTATATGGACCTGTATTTCGAACGCTACCCTGGCGTGCTGGAATATATGGAACGCACGCGTCTGCAGGCCGCTGAACAGGGCTATGTTGAAACGCTGGACGGTCGTCGTCTCTATTTGCCGGATATTAAGTCCAGCAATGCCATGCGTCGCAAGGGGGCCGAGCGTGCGGCGATCAATGCGCCAATGCAGGGGACCGCTGCCGATATCATCAAACGGGCGATGATCAAGGTCGCTGGCTGGTTAGAACAGGCCGATGCACCACGCGCACGCATCATTATGCAAGTACACGATGAGCTGGTATTTGAGGTACATAAAGACGACGTCGAGCAAGCGACTGAAACGATTCGTCAGCTAATGGAAGAAGCCATGACTTTAGACGTTCCGCTGAAGGTGGATGTCGGCGTAGGCGAAAATTGGGATCAGGCTCACTAAGTGACGATAAAATAAGCTGATTTTGTAATTTAACAACATCGGTAGGGTGAAAAAGGCTGAGGCTGATCGCATATCCCTCAACTTTTGTGTAAGTAAACTACAAAAAATACTTTTTCATCCTCATAAAATCAGGTAAAGTCTGAGTCGTAGGGTACAGAGGTAAGATGTTCTATCTTTCAGACCTTTTACTTCACGTAATCGGATTTGGCTGAATATTTTAGCCGCCCCAGGCATTTATGTCTGGGGCGTTTTTTATTGGATTTTTGCCAGGATTTGGCGCGACTTTTACGCTTTCAGTGCAACAAAAAGGGCAGCCGAAGCTGCCCAATTACGTGATTTGTCGAACAGAGGATTACTCCCCTGAAAGCGCGTCTTCCAGCACTTCCGGCGGGATCTCGCTGAACCAGGCGTTAAGCTTGTCGGAGAGTTTATCAACGCCGATTTTTTTCAGGGACGAGAACGCTTCGACCTGAATGTCGCCCATGAAGGATTCGACTTCGGCGCGCACCAGCGTGGTCTGCGCTTTACGCGCACCGGAGGCCAGTTTGTCGGCCTTGGTCAGCAGCACCAGTACCGGCGTACCGACGTCTACCGCCCATTGGATCATCTGCTGGTCGAGATCTTTAAGCGGGTGACGAATATCCATCAGCACTACGAGACCTTTCAGGCAGTTACGCATTTGCAGGTATTCACCCAGCGCGCGCTGCCATTTACGTTTCATTTCTTCCGGGACCTGCGCGTAACCATAACCCGGCAGGTCGACCAATCGAATGCCGTTTTCGACTTCGAAGAGGTTGATTAATTGGGTACGGCCCGGGGTCTTACTGGTACGTGCCAGGCTTTTTTGACCGGTCAGAGTATTGAGCGCACTGGATTTTCCGGCGTTTGAACGACCAGCAAATGCGACTTCAATGCCCTCATCACTCGGAAGATGCCGGATATCAGGGGCACTGATGACGAAATGGGTCATATGATAGTTGTAAGTTTGGCTGGTCAAAACGTGTGTCTCCGTGGGGCTTCAGTAACTGGCTGGCGATTATAGCGGTAAGAGAGGCGAGATGTGGGTCTGTTTTACATAACGCATTTACTGCGGCGGTATATTGAGCCTTTCGCGCGTTAGGGTAAAGTTTTATTACGCAATGAACTAAAGCAGCAAAATAGGAGTATTATTGCCGCATAAGCACAGTAGTGTACAAAAAATCTTCCATGAAGATAAAGAAAAAACTGCCAAGGTCAACTTGCTGGCTTTTTTCTTTGTCCGCTTTCTGCTAGATTCCGCCGCAATTCTATACTAAATGAACACACCTAAGAGTACATGCTATGAACCAGCCAGCGAAAGCACCGCGTGCCAAAGCCGCGACGTCTAAAACGAAGAAAAAAAGTCGCGTTGAGCTTGATATCGAAGCGCGCGAACGTAAGCGTGACAACAAGCGCCGTGGCCACAAGCCAGGCTCGCGCGCTAACCCTGATGCAGAAAAGAACCAGTCTGCGGCAGCCAAAAATGCTGACCCGCGCATTGGCAGCAAAAAAGCCGTGCCGTTAATTGTTGAAACCGTTTTCAATAATGCACCTAAAGCGCAGAAAGTGCAGAAAGCACCTAAGCCGAAACAGGAAGCAAAACCGGTACTGCCACCAGAGGAAGAGCTGACTCTTCTTGAAAACGACGCCCGCCTGGACTCCTTGCTCGACCTGCTGGATGAAGGTAAAGCACTGAGTGCAGAAGATCAAAGCTACGTTGACCAGACTCTGGATCGCATTGATGTGCTGATGGAGCAGTTAGGCATCGAGCTAGGCGACGAAGACGATGAAGATGAAGAGCAGGGCGAAAACATGTATCGCCTGCTGAAAGGCGGTAACTGATTTTCCGTTTTCCGTAATCATTGAGCATGACGGTAACGAACAATGGCGGCCAGCCGGGGTGACCCGCTGGCCGCTTTTTTTCAGATTTCTCAGGCCTGATTGATGAATATCATTGTATTAGTAATAACCTCATTCTTTGTGTGCTTTGTCGCCTGCCTATTATGTAGACTTAGACGCCTGTCGAGACAAAAGTCGCGGCTGCAAAGAACCGGTCGAGCATTGCCACACGGACAGCCTTTTCCCATGCGGTGGACGGCTCGGCAGCGTAAAAACGACAGTCGTTAAAGCTCGCGCTAACGGGCTTTCACCAGCGAGGGAGAGTTTGTATGGCGGCACCGCTTATAGAATGGGATAAAGCCCTGATTCAGAAGTATGATTATCCCGGACCGCGCTATACCTCTTATCCTACCGCGCTTGAATTCACTGCTGATTACCATCACCAGACATTTATCCAGGCCGCCGCTCGTAATCCCGGGCGCTCACTCTCCCTTTACGTGCATATCCCTTTTTGCCACAAACTTTGCTATTTCTGCGGCTGCAATAAGTTGGTCACGCGCCAACTGCATAAGGTTGAAGAGTATCTAAACTGGCTCGAGAAAGAGATTGTCCAGCGCGCCGCGTTATTTAAAAATCGTCAGGTCAGCCAAATGCACTGGGGAGGTGGAACGCCTACCACCCTTAACAATGAGCAAATAAGCCGATTAGTTGCCTTATTACGCGAACATTTTGATTTTCTGCCCGCGGTAGAAATGTCGCTCGAAATCGATCCTCGTGAAATCGAGCTGGGTGTACTGGATCATTTACACCGGGAAGGTTTTAACCGTCTAAGCATGGGCGTGCAGGATTTTAATAAAGAAGTGCAGAAGCGGGTCAATCGTGAACAGGATGAGGAGTTTATTTTCGCACTGGTAGAACGGGCCAAATTGTTGGGGTTTAGCTCAATCAATATCGACCTGATTTATGGCCTGCCGAAACAGACTGCCGAAAGTTTTGCCCTGACGCTACAGCGCGTAACGCAGTTAAACCCCGATCGGCTTAGTGTGTTTAACTATGCGCATATGCCAGAGCTTTTTGCCGCTCAGCGGAAAATCAAACAGGCAGATTTGCCCGCTGCGGGAGAAAAGCTCAGCATATTGCAGGCCAGCATCGCTAAGCTAACCGATGCCGGCTATCAGTTTATTGGCATGGACCATTTTGCCCGCCCCGAAGATGAGCTGGCGATAGCGCAGCAGAACGGCGTGCTGCATCGCAACTTTCAGGGTTATACCACTCAGGGTGACAGTGACCTGCTCGGGCTTGGCGTGTCGGCAATTAGCACCATTGGCGACACTTATGCGCAAAACCATAAAGACCTTAAGACCTATTATGCTCAGGTAGAGAGCCAAGGACACGCACTGTGGCGCGGTCTGACGATGAATCGCGATGACTGTCTGCGCCGTGACGTGATTAAGGCGCTGATTTGTCATTTTGAACTAGATTACGCGCTGATTGAACGCGAGTACGGTGTGATTTTTAGCGATTATTTTACTGAAGATTTAGCGCTGCTTGCGCCTTTAATCGACGATGGGCTGGTGGAGGTGTCAAGCCGGAAAATTATCGTCACGCCCAAGGGTCGCTTGCTGATCCGTAATATCTGCATGTGCTTTGATCGCTATTTTCGTCAGCAGGTGCGCCAGCAGCAGTTTTCTCGGGTCATTTAAGATAAAAAAACGGCCACAATTGCGGCCGTTTTAGCTTTAGAGATAACGTATTAAGAATGGTCAATCGGTGAAGGCTTGATTGGCAGTGGCAGCTTGTAAATCTTGACCGGGTATTCAACCGTCGACGGTTTTCCGCCGGTAGTGGCCGGTGTGCGGTTGATTTGGCCGGAAGGCATATACAGTGCGCCATCGCTGACCCACATGGCGTCAATCCAAATCAGGCGCGGATCGGAAATCACCGTTGTCACCTTGCCCTCTGGGGTAATACGTTTAATCGAGCGAGTGTTGATATCCGATGCGTAGATATTGCCCTCGCTATCAATTGCCGTACCGCCGGTGCTCCAGGTAGTGAGGAATCTTTTGGCGTGCTTGTTTACTTCGCTGGCAGGCAAAGAAGCGTCATTCAGGTAACGGGTTTCGATACGCGCTAAAGGACCCGGTATTGCCTGATAATACAGCCACTTGCCGTCTGGAGAGACTTCCAGCTGGTCCAGGCCTACGCGCTTCTCCTGACCATTAGGCAGGATCAGTTTTTTACCGTCGGCATAGATGGGGGCGTGGTCAATCGACAGTGGCTGATTGTCCAATACGCGGTGGGCTTTGCCGGTATCGAGATCCAGCACCACCAGACCCACGGCGCCCGGATCGGTCATGTAAGCAAAATGGCCGTTAAAGCGCACGTCATCAATGTAGCTGGCAGGCTTAAGGATTGGCGGTTTAATCAGATAGGTTTTGATAACCTTATTGGTAGCCAGATCGATTTTTACCAGCTTGGCGGCACCGTCTACTGATTTAGCGCCGGTGCCAATGCCGGTGTTACCCGAGTCCATCGCCCACAAATTGCCATCTGGCCCCACGCGCAGTGCGTTTACATGCAGGAAATGATGCTCAGGATCGGAGGGTTTCCACTGATTCCATTCGGCATCGGGATAAGGCGTAATTTTGCCATTGGCGCCCACTTCGCCCAGCTCCAGGCCCGGGCCTTCTGACTGGGTGAATGACGCGAAAATGCGTCCGTCTTTAGTGACGGTCACCCCGTTCCACACGTGATCCGACGTGGCGACCTGTTGTAAGCGCGCATCTTGCTGTGTCGGTAATGTGGGTGGCAGGGTGTCTTTTGCCTGCGCGCCTGCGGCCAGTAATAGGCCAATAGTCAGACTCAGCGTTTTTAGCGAAAATTTCATGCCAGCTCCTTTCAAGATAATACTCAGAGGTTGAGGGGAGTTCGCGTGTAGACAGGGGAATAAGCATCCGTTGCCCAAGCCGCGTTCCTGCAATACCGCACTTCGTATGTTGTGCAGCAAAAAGGGGTGTTATCACCCCAAATAGCGTTATTAAAAAATAGAGGGTTGATTAAATTGGGCAGCCTTTGGCTCGCAGTACGCTGTTAAAACGCTCAGGATCGGTTGTGCCTGATGCGTTGTGCGCGCGAATTTCCTCTTCGCGCTGGGCGTGTTTCTGCACCTTCGGCAGCAGGTGTTGCAGCTCTTGATACGGGATAGCAATCACGCCATCCGCATCGCCGACGATCAGGTCGCCCGGATTCACCAGCAGACCGGCGCAGGAGATAGGAACGTTGACCTGACCCGGACCGTCTTTGCTCGGCCCACGCAGGGTATTGCCTTTCGCGAATACCGCAATCCCGCCCTCGGCCCATTCGTTAAGGTCTCGGATAGCACCATCCACCACGAAGCCGGCCACTTTTTTAGTCAATGCCGAGGTGCGGATTAATCCGCCGATTAGCGCCTGCGTCAGGTCACCTGAACCGTCGATCACGATGACGTCACCAGGCTGAGCCATTTCAATCGCTTTATGGATCATCAAGTTATCACCCGGGCGCACTTTGACGGTAATTGCCGGTCCGCAAAGCACGACTTTATTGTCTGCGTGATAAGGCTGTAAGCCTAGAGCGCCAACGCTGCGGTCCATCGAGTCGCCAATATTGGGCACCGGTAGACGGCTAAAGGCCTCAACGGTGGCGGGATCGGGAACGTTATCACGTTGGCCGATAAAATAGCCCGTTGGCCATTCGCTGCGAGATGTCATTCGTTAATCTCCACTCTTTAGAATTTCAGGATTTATACCGACACCGGCGTTGGTCTGCTATGTCTGCTAAAAATTCAACCACTGTCGAGTCGCCTTGACGAGGGGGGCAGTGCAGGCTCAGCACGTTGCTTTACAAAGATAATTTTGCTGGCAACTCCCGGCCATCAAGGCTTTTTAAGCCGCGGGGTCCGGGACCGGTGCAGCCATTAAAAACTTATAGGCCATACGCTGCTCCGGTGCTATTTTTATCCATATTGGCACTGTTAAAAGATAAATCATAACGCCTGAATTTTATTTATTGATTCCTATAAGGAATGGAATGGAACTGAAATACCTACGCTATTTCCTGGCTATCCAGGATACAGGGCATCTGGGACGTGCCGCGATAACCCTTGGTATCACTCAACCTGCACTCACAAAATGCATTCAACGACTCGAGAAAATCTACAATACTCGACTGATATTAAAGGTCGGTAGAGGGATCCGTTTGACTGAGGCCGGCTTACTACTTTGTGATCGAGCTCAAAAAGTGGTGCAAGATATGGCGGTTATTCAACGCGATATAGGCGCATTGGCGGACGGCTCTGCGGGATATATTCGCCTGGGCGCGGCGGCTACGGCGGCGGAGTTTATGCTGCCACCGCTGGCTAAACGTCTGTTGGAAGCGGCCCCGAGCGTTCGCCTGGACGTTAAGGTAGGATTAAACGACTTATTGCAAACGACGCTGCGCGAGAAGCAGTTGGATATTATTCTGGGCTTCTTGCCGGATGATAGCAGTGAGTTTATTTCCCGTCCCCTACTGGACGATCCGGTGGTGCTGGTGGCGAGCAGAGAACATCCCCTGGCCGGTATCCATCCCACCGTCGATCAGCTTAACCAATATAACTGGCTGCTGCCTTCAGCCAGTGTCGCCACTCGCCAATGGCTAGAGCAGCGTCTAATGCAGGGCGGTTATCAGGCACCGCGGGTGCAGATTGAGGCTAACTCGATTTCGACGCTGCATCCGGTGATTGTCGAAACCAACCTGCTCAGTTTTGTGTCACGGCGGGCTCTGGAAGAGGTTCATCACGCTATTCCGCTGGTAGAAATTCCAATGCCGCTGCTGGTCATGCCACGTACCTTTGGCCTGCAGTTTCACTCCTGGAGTGAGTTATCGCCGGTGGCGCGACAGTTCGTGCAAATAGCAGAGAAGATTTGGAATTATCACTAAGCTCTGAAATGCCTCACCCCAAATAAGGGCTTTGCTGTTTAATTAAGCTCTAGAATAGAAAGTGAGCGACTGTTATCTCGTTATTTAAAAGTAATTACTCAAGGTGATAAATAACCAAAGCTGCGATCATCGATAACTATCCGGGACTATTTTTTATGATATCGGCGTGATAGAAATGTATATCAAATGTTATCAGTTAGTGAGAAATAGTATTTAAAGATGTCTTTTTATCCTGCCATATTTCACAGCACAGCTAATGATACTGTGCTGTGAAAGTCGCAAGGATTATTCCCATTAGTTATCACCTCGGCGAAACAATTATGAATAAATCTTTAGATCTTGCTTATGTCGTTGCGCGTATTCTGGCAGTAGGATTGTTCTTCACCTCAGGCTTAGAAAAGGTATTTCAATACTCCGAAAATGTCGCAACGATGGCGCAAAACGGCGTACCGAGTTTCTTTTTGCCGCTGGTTATTCTGCTTGAGGTTGGCGGCAGTATCGCCATCGCCTTCGGTTTCTTAACCCGTTTTACCTCGGTGTTTATGGCGGCGTTTTCGATCATTGCAGGCTTTCTTTTTTACCAGGGCTTTACTATGCCGCATCTGATCGTATGGTTAAAAAACGCCTCCTGTGCAGCAGGATTCATACTGCTGGTGATCAACGGCCCGGGTCGCTGGAGCATTGATCACCTGATAAGTTTGAAGCTGGGTAATAAGAAAGTCGCGAGCGGACGTCAGAGCGCAGCCTGAGGTGTAGAGTTAACTCCATGAATGCGGATCCACGATTTATGTGGCCGCACAGTGTGTCAAATAAAGTGAGATTTCCTATGAAGAAAGTAAGTTGTGCATTATTGGTTTCAGGCCTGCTGGTAGGTTTTGCAGCGCAGGCTGCAGGTGACGGTATCACTCGCGTTCCCGTCATTACCCACGATCAGGCCAACGAGTTGGTGAAGAAAGCGGAAGAAACCATTAAATCGCACCACATTGGTGGCGCCGTCGCGATTGTTGATGCGGCAGGTCAATTAATTACCTTCGATCGTTTAGATGGTTCAACGCCGGCAAATATTGCACTCGCCCCAGAGAAGGCCAAAACCTCGGCTTATTTTGGTCAGCCTACCGAAGCCTATCAGGACAAAGTGGCTAAGGGTAATCTGCTTATTCTAGGCAACCCGAAAATCCTGCCTTTCGCTGGCGGTATCCCAATCAAATTAGACGGTCAGGTTGTTGGCGCTATTGGCGTGAGCACGCCTGATGGCGCTTTAGATGCCGTAGCAGCAAAAGCGGCTCTGACAGTTTTAAACCAATAATAAAATAAAAAAATTTAACGATTAGGCCGATCGACTTTTTTAGGTCGGCCTCTATTTGGTGAGTAATTAAACTATCTATTTCAGATATCAACAATACGAATCATCAATCAATACGGGAATATATCGTTATGAAAAAGCTTCTGACATTGGCAGCCCTGTGTTCGCTCGGTATTATTAGTGCGTTTTCAGCTAATGCGACAATCACGCAAAATATTCTTTCAGCAGAGGATGCAGCAAAACTTATTACCGTAGCGTCAGAAAAAGCCGAGAGCCTGCATGCCAATGTCTGTATTGCTATCGTGGACCAGGCTGGCCAACTATTGTCATTCAAGCGTATGGACAATGCGCCGGTAGGCTGCATTAATTCATCCATCTTAAAAGCCCGCGCAGGCGCGCTGTATCATACGCCAACGGATAAATACATGGGGCGCGCTAACGGTGCAGAACCGGCTATTGCTACGTTGCCGGGGATGGTGCCACTGGGCGGCGGTAATCCGATTTTGTATCACGGTGAAGTGATTGGTTCCGTCGGCGCCAGCGGGTCCGCTAATCCGAATGAAATTGAGATTGCCAAAGCGGCTGCCGAAAGTTTTAAATAAGCGATAACTCGATACTAGTTATTATAAAAAAACCCCAGGGAGATATTCCACTGGGGTTTTATTGAATCTACTGTCAATATTACTAGTAGAAACTACGAGTTACTTTTTGCTGCCAGCTTACTTTTACCCACACCAATAGCCAACACCACGAGTGCGCCAACAATCCCGGCAATAGTTGGGAGGTGATTAACGGTGGCTATTTTCAGATGGGCAATCGCAGGGTCGCTCACCAGCATGCTGCCGGCTATCCAACCAATCAGTGCACCACCCAGCATGATGACCACCGGGAAGCGGTTGATAATCGCTAATACCAATTTGCTGCCAGCAATAATGATCGGAATACTGATCACCACGCCCAACGCCACCAGCAGATAATTGCCCTTGCCCGCTGCGGCTACCGCCAGCACGTTGTCCAGAGACATCACCACATCGGCGACGACGATAGTCAATGCGGTCTTCCAGAGGCTGGTGGCGCCTTTGACGTCGCTGTCTTCGTCCTCATTGGCCACCAACTTGATGCCGATCCACAGTAGCAGTAATCCGCCGACCAGTTTTAGATACGGCAGGCCTAACAGCTTGACCGCGATAACCAGCAGAATGATGCGCGCAAGAATCGCTCCAATGGTGCCGATGACAATCGCTTTGTTGCGCAGGTGTGCCGGTAATTTACGGCAGGCCATCGCGATAACCACCGCGTTATCTCCGCCTAAGAGCAAATCTATTACAATTATTTGTAGCAGTATGAGGATGAAGCCCCATTGATCCATTAACCAAGTCATAAAACACTCGTTGCTGAGTAGAAAGGAAACGGCCATTGAACAGTGTAAAACCTTAAACAAGGTTAATGCGCTGACAGCAGGCTCTTAAAGTGACAAACAAGATAGTTTAACGATCACACTTCGTGACATAAACCTCAAATCGTTAAAATCTTAACCAGCCGATGAATTAAATTATTTTGAATCTATCATCACTGGGCCGCTATTGGCGTAATTTCTGGCATTGAGGCGGTGGGCTAAGGCCTAAAATGGGGGTGAGGGGGCGGGTGCACCGGCGTTTTTATTAAGGTATTCTTGGGGCTGGTTTCAGGCTCGCCGAGCAGGTAAAAGCGAGTGAGTAAGGAAATATAAGCGCTGTTTAAGTAAAAAGCTCGGCCAGCAGAGATTTTATAACCCCCGTCTGACCGACATAATTGTTCCCTGGTGTGGGCAAACTGAGCTACCTGATTGAGTATTCAGGGATCTTTTATTCGCCTACGTGGTTATTATAGGTGGATCTTTCTAATATGTAAGTTGTACTTAAGTATGATGACTACCTATACTTAAGTGCAGGTTATTGCGTTTAAAGGAAAGTCTTACCGTTACGGAGCCTGTATGTTTGCTGCTTTTAACAAAAATCAGACCATCTCGGAAACGCTCCGCGATCATATCGACAGAAAGTTGTCTGTATTCGGTGATATTGAATACGCCTACACGGTGGTTAACAAGAAAAACCCATCAGACGTGCTAATTATTTCGAGTTACCCTGACGAATGGGTCAATCTCTACCGCAGCAACAACTTCCAGCTCACCGATCCGGTGATCTTGAACGCTTTTAAGCGTTCATCGCCGTTTGTCTGGGACGAAAATATCACTCTGATGTCCGAGCTGAAATTCACCAAGATTTTTTCCCTGTCAAAAAAATACAATATCGTTAACGGCTTCACCTTTGTGCTGCATGACCATATGAACAACCTGGCGCTGCTGTCGGTGATTATTGCCAGCAACAAGCAGGAAGATTTAGAGGCGCGCATGCTGTCCGAACGCGGGGCAATACAGATGCTGCTTATCGATATTAATGAACAGATGTATCACCTGGCCGGCGTGGACGCAGCCGGCAGGAAAAAAAATGCCGCTATCAGCAAAGGCATTTTCACTCCGCGCGAGAATGAAGTGCTTTACTGGGCCAGCATGGGCAAAACCTATGGCGAGATAGTCGGTATCGTGGGGATCTCAGTGAGTACGGTTAAGTTTCACATGGGCAACATTGTCGCCAAACTTGGCGTCAGCAATGCCCGTCAGGCTATCCGATTAGGCGTTGAGCTGGAACTCATTACACCGGCAGCGACAGCGGCCAGGTAAGCGTTAACGGTGCCGGGTGTCCAAGCTCGGCAATCAGCTTTGATGCCATCTGCGCCCGATCGTCGGGGGTGGTAGGAAGGTATACCAGGTAAATACGTTCCCGTTCGCTGAGGTAGGCCTCCTTGAGCAGGGTTATCTGCCAGCCAGAGCGTCTCAGGATAGTCATCATCGCTCGACTGACGATAGTATGAATGCCGTTGCGGTTGTTTTCTCGAGCCCAGTTAATCATGGCCACAAACAGGACCTGACTGATCGGGTAACGTTCGCCAAGCTGCTGGCGCGCGCGGGTTTTGTCGACAAAAAAACGACTCGATTCAATACCGCCTGCGGGGAGCGGGACGCTGTCAAAATATTCGCCAAAGGTGTGGGTGATCATGTTCGGGCTGTCGAGCGCGCTAAAACGCACGCTGCACAACAGTTGACCGTGGCATATGCCCAGAATGTATCGAGTGCCGGGCGTGTCGAACTCATCAAACTCCATGTCGACGTTGCAAACTACGTCCCATCCTAAACGATCGCTAAAGGTTTTCTTTCTCAAACGGTAAAGCTCGTTGGAATGAGTCATCTTCAGCTCCTCAAAGCTGACGTCAAACAGTTCTAATCTACCCTCTAGAGCGTCTTCTTCGCGCTGTGTTATGCCTTTATTATCCATGTGCAGATCATCTCCAGATCTCGTTCAGTGTAATATTCAGATCGATGTTATTCCCAGGCTGCCGAAGTGTGCCGCGAACTGATGGTCTTCACGCCACGCTCGTTTTATTAGGGGAAAACATTGATCTGAGCCAGTCCTTGCCCGCAAAAAAACAAAAAAAAGCCCGGCTTTTTTATGGCCGGGTTTGATCAGTTTCATACTTCGCGACGCTGGGCAAAACCATAGCATCTCTTCAGTTAATTTACCTTAAATCTAGGCGATGTCAGCCTATTCCATGCCTAATTCTTTCAGTTTGCGGGTCAGGGTGTTGCGTCCCCAGCCAAGCAGCCTGGCCGCTTCCTGTTTATGGCCCTGGGTGTGACGCAGCGCGGTGGTTAACAGCGTGCGCTCCATCTCAGGCTGGGCCTCTGAAAGCAGGTTTTGATGACCGGAACGCAGCGCGCGATCGGCCCACTGTGCCAGCAGCGTTGCCCAGCTGTCGGGCAGGCTTTGCCCACCGGCCTCTGGCGTACTGCTTTCAAACAGCTCGGAGGGCAAGTCTTGAATTAAGACTTCCTGACCGGCCGCCATGACCGTTAACCAGCGGCAGGTGTTCTCGAGCTGGCGCACGTTGCCCTGCCACGGTAAACGCGTCAGCGCCGTTTCAGTCTCCGGATGCAGATTCTTGGCTTCAACACCCAGCTCTTTCGCCGCAACCTGCAGGAAGTAACGCGCCAGGCGTGGAATATCTTCACGACGTTCGCGCAGCGGTGGCAGATGGACGCGGATAACGTTCAGACGGTGGAACAGGTCCTCACGAAATTTGCCTTCCTGAACGCGCAGCTCCAGATTCTGGTGCGTGGCGGCGATAATGCGCACGTCTACTTTTACCGGCGCATAGCCACCGACGCGATAGAACTGGCCGTCGGCCAATACGCGCAGTAAACGGGTCTGAACGTCCATCGGCATATCACCGATTTCATCCAGGAACAGCGTGCCGTTATCAGCCTGCTCAAAGCGCCCCTGACGGATCTGATTGGCACCGGTAAAGGCGCCTTTCTCATGACCAAACAGTTCAGACTCGATCAGATCTTTGGGAATAGCCGCCATGTTAAGGGCGATAAACGGCGCTTTGGCGCGCGGGCTGTGACGATGCAAGGCGTGCGCGACCAGCTCTTTACCGGTACCCGACTCGCCGTTGATCAATACGCTTATTGATGAACGGGAGAGGCGACCGATAATGCGAAATACGTCCTGCATGGCCGGTGCTTCACCGATGATATCCGCCGTTGGGCCGCTGGCCGGTTGGCTACGCGCCGGTTGCTGTTGCTCCTGATAGTGGCTGATAGCGCGCTCAACCAGGGCAACCGCTTCGTCGATATCGAAAGGTTTTGGCAAATAGTCAAACGCACCCTGTTGATAGGCGCTGACCGCGGCGTCTAAATCCGAATGGGCGGTCATAATAATCACCGGCAGCATCGGATGACGTTGTTTGATTTGTTTTAACAGCGCCAACCCGTCCATGCCGGGCATGCGAATATCTGATAACAAAACGTCAGGGGTTTGAGTCGCAATGGCATCTAACACTTCATTGCCGCTGTCGAAAGTCGTACAGTGTAAACCCGCCCCAGTGAGCGCGCGTTCAAGAACCCAGCGGATGGAGCTATCGTCATCGACGATCCAGACTATCCCTCGTTGCATAAGAACCTCACTGGCGAATAGGCAGGAACACCGAGAATTCGGTATGTCCTGGCCAACTGTTAAATTCAACTTTACCCGAATGCTGGTCAATCAAACTGCGCGCGATGGACAGGCCCAGACCCGTTCCCCCTTCGCGGCCACTGACCATAGGGTAAAAAAGTGTATCCTGCAGATGGGCTGGCACGCCGGGACCGTCATCTTCTATATCAATGCGGGCCACCAGACGATAACGCACACCGTGCAAGGTAATCTGGAAAGCGGTACGCGTTCTTAGCGTGATAGTGCCGCCTTCTTCCCCCAATGCCTGCAGGGCATTTCGGGTAATATTGAGCATGATCTGCTCTATTTGATCCGGGTCGTGAGCCAGCTCGGGCAGGCTGGGATCGTAATCACGAACCAGCTGTACGTTGTCGGGCTTTTCCATCGACACCAGCTGGCAAACTCGCTCGGCAACCTGATGAATGCTTTGCGTAATGTGCTGGCTCGGGCGCTGTGGGCCCAACAGCCGGTCGACCAGATTACGTAATCTGTCGGCCTGCTCGATAATGACCTTGGTATATTCCAGCAGGGACGGATCGGGCAGCGCTTTTGCCAGCAGCTGCGCCGCGCCGCGTAAACCCCCTAGCGGATTTTTAATCTCGTGCGCCAGCCCGCGGATCAGATCCCTTGCGGCAACCTGCTGCGCGTGCTGAAGTTGTTCCTGACTCAGGCGGCGTTGGTTATCCATCGGCGCAAGTTCAATTAAAATAAAACCGTCCGGCAAAGACTGGGCGGTCAGCGACATAATGTGCGCGCGACCATCAACCACCAGGGTAACTTCGCTGTCGGTAAACCCTTGCCCAGCCTCAATATTTTCACGCATGAGCTCAATATTGAGCGAAAAATAGCCCACCAGATCGGGCAACGGTGTCCCGAAAAGCTTGCGTGAACTCTGCGCTAATAATTGCTGAGCCGCCGGATTGGCGTAATGCACGGCCAATTCGTCGTCCAACAGCAGAACGCTGTTGATAAGAGAATTGAGGATCTGCCCAGCATCGGGCAGCTTGCCAGTTGCCATACAGCAGTCTCCCGCACCTGATTGGTGCATTTAAACCGCTTCCCGTAAAACTGTCGGGTCAGAGGTGTCAAACAGGAAAGTCGCGTGGAGAAAAAAGCCCATCCGAAGATGGGCTAATATTTCCACGGCAATAAAAATATCTCGATATTTTTTGCTTTGCACCGCCGTCCTCTAAGGGCAACGGCGATGCAGCGTAAAGCTCGGGGAACGAACCCATCCGCTCCCCTGCGCTACGGCGTGTATTATACGCTGTAGTACAGTTCGAACTCTACCGGGTGTGGCGTCATGCGAATGCGGTCATTCTCTTCGGTGCGCAGAGCGATGTAAGCATCGATAGCGTCGTTAGTGAATACGCCACCGCGGGTCAGGAACTCACGGTCAGCATCCAGCTCGTTCAGCGCTTCTTCCAGAGAGCCAGCAACCTGTGGGATCTCTGCCGCTTCTTCCGGTGGCAGGTGGTACAGATCTTTGTCCATAGCATCGCCAGGATGGATTTTGTTGATGATGCCGTCGAGGCCAGCCATCAGCAGGGCAGCAAACGCCAGGTATGGGTTAGCCGCTGGATCAGGGAAGCGAGCTTCGATACGCATAGCTTTAGGGCTAGAAACGTGTGGAATACGGATAGAAGCAGAGCGGTTACGCGCTGAGTAAGCCAGCATAACAGGGGCTTCGTAGCCTGGGACCAGACGCTTGTAGGAGTTAGTCGTTGGGTTAGCGTACGCATTGATTGCTTTAGCGTGCTTGATGATCCCACCGATGTAGAACAGCGCAGTTTCAGACAGGCCGCCGTATTTGTCGCCAGAGAACAGGTTGTTACCGTCTTTGGACAGGGACATGTGGCAGTGCATGCCTGAACCGTTATCACCAAACATAGGTTTTGGCATAAAGGTCGCCGTTTTACCAAATGCGTGTGCCACGTTGTGCACCACGTATTTGTAGATTTGGATCTCGTCGGCTTTCTTGGTCAGGGTGTTGAAGCGGGTTGCCACTTCGTTCTGGCCAGCGGTCGCCACTTCGTGGTGGTGAGCTTCAACAACCAGGCCCATTTCTTCCATGGTCAGACACATGGTAGAGCGCAGGTCCTGCGCTGAGTCGACAGGAGGCACTGGGAAGTAACCGCCTTTAACTGCTGGACGGTGGCCTTTGTTGCCGCCTTCGTATTTGGTGCTGGAGTTCCATGCGCCTTCGATATCATCGATAGCAACGTGAGAACCCGAGATGCTGCTGCCGAAGCGAACGTCATCAAACAGGAAGAATTCAGGCTCAGGTCCGAACAGAACGGTGTCCGCGATGCCTGAAGATTTCAGGAAGTCTTCTGCACGTTTTGCGGTTGAACGCGGGTCACGGTCATAACCTTGCAGCGTGTTAGGTTCAACGATGTCGCAACGAATGATCAAGGTTGATTCTTCAAAGAACGGGTCAAGAACCGCAGTGCTTGGATCTGGCATCAGAACCATGTCTGAGTCATTGATCGTTTTCCAGCCGCCGATGGATGAACCATCAAACATTTTACCATCTTCGAAGAAGTCAGGGCTTACCTGATGAGATGGAATGGTAACGTGCTGTTCTTTACCCTTGGTGTCTGTGAAGCGAAGGTCGATGAATTTAACTTCATTTTCCTTGATGATCGCAAAAACGTGTTCAGCGGACATACTAGTTCTCCCGAATTTCTCATTATGTCTTCGTCGTGGAACGAAACGAATAAACAAACATTGTTGAAAATGGCGTGTGACTTAAACAGCTTTTCTAACTGCTCTGATAAGACTCTTTTCACCCTTAATAGTGGGTTGCGAAATCTGTGCCAACTTTGTGAAAGAGGTATGAATGCCATTCTATGCGGGTTGCATCAGTATTGAGTATGCACCATAACGGGATTTGTGCACCATTTTGGTTCAAGTTATCGCTTGCATTGAACTATAATGGTGCACCATTTTGGTTCAAGTGGGCTTTTGCACCGTGAAAGGGATCGTTAAGTAACCACACAAACTTGTTTCGAAGAGAATCTTGTGAACTTGTTTAGAACCTAGCCTAATACGTGTACAATAGCGCGCTATTTCTATATTTCTAAATGCCTGAGGCAAAGCTGTGATCGAAAATTTGCGTAACATCGCCATTATTGCCCACGTTGACCATGGTAAAACTACCCTGGTTGATAAACTGCTACAGCAATCCGGAACTTTCGGAGAGCGTGTAGAAGCCACCGAGCGCGTAATGGACTCCAACGATTTGGAGAAAGAGCGTGGGATTACCATCCTCGCAAAAAACACCGCCATTAATTGGAAAGACTATCGCATCAACATCGTTGATACCCCAGGACACGCCGACTTCGGCGGTGAGGTAGAGCGTGTGATGTCAATGGTTGACTCGGTGCTGCTGGTTGTGGATGCAATGGATGGCCCTATGCCGCAAACCCGCTTCGTGACCAAAAAAGCATTCGCCAATGGTCTGAAGCCGATCGTGGTAATCAACAAGGTCGACCGCCCTGGCGCGCGTCCTGACTGGGTTGTCGATCAGGTATTCGACCTGTTCGTAAACCTTGATGCTACCGATGAGCAACTTGATTTCCCTATCATCTATGCTTCTGCACTGATGGGTATCGCGGGTAACGACCATAACGATATGGCCGAAGACATGACTCCGCTGTATCAGGCAATCGTTGACCACGTATCTGCTCCACAGGTTGAAGCTGAAGCGCCGTTCCAGATGCAGATTTCTCAGCTGGACTACAACAACTATGTTGGCGTTATCGGCATCGGCCGCATCAAGCGCGGCACCGTTAAGCCTAACCAGCAGATCACTATCATCGATAGCGAAGGCAAAACGCGTAACGGTAAAGTCGGTAAAGTTCTGACCCACATGGGCCTTGAGCGTATCGAAGCGACCGTCGCCGAAGCGGGCGACATCATCGCCATCACCGGTCTGGGCGAGCTGAACATCTCCGACACTATCTGTGATCCACAGAACGTCGAAGCGCTGCCAGCACTGAGCGTTGATGAACCAACCGTTACCATGTACTTCAACGTCAACACCTCTCCATTCTGTGGTAAAGAAGGCAAGTTTGTGACTTCACGTCAAATCCTTGACCGTCTGAACAAAGAGCTGGTGCACAACGTGGCACTGCGTGTTGAAGAAACTGAAGACTCCGACGCATTCCGCGTTTCAGGCCGTGGTGAACTTCACCTGTCGGTTCTGATCGAAAACATGCGTCGTGAAGGTTTCGAACTGGCCGTTTCTCGTCCTAAAGTAATCAACCGTAAAATCGATGGCCGCATGCAAGAGCCATTCGAAAACGTGACTTTGGATATCGAAGAGCAACACCAGGGTTCAGTCATGCAAGCCATGGGTGAGCGTAAAGGCGACGTTAAGGACATGATCCCTGACGGCAAGGGTCGTATTCGTCTTGATTACCTGATCCCAGCGCGTGGCCTGATCGGTTTCCGTACCGAGTTCATGACCATGACTTCAGGTACCGGCCTGCTGTACTCAACCTTCAGCCACTACGACGACGTTCGTTCGGGTGAAATCGGCCAGCGTCAGAACGGCGTGCTGATCTCTAACGGCCAGGGTAAAGCGGTTGCGTTTGCTCTGTTCGGTCTGCAAGATCGCGGCAAGCTGTTCCTGGGTCACGGTGCAGAAGTGTATGAAGGCCAGATCATCGGTATTCACTCACGTTCTAACGACCTGACTGTTAACTGCCTGACCGGTAAGAAACTGACCAACATGCGTGCTTCTGGTACTGATGAAGCCACCACGCTGGTCCCGGCTATCAAGATGTCCCTGGAACAGGCGATCGAGTTCCTGGATGATGACGAATTGGTAGAAGTAACACCTCTGTCCGTGCGTATTCGTAAACGTCACCTGACCGAGAACGACCGTAAACGTGCTAGCCGTGGTCCTAAAGAAGGTTAATCTTCTTCCTGGTTAAACGTTTTTGTCGAGAGGGCACCTTTGGGTGCCCTTTTTTTTACCTATTTTTTCATTAAACAAGCATCAAGCTCGTATCCGTGTCACTGTTCAGACCTAAGATTTACCGCTACCCTACTATTCATTAACACAGGCAGTTATTCACCAGGTCAGTGGCCAACAGAGTCAGCTTCATCTTTGAAATTAGGAGCGTGCAATGCTGTATATTTTTGATATGGGCAACGTGTTAATTGATATCGATTTCAAGCGCGTGCTGGGCGTATGGAGCAATCTTAGCGGAACTCCGCTGGCCCATTTGATGGAACGATTCACCCTCGGTGAGGTTTTTCAGCAGCACGAGCGTGGCGAAATCAGTGACCAACAGTTTGCCGAACAACTCTGCAACGAAATGGGCATTGCGCTGAGCTTTGAACAGTTCAGCGCGGGCTGGCAGTCGATTTTTGTCGACCTGCGTCCCGATGCCATCGAGTTAATGAAAAATCTTCGCCAGCAGGGCCATCGCGTGGTGGTGCTATCCAATACCAATAACCTTCATCTTGAACACTGGCCGACACATTATCCGCAGATTGAGCAGAATGCCGATGCGGTCTATTTATCGCAGGAAATAGGCCTGCGTAAACCCGATCCGGCCATCTTCCAATACGTATTGGATAAAGAAGGATTTAGCGCTCAGGAGGCGGTGTTCTTCGACGATCTGGCAGAAAACGTCAACGCCGCTAGCGCGTTAGGCATTCAGGCCATTCTGGTCACCGATAACCAGACGCTGCCGCGCCATTTTTCAGGCAGCCAAATTACCTAAGTTTAAAAGGACGTAATAATGCCGAGGCTCCATCCGAGACTAAAGTGTGCAGCGCGTTTTAGTCATATGCTGTTAAAGCGTGCCGACAACGATGGCTTAACCCTGTTGGCGGGACACCTTGCCTATGTCTCTTTACTCTCACTGGTGCCGCTCATTGCCGTGGTCTTTTCGCTATTTGCGCTGTTTCCGGTGTTCTCCGACATCAGTACTCAGCTAAAAGATTTTATCTTTGCCAATTTCCTGCCCGCGACCGGCAATATTATTCAGCGCTATCTCGAGCAGTTTGTTGCTAACTCAAGCCGAATGACGGCGGTAGGCACCTGTGGCCTGATTGTCACCTCACTGCTGCTGATTGCCTCGGTCGACAGCGTGTTGAACAAGATTTGGAACAGCCATACCAAGCGGCCTATCGTCTATTCCTTTGCGGTTTACTGGATGGTGCTGACTCTGGGGCCGATTCTGCTGGTGGCCAGCGTAGCGATTAGCTCTTATCTTTTATCGCTCAACTGGCTGAGCCTGAACGGCGTTCACTCGATGGTGGACTGGCTGCTGCGTGCGCTGCCGCTGTTAATTTCCTGGATAACTTTCTTTCTGCTGTATTCGATTGTGCCTAAAGCCCGCGTCCCCTATCACGATGCGCTGATTGGCGCGCTGGTGGCCGGTGCGCTGTTCGAGCTAGGCAAGAAAATCTTTGCACTTTACGTCCAGCTTTTTCCTTCCTATCAGCTGATTTATGGCGTACTGGCGGTGATCCCGATTTTATTTTTATGGGTCTACGTCAGCTGGTGTATCGTGTTACTCGGGGCAGAAATTACCCTTACGCTGGGCGAATTTCGCGCCAAGGAACAACAGACAGCCGCGGCACAAGAGACCGTGACGCAGGAGAAATAAGTCAGTTATGATCGCATTAATTCAACGCGTGTTAGAAGCTAGCGTAACCATCGAGGGTGAAGTCTGCGGCAAGATTGGGTCGGGATTATTGGTACTGTTGGGCGTTGAACAGGGTGACGACGAGCAAAAAGCCAAAAAACTGTGTGATAAAGTGGCGGCTTACCGCGTGTTTGGCGACAGCGAAGACCGGATGAACCTGAACGTGACCCAGGCCGGCGGCAGTTTGCTGGTGGTTTCACAGTTTACGCTGGTTGCCGATACCCAAAAGGGCACCCGACCGGGATTCTCGCGCGGTGCGGCACCGGCAGATGCCGACAGGCTCTATCAATATTTTAGCGGTCAGTGCCGCGAGAAGGGCATTCCTACCGAAACTGGCCGTTTTGCCGCGGACATGAAAGTGGCCCTAGTTAATGACGGACCCGTGACCTTCTGGTTGCAGGTGTGAAGCAGCGGCGCACTGCCAGAGAGAGAAAGTATCTATGTATCACCTTAGAGTTCCCGTTACCGAGGCAGAATTAGCCGCTTATTATAAATTTCGCTGGGAAATGCTGCGCAAGCCCCTCCATCAGCCCGAGGGATCGGAGCGTGATGCCTACGATGCGATGGCCCATCATCAGATGGTGGTCGACGAGCAGGGAAGAACGGTTGCCGTTGGGCGCCTGTATATCAATGCCGACAATGAGGCGTCGATTCGCTTTCTGGCGGTAGACACTGACGTACAGGCCAAAGGTCTGGGGACGTTAGTGGCGATGACCTTAGAGTCCGTCGCGCGGCAGGAAGGGGTGAAACGCGTGGTCTGTAGCGCCCGTGAGGACGCGGTAGAGTTTTTTGCCACGCTGGGATTCATCAATCAGGGCGAGATTACCACGCCGCAAACCACGCCGGTGCGCCACTTTTTGATGATCAAACCGATCGCCACGCTGGATGATATTTTGCATCGTCCCGACTGGTGTGGGCAACTGCAGCAGGCGTGGTACGACCATATTCCGCTCAGCGAGAAGATGGGCGTGAGGATAAGCCAGTATACCGGCCAGCGTTTCGTGACCACCATGCCGGAGTCCGGTAATCAAAACCCGCACCATACGCTGTTTGCCGGCAGTCTGTTTTCTCTGGCTACGCTGACCGGATGGGGACTGATTTGGCTGCTGCTGCGCGAGCGCCATCTCGGCGGCACCATCGTGCTGGCCGATGCTCATATCCGCTACAGCTCGCCGGTAACCGGAAGGCCAAGAGCGATAGCCGATCTCAGCTCGATCAGCGGGGATTTGGATCGCCTGGCCAAGGGCCGCAAAGCGCGGGTGCAGTTGGACGTTCAACTGATGGGGGATGAAGGAGAGGGGGCGATATTTGAGGGGACTTATATTGTACTCCCCGCATCAGCCGACGCTCCTCTTGAGCCTGCTATCAACTGACGGGGGTGGCTGTTTTAAATCTATTCCAGTCTGTTACCCGTGTCCCTGTAGCGTAGCGCTCTCTGTTATTGAGCCTGACTCGTTAAGCCATTAGTCATCTGCTGTTGGATCTGCTTACCCTCGTTGGCGGTGGCGTGCAGGCTGCCGCTTAGCGTCGGTTTGAAGTCGACGTTGGCGGGCATCTGGCCTTTTAGGGTCAGCTGCATATTCACATTGCCCTGTAGTGGGATCTCCGGCCATCCCCAGTTTTGCAGCTCGTTGGCAGGCACCGCGCGACCGTTCAAACTGACGGTAAAGTCACGCTGTGGTCGTTGGCTAACGGTGGCGGTGGCCTGTAGCAGCCCTTCTTTGGTATAGGCGTTTAACTGGCTAATGTTGACCCGTTCGGCGTTGGCATCCAGCACCAGAGAAGGGCGGAGCACGTCATTCTTGTTGAAGGTAGCATCACCGGCGCTAAGGTTTAGCTTGCCCGACCATATTCCCCAGCGATGGTCCTGCGCCAGCATGAGGTCGATGCCGTAGCCGTTAACCCCGGTAAGCTGGAACGGGAAGTCCGGTGAAACATCGATGATCAGATTGCGGTTAGCGGTGAACTTGCTGACCGTCACGTCTGCCAGCCAGTCCGGCAGGTCATCGAGCCACAGCTGACGCCAGTTTTGCGGCAGCGTGTATTCCAACGATCCCACGCTCAGTTCGTCAAGATTGAGGTTATGGCTGGCGCGCTCCCAGTTACCGGAAGTGCGCAGCAGGCCGCCCTCCCAGCGGGTAGAGAACTGGCGTAGGGTGATGCCCTGCGCTGTCAGATCAAGATTAATATTCGGATCGCTGAAATGTAGATTGCCGTCGATCAGGTCGCTGGCGTTTAACGACAGCTGGCCGTCGGTGCTTTGCCAGTTGCCTTTTTCCAGCGTGACGTCGGTCACCGTGAGACCCAAATCGGTAAACGCCCAGTTGTCACCCTGCAGACGGGCATCAATCAGGTCAAAGCGTTTAATATCGACCTTGGGCAGTTTGATAAACTCCTGCCAGAAGGCCGACAGCGGCTGGGCGCTTTGCAATCGAACGTTGCTCAGGCGCAGGTTATCGAGCGTCCAGCTGCCGTCGCTGTCGCGGCTGGCGTTGCCGGTTAGCTGCCCGCGCGAAACATCAGCGCCAAAATTACTCAATGTCAGCCGCTGGTTGTCGATCCGCCCCTGGATAAGCACGTTGCTGGCGGGGATGCTGTCTAGCGTCAGCGTGTCTGCGCTGAGCTGGAATTGCGCATTGTTGCCTAACACGGCGGTTTTGGTCGGCTGCCACGGCGTGATGCCGGCATTCACGTTGCTGCCGCCGATTTTCCACTGTTCGATATTGCCGCTCAGGGCGATATTATTCAGCTGTAGCGTGTTGGCCTGCAAGGGAAGATTCAGCGGATCGGCAGAGAGATTTAGCGTGCCGTTAACCAATACCACGCGGTCGAAGAAGCGCGGCTGCGTGATCTGGTGCCAGCTAAGGTCAAGGTCGACCTCGCCGACGTTAACCATGTCGGGTTTGTTCTTCTCGGCAAACTTCACCCCTGAAAGCGTGATACGCGAGGGATCTGACCAGGCGTGATCGACGCTATCGACAGACAGGCGATATTCGCTGTTATCGGTTACCCAACGGCTTATCGAGCCAGCGGCCCAGCGTGTTTGCACTAACACGTAGAGTACGACGAGGGCCAAAACCAACAATAAAAGCAGCGTCAGCAGTAATTTACCGAGAAATTTCATCGTCTCAATCCCTATCCGTTGGGTAAGTCGGAAAGCGTACAACTGTTTATGCCGTAATCAGCACTCTTTCTCAATAGGTTACCATGTTACAGGCAAAAAAAACGGCGGTAGGGATAACCCTGCCGCCGCAGTGACGCGCGCATTAGCGTTTAGTTTACGGCTCGCGCGGAAAGATAAGATTCAGCACGATAGCGGTGATCCCGCCTGCGGCAATCCCGGAAGAAAGTAGCGTCTTCAGCCAGTCGGGGGCAAACTGAAGGATTAGCGGCTGCTGAGACACGCCCATGCCAACCGCTAAAGACAGCGCCATAATCAGGATTGCCCGGCGATTGAGACGTTCGCGTGAAACGATACGCACGCCGGATGCCGCGATAGTGCCGAACATCACAATAGTCGCACCGCCCAGCACCGGCTCGGGAATATGCTGCACAAAACCGGCCACCGCCGGGAACAGGCCCAGCACGATCAGCATCAGGGCTACCACAAAGCCCACATAGCGGCTGGCTACGCCGGTAAGCTGGATCACCCCATTGTTCTGGCCGAAACAGGAGTTCGGGAAGGTGTTGAACACCGCCGAGAGCATCGAGTTCAGGCCGTTAGCCAGCACGCCACCCTTGATGCGCTTCATATAGACCGGCCCGCTGACCGGCTGCTCGGACACGTCGGAGGTGGCGGTGATGTCGCCAATGGTTTCCAGGGAAGTGATCATAAAAATCAGCATCAGCGGAATAAGCAGATCCCAGTCAAAGCCCAGACCGTAATACAGCGGCGTTGGCAGCGTTATCAGGTGAGCCGTCGCGGATGGCGCAATAACCGGAAGCATGCCCATCGCCCAGGCGACCACGTAGCCCACAGCCATGGCGATAACCAGCGACGCTACGCGCAGATAGGCGTTACGCTGGCGATTGAGCAGGATAATTACCACCAGAACTACGGCGGCGAGGATCAGATTTTTTGGCGAACCAAAGGTGTGATTACTCATGGCAGAGTAACCGCCGCCGATAGAGGTCAACCCCACCTGGATAAGCGACAGGCCGATGATCATCACCACAATACCGGAAACCAGCGGGGTGATAACGCGGCGGGCCAGGTGTAAAACGCGTGAAAGCAGGATTTCTGTGCAAGAGGCGACCATCAAGGTGCCAAACAGCGCGGCCATCATGGTCGGAACATCGGCGCCGCCATTTTTCAGCGCCATGCCGCCCATGATTAACGGTGCGACAAAGTTAAAGCTGGTGCCCTGAATTGACAACAGGCCCGATCCGACCGGTCCCCAGGTTTTAATCTGCAGAATAGAGGCAAGGCCGGAGGCGAACAGCGACATGCTTATAATGTGCTGCGTATCCTGCGCCGGCAGCCCTAATGCCTGGCAAATCAGCAACGCCGGGGTGATCACCGCGACGAACATGGCTAATAAATGCTGGCAGGCCGCAAACAGGGTTTGTGGCAGAGGCGGGCGGTCTTCTAGTCGATAAATTAATTCACTGTTGCGTGGCGTTTCCGCCGCCTGGCGCTGAGCTTCTGGCTCGGCTTGTTGTGTGGTCACGTTGAACATTTCCCCGGTTAGCCGCAAAGCGGGCATTTTTCATGATATCGGGAATAAAAGCAATCGGTTGCCATCAGCATTTTTATCGCTAAATTGCAGATTGGCAGGCACAAAGAGAGTCTTGATTACCGCGAGGCGATGGTCAGGGCGGGGTACGAAAAATCAGGCGTTAGTATAGCGAACCCGTTCAGGCAGCCAGCGCTCAATCAGCGCGCTAGCGTGCTGAGGATATTGCTGTTGAATATGGCGGGCAATCCGCTGGACCTCAGGGATCATCGCCTGGTCGCGCAGCAGGTCGGCGACCTTGAATTCTGCGCTGCCGGTTTGTCGCGTGCCGAGCAGTTCGCCCGGCCCGCGAATTTCGAGATCCTGCTGGGCAATGACAAATCCGTCATTGCTGTCGCGCAATACCTGCAGGCGCTTCTGCGCATTCTTGCTTAACGGCGTTTTGTACAACAGCACGCAGTGCGAGGCGATCGCGCCACGACCGACGCGCCCGCGTAGCTGATGCAACTGAGCAAGGCCGAGCCGTTCCGGATTTTCGATAATCATCAGGCTAGCGTTTGGCACGTCAACGCCGACTTCGATAACCGTAGTGGCGACCAGAAGCTGGAGTTCGCCGAGCTTAAAGGCCAGCATAACCGCCTGCTTTTCCTGCGCTTTCATGCGGCCGTGGATCAGACCAATCTTCAACTCTGGCAGGGCAACTTTTAGCCCTTCCCAGGTAGCCTCCGCCGCCTGCGCCTCAAGCATTTCTGACTCTTCAATCAGCGTGCAAACCCAATAGGCCTGACGATTTTCTTCCATACAGGCGCTTTTCACCCGCTGAATAATATCGCTGCGGCGAGTATCTGGAATAGCCACGGTGGTCACCGGCGTACGGCCCGGTGGCAGTTCATCAATCACCGAGGTATCGAGATCGGCATAGGCGGTCATCGCCAGCGTGCGCGGTATCGGCGTAGCGGTCATGATCAGCTGGTGGGGATGGAAACCCTGCTGCTTGCCTTTTTCCCACAGCGCGAGGCGCTGATGCACGCCGAAGCGGTGCTGTTCATCGATAATAACCAGCGCCAGCGCCGAGAACTGAATTTGTTCCTGGAAGATGGCGTGCGTGCCGACCACCATCGAGACCTGCCCGCTGGCTATCGCCTCTTGCTGGGCGATACGCGCCTTGCCTTTCTGTTTTCCAGCGAGCCAGCCAACCTGAATTCCCAGCGGTTCAAACCACTGACGGAAATTATTGGCGTGCTGTTCTGCCAGCAGTTCGGTGGGCGCCATCAATCCTACCTGCTTACCCTGAGCAATCGCGCAAAGTGCTGCCAGGGCGGCAACCAGCGTTTTACCGGAGCCCACGTCACCCTGCACCAGTCGCATCATCGGATAACCCAGGGCGAGATCGTGTTCGATTTCGCCGACCACGCGCGCCTGTGCGGCGGTTGGGCTAAAAGGCAGCGAGGCTAAAAAGGCATCGACCAATTTATGGTTTTTCACCAGCGGCAGCGCTTTATAACTTTGCGTACCGGCACGCACTGCCAGCATGCTGAGATTATGCGCCAGCAATTCCTCCATGATCAGCCGACGCTGGGCAGGATGCTGGCCTTTTTCTAGCTCGGCAAGCTGCATATCAGGCGGCGGACGATGGAGCGTGTGCAACGCCTGCGACAGCGGCATTAGCGTACGGCTAAGCTCGAGCGGCAAAAGTTCGGGAATGGGCTGGGTATCGAGCAGGGATAACGCCTGATCGGTCAACTTACGCAAAGTGGCCTGACGAATGCCCTCGGTAGTGGGGTATACCGGCGTTAATGATTCTTGTAATACCACGCCGCCGCTCTCACCCTGTACACGATATTCAGGATGAATGATTTCTGCGCCAAGGGTACCGCGTTTAATTTCACCGTAGGCGGTAACGCGGCGTCCGGGAGCCAGGCTGTTTTTCATGCCGGCGTTGAAGTTGAAAAAACGCAGCGTCAGCAGGCCGGTGCCGTCGCTAATCTGACAGGTCAGCATGCGGCGGCGGCCAAAGCTGATATCAGTGCGCAACACTTCACCCTCAACGGTGGCAAAAATAGCGGGAAGCAGATCGTTTATTGCGTAAAGGCGAGTATGGTCTTCATAGCGCAGAGGCAAATGAAACAGCAGGTCTTGAATGGTTTCGAGGCCGATTTTTGCGAGCTTTTCTGCCTGACTTGCGCCAACGCCGGTCAGGGTCGTTAGCGGGACGGCATCCAGCAGGCGGCCCTTCATCTGACAACCGTCATTTGCATCGCGGCCCACCAGGCATCATCTGCGACAATGCTGCCGGTTTCATCGATAAACGGTCGAGGCAATTTTTTGCGTTTGGCGACGTTGGCCAGCACCGGATAACCGCCTTCAAACAGCAGGCGCTGCTGTTCTTTTTCTTTTAACAGGCTAGTTTTGCGCTGATACATCCCGGCATTCTCGCGCTGGCGCTGGGCCTCATACAAAATCAGCGCCGAGGCCACCGAGACGTTGAGCGATTGCACCATGCCAACCATCGGAATAATGATATCGCTGTCGGCCAGAGCCAGGGCTTCGGGCGTGATGCCGGTTTTTTCCTGACCCAGAAGAATGCAGGTCGGACGGGTGTAATCGATGGCGCGGAAATCTACCGCTTTATCTGACAGGTTGGTCGCTAAAACCTGCATCCCCATTGCCTTCATTTTGGCAACGGCTTCCTGAATAGTTTTATGCGTCTTGACCTGAACCCAGCTGTTGCTGCCTGCGGCGAAAGAACCCTGGGTTCTCATCCGGCTTGATGGCCAAACGGCGTGGACTTCATTGACGCCAACGGCATCGGCGGTGCGGATCACCGCTGAGACGTTATGCGGCTTATGCACCTGCTCCATACACACGGTGAGATCAGGTTGGCGTGCTGCCAGCATTTCGCGAATGCGCGCATAACGTTCAGGAGTCATCAGATTAATTTCTGTTACGGGTGACTTTAATCACATCCGGCATGATACGAATTTTACGCATAATGTTAGCCAGATGGACGCGGTCGCGAGTGCTCAGGCGAATAATCGCGCTGTAAACGCGACCGTCTTTTTCTTCGCTGCTCAGGCTCTGGATATTTGACTGTGCGGCGTTAATTGCGGCGGTCAAATTGGCTAATCCACCCTGATGGTTGAACATATCGACCTTAATTTCGGCGATAAATTCTTGTTCCGTTTCCTGGTCGTCCCATTCTACGGCCATAAACTTCTCTGGCTCTTTCTGGTAGCCGCGGATGTTGCGGCACGACTCATGGTGCACCACCAGTCCTTTGCCTGGACTGACGTGAGCGATGATCGGGTCACCTGGGATAGGACGACAGCATTTAGCGAAGGTGATCAGGACGCCGTCTGCCCCTTTAATCGGCAGATTGCGCGAGCCCGAGGTGGCCATTGACGACTGGTCGCCCATCAGATTCTTAGCCACCACCAGACTCATGGCGTTACCCAGACCAATTTCGGCCAGCAGGTCGTCCATCTCGCTGAGCTTCAGGCGATCGAGCTCTTTGCGGATGTTTTCCGCAGGCAGATCGCTGAGTTTACGACCGCTGCCAAACGCGTGATTCAACAGGCGGCGCCCCAGTGAAACCGAGTCATCGCGCTTGAGGTTTTTCAGCATCTGGCGAATTTTTGCTCGCGCTCTCGAGCTGACCACAAAGTTGAGCCACGCCGCGTTCGGACGTGCGCCCGGTGCGGTGATAATCTCGATGGTCTGGCCGCTGGTCAGCGGTTGCGAAAGCGGATAAGGCTGTCTGTCGACGCGAGCGCCTACGCAGGCGTGACCGATATCGGTGTGCACCGCGTAAGCAAAGTCGACCGGCGTTGCGCCAGCAGGTAGCTCGACGATGCGGCCTTCCGGAGTAAATACGTAGATTTCATCGGGGAAGAGGTCAGACTTAACACTCTCGATGAATTCAAAGGAGTTACCCGCACTCTGCTGAAGCTCAAGCAGGCTCTGTAACCAGCGCTGGGCGCGGATCTGCGCCGTAGTCCCGTTGCTTTCACCGTTTTCTTTATAAGCCCAGTGCGCTGCCACCCCCATTTCTGCCATTTGATCCATATCTTCGGTACGGATCTGAACTTCAACCGGCACGCCGTGCGGACCGATTAACGATGTATGCAGAGACTGGTAGCCGTTGGCCTTGGGAATGGCGATATAGTCTTTAACGCGACCCGGACGTGGCTTATAAAGGCTGTGTGCCTGCCCGAGAACCCGATAGCAGGTATCGAATTCTTTAACGATGACCCGGAAAGCGTAGATATCCATAATAGAATGGAAGCGCTGCTCTTTCAGATGCATCTTGAGATAAATCGAATAAAGGTGCTTTTCACGCCCGCTCACCCGACACTGAATGCCGGCTTCGGTCAGGCGACCCTCAATTTCCGAGAGGATTTTTTGAATCATCTCTTTACGGTTACCGCGAGCGGCTTTCACCACCTCTTTGATAACGCGATAGCGATTGGGGTAAAGCGCCTCAAAACCTAACTCTTCAAGCTCGGTTTTAAGGTGATGAATACCCAGCCTGTGCGCCAGAGGACTATAAATCTCCAGCGTTTCGCGAGCAATGCGGCGACGTTTGTCCGGGCGAAGAGAGCCCAGCGTGCGCATGTTATGGGTACGGTCAGCCAGTTTGATCAAAATGACGCGGATGTCTTGCACCATCGCCATGATCATCTTGCGGAAGTTCTCCGCCTGGGCTTCTTTCTTGTCGCGGAATTTCAGCTTGTCTAGCTTTGAAACACCCTCAACCAGTTCGGCCACGCTTTTTCCAAACAACTGTTCCATATCTTGGTAAGTCGCTGGCGTATCTTCGATGACGTCATGCAGCAGCGCCGCCATCAGGGTTTCGTGGTCGAGTCTCATTTCAGCCAAGATACAGGCCACGGCTACCGGGTGAGTAATGTACGGCTCACCGCTCGAGCGTGTCTGACCCTCGTGCGCGTCCCGCGCGACGAGGTATGCCTGCACGAGGCGCTTGATCTGGTCCTCTGGCAGGTATTTTTGAATCAGCTGATTCAGGCTTTCAAAGATGTACAAGATAGACCCGCTGATTAGGTTGGACGACGACCTTCGGCGATTGCAGTAACCGCTTGGATTTCAGTGGCTTCTTGATCTTTCTGCTCCTGACGATCGCGAGCGTCGAGGATCTGATTAGTGATCAGGCCTTCTTCGATTTCACGCAGGGCAATAACGGTGAACTTGTCGTTTTCTTCAGCAACCAGCGGATCTTTACCCCCAGTTTGCAGCTGGCGAGCGCGACGAGCAGCCACCAACACCAGGTCAAAACGGTTACCAATTTTTTCTACAGCGTCTTGAACAGTTACGCGTGCCATATATGTGCTACTCCACAGGGTGACGAAAGACTGGGCATAATACTGAAAGTGTCTTCAGTCTGCCAATAGTTTGGTGATTAATCCGTCATGACGGAGCTTTTGACGGCTCAGACGAAGACGTTCTGCGCGAATAATGGTTTTAAGATCGGACAACGCCAGATCAAAATCATCATTCACAATTAAATAGTCGTATTCAGCAAAGTGGGTCATTTCCGCGACGGCCTGCGCCATGCGTTTAGCGATCACTTCTTCACTGTCTTGACCGCGGCCACGCAGGCGGCGATCGAGCTCATCTTTCGACGGTGGCAGCACAAAAATACTGCGCGCCTGCGGCATACGCTGGCGAATTTGCTGGGCGCCTTGCCAGTCGATATCTAAAAATACGTCAACGCCAGACGCTAAAACTTTCTCAATGGCCTTGCGCGAGGTGCCGTAATAATTACCGAATACTTGCGCATGTTCCAGAAACTCATCCTTCTCGATCATCTCGCAGAATTCGTCTTTAGAAACGAAAAAATAGTGCTCGCTGTGTCGCTCACCCGGTCTGACTGGACGGGTAGTGTGAGAAACCGAGACCTGCGTATCGTAGAGCGGTTGAGTTTTTAGGTAAGCCTGAATCAGACTAGATTTACCTGCTCCACTGGGGGCGGAGACAATATATAAAGTGCCTTGGACCATATTGAAGTTTCAGCTGATTGGGTTGAAATGAAAATACAGAAGAGTGATCTTCGGCACAGTATACACGTTCACCGCTCAGGGTGCAGCGTTCCTCTACGTTTGTACGCAAGTAATCAGCAAAAAACAGCCCAAACTTGCCTTTGTGCGAGACCTATTCCATTAAAAAATGAAAATTATGTCATCAGGTAATTAGTTTCTGCGACTTCTCGAAAAAATAGCCATCGTCGCTGGTTAAGACCTGGGTCAACGCATTGAATAGCCGTAACAAGGAGAGTCGTTATGCGCTATGTAAAATGCAGGGTTTTAATTTTGGGAATATTGATGGTTCACCACGCTGCCAGTGCTGCTGAGATGCCTGCTTCGGCTCATGGTGCGAGGGTGGACTGCCCGCTGTGGCCTCGGACAAGATTGGTGCATGAGACGGCAGCGCTGTCGAGGCAGCTTAAGCACTGGGACATTGAATATTACCAGCGCGGCAATAGCCTGATTGATGATGCCACCTACGACAGCCTGCGCGAAAAATATCTCTTATGGCTTAAATGCGCCAATAGGCCGGCCGTGGAGCCCGTTTTACCCCGCGGTAGCGGCATGCAGCCGCATCCGGTGGCCCATACCGGCCTGAAGAAGCTGCCCGATGCCGCCGCCGTTGCACGTTGGATGAACAATAAAGCGGGCTTATGGGTGCAGCCCAAGGTCGACGGCGTCGCCGTGACCCTTGTCTATCGGCAGGGAAAGCTGATTTCATTGTTGAGCAGAGGAGATGGGCAATTTGGCCAGGATTGGACCGATAAAGCCTCGCTGATTGCGGCAATCCCGCAGCAGATCCCCGTTATTGACCAGAGCGTCGTTTTGCAGGGCGAGCTGTTCCTCACGATGAACGATCATCAACAGATCCTGTCTGGCGGGCTCAATGCGCGCTCAAAAGTGGCGGGTGCGATGATGCGCCGCTCTTCAACGCAGTTAATGCCAGCGATGGGCATTTTTATCTGGGAGTGGCCGGATGGTCCTGGAGAAATGAGCGCGCGAATGAAGCGATTAACCGAGCTGGGATTTCCGCTAACCGCCAAGTTTACTCAACCCGTGGACAGCCTCGAACAGGTGAGCCAATGGCGGGACTATTGGTATCAGGGCCCGCTGCCGTTCACTACCGATGGCATTGTTATCCGCCAGCAGGATGAACCCGAAGGGCGCTTTTGGCGCAATCGCGGCGCTCAATGGGTTGTCGCGTGGAAGTATCCGGTGGTGCGAAAATTAACAGACGTTACGGGAATTGAAATTACTACCGGCAGAAGCGGAAAACGCACGGTGGTGCTGCATTTGGATCCCATTACGATGGATGACAAACGGGTTTCCAGAGTCAGCATAGGTTCTCCTGAGAGATTGAAACAGCGTGATATTGTTATGGGTGATCGGGTGGCTATCGGCCTGGCGGGGCACGGCGTTCCGCGCATTGAGGAGGTGGTGTGGCGGGTCGCCATACGAGATGAAAATCCGCTAGCGGATAAGGTTAACTCCCCACCGCTTGATGCATTGTCCTGTTTCAGTCCGCAGCCTCACTGTCGGCAACAGTTTTTATCAAGACTGGCCTGGCTCAGTGGGCCGCAGGGTTTAAATATGGCGGGTCTTGGGCTGGCAACCTGGGACAGGCTACTGGAGGCCAATCTTATACCCAGCCTGGTAAGCTGGCTGTCACTTACCCCTCAACAGCTTGAGTCGGTGCCGGGTATCCGTGAGAAACAGGCGGCCAAGCTGTGGGCGCAGATTCAACTCGCGAAACAAAAAAGCTTTCGCCGTTGGATCGTTGCGTTGGGTTTTCCCACCGCCGGGGTGACCGCCGGCGAAACGATGAACTGGTCTGAGTTAACTCAAATGACCCGCGAACAGTGGCAAACCATGCCGGGTATTGGTGTTAAAAATGCCAAACTAATCAGACGCTTTATTGAAAGTCCCGCCGTCGGGGCAGTGATTGAGCAACTGGAGCAGCAAAGGCTACCGGCCTTTATTCAGACCGGTCACCCACGATCGCTGGAGACTAGTGTTCAGAATCCGGGTAATTGAATACCGGCAGGCCAAGTTTGAAACGCAGCGCCAGCAGACGAGCCGCAAATCCGATAAGCAGGGTTGCAATGACCACCAAATTTTGCGGCACGGACAGGTACTGCAGGAAAATATAGATCCAGGCCGAAGCGAACGATATCCCGCCGTAAATCTCTTTTTGGAACACCAGCGGGATCTGGTTGCACAGCATATCGCGCAGCACGCCGCCAAAGACGCCGGTGATAACAGCAGCAATAGAGGCAATCAGCGGACCGTTGCCGGTATCCAGCGCGATTTGCGTGCCGATAATTGAAAACACGACCAGGCCAAGCGCATCGAGCACCAGAAACAGCTTACGCAGGTGTTTCATCAAGGGCGCCAGCCAGGTGGTGACGATAGCGGCCGCGGCGACAATCAATACATACTGAGGATGTTTAACCCAGCCAAGCGGATAGTGGCCCAATATCATATCGCGCACCGTGCCACCGCCAATTGCCGTCGCGCAGGCGATGATAATGACACCAAAAACGTCCATTTTTCTGCGACCGGCCGCCAGTGCGCCAGTCATGGCTTCGGCAGTAATGCCGATAATGTATAAAACGGTGAGCAACATAGATTTCGCCAGTCAATTACGCGCAAGAGTACTGATTATAGGGTAATGAGCTTTATACGCAGACTCGACTGAGTTTTTCTTGGGGCGCCGATGTCAGATTAATTAATCTAATAACAATATCCTTTTTAATCGCGTATTCGCAAGGTAGGCTATATTTTTTATAGCCTATTCACATAACATTTATTTGACTAAAAACCCTCGTAATCCCCCTGCTTTTTTGAAGAGTAAACGCGCAGTAAGAAAATCTCTAGGGTTAAGGGTGACGAATGTGTATATTTATCACTTGTAAACTCAAGCTCTGTCTGTAGCCTTTAACATGCCCTGGAGAACTGCATGAAACATGAAATCCCGGTAGTGTTGCCGCAGCGAGGTCCTGCGCTGCATGAGCGCCGAGAGCAGATCATTCAGGCTGCGTTAGATCACTTTCGCCACTATGGTTATTCCAAAACCTCGGTGGCCGATCTAGCTAAAGCTATTGGTGTTTCAAGTGCTTATGTTTACAAGTTTTTTGAATCAAAACAGGCAATTGGCGAGGCTGTCTGCTCTCATTGTCTGGGACAGATAGATGAGGCACTGCTGGAGATTGCGCAAACTAATCAATCGGCATCTGCCCGATTGCGCGAGCTCTTTTCCTCATTGCTAACCAAGAGTTTGGCGTTGTTTTTTGAAGAGCGAAAACTGCATGATATTGCTGCCGTAGCGGCGGCCAATCACTGGGATTCGGCTAATAATCACCGCGCCGCGCTGTACGGTATTTTGAAACAGGTGATTGCCGAGGGGCGTGAATCAGGCGAATTCGAATCTGAAACTCCTCTGGATGAAGTTTGTATGGCAATTGCCAGCGTAATGACGCCTTTTTCACATCCGCTAATGCTTGAGGAAAAAACGCCCAAGCAGTTGGAGGATCGTGTACTTGTGATTACTAATTTGGTTTTACGAAGTTTGGTAACACGACCAGACTAACGAACAATTGTACTACTCACACTAAATTTTAATGTACTGATCCGCAGAGGAATATTTATGACTCATCGTCGCGTAGTGATTACTGGCATGGGGGCCGTGAGCCCGCTAGGTTGTGATATTGAAACCATTTGGAAACGACTGCTTGCCGGTCAATCAGGTGTTCGCGTGCTGCCTGATGAAATCAGCGAAACCCTGACGGTCAAAGTTGCTGGTCAGGTACCCACGCTTGAGCAAGATCCTGAGTCGGGCTTTGATCCAGACCTGCACGTGCTGCCAAAAGATCAAAAGAAGATGGACCGCTTTATTCTTTTCGCGATGGCCGCTGCCGACAAGGCACTGGCACAGTCCGGCTTTAAAGCCGAAACCCCTGAGCAGCAGGAACGTTCTGCTACCGTGATCGGCTCGGGGATTGGTGGTTTCCCGGCCATTACCAACGCGGTAAGAACCAACGATAATCGCGGCCCTAAGCGCCTGTCGCCGTTTACTATTCCTTCGTTCCTGGTCAATCTGGCCGCCGGTCAGGTATCAATCAAGCACCAGTTTAAAGGCCCAATCGGTGCGCCGGTGACCGCCTGTGCCGCTGGCGTCCAGGCGATTGGCGACGCTGTGCGCCTGATCCGCAACGACGAAGCCGACCTTGCGCTGTGTGGCGGTGCTGAAGCCACCGTCGAAACTGTGACCCTCGGCAGCTTTGCCGCGGCGAAAGCCATGTCGACCGGCCACGAAGACCATCCAGAAAAAGCCTCACGCCCGTTCGATAGCGCTCGCGACGGTTTTATTATGGGCGAGGGTGCCGGTATTTTGGTTATCGAAGAGTTGGAGCATGCCCTGGCTCGCGGCGCGAAACCGTTAGCTGAAATCATTGGTTACGGCACCAGCGGCGATGCTTACCATATGACTTCCGGTGCAGAAGATGGCAACGGTGCGGGCCGCGCCATGAAAATTGCTCTGCGTCAGGGCGGCCTCAAGCCCGAGCAGATTGATCACCTTAACGCCCATGCGACCTCAACTCCGGTTGGCGACCTCGGCGAGATCAATGCGATTAAAAACCTGTTCGGTACCGGCGATAAGTTGGCCATTACCTCCACCAAGTCAGCAACCGGCCATTTGCTGGGTGCGGCGGGCGGTCTTGAAACCATCTTCACCGTATTGGCCGTTCGCGATCAGATAGTGCCCCCGACGCTGAACCTGGATAACAAAGACCCGGCAGCGGAAGGCCTGAACATCATCGGTAATACCGCGCAGCCACACGCTATTAACTATGCCTTGTCCAACGGCTTCGGCTTTGGCGGCGTCAACGCCTGCGTACTGTTGAAGCGCTGGGAAGCCTAATTTTTCCCATTTAGTGCCATCAAGCCCGTTAATTCGGGCTTTTTTTATACAGAAAATTCAGCGCTGTTTATAATTCCTTTCGCTTGTTAAATTTTTGAAATAAAAATTCGAACTTTTATAACCGAAGGAAAGGGTATGAACAGAAGAGATTTTTTTAAGGCTTCGTTAATTACCACAGGTTCCGCAGCACTGCTTAGTACTCCTTTAGCGCAGGCATTTGCAGCAACAGATTATGGTTTAAGCGCGGGACTCAGCTCACAATTGAAACAGGTTGCGAGTTTAAAGTGGCTTTGTAACGCCATTGCCGTTACCCGCAGCGGCCGAAATTTTGTAGGTTTACCCCGCTGGCCTACCAATGAAAAAACTCCCTCGGTAGCTGAGTTACTGCCGGACGGCACGCTAAAACCTTTTCCCGGAGGCAGCTGGAATGAATGGCAGCCCGGCCAATCCGGTGACGACGCTTTTGTGAAAATTAATACCGTACATATTTTTGATGACGATACGCTGTGGGTAGTGGATCAGGGTGACCCTAAGCTCGATCAAAATGCGCAGAAAGTCCTGCAATTTGATATCAACAGCGGGAAACTGCTGAAAAAAATCACTTTCGACGAACGGGTGCTGCCTAAAGGCGGCAATATTAATGATCTGCGCCTCGATTCTCACTATGCCTACTTCACTGATTCTGGGCTTGGGGCAATTATCTATACCGATCTGCAAAGCGGAAAATCGCGACGTCGTTTGGGAAACCATCCTTCGGTTAAGGCCAAGCTGGAGCGCCCGGCAATGGACGAGACCGGAACCGTGCTCCAGCAGGATGACGGCAGCCCAAAAATAGTCAACTCCGACCCTATCGAGCTTAGCCCGGACGGCAAGTGGCTCTACTATCAAACCCTGTCCGGCCCAATGTATCGGGTTCCCACCGCCTCACTGCGCGATGAAAACCTGTCCGAACAGGCGCTGGGGCAGCAGGTTGAATTTGTCTACGATACTCCGGCGCTTTCCGGAACCGCCATTGATTCTAAAGGCAATATCTACATGGCCGAGGCGCAGCGTCCACGAGTCATCATGCTGACTCCTGACGGAGATTTGAAAGTGATCGTAGAGGACGACAGGATGTGGGGCCCGGACGCGCTGTTTATTAGCCATCAGCGTGAGCTCTATATTCCCTGCCCGCAAACGGCCAGGCTGGCCTATAATCGCGGGCCGGGTGGCAAAGACCTGGTGCAGCGGCCCTATAAAATTTACAAAGTTAAGCTGCCAGACTATTTGGGTGACCGCGAGCCGGTGCCACCGGTATCCCACAAAGCCTAATCGTAGACGTTTATTGCCGATAAAATAACAGCAGGCATCAGGCCTGCTGTTATTTATAAGCGCTAAAGCCCGTCCGGGCGCGCGACCTCGTAATATTGGCCGGAAGGATCACGTTTGTAGTAATGCCCTTGGCTGGCATAGAAACGTTCGCCGTGGAAGTCTAACGGAGAAAGGTCCGGCGGTGCCGAATCGTATTCTTCCTCTTCATCCTGTGGCGGCGGAGGCGGTGGCCCACGATCGTCCTGCTGCGGCGGCGCCTGGACTTTCTCGTAGCGATCGCCCTGTTTCTGGTAGTAGTTTCCGTTCAACGCCCAGTAAGTTAAGCCACCAATCACCACCGCCGCTGCGGCATCGGGCAAAATGTTGAATCCGTGTCCGCCAGGACCCCCACCGTGCGCCATCGCTAAGGTCGGTGAGAGCAGGCTCAGGGTTAATAGTGATGCAGCAAGCTTTTTCATTTCATTCCCCTTAGGGGTTAACTACAGACAAATACTAACTTCTTCCGACTGATATAAGATCTTATCCGCTCGCCGTCAATCGGCTTACTCTCTAATCACACACGCGGTTACAACTGCCTACGCGAACCAGACGTCGCTGCGACAAGCTGACAGAGGTTAACGGAAAGTGAACTGGGATTTAAGCGAATTCAACCAAGCATTTTAAATGATCGATGGCATGAAAAAATATAAATTTATGATTGGCGTGTGGGGAGAATCGACGTATAAATGATCAAGCCTTAAGTCTCTAAGGGATTGATATGCAGTTATTATTAAGCCTTTCTAATCAGCTGGTAAAACTGGTTGGCGCTGACGTGCCGAGAATAGTCGATGCTGACGGGAACAATCCCGGCATACAACCGCTGGTTACCAATAGCACTCAACAGAGCTGGCAGCTGCATGCGGTGAGACTGCGGGGGCCAAGATGGGGGAGATTCAGCAACGGCGATTGGGTCGTTATGGCGGTGGAGAGCTATAGCCGTTATACGTTAATGAATATTTATTCCATCAGGCCTGATTTACAGCAAATTGAGGACGATTTTTACGGTGTATGGCTAGAAAGTATTTTGATGGTCATGAACATGCTCAAGCTGTTTAAAAAAGAAGAGCAGATTGAAAGCTTCGTTAAGTGCTTTGAAGAAATTGCTCAGCCAAAATATATTCGTAATTTGGACCTGAGTATTAACGGTCATATATCCGATAATTTAAACTGGTTAGAAGCTTATTTACAGGATGAAAATCCTAAAAAATTTGGACGCAAGGATATCGACGAGCTGTGTAATCATCTGAATCAATTGCCGCACCATACTAAGAAAATGAACAAACAAAGGGATAAGTTCATTCCGCTTCAACGTTATGTCGATGACTGCTTGTACCGTTTTGCATCTGGGTTAAACGTTCTGTGGGAGCCGGGGGTTAAATACGGTGACTTCCGTAATCCGCATGGTTAGCGGTGCTAACACACGACCCTATGCCATCAAACCTCGTCCGCCAGGCACAGGGACTTTTGCTCTCTGTAAAAGGGAATTGCGAAGAATATGGAAATCAGAAGCTTTATATAGCGTGATACAGCCCCAAGATACCCCTAAGCCATCAGTATTTAGGGGGTCAAGTCGAAACCCGCCACACTGTGTTCCATTCACATAAACGTGGTCGCTGATAGTTTGCGTACTGAACAAGCCAAACCAATCAGAATGGTGATCAGAAAGTAGTCCATAGTCCATCATGCAAATCTGCAAAACATTTTCTCCGCTGTCTGACACTAATCGGTAAGTAGTGTTAAACGCTCTCTTCTAGTAAATTTAAGCATACCTCCATTTGTTTAATAAAAAATACTGATATTTGAACAGTACCTGATCACCGTACCTTAAGGCTCGAAAGCTTACGAGTGAAACGGTACGCATTTCTTTATCCGTTTCGTATTCTCCGGACAAGCGCTTTAATTTTGCGCATATAAAGCGTCAGTAATAATTTAAACGTATTTTCATACTGACGGCTAAACCCTTTGCGGCGAGTCCAGCGGAGAACATCAGTTGCGACGGTAGGCGCTCTACTGTCAACGATGGCTTTTAGCATATCATCAAAATGGCGGGGCTTTACGTCTTCAATCTTTATGTGGCCTATGTGCGGGGTTATGTCTTTATCGATGCGCCGTCGCAGTATGTCGGGGGTGCGTTCAGCGTGGGAGAATTTAAGGTTCGAAGTATTCAGTAGTCTGAAGAGAAACAAGGAAGGTATGTTTCTAAGTCTTCATTTTTTTCAGTGCTTTTGCTTTGCACTTTTGCTTCTCTCCCGCCAGGTCATAACTCAGTACAACACGTGCTGTAGTGATACAGCACGAGACGATATAAAAAAGGCCATTATTTACAATGGCCTTTTTTGTTCGTGCGAGACTTAGTGAGACTATTAAAGATCTCTTGAGACTTTACTCGATATTCTGAATCTTAATGGTTTTTATTTTTTAACTTAATGTTTTTAAAGTAAAAAATTTAGTTTATTGGTTTTTGGTACAATTTTTGTTACGTGGAGCGGTGCTGCAAGTAATTTAATGGAGCGATATCGAGATTGCTTTTATTATCTATGTAAAATCAAATTTATTTATGTTTGATTTTATAGCTTCAATTGCTTTTTTATAGAATCCAAAATAATCCCGTTCTAGTAATGGTATAGTCACTACATGAACGTAAAGAGACTCTAATAACTCCTTTTTTTCACTATCGAGATTATCTGTGACATAATAGAAGATCTTGTTTTTTACTAACCCAGTCGAACTTATTCTCGCTCGTTTGTTTAATACCCACCACAAATCAGTTTCGCTGAAATCTAATGAGAGACCAAGGATGTGCACGTTGCTTGAGAAAAATAACTCGACCCATGAATATCCATCAAAGTTATTATTAAAAAGCTTTTCTTTGATTGAATCTGTTTTAACGGTTAACTCATTATTGGTGAATTTATAATTACCTTTTATATAAGAGTCTATTTTTCCAATTGAACCGCAATAATGGTCTAAACCTAGTTTTATCGATATAGGATGGTCCATTTCCCCATGTATGTTCCAAATGTTACAGTTTAGAATATTATTTTTTTTATTTTGGCATAACATATATCTTCTGAGGCTGTAAACAGTTTCAGTGCTTTTATTAATAAATTCATGTGAATCATCAAAACTGTCCTTAAATACATAATCATAATTAGTTGTCATATAATTACTCAAGTGTAAGGATCTTAAGTCTGTGTATAGTTCATTACTATTTTGGTTAGCGAGTGCATGTGCAATCTCTTTCTTTATATTATACTCTACAGAGTCTATGTCTTTGGTCTTGCAGCTATCGTCGTTAAGCCTGTTTGATAAAATTCTCTCATAAATCATAGTGTTAGGGGTGTTTTTACTTGTGAAGCCATTATTTCCTTTTAATTTCAATAAAAGCTCATCCCATGTAGTATGGTTAGTGCTTAATTGATTTAACCCATTGCCAAATAAAATGCTGCTTTTCATTAAGTTAGCCTTAAAATTTCAAACTGTAGTGTGTGTAAGTTCGTTTCTTAGCTTTTTTATCTTATCAAATTCAATGATTTTATATTTCTTGTTAAGCTTATCTATGTATGTGGATAGTTTTCTATAACTATTCTTATCGACGCTATATACGTAAGATAGCATTCCATGCACATGATCTTTATTGGTATGTTCACCAGTATAAATTTTGTGAATTTTACTTCTAATCTCTCTAAGCTTTTCTCTACCTACCCCTGCTTTGTCATGAGATATTATAAGCCCTGTGACTTTTTTTTGTCTTTTAGGGCCGCAAAGCACAGTTTTATCTTTATTTACTAATAACTCTTCCGTTGGGATTATTGTCTGAACAAAAAATTTTGTCTTAATAATTTTTTTTAAAGTTTGCGCTGAAAAAGTTAGATCATCGGCATATCTTGTATAAATAATTCCCTTACTACCTGCGTAACCTTGTATTCTTGCATCTAGTCGTGCACAGATTAAATTAGCTAATTTTGGAGAAGTTGGGGCTCCTTGGGGCAATCTATTTTTATATGTGCACAAGTTTGTTAAAATTGAAGATATCTCTTTATTGTATCCAAGTGAAGAAAATACGCCATAAACTTTTGAAGCATTTATACTTGGAAAAAAATCCTTTAAATCCATATTTAAAATGAAGTTAGCTCCAATATGTGGAACTGCATTATCTAAAATGGATTGACCTTTCTCAAATCCTTTAGAAAACTCTGATGATCTCAAATTATCTAAGATACGCCTTAGTATCCATCCTTGAATAGCTTTCAGTTTCCTTGAAGGCTGGCTGATGATTCTCTTTGACGATGTCCCTTTTTTTTCTATTCCATATGTTTTATATAGGTATTCTGTTCTATAGGTAAGAAATCTCAACATTTCTACAGACAATCTAACTTCCCTAGCCATGTCAACAATTGTTGACATTACTGGTAGACCTTGGTTTCTCAACTGATAAATATGCGAATGTGTAGCTAATGGCATTAGCGCACCCTTACGTCTAAAGTTTCTGGTTTCGATGTGATTGACGAACACCGGGAGGTGATTGTCGTTCACATTGAAAACTGCTATTGAACAAGATTAGTTGCAGGATAGCGAATCACTATCCAGAAGTGATTAATCGCAAGATGTAACCACATTCTCGCTAAGGGTGCGCTCACGCTAGCTTAGCATAACTTAATGATGAATTTGTACGATTTTCTAAATTCATTATTTCCAGTCTTAATTTGTCTAGTTCGATGTGACTAAAATTCTCTCTGACAAAATCGAAACCCATATCAGTAACATGATAACCAACTGTTGTACGAGTAATCATACGCTTAGATGTTAATCTTCCTAACGCTGACTTTGTTGCTATTTCACACAAAGTATCACTTTTACCTGTGGCTTTTTTAAGTAAGTTATAAAGCAAAACATTATTTACTCTCTCCATCAAATATATACATGGGAGTATAAAGCTTTCTGAATCAAGTAAGTTCTCTACAGAGCGAGTTACAGGATATTTACTTTTAATAGATGCTATGGATTTTGATATTTTTTGATATAGTTCAAGATTTTCTTTTGGATCAGATAAGTGTTCATAATTCAGAGTTATGACCTTTCCTGTTTTGTTTTTTTTCAATAGTCTTATTGGCCCATAGTTTATAAAGCTTTTTTTATGCTTGTATTTATTGTCCTGTATGCAAATTAATTTTTTAGCGAGCTCAATGTTATTTGAAAATGCCCCCAGCTCTGCGTATGAACCAGGGCTTTCTGGAAAAATTATGATTACATCTACTGCTTCAGCAAGCATGTTCTCTAAACTTAGTAAACTATAATGCCCCTGTCCTGCAAGCAAGTCATCAAATAAATCTTCGGGGTATAGTATTTCATATCTTCTATATTTGCTGAATATGGCTGCCATTTTATGGCGACCATACTTTTCATTTGAAACATCTCCGCCACATAAAAATATAGTCGTTTTCTTTGTTAATTGTGATGAAAAAACTTTGTTTTTGACTGCTGAAGCTATTAAAGCAATTTGTTTTTCTTGTAAATTCTTTTTCATCATAATCATCGTTTGGAGGAAGATAAACAAAGTTATACATTAAAAATGATTGAACTAACAAGTTTTGCCGTTTACTAAAATAAAGAAGTCTGCGCGCAATACTTTCCCCGCCTCGCCTACCCGCTTTTTAGACCTCTTTTAATGCAGTTGCGTGAAATGGCTCAGGCTGCGCCAGCACTGGCTTTATAGGGTAGTTATGGCTATTTATGGCACATGCAAATCCATGCACCCTATGCATGCACGCTCTTAAAAGAGGCCAGCCAGGGACGAAGCCTTAAACTAAGAGCAAAAAAATCCCCGCTCGGTGGCGGGGTTAGGTGCAGTTGTCGATGTCTCAAAGCTGAAAACCAGATCCGTATCGGCCCAGGGTATTTCGTTTAACCATCGCGGCAGGCACGGCCATAGGCTTATCCTCCCGTTTCGGGGTCGGCTGAGAAATTATCTTGTCCACGCTCTCCACCGACTTGAAAGAACACGAGCATTCGATATTCTGGCACTAGAAGCAAGACTCTTTCGTTTGCTCCGAGATTTAGCGACTGGTACGCGTATGCTAAGCGCAACGGCAAAGGGGGCAGCGCCGCATAATCATTTTCTCCCCTTGCTCAGTGCTGTGCAGGCCTATTTTTCCAGAACCGCCTTTAATATCGATACCGAGAGACTTGGCGGCATCCGTCAGTTTTTCGCCTTACAGTAACTTGATGGCGGTCTCTGGCTCGACATACCCCAGATGGTTTTCCTGACTTGCCACAGTGATATGCAACGCGATTTGTTTGTGTGGGCTAAAGCTAAATGTGGTCGCATCCAAATAGTTGGCTATGTAGGCTAAAAAACAAAGTTTAGACGTTAATAAAAAACCCGCACAATGCGGGCTTAAAAGAGAATTTAATACGATCTGAGCTATGGTAAAAGATTACTCGATATTGGATCTGTTTGTAGAGTAGATGGCTCTAAGCATTGCAATGTAAGGTTTTACATTATTCTGATTTTTAATTAGGTACACCCTTGTGTACACGGTAAAGCTGTGTGCTTTATGGTCGGGCGGAATTTCTGTCTCGGCTTTGTAAGAGTGATATTACAATTCCATTCTTCAGTTTAAGAAAGATGCGTTACACATTAAATAATTCAGCAGCCCTTAAAGTTTTCACAATCCATACTCCCTTGAAGGAAGTCTATCCTTGAAAGCAAGATAGTCGTAGAAAATGCGTGTGAATGAAAAAATACTTTCACACATTGAGCGGCCATCATTTACTAGAGCCATTCTTAACATTCCGTCAGGCATCGGATTAGTCAGCAGTTGTGTATAAACCTGTTCCTGGGATAAACCGCCAACACATAGTAAAAGAGAGGATTCAAATGTTACTACAGCATCTATCAAACGTTCATGCACAGCAGCTAAGGCATATTGATTGGTTACAATAGCTGATAAGCATCGTTTATCCCCTGTCATGAAAATTGCATCTGGGTTTTCCATAAAGGAGGCAAGTAGAAGCTGTTCTCCGACATCAATTCCTGGAAAATTCCCTAAAAGCTCAATTATATGAGTATCTTGTACTTCGGGAATATCTTGGACAGTTTCGATGAAAGCCTCAACCTGCTTATAAACTTCTTGGCTGCCACATTTCTTCAGGGCTTTCTCTGGGTTTTTCGGAAGAAGCTGGAAACGAGCAGTAGGGTTGATAAATATTTGCTCAGGAGGTTGATTAAAAATCACTGGCAGTTGTGATAATAGGTTGCACTGCGCCAGCTTCAAAATGACATCATTGTCTGAAAGAACAATCACTTATCACTCCCCGATTAGATTTTCTAAAACCTTAAGATTGTCTTCGTGGATATTTTCTAAATCCATTCCACTTTTCATCATGGTCTTGACTAAGTCTTGATCTGGCACGCTGCCTTCACAAAGTAATTTAACCGCACTAACAGCTACGGCCCAGCGCTTCTGGGCGAAACCGTAATTCAAAGCGATGTGTGTGGGGTCAATGTGATTGTTGCTACCAAAATTATGGGCCGCTCGAGCTAAATTTTCCCCATTCAAGCCGCCAGCAGTCGGGACAATTCGTAGAGACTTTTGCCCAGAAATAACCTGGAAGGCAAATTCATTGGCTTCTTTCTCTATCTCATCAGTTGAAGCATTTTCAATTTTTGCATCAACATGACATTGCCCGTTTTCTGCATTCAAATGCCCCTTCGCGATATGGCCAAGTTCGTGCGCAAGATCAAATAGCATATAGCCGTGCTTCTGGGGTTGCGTTAGTACGATAACCGGGCGCCCGTGACTCATCAATGCCAATCCAGCCATCTTCTTTGCAGCCTGAGGAAAGCTTTTGAGATAAACAACAGGGATTCCCACTGAGTGGCAGAACGATACCAGGCTACAAAGCGATACCCATGGCTCTTTAGAAAGGATTTGGCTTCTAATAGCCAATGGATCCAGCGCAACATTAGCAATGTGGGGAACTTTAAAATTAGACGCAGCAATGTCTGCCGCTGTATAGGCAACAGCAGTAGCAATATCTAATTCGTAAGCGGCCAAATTCTGGCGGTGTTTATATTTATGATTACCACCAAAATTAAAGCAGATTCCCTCGCTACCATCTTTTAAGCTGTCTGGAAGGATGCTAAACATACGTGCGAGATGCAAACTTGCATACTGACGCCCAGATGGGGTGTCAGCAAGTCGCTCATCCCACCAATCAGGCAATAGCTTGCGAATGTAAGCGAGGTTAAATCCGGCTCGTCCGAATTTAGAATAAATTTGACTCATCTGATTGGTGTTAGTCATGAGAGCCTCCTACAGCTTGTATAAGCGAAATGTCAACTATTGTTAACATAGTTATGGCACAAAAACGCGCACACTATAAGCAGAAAACGGCGGAAATCATAACTATTTCCTCATTGTGGGCTTATTGCGAAGTTTAACTGCCGGGATAATCCCATATCTCAATTCACCGCCATCATTTGGCGGTATACCTACGTGTGGGGGTTTCCAGTAATCGTGGATAGCAGCAGTCAACTTGTCAAAAGTGATTTATATCATTCTTGACGTGTCAAATGGGGTGCAGAAGCTGATTTTTCGGTGTTGGGGTATTACCCGCGAGGCGTTGGCTTCTTCCAAGGATAGTCCGGCGAGTCATTCGTTTCTTAAAATGTTCTTTCTCCGGCGGCGCCTGGGCCAAACCATTGCGTACCTTTTTGCGTACCGAAAAAAACCAGCAATGATGTGGCTTTACGACTGGTACGCATTGTTTCTGTTCCGTTTCGTATTACAGCAAACTGCGTACCGTTGCGTACGGTTGCGTGCCGAGGATCGCTAGTGGGCCGTTGTGTTCATTGGTTACCTGGGAGTTTTGTGAGGGTCTTATTGTCCCGCGCAAATTGCGCATTAATTTGCGCATTAACCCTGCTTTCCTTGGCTGTCGTTTTGCGCAGTAACTTTACGGAGGCAACGCTGGCGGTGCTTAGAGCTGAATTGCGCAGAATTTTGCGCAATGAGGGTTTGGGCGCAGCGCCTATCCCAGAAACCTTATGAGTATGGGTCTTTGAGCGTGACCCACGGGCCTAAGCGCATTAACCGGTGGGGCGGTGCGCATATCATGTATCGGTTTCGTATTTCCAGACGGTGCGGCGTTTTCTCTGCCCCTCTCAAGTCTTCACGGGCTTTGCCGTGGTACGCACTGGTTTAGACTGCGTACCTGCGTACCTGCGTACCGTTTTGCGTACCGAAAATTTCGGTGTGCAAATTTCAAGCAAAGCTGATTTAGTGTAAGGCTGACTATCGGCGTGGGCCGGGTTTCTTCCACTCATAAGCCGGAGCCATCATACGCTGCCGGTACCGCTCTTTGGCCGCCAGACTCGAGGCAATGGCGGTGCGTATATCCAGAAGCTCTTTACCATCCAATGAGTATCCCTGCTGGTGGGCTGCTTCGATAATCGTTTTCTCCAGCGTGTTTCTGTCCAGCATTATGTCACCTCATAACCTCATGCAAGGGACTTCGAAGGGGTAAGGGAATGCCTGAGCCCCGTTAACAGTAATATTCACCACTGCCAGTCAAAACCTCTCAGGTTTGAATTACACACCTCACGATTCAGCACACGAGGCGGCTGCTCACATGTCAATAATTCTAACGTGGTCTGCTCGCCATTAGCTTTTAAACGATACTGTTTATCCGTTGTGGTTATTGATTTAGGTAAAAGGGTGATTGTCGCCTGATCGTAATCATGCCGATAGCCTTGAAAGCTCACATTACTAATGGTCTGCACCTCGCCATTTATCGTGGTTCGGTAATGGTCAGGGTTGACGATGAAAGGCCCGCACTGGAAAGCATGAGCAGATAGAGAGGTTAGGCTAATAAGTGCCGCAAGCATCATTCTCATGCTTCCAACTCCTTTAAAATATTAAAACCTTGGTTCATTGAAGGAAACATACCTAGAAGGCTTCGGATTTTATTGTACGGTATGTAGTTAAAATTCTCCGTCAGCTTAGCCAGGGCGATTATCTCCCACCAGTATCGCTTAACCAGCTCCAGTGATAAGGAATAAGCACGGCCATAGAGCGCCTGGCATTCATCCTCTGTAGCGCCAGATTGTCGGTGTTCATCAAGAAGCTTTTGAATATCCGCGGCATCACCCCGGCCACTCTTTCCGAGTAAAATCTTCGGATCCTCCTCGCTGTAGAGATGCTCAGCCATAACGCCGGCAAAGAGGATTGTCATCCCTACAAGAATATAAGTGCGCGCACTGTAGGTATCATGAAAGCAGACAGCGCGGCAATCATCTGAAATTTTACCGCTGCTGCCTTTTGCAATACGAAATTCATCAGCCAAAGAGATTTCAATATTAATAGCGCCATTTAGCCAGGCCGCAACCGCATGCCCCGCCTCATGAACAGCCATACTGCGCTCCCATAACGGTTCTCTGCTGAACTCTATAATCACACCCCCACTCATCGTTTCATGCCCTCTAGTGCCTTATCCATCAGTTGGCGGGCTATGACGTGAATTGATGGCGCTACACCGAGCTTTGAATGGGCGCGTTCCTGCTCCTGAATCTCCCGGATGGCGTCGATCTGGTGCTTACTGAGTAATACCGGTTTTACTGTTGATTGCCGCATGTCTTTACCCTCATGTTTTTATATACAGCAGTCATTGTAATTGCAAATATCGCAACAAAGATGATCATTATTGCAAAAATAGGGATAAATGATTTTATGGTGAGGATCGAATTCATTGCTTAATAAATTCATTAAGAGAGTGAAAAGAAGGCGGGTTATACGGGTTATCGGGTTATCTTCGCGTGCTAACTATTATTTATCATTTATATTCAATTACATAACATTTAAAGGTTAGCAATTTGTAACCCGTATTTATCATTGCATAACCCGTTTTACCAACTTTCATACCCCGTTTAAGGTTCTGTAATCATCGATACGCATTTTTATTGAGGAAGTACCCGACGGGTTATAGTTAGCCTAAAACGGGTTATTTATGGCATAAAACGGGTTACTCACGGGTTATAAGAAACACTTAAAATCAGTAAGTTAGATTCTTTAATAGTGCAATAACCCGTGTAACCCGTTAATTTTTGTCTCGTGTGAATGTTTTTATTCTGGCTGGTCGCCCTCCTCATCATTGAGCGGATACATCAGCACGTAAAATGCATGTTGTTTGCCTCCCATCTTTTTCAACGCTTTTTTCTTGAGCCTGTCGCTACCCGCTTCCAGCATGCCCGCCTGGACTAATACCTTGCCAAATTGCTTCGAGTTAAAGCCCTGCGCTATTTCTCCTTCGAAGATAGCGGGGAACGTATAAAACTTGAATTTGTCACCCTCGCTCATGCTTCCCGTTCTGTATCCTGCCAGGTCTTTAATTCCTATCATCTGCGGATCGGTATTGGGATAGGGAAGATATCGGCTGAGGCCATGCACATTCAAAAACGCCTCCGTTTGCTCGATGATCTGTTGATGCTCTTTGTTACCGGTACCGAATTCCCGTAGCCAGGCGTTATAGCTGTGCTGGATAGCATCACGGCACGTTTGCGCGTCCCACCCGGTGATGCTGGCGCCCAATATCAACGCCGCCTCCATAATGGCAAAGCGTGCAGCCACGCGGTGAACCTGTTCACCGTAGTCAGCCGGTATCAATCCCCGCCACCGACTTTCCGCGTCCCGAACCGCATCAATGGCCTGCTGCTGGTGGTCTGCAAGCCACCGAACCCACTCACGCCCCGCGGCGCCATAATGTCCCTGATACGCATCCTTAAGCGCATCGGCATGCTGCTTACCGGTCTGATATTCATGAAAGCGCACCGCTTTACTCATGGGGATGTTGAGCAGGCGTACCAACTGACCAGCTTTCGTTTTGCGCCCGGCGCTGGCGATGAAGGTTTCCAAATCCATCTCTCCGGTGCTGATGGCAACGGTGCGCCAGCGCTTTAAATCCCGATTGCCGCCCTCTTTTGCTCCCTGCAATTTACCCACGCCGTTAAAGAGCGCATAGGCAGACTGCGACACGCTCACCGGATCTGCGCCTTGTCCCACCTCATCCAGCGGCATCAGCGCATCATTGTGCGCGGCGGCCTCGTTTGCCAGCCCCAACGCAGTACCGTACCAGGTCAGGCGCAGCAAATCGGGATTGCCGTAAAGACTACTGGCCACGTTCGCCGTGGTAGTCTTGCCCGCGCTGGACTGCTCATAAAAATGGATACCGAACCCGTCAGCGCCGGCTAATCCAATCAACGGGGCGGCCAGCGCCGCGCCGATCCCGGTCATCATGGAATAGTTGCCATACGCCAGCCGCGCAACGTTCTTCTCCCAGCTCTGCGACGATCCCTTGCTGGTATAGCCGGATGCCGCTGAACTTCTGCCGCTAAATAAAATCGGCTTAGTCGGCGTGCCGATAACTTCCCCATCCGGCATGATATAGGCACCGCATTGCCAACCGGTTTCATGCGTAATACGCCATATTTCCCGGCTACCGCTGCGCTGGAGCCAGTCGGCCAGCGTTGCCCTAAATGTGTTTTTAGTCGTCACGTTCACACCACCCGCTTTTAAGGTGCGCCATCCCTCGCGCTCACCTATATCAGCCAGGGGAACGGCAGCGGTGGTGGGCAACGTTTCGCCTGCCGGTAGCCAGCGCAGGATCAGGAACTGGTCTTTATCGTCTTTACCGGTACCGATCACCTCCAGAGGAGAGCTGAGCCAGCTTTCGTTATTGATAAGCTCGCCACTTTCTTTATCAACCTTAGGTGAAACCCAAAACACGCCGTCCTTACGGCTTTCCACTCGGGGCTTGAGGAGATCATCTTTTTGCCCAGGCTTTTTACCGCCGTCGATGGCCTGTAGCTGTGGTTTCACGTTTGTACCTTGTGGTTGATATATCGAATCATGAAATGCCCGTGCGGCGGCTTGTACGCCGTTGTGCTGCCGGTAATCGTCCCAATCGGCTTTATGCTCTGTCGGTGGCAGCGATACTCCGCCAGCCACGGATAAAGCCGCTTTCTCAGCTTGAATGCGGCCGGTGTTAACTTTTGGCTTCCCGCGCTTATCCAACTCTCCCGGATAATGCCAATCGTTGTCTGCCGCGATGATGATCCGCACATCGGGATGCCGGCGACGCATCAGCTCGGCCACGGGTAACTGATTACCGGCATCAATGGCGGCCACGGTGAGCGCATCGGGACGCATCAGGCTCAAGGTGAGGGCCGTTGCCAGCCCTTCGGTGATAATGATGCCCTGCGGGTGCTCAGGCGCGTTCACGGCGTGGTATGCCCCGTGCTTGGCTGAACCGAATACCAGATTTTTCACACCATCGGCGGTGATGGTCTGCGCGGCGGCAATGGTGCCGGACTCATTGACCAACGTCAGCAGCAGAGCACCGTCATCCATAATGGGGAACGGGAAGCCCGTCAGCCCCTTAGCGGTGAGGTATGCGCTTTCCCCTGGCTGAGCCTGCGCGGCCAATGCCTGATACTTTTGCTGGAAGATGTGCCGGCGGCGTGCTTCATCGGCTGCGGATTGCTGGTGGCGTTCCTGTTCCCGCTGCTGGCGTTCGGTCTCCAATTGATCGCGCCGTTGGCTGGCTGCTTCGGGGTTAATTTCGACTGACCGGTAATCAATACCCATCACGCCCGCCAGTATCTGCGCCGCTGCGGTGGCATCGCAGTGATTCACCTTTTTCACCAGGTCAAGGCCGTCACCGGCACCGCATTGGTTGCAGAAGTGGCTACCGCGTCCGTTGTCATCGAATCGAAAACGGTCATTGCCGCCACATGCCGGGCAGGCCGCGTGCTGCCGGGCAGATTTGGGCACGGTAATGCCCGCCAGTGACAGCACGTCAGGCCAGCGCCCGGCGGCGGCAACGGTAACTTCGCGGATGAGGTCAATATTTCGCACTTTTGTTACCCTCTTGCTTCGCCTGGATGAGTGCCTTTAATTTCTTCACTTTCTCCAATGGATTATTTGCCTGACACCAGGCCGTCATAGCGCCCGGTTTAACTGGAAAATAGGCACGATAGAAATTCTCCACCGGCGAAATGCAGGGATGTTCATAACCCTCACGGGTATAAGTCACCCGCCCGGGTGTCACACTGGAAATAATGATTTTCACGCCTGCGCTGGTTTGCCAAATATCGCCGGGGCGGATCTCAGGTCGAGCAGATCCCCCAGATATCAGCCTGGTATTTAATGGTTTCATTATTTTTATTCCTTGCAGTTGGCTTCTACACGATATCCGGCACGCTGGAGTAACTGCGTGAAAAGCTCGACCGAACCGACTAACTCATTTTCAAGAACAGGCTTGTTTGCAACTACATGGCCACCTTCTACGTAAAGCAAAATCCGTCCGGAGAAATCAGATGAAAGGGGTAAATCAACGTTAAGCATCGGGATCGCGTTATACATGGGCACTCCCACTAACAGGCAAACGTGCGGCAAGAGACAAGATAAAGTGAGCGCACAAAATCAGGCGGGCTTCATGCTCGGTACTGGCCTCGACTGTGAGGCGGCAGGGAGTTGCCCGGCGATTAGCTCGGTCGAGCGCTAAAAAGCGGTACTGAAATTTGGGGCGAGTTTGGGTATGCTGTGAGTCAGCCATAATCGTTACCTCATATAACGGTTTGGTTAGAGGCCCTGCAAGTGTTCGAGCACTGCGGGGCTTCGCTATTTTGGGTATTACCTGTGCCTTACCTGTGGATAAGGTGCATAAACACCTTAACCTTTGGTGCATAAACACGTCAATTCTTTTTATATTAATATTTTCGCGTATAGTGCATATACACTTAATCGGAGATTTTAGAATGGCGACGGGATACAAAAATAATAAATCACTCACCAAGGGGATACGTTTCCCCCATGACGTAATAGACGAAATCGAAGCAAGCATTAAGCGAGAGAAGACTGAAAACCCAGACGCTAGTTTCTCATCCTGGGTGCTTGATGCATGTGGACGAAAGCTCAAAGTAGAACGCCGCAAAGCTAAATCAGAAGTATGATTTAAACTGGTGCATAACCAGAGGGTAGCATTCGCATTGCTGCCCTTTTTTATCACTGCGTAATACTTACCGCCTGGTGTACTCACTTTTATTAAACCTTCCAACCCTTGCGCGCACACGTGTACTGTTGCAAAAAGTCCCTCCCTCGTCCTGGTGCCAAAATTAAATTCAATGACAGGTTTTGACAGGTTCTGGATGTTAAGTATTGTTAAGTTTCCAGCCAACAAAAAGGCTGCTTTATGGGCGGCATTCATTAGTGAACCTCCAGCAATCTTGGCTGATACTTGCGCCAGAGTTCTGATTCTTCTGCTGTAAGTCGGGCTTTTTCGGTCTTGCACGATTGAAGATCTGAACCGCGCTTACTGGCCTTATGGATATAGGCTGCTTTGCGTTTGCTATGGTCATTCAGAAAGGCGAACGGCACGCCATATGCGCCAGTCTTACGAATAGATGGGATCACGTCGCGGAACACCCAGTTAGTGAACCGGTGAGCGAATGTGCCGGGCGTTGTGGCTTTACGGCTGCGTGCAATGAGCTTGTAAAATCCTGACTCTGCTACAACACCGTGATTTGGGTTGCCACGATTACCGTAGGTTAAAGCTACGGTATTCTTTTCGTCACCATCGAGGGATTTTAAGGCGTCGCGTGAGTTGGTAATTCCCAATGCCTCGCAAATGTCTTTAGCAACGAACCACGGCTCACCGTAAACATTCACGATGCGGACAGATTGACCTTCGAATTTAATCACCGAAATATCACCTTCATCAGCGTTGAAAATACCGTTCGGGCTGGTGGATGGCTGAGGGGTGGCCTCAGAAGTTAATCTGCTTTTTTCGATTTTCATTTGTTAGGCTCCGTTAGGTGGCGGTAAAGGCGTCTGGGTAGAGTGAGAGGATGTCGCTGATTTCAGCTTGTGATAGCCCAAGATAGCCACCAGTAGCAGCGTTGCGGCTGACCAATTGGATTACTAGCATCACATCAGCACGGCAGGAGAAGCGATAGCGAAGATGTGAGCCGATGCCGTCTGTGTTCTTCTCGTCAATACGCTCAAGCTGAATATCAAGGCGGCGTTCCAGCTCGGTAGCGTAGTTACGCCCAGACGATAAGCGGCAATAGCGGAGAATCTCGTTTTCAGTCCAGCCCTCAACTCCAGTGCGCATCATGTAGCAGCGTGCGCGGTGCTTCTTTGGCGCTGGCTTGATAATGGGAATTGCGGCATTAGCTTTGGTTCTAACCTGTTCGATAATGCCTGCCTTGCTGTGGGTATTTTTAGGCATTACAAAGTCTCTCCGCGACACTCCACCAGCCAGTGATTAATCTCTATCGCATCAAACGCCGAAACACGTTCTGATAACTTGATTGGCCGCGGGAGTGTGCCATTTTTAACCTTGCGCCATATAGTCGATTCGCTGATACCTAACAGCAAGGCCAAATTTTTTGGCCGGATCATGCCTGTGGTTGGGAGGGCAGATAGTGAGTGATTTTGTGCTTTCATAGATTGTTTTGCCATGTCGTAAAGTGTTATGGCAATACTAAACTCTTGATATTCATAATTTCTATTAAGAAAAGAATCTATTAAAAGAAATTGATTTTCTATTAAAAGAAGCTTTTTCTATTGAAAAAACGCAGCTTCAATTCTCACGCTAGTTTTTATAATCCATTGTATTTAATGATTTATTTTTAAAGTGATGAACTTATTCAGTACTTATTAAGTATCGAATAGATATCAATAAAATCCTTTACATACGCACACCGTCTTCATTAAAAACTCAGTCATCGTTTGAACTTACAGAACTCAGTGCAAATTTAATTTTATTATAAAATGTTGATTTCTTTATACCTTTGTCTGAAATATTCCAAGTGTTAGCCATCGATTCAAGGTCCGAATAAATTTCACTTATTTTTGGTTTTTTCGGTGACCCGTATTTCTTGCTAGGATGTTTTTCAGTCAAAAGCATAATTAACAATGCCAGTGTTTTATCTGTGCTTTTTTGCTCGTCGTTAACTCTGTGAGCACCTCTGCCGGACTTCCTCGATTTTGACATCTCTTCGACAAGAGACCGGCCACCGAAAGCCAGCATTTTATTTTCCCAGCCATTTGAATTTAGGAGTGCACGTATTGCTTCATCCACTCGCGCTATAACTTCCTCTGGTGTAATGCCCTTACTGAGAAATTGATATGAAGCACCAAAAACATAATCAGCATCTAACTCTTCTGAAATAGAAATCTTTCTTTCAGACAGGGTGCTGATATTTCTCAAAATTGCCTTCCTTATGTCTTGGGCCTCCTCAGAAATTTCAGGCGGTAATTGCTTGGTTTTTGTATTTGGATTAATTCCATAAAGAGCGTTAACAACCTCAGTAATGGTAACGAGCCTTTGAGATGTCAGGCGTTCAAACATGTTTTTTCCAAGCAATTTCATTATTAAACCTTTTTAATTTTTAAAGGAGTAACGTTGTAATCATTACCGCTTTCTAATGCCACCAGCAATCCAGCCCATTGTGCCAGTGCTGCTTTGCGTTCCTCGAAATACTGATGACGATTATATATTCCCTCAACGCCCCTAATGCGGTGGTTTAGGCAGCGTTCAGCCACAACCGGATCAACTCCCAGAGCGGCCAGGTGCGTGCGTGCTGTGCGCCTAAAGTCGTGAATGGTAAAATTTGGCACATCCGGTATCTCAGCTCGCACTTTAGCCAGGGCTACGGGTAAAGTGCTTTCCTGAATGTGCGGGATCATCCTGTTTTGCATCTTTCTGGCGGGCAATACCCACCTGCTGTTGCAGGAGAAAGTGTGCAGTTCTCTCAGCCATTCAACTGCTGGTGGTGGTAATGGAATGTCTATTGCGTCACCGTTTTTGCTGCGTTCCTCGGGTAAGTGCCATATTGCGCTGTCCAGGTCGAATTCTTCCCAGCGTGCGGCGCACAATTCCATTTTGCGTACGCAAAGCGTCAGTAATAATTTAAATGTGATTTCATTCTGGCGGCTAAAGCCTTTTGCAGTCTGCATGCCGGCAAACAGGCGGATTAGCTCATCACGAGTTAACCAGCGGTCACGGCTAACCTCTTTACCACCAGCATCGGACACCTCAAACGCCGAGCAAGGATTAATTTCTAATGCGTGCCGTTTGATGCCGTAATCGAATATGCGGCGTGTCCAGCGAAGAACGTCAGTTGCTATGGTGGGTGCTCCACGGTCAACGATGGCTTTTAGCATGTCATCAATATGGCGGGGCTTAACGTCTTCAACCTTCATGCTCCCTATGTGCGGGTTTATATCTTTGTCGATGCGCCGGCGCAAGATATCGGGGTGCTTCCAGCGTGGCAAGATCTGGCGCTCAAAGTATTCAGCGGCCAGCTCTGAAACGCGCATAGCGTTCTTCTCTGCTTCCATCTTCGCCAGTGCTTCGGCTTTTCGCTCTTGCTTCTCTCCCGCAACGTCATACCCCAATGAAACACGCGCTGACAGCTCTTTGACCATTTCACGGGCTTTGGACAGTGATATCTCAGAGTATGAACCCATGAGCATGGCGCGGGACTTCCCCGCGAACTTATAACGAAAACGCCATGTTGGTGATCTGTCCGTTTCTCTGTGTCGCAGATACAACCCATTACCATCTGCCCGGCCTTCGAATCGCTCTCCGGCCTTTATCCACGCCCGGATCTGCATGTCTGTTAGTTTTGCCATAACGACTACCTGAACATTGAATAGGGGGGTGTACCCAAAGTGATGTACCTAAAACGCTTTGGGTACACCTTTGTGTACACGATAATCATGCGCTTTAATGCGTCGTTATGATAGCTCCTGATAATAAAAAAGCCCGCCATGTGGCGAGCTTATTGGTTTTTTGCGTCTTTGTAATAACTCTTGAATGCTTACTCGATATTCTGGATCTGTTCGCGCATCTGCTCAATCAGCACCTTCAGCTCGATGGCGGAAGTGGTGACATCGGAGTTGATAGATTTAGAGGCTAAGGTGTTAGATTCGCGGTTGAACTCTTGCATCATAAAGTCCAGACGACGGCCAACGGCCTCCGGCTTTTTCAAGATTTTATGCGTTTCTTTAACGTGAGCCTCAAGGCGATCCAGCTCCTCGGCAACGTCGACGCGCTGCGCCATCAGAACCAGTTCCTGCTCCAGGCGGTTATTTTCCAACTGCACCTGCGCGTCTTCGAGCTTGTTGACCAAACGCTCGCGCTGCCACAGCAGCACGTTAGGCATTTGGGCGCGAACTTTCAGTACTTCTGCGCTCACGCCGTCAAGACGTTGTTCAATCAGCGCTTTCAGGGATTCGCCTTCGCTTTCGCGTGCCAGAATGAAGTCGTCCAGCGCGCCGTCGAGGGCAACCAGCAGTTCATTGCTGATTGCATCGAGATCCTGCTCTTCGGCAACCATCACGCCCGGCCAGCGCAGCACGTCGAGCGGGTTGATTTCACCCTCGTCGCTTTGCATTTTGACCCACTGCGCCGCCTCAACCAGCTGTTTTGCCAATTTTTCATTGAGTTGCAGCGTGCCTTGCGCGCTTGGGTCGAGATCGAAGCGCAGATTGCATTCAACTTTACCGCGGGTCAGTCGCGCGCGAACGCGTTCACGAATAACCGGCTCCAGACTGCGAAACTGCTCGGGCAGACGGATATAGGTTTCCAGATAACGTTGGTTAACGGAGCGAAGTTCCCACGCTGCGCTGCCCCAGTTACCCTTGATTTCACGTCGGGCATAAGCGGTCATACTACGGATCATGTCTGTGTACCTGTTAATGTAAAGATGCAAGGATTATAGCCTCGCTGCATCCGTCATGATAGGCATTACCTCACGAAGCCCGTATAATGCGCAGCCAACTATGATTTGCGAGCCGGAGAATAACCCCCATGCGTCCAGCAGGCCGAAATGCACAACAAGTGCGCCCACTTACCCTGACCAGAAACTACACAAAACACGCTGAAGGTTCTGTTTTGGTTGAATTTGGCGACACCAAAGTCCTATGCACCGCGACCGTTGAAGAAGGGGTTCCACGCTTTCTGAAAGGCCAGGGTCAAGGTTGGATCACCGCAGAATACGGCATGCTGCCGCGTTCCACCCACAGCCGTAACCCGCGTGAAGCGGCGAAAGGCAAGCAGGGCGGTCGTACTTTAGAGATCCAGCGCCTGATTGCCCGCTCGCTGCGCGCCGCTGTAGATCTGAAAAAGCTCGGTGAGTTCACTATCACCCTCGATTGTGACGTATTGCAGGCCGACGGTGGCACGCGTACCGCTTCTATCTCAGGCGCCTGTGTCGCATTAGCCGATGCCTTAAACGCCCTGGTTGCGGCCGGTAAGCTGAAAGCCAACCCGATGAAAGGCCTGGTTGCCGCGGTATCCGTGGGCATCGTTAAAGGCGAAGCGCTTTGTGACCTTGAGTATGTCGAAGACTCTGCCGCTGAAACCGACATGAACGTGGTGATGATGGAAGATGGCCGCATGATCGAAGTGCAGGGCACCGCAGAAGGCGAGCCGTTCAGCCACGAAGAGTTGCTGAGCCTGTTGGCCCTCGCTCGAGGGGGAATCGAGACTATTTTCCAGGCGCAGAAAGCGGTGCTGGGAGAGTAATTATTCAAGAATTTAGGCGACTGGTTAGTCGCCTTTTTTATGCAGAAAAATTAATACATTGAGAACACGAGGAAAAAATCCATGAAAGCCTATCAGCGCCAGTTTATTGAGTTTGCACTGAACAAGCAGGTTTTGAAATTCGGCGAATTTACCCTGAAATCAGGCCGTATCAGCCCCTACTTTTTTAACGCAGGCCTGTTTAATACCGGTCGCGACCTGGCTTTGCTTGGCCGTTTTTATGCCGAAGCCCTGATTGACTCAGGCATTGATTTTGACCTGGTGTTTGGCCCGGCCTACAAAGGTATTCCTATCGCCACGACCACCGTGGTGGCGTTGGCCGAGCAGCATGAGCGAGACGTGCCTTACTGCTTTAACCGTAAAGAGGCTAAAGATCACGGCGAGGGCGGGACTCTGGTCGGCAGTCCGCTGCAGGGGAAAGTGATGCTGGTGGATGACGTGATCACCGCCGGTACCGCTATTCGCGAATCGATGGAAATCATCAATGCCAATAACGCGTCGCTGGCCGGCGTGCTGATCTCTCTGGATCGTCAAGAGCGTGGCCGTGAAGATATCTCAGCGATTCAGGAAGTTGAACGTGACTATGGCTGTAAGGTGATTTCAATCATCACGCTGGCCGACCTGATTGATTATCTGGAAGAGAAGACCGAGATGGCCGATCATTTGGCCGCAGTACGCGCCTATCGTCAGCAGTACGGCATTTAATCTCGGTTGTCTTGAAAAAAAGAAAAGGGCCGATGGCCCTTTTTTTGCTTTCTGGCGCGCTGTGAAACGCTACAGCAGCTGTGCGGCAATCAGCGGCCAGCGGGTATCGAAATCCTGCGTTGGGCGATACTTAAACTCTGAGCGCACAAAGCGCGACAGCAGGCCTTCGCAGAATGCCAGCAGCTGACTGGCAAGCAGGGTTTCATCATGAGTGAACCCCGTCCCCTCACGCATTTTCTTCTCGCGCAATACCTGACGCAGCTGAACTTCAATTCGCTCAAACAGCTGATTGATGCGCCCCTGCAGGCGATCCTGTTCAAACATCAGCGCATGCCCGGTCATGATGCGAGTCAAACCTGGATTTCTTTCGGCAAATCCCAGTATTAACAGCAAAATAAGACGAAGCCTATTTAGCGTATCCTTCTCATCCTGCAGGATAAGGTTGATACGGGTGATCAGGCTGTCCTCAATAAACTCGATAAGGCTGTCAAACATCCGAGTTTTGCTGGGAAAGTGGCGGTAAAGTGCCGCTTCAGATACGCCGACATTGGCGGCAAGTTTTGCCGTAGTAATACGCTGGCTGCCATCGCTGGACTGGAGCATTTGCGCTAACGCCTGCAAAATCTCCTCGCGCCGGTTCCTTTTAGTATTTTCTTTTTCTGCCATGTCTGAATAGACCCTTGCTAAAAAACGGCTCAAAATTATAAAAAAACCGCACAATGGCCGCTTCAATCGCGAGATTTTGCGGCTTATCTACCCCTTTTGCTCTTGGCCAGCCACAGGCAAAGCCCGGCCTGTCAAAAGCACTGGGGTATCATTTAATGAATATTGTATCGGCTTGATATAACAAGGATCTGTTCAATATCCTGCGGACCTGCACCGCGATGTTGAACAGATTCTTATTGGCGCCCAGAGTGACCAAAGCCACCTTCGCCACGTTCGCTGCTGTCAAAGTCTTCAACCAGATTGAATTCTGCCTGAACCACCGGAACAAAGACCATCTGTGCGATACGTTCACCCGGCTCTATAGTGAACGTTGTTTGACCACGGTTCCATACCGAAACCATTAACTGCCCCTGATAATCCGAATCAATCAGACCCACGAGATTACCCAACACCACGCCGTGTTTATGTCCCAGTCCTGAGCGAGGCAGAATAACCGCCGCCAGATTGGTATCACCGATGTGGATTGCCAGACCGGTAGGCAACAGCGTTGTCTCACCCGGATGCAGCTCGACCGCGCTGTCCAGTACGGCACGTAAATCTAACCCAGCGGAACCCGGTGTAGCATAAGTCGGTAAAGGAAAATCCCTACCAATGCGTGGATCAAGGATCTTAATGTCTATTTTTTTCATCATAACGGCTGACAATCTCTTTTAGTAAAGCCTGGCCAAGCTGCTGTTTATCACTAAGCGGTAAACGCAGATCTCCATGTTGCCAGAAAAGATGCAAGGCATTGGTATTGCTATTAAAACCGTGCCCGGCAAGTGATACATCGTTGGCGCAAATCAGGTCGAGATTCTTCCTGATCCGTTTTTGTTGGGCGTATTCTTCCACATTCTGGGTTTCAGCAGCAAACCCTACGACATACGGACGGTGCTCTTTCATCGCGGCAACGCCGGCGACAATATCAGGGTTTTTCACCATTTTAAGCGTGATTTCGTCACCCTGTTTTTTGATTTTTTCATCGGCAATAGCCATGGATCGATAGTCGGCCACGGCCGCGCAGGAGATAAAAATCTGTTGCGAAGCAACGCTCTGATGCACTGCGGCTTCCATTTCCAACGCGGTAGTGACGTCGATTCTGGTCACATTTTGCGGCGTAGGTAGCGAAACGGGTCCGCTCACCAGCGTCACCTGCGCACCGCGTTTTGCCGCCGCCTCGGCAATGGCAAAGCCCATTTTACCCGAGCTGTGATTGCTGATGTAGCGCACGGGATCCAGCGCTTCGCGGGTTGGCCCGGCGGTCACCATGATTTTCAGGTGCCGTAAGTCTTGATGAGGCGTGAAGTGCTCAATGGCCATGTCGACAATCACCAACGGATCGAGCATGCGGCCCGGTCCTACATCACCGCAGGCCTGGCTGCCGACGTCGGGTCCCCACAGCAGCGTGCCGCGAGCCGCGAGCTGTTGCAGGTTTTCCTGAGTCACTGCGGCACGATACATCTGCTGGTTCATGGCCGGGACCACCGCAACCGGTGCGGCAGTCGCCAGGCAAATTGTCGTCAGCAGGTCGTTTGCCATGCCGGCATTAATGCGCGCCAGTAAATCGGCGGTAGCGGGAGCGATGATAAGCAGATCGGCCCATTTCCCCAGCTCGATATGACCCATTGCGGCCTCGGCGGCAGGATCGAGCAGAGAGTCGGAGACCGGATAACCCGAAACGGCCTGCAGGCTGAGAGGGGTAATAAAAGCTTTGGCCGCTTCAGTCATCACCACTCTGACTTCTGCCCCACGGTCGCGCAAACGCCGTACCAGCTCAGGCGCTTTGTAAGCAGCAATGCCGCCGCTGACGCCAAGCACAATATGTTTGCCGGCAATTCCCGTCATCATAATTGTCCGATTGAAAGTCGTAAGAGGCGATATTTTAGCATACTGCTGATTCATGACAGCTATACGCTTTCGTTATTAGCGGCCGGTCTTGCGAGTTTTGCGAGACGTCTCGCAGGATAAAATCTCCTGGGATCCTTGAGTTATCGGGCTGTGCGATAATCCAGGCTCATGAGGAATGGCGATGAAAAAGCAAAAAATATTCTGGAGCGGTGAGCCTGGTCCGAGAGAAAAATTGATCACCCACGGGGCAGCCAGTTTGTCAGATTGCGAGCTGTTGGCAATTTTTCTACATACCGGCGTACGAGGAACACATGTCATGGCGTTAGCGGAAGGCCTGGTCAGCCATTTCGGCTCGATTTACGACATTTTAGCGGCGGACTACCAGGACATAATAGGCTTTCACGGCATGGGGGCGGCAAAATTTGCCCGGCTCTCGGCAATTACCGAGCTGTCGCAGCGGCGCCACGCCAGCCAGTTGGCGCGTGAAAATGTGCTGCTAAACCCAATGATAACGCGTCAATTCCTACAGAATTTGCTGTCAGATCGGCAGAGAGAGGTGTTTTTGGTACTTTTTCTCGACAATCAACACCGTGTTATTCGCCATGAGGAGATGTTTGCTGGTAGTATTAGCAGCGTCGAAATTCATCCGCGTGAAATTGTGCGCGAAGCGATGAAGGTTAACGCGGCAGCGCTGATACTGGCGCATAATCACCCGTCTGGCAGAGCTGAACCCAGTTTTGCGGACAGAAGGGTAACCGAACAGATAGTAAAAGCGTGCCAGCTGCTGGATATTCGCATACTTGACCACCTGGTGGTTGGGGGAGGAGACACCGTCTCTTTTGCCGAGCGCGGTTGGCTTTAAGCGCCTTTTTTGAAGATCCTTAGGGATCTTTAGCTGTTCGGGACTTGAGCACTTACGCTCTAGAGCGTATACTACGCCACCTTTGAGAATCTTGGGTTTGGCGTTAAGAGCCTATCTCAGCAGGTTTCATTACCGGAAAGCATCATGCATGCTGATGGTTAACCTGATGATTTATGGTTTTTACCCGACGACAGTGAGTCGGTTCTCAGTGGAGTTTGCTGAGATGGGCTCTCAAAGCCTGACGAGGCGGCCATACCCTATACGAAGCTCGAGCTGATTTGATTTTTGGAGAATAGACACATGTCCCGAGTCTGCCAAGTTACTGGCAAGCGCCCGGTGAGCGGTAACAACCGTTCCCACGCAATGAACGCGACCAAACGCCGTTTTCTGCCAAACCTGCATTCCCATCGTTTTTGGGTTGAAGGTGAGAAGCGCTTTGTAACTCTGCGTGTATCTGCTAAAGGTATGCGCGTGATTGATAAGAAGGGTATCGAAACGGTCTTGGCCGAAATTCGTGCCCGTGGTGAGAAGTATTAAGGAAAGGAACTGAAACATGGCTAAAGGTGTTCGCGAGAAGATCAAGCTGGTTTCTTCTGCTGGTACTGGTCACTTCTATACCACCACGAAGAACAAGCGTACTAAGCCGGAAAAATTGGAACTGAAGAAATTCGATCCAGTTGTCCGCCAGCACGTGATCTACAAAGAAGCTAAAATTAAGTAATTTTAGTGGACTAATAAAAACCCAGCCTCGCTGGGTTTTTTTTTGCCTATAAATCCCCGTCGTACTTGAAGCCGTAACTGCGTTGGCTTCGCGCACTCACCCCAGTCACTTACCTGTGTAAGCTCCCGGGGACTCGTTTGCTTGCCGCCTTGCTACAACTCCAATTACTTTGGGGATTGTCGAGGGAATACTTGAAGCCGTAACTGCGTTGGCTTCGCGCACTCACCCCAGTCACTTACCTGTGTAAGCCCCCGATGCTGCATGCAAATTTGCTCGTGGCAAATTTGTCGCTACACTACATCGCACATTCATGGGCTTAGGAATATTTGATGCCAGAACTACCAGAGGTTGAAACCAGCCGCCGTGGGATAGAGCCCTATTTGGTGGGTCATACCATCATGCATGCGGTGGTGCGTAATGCTCGCCTTCGCTGGCCGGTCTCGCAGGAGATCATGGCACTCAGCGATCAGCCGGTGATTAGCGTGCAGCGTCGAGCCAAATATTTGCTGCTCGAGCTGAAAACGGGTTGGATCATTATTCATTTGGGCATGTCCGGCAGCTTGCGGATATTGGTCGAGGAAACGGAACCCGCCAAGCACGATCACGTCGATTTAGTCATGGATACCGGCTATGTGCTGCGCTACACCGATCCGCGCCGCTTTGGTGCCTGGCTGTGGACTCAAGACCTCGCCGGCAGTAGCGTGCTCTCACATCTCGGCCCCGAGCCGCTGAGTGAGGATTTCAACGCCGAATATTTGCGCGATAAATCACAGAAAAAGAAATCCCCTCTCAAGCCGTGGCTGATGGATAACAAGCTGGTGGTTGGCGTGGGTAACATCTATGCCAGCGAATCGCTGTTTGTGGCGGGGATTTCCCCTGACCGCCCGGCTAATTCGCTGTCGCTTGAAGAGTACGCGTTGCTGGTTGCCACCATCAAGGCGGTATTGCTGCGTTCGATTGAACAGGGCGGCACCACCCTGCGGGACTTTTTACAGTCCGACGGCAAGCCGGGGTATTTTGCGCAGCAGTTGCAGGTTTATGGACGAGCAGGCGAGCCTTGTCGCGTTTGCGGTACGCCGATTCAGAGCAGCAAGCACGCCCAGCGCAGCACCTTCTTCTGCCCCAACTGCCAGCGCTAGCTGGCAGCAATTCTTTCAAGCAGCGCTTTGGTAATGTGAGCGGGCAGGAAAGGCGTGATATCTCCCCCGTGGCGCGCCACCTCTTTCATCAATGAGGATGAAATAAACGACCACTCTTTGGAAGGCATCAGAAATACGCTTTCCAGCGTCGGCATCAGGTGGCGGTTCATACTGGCCAGCTGCATTTCATATTCAAAATCCGATACTGCCCGCAGCCCGCGCACCAGCACATTGGCGTTATGTTCTTTGGCGAAGTTTGCCATCAGCGAGCTGAAGCCGATCACCTCAACGTTGGAGAGATGGGCGGTTGCCTGGGCGGCCAGCGCAACGCGTTCGTCGAGAGTGAACAGCGTTTTTTTGTGCGGACTGGCGGCAATCGCCAGGATCACCCGGTCAAACATTAACGCCGCGCGGGTCACCAGATCCAGATGGCCGTTAGTCAGCGGGTCAAAAGTCCCCGGATAGATTGCCTTGGTGCTCATGATGGCTCGCTTTTTTGCAGTTGATGGCTAAAGGCCCACAGGGCGGCATACTTGTTAAAAGTATACTGCGCATTGACGCCCGCGAGGATCAAACCTGACTTGCCGTCCAGAAAACCGGCGCGCAGCACCCAGGTTTTGAAAAAAGCGGCCAGCGTATGGCTGAGAATTGAAAAGTAGCTGCAGCGTTTCCCCTGCTGATAACGCTGTTTGGCCCAGGCCTCGGCGTAGTTCATCTGTTTACGCTGGAAGGCAAAGAAATCGCGGCAGGTGAGATGCAGCAGGTCACCCTTAAGATCAACAATTTCGGCCCCGCGAGTGTCTAACGCTTCATGCACCAGGTCATGGTTATAGCGAAACTTATCGGCCTTATAGAGGCGATTGACGCGATCCGGGTACCAACCGCTGTGGCGCATAAAATTACCTAAAAATAGGTTACGGCGGCCTAAACGGTAAACTTTGTTTTCATCCGGCTGCTGCAAACAGGCTTCAATGGACTGACGCAGTTCTGGAGAGACGCGCTCATCGGCATCGATCATCAAAATATAGTCGCCGGTTGCGTAGCTTTGGGCGAGCTGGCGCTGTTTGCCGAAGCCTTGCCAGTCGCTGTTTTCAAACACCTTAGCCCCTAAATCCCGAGCCAGTGCCTGGGTGCCGTCGCTGCTGCCGGAGTCCAGCAGGACAATTTCATCTGCCCAACTGACTGATTTCAGACAGTCTTCCAGCAATGAGGCTTCGTTTTTGGCAATCAGCACCACCGACAGGCGTAGTTTGGCAGACATTAATTAGTGACTCCGTGGGGGAAGATAAGGCTCCATCAGATGCAACAGGCGCTGCAGTGCGCCCTGATTTTGACGCAGCACGTCTACCGCATGACGACCATAGTATAAACGATAGTCTTCATCGGTCAGCAGGGTGGAAATTTCCTTAACCAGCGAGGCGCTGTCGTTAACGGTGATCAGGCCATCCGCCTGTGCCAGCTTGGCACAGATGTCCTTGAAGTTGAATATGTGTGGGCCCATCAGCACCGGGATAGCGTGCGCCGCGGCTTCGAGCGGATTATGGCCGCCTCTTTCAACCAGGCTGCCGCCAACGAAAGCAATATCGGCAATGCCGTAAAGCAGCATCAGCTCGCCCATGGTATCGCCAATTACCACCTGAGTCTGTGCCGAAGGCACTTCACCGCTGCTGCGTTGAATAAAGGTTAAACCGGCTTTTTGGGTGAGCTCACAGGCCACAGGGAAGCGTTCTGGATGACGCGGAACCAGGATCAGTAGCAGGTTTGGGAAAGTTTTCAGCAATTCGCGATGCGCCGCCAGCAGTATGGCTTCTTCACCGTCGTGGGTGCTGGTGGCAATCCACACCTGGCGACGCGAGGCCCATTGACTGCGCAACGTCAGGGCGCGGGCGGCCAGTTCGGGGGTGACAGAAATATCAAACTTTAGACTTCCGGTCACCGCAAGGTGTGAGCGTTTTAGCCCCAGAGAGATAAAACGTTCGCCGTCTTCGACGTTCTGTGCGGCAATCAGGTCGATTTTCTTCATCAGGCCTTGAATGAATTTACCCAACTTTCCGTAGCCTTTAGCCGAACGAGAGGACAGGCGCGCATTGGCGATCACCAGCGGGATATCACGCTGATGCAGGGCAGAAATCAGGTTCGGCCACAGTTCGGTTTCCATAATGATCACCAGCTTGGGGCGAACCTGATCCAGAAAACGCTCGATTGAACCGGGCAAATCGTACGGCAGATAGACGTGGCTGACGTCTTTGCCAAAGGCAGAAACTGCGCGTTCGGAGCCGGTCGGCGTCATAGTGGTGACGGTGATCGGCAACGAAGGATAGCGATGACGCAGCGCGCGAACCAGCGGAACCGCAGCGAGCGTTTCACCCACAGAAACGGAATGCAGCATAATGCCGTCCGCTACGACCTTACCTTTGCAAAAACCATAGCGCTCTGCCCATCTTTTGCGATAGAGCGGTGCCTTCCGGCCACGCATCCAGAGACGAACCCAGATCAGCGGCTGGACGAGGTAAAGAAGAACGGTATACAGCGTTTGTAACATAATATCCGTAAAATCTAAGGGTAAAGGCGGAATTCTAAATTTTAAGCTGAGTGAATGCCATCATTATTGACATGCGCTGATGTCGGCAAGGGCCGCATACTGTTTGCAAATAGTATGCAGCTCGAAGCGTGACAGCGTTTTCGGGTCGATAGCGGGCGGATTATGGTAGATATCCACCATTGTCTCCGCTAATGCGTCAACGTTGATATCACACAGCCCGCGTGCGAGTTCGCCAATCAGGATCTCCTCCGGGCCACCCGGGCAGCGGGTGCTGACCACCGGCGTATCGAGGATCAGCGCCTCCGCTAACACGTTGCCAAAGCCCTCGCTGTCCGAGCTCATCACCAGCAGTTTGGCATTTTTGATATAGGGGAACGGATTTTTCTGGAATCCCAGGAAGATCACCTTATCGGCGATCTTTAACGTCTCGGCCAGCGCTTTGACCTGCGCAATTTTCTCTTCAGGCCCGGTACCGAGCAGCACCAAAGGGGCGGGAAGGTTGGTTTTTGCGTAGGCCTTGAGCAGGCGATCGTGCCTTTTTTGTACGTGAAAACGCGCCACGTGGATCAGATAAGGCGTCCCTGCCAACTCGCATTCTGCGGCGGCTAACGCCCTGGTGTGCACCAAGTCGAACGGATTATTGATGATCTCCAGGCGTTTAGCGCGCACGCCCATATCGGTCTGCAGATCTTTTCCCGCAAACGCCGAGACGGCAATAATATTCTTATCCTGGTAAACCGAGGCCATTTTGCGTCTTTTGAACAGGTGGTTAAGCCCCTTTCTATGGCCTAAATAGGTTGAGGACAGCACGCCATGAATGCAGAACCACAGGCGGTTATCGTGATAAATTCGACTCTTACTGACGATGCGATCGGTCTTATGCAGGTTTGAGATAATTAAATCGAATGGCGGTCCAGTACGCTCCAGCACGCTCAGGCACTGGTCTAGCTGCCCGGCTCTGCGCGACAGCTCGTTCAGCTTGCGCCACGGAGTGCGGCAGTCATCGTTGACCACTTTATATTCAATCTGTGCAGGGATGGCGTAAGAGCAGACATCGCGCAGCGAAAGCAGGGCTACCTGATGGCCCTGTTCTAGTAGACCTTCCGCCAGCGTGAGCACCACTTTTTCAGCCCCGCCGCCCGGCAAGCCATCGATAATCATCAGTATGCGCATATTATTTTATCAGGCTCCAATAGAGTGAGACCAGCTGTGATGAAAGCCGCTGCGGTGAACAGTCGATAATTTTCTCGCGCGCCTTCTGGCCCTCAATCGAACCCAACGCCTGCTGCGGCAGGGCCATCGCGGCGGCACGCAGGTCTTCAACATTCAGCGCATCACAAACATAGCCGTTGACGCCGGGGGTAATAAATTCTGCACCGCCGCAGGTCGGCGTGGTGATCACCGGTAAACCGCAGGCCATCGCTTCAAGTATCACGTTTGGGAACGGATCATACAGCGTGGGCAGCAATAGGCCGTCTGCCATCTGATAAAAGGCCAGCGTCGAGGTCTGCATGCCGAAGAAATGCACGCGGTTGGCACAGCCCAGACTGGCGCTTAGAGCATGGTAGCGCTTTTCGTCCTTGTCCTGGCCCACCACTAACAGATGACGATCGGTCGGCGCGATAGCCTTGATGGCCGCGTCCAGCCCCTTGCGCTCGAAGCCCGAACCGACATAGATAAGGCAGGTTGCCTCGGTAGGCAACTGGTACTTCACGCGCAGCGCGTGGCGCTCGGCCTCGCTTGGCGGTAAATAGCGTTGGCTATCGATGGCGTTATAGATAACGTGGATCTTGTCTGCCGGAACGCCAAACTCGCTGATGATTTCTTTTTTCACCATCTCGGCATTGCAGATAACCGCTTTCAGCTCGGGCGCGGCGTACATCTGCTGCTCGGCCTGCATCACATAGCGATGGTAGCGGTCGGCGAAAAGCTGTTTGCTTTTCCAGCTGGGTAACACTCTAGAGCGCTCTTCAAGCCAGCGGCGGTGCACACCGTCTCCGGCGCGATACAGGTCACAGCCTGGAATGCGCTCGTGGCTCTGTACCAGGTCGAAATCCTCCTTCTGCCACAGCCTGCGCGCCGCGTTGGCGAAACCGCGCTCGCGGCTGATGCGACCGAACTTCCACGGATCGCAGATGTGCACCTTCCAGTCGGCTTTAATTTCACCCTGCCATTGGCGGGTGATGACGTTTAATTCAAGATCCTGATTTTCCAGCGCTTCGAGTGCGCGAGAAACAAAACGTTCCGCGCCGCCATCTGGACGATACCTTTGGCGCACCAGCGCCAGGCGAAAATGCTTCATGGGAGTAACCTTTCTGCCGCATCAATCACTACCTGAGCGGGAATGGCATCAAGGTAGCGTTCGGTCGTGTGAGTGTTAATAGTATCGGGATCGGGGATTGAGCCAAAATCCCCGGCCCAGATCACCTCGCCCTTGGCCTGCCAGGGTTTCCATAAGGCCAGCTTGGAGGGGCCAAACAGCGCAATCAGCGGCGTTTGCAGCGCGGCGGCCATGTGCATAGGAACGGAGTCTACGCCAATAAACAGCGCAGCCCGGTCAATCAGAGCGGCAAGCTGGCGCAGGGTCAGTTTGCCTGCCAGCGAGGTGATAGCCAAGCCTGAACACAGAGACAGGATGTTATCCACCATCTCCAGTTCGCGTTTGTCGGGTCCGGACGTCACCACTATCGGGAAACCTTTTGCCGCTAAGGCACGCAGAGTCTCGGCCATTTTTGCCTCGGTCCAGCATTTAAAAAACCAGCGCGAGGTCGGCTGCACCACGATAAAAGGCAGTTTTATGCCGTGTTGCTGTAGCAGGTCGGTGATGGCCTGCTGATCTTCCGGCGCATAGCTCATCGTGGCCTGGCTGGAGATCGACGGTAGATTTAAGGGAGCAAGAATAGCGAGATTCTGCTCGACGGTGTGCAGCCTGTCGTGACCCTCGGTGCTGATAAGCTGGGTATGACACCAGGGCCAAGTCTTGCCGCGACGTTTAGGAAAAGCAAAGCCAAGACGCGTCGGGGCTCGGCTGAGTCGAGTCACGATTGCGCTGCGCCACTGGTCAGCCAGGTTAATCACCAGGTCATATTTGCGCTGCATCAGTTGGCGAACCAGGCGGACTTCATGCCCCACGTGAGCGCGCACGCCCTGCTTTTTCCACCGCCGGTCAACGGTATAGAGATGGCTGAGTGCGGGCAGACATTCCAGCATATCTCGGGTCTCAAGATAAATTAGCATATCAATTTCGGCGTCGGGGTATTGCTGACGCAGCGACGTGATAACCGGTGTAGTGAGCAACATATCGCCGTGATGGCGCAGTTTGATAATAAGAATACGCCGCGGCGGTGAAGACATTTTGGTTGCTAAAGCCTGAGTCATCATTATTCACTATTCTTTTATTTTGGGTTGATTCTAAAGGAGCTCGAGGAATGTCGCTACTCTTCCAGACCGTTCTTGCTATGGCGTGAAAAATACCAAAGAATAGACAACAAATTCGCTGGATCGTTGTCGAATGGCTAGCTCATAAAGTCTAAAACGAGCATTTATATTGCGATTGAAACCGCATTGGCTATCACGCCTGAGTCAGGGGCGAGCACTGAGCAGCCGTTTGAATAATTTTATTGCGGTCTGAACCCGCACCTTCGCGGGTCTTAACAGGCGCGATGCAGGACTAACATTAGCTGAGAGATATCAGCAGAGAGCTAATAAAAATGGCTAATAAACGTTGGAAAATTGCACTTTCTAACAATGTGTTGAAATGCTACAACCCGCTATTTGGTCATCTGAAACCAAATGACACCTTCGATCCAAAGCGTATTTACACCAGTATCGTCATTTATTCGACGACGGCGCTGGGCGATTTGATGTTCAATACTCCCGCTATTCGAGCCATTAAAAAACGCTATCCGCACGCCCTTATCACGCTAGTTTCAAGCGTGAGTAATAAGAGCATGGTTGAAAACTGTGAATATTTCTCGGAAGTGATCTATTGGGATCAAAAGGTCAAAGACCTGATTCAGATCTCATTGAAAATCAGAAAACAGCGCCCGCAGCTTGCCATCTTGCTGCATTCGAAACTGCCTTATGATGTCCTGAGTGCGGCGATTGCCGGCTGTGAATACGTTATTCGCGATAATTACCACCCCAAGCCGATGGGAATGGAGCCGTGGTTAGCCGACTATTCCAGGGCTTTTGAAGGACACCTGATTGAGCGCAAATTAAAACTGGTCTCGGTATTGGGGTGCGATACCCGTGATACGTCGATGTTTGTCCCTGCGCCTTTTACGCCGATCGGCAAAGACTTTTCTCGCAAAATAATTGGTTTTCAAATGGGAGCGTCCGAGCCGCATCGCTGCTGGCCGATCGCTCGCTATGTCGAATTAGCCAAAAAATTATTAGCGGCCGACGATCGGTACGAAATTGCCCTGATAGGCACTGCTCTCGAGCTAGGGCTAGAACAGGAATTTATGACACAGTTGAATGATCAGGGAAGGGCGCGCACTAAAAGCTATATCAACAAAACCAACCTGCCGCAGCTGCTGGCGCAGATCGACAACTTTGACGTTCTGGTGACCGGAGACACCGGCCCTATGCATCTGGCCGTAGCGTTGAAAACTAAAACGGTGAGCCTGTTTGCCACCGCCGAGCCGAGGCATACCGGCCCGTTCCAGGATAAAGAGTTGCACCGCATTATCAAACTGCAGCCGGAGGAATATGCGCCGGGTGGGCAGCCGCTGGCGGCCGTATCTGCCGATAAAGTGTTTAATTACATCGAAGAGTTTACCGCCAGCCATTCATCGTCTGCACCGCAGCCCGCAAAAATCAGCACATAATTTTTAGCAACCACGCAGGAACGGCTTCCTGCGTGGTTAGGCTCTAAACGAGTAAATTATCCAGGGCGGATAAAACGTCCGTTGCGGTGACAGTGGCAATATTTCTTGTGCTATCAGCCGTTAATGCCCGCTGATTCTGCCCATAGCCGCCAATCAGACCGGGATCGGTGGGGCCGTATAAGGTAATGTTCGGCCGGTCGAGCGCGGCGGTAAGATGACTCAGACCAGTGTCTACCGATACCACCGCCTTTGCGCCCGCTAAAATGGCTGCCACCTGTTCCAGGCTTAATTTTGGCAACACTTCAACATAGTCGAAACCTTCGGCCAGACGCAGCGCGCGCTGGTATTCATGATTCGCGCCCCACGGCAGTTTGATGTTCAAACCCGAGTCTGCGAGCAGGCCAATCAACTCACGCCAGTGTGCCTCCGGCCAGTGCTTCTCCGCACGGGTTGTCGCATGCAGGAACACCAGATAGTTTTCCGCCTCGGCGCTGTGCTCCGACATAAATCGAGCCGCGATAGCGTAATCGCCCTGCGTGGCCGGTTTTTCATAGCCCAGGCTCAAGGCAAACAGTTCGCGGATGCGCTCCACGGCGTGCTGCTTTTTATTGACCTGATGTTTTTTGTCAAAGAACCAGCAGGCGAAAGGCTCACGCGCCGTTTTGCTGTCCATGCCGTGTTTTTCACCCTTGGCAACGCGGGTCACCAGCGCCGCGCTTTTCACCAGGCCTTGGGCATCAATAATGATGTCGTAGGTGCGCGACTGAAGCTCTCTTTTAAAATCACAGCGCTGCTGACGAGTTTCTGATCCGAACCAGTTTTTGCGCCAGCGTCGGATAGCCACCGGGATGACTTTATCCACTGCCGGGTGCCAGGATGGGATCTGTGCAAACCCTTCCTCCACGACCCAGTCAAACTGAATGCCCGGTATGGCGCGCATCGCATCGGTCAGCGCAGGAAGCGCGTGTAAAACGTCCCCCATTGAGGAGGTTTTAACGATTAAGACCCGCATTCCGGCTCCTTGTTAGCCGCCAGGAGGGGTTGCAGCTCGCTGAATACCTGATGGGGTTGGATATCGATCAGGCTTTGATGGTAACCCTCTGCGGCGTCACCTTTGCGCACTTTATGATAACCGCTGATAAGCCGGATAACGCGTGCCTGCTCGCTCAGCGGTGGCGTAAAGTCCGGGCTGCTCGGGCCATACAAGGCCACCAGCGGTTTATTTAGCGCGGCGGCGACGTGCATTAACCCTGAGTCATTGGTGACGACAGCTCGGCAGGCGGCAATCAGCACCACTGCCTGATCCAGCGAGGTCTTTCCCGCGATATTCAGGCAATAATCGCGCGCGGCCGGAGACAGCGCCTCGCGGATATCTTCTCCCGCGGCGTGGTCCTTCGCCGAGCCAAATAGCGCAATCTGATAACCTTCTTCGATAAGCAAGGCGGCCAGTGCGGCATAGTGGTAATGCGGCCAGCGTTTGGCGGGCCCGAATTCTGCCCCCGGGCAAAAGCCGATTAGCGGGCGTTCGCCTGTTAGCGCAAAGGATCCGCTGACGGCGCTTATTTCGCTGTCATTAACTAACAGTTTTGGCCAGAGAATAGGCTGCGGCAGATCGGCTGCCGACTTTATCCGCGCCGCCTCGTAGCCCAGCGCCGCATAGCGCTGAACCATGAGAGGAAACGCCGCTTTGTCGAGCGTGCGGATATCGTTGAGCAATCCGTAGCGCATTTCACCGCGCCAGCCTGTGCGCTTTGGGACCGAAGCGAAGAAGGGCACCAGCGCCGACTTGAAGGAGTTAGGCAGCACGAAGGCCTGTTGATAAGCCTCTTTGCGCAATGCAACGCCGAGACGACGGCGCTCACCTAATTCGAGTGCACCATGACCCAGCGGCATCGCCAGAGCCCGATTAACCTCCGGCATTCTGTCGAGTAGGGGACGGCACCACGCGGGCGCCATCACATCAATCTCGGCAGCGGGATTAGTCGCTTTTATCGTGCGGTACAAACTCTGCGACATCATCATGTCGCCAACCCAAGACGGGCCAATAACCAGCGTTTTCATCTCGTTAACTGATTCCCTTGAACTTAACGATTTAGCCAGGCCATGTACTCGGCTACGCCTTCGGCGACGGTTTTGAACGGTTTGTCATAACCTGCGCCGCGAAGCTGAGTTAAATCCGCCTGGGTAAAGGACTGGTAACGGCCTTTAAGTTTTTCAGGGAATGGAATGGTTTCAACCGCGCCGGTTTTATGGAAATCAACTACAGCATCGGCAACGGCCTGGAAGGACTCGGAGCGGCCCGTGCCGCAGTTGAAGATGCCTGATTTGCCATTCTGCCAGAACCAGAGGTTCACTGCGGCCACGTCGCCCACGTAGATAAAGTCACGCTTGAAATCTTCGCTTCCGGCGAACAGTTTTGGATTTTCGCCGGCTTTGATCTGGTTATTCAGGTGGAAAGCGACGCTGGCCATGCTGCCTTTATGGCCTTCACGCGGTCCATAAACGTTGAAGTAGCGGAAACCACAAATTTGCGACTCGGCCTGCGGCAGGATCTCCCGCACGTACTGGTCGAACAGATATTTAGAGTAACCATAAACGTTGAGCGGCTGCTCGTATTTACGATCTTCAACAAAACTGCTGTTCTGACTGCCGTAGGTGGCCGCAGAAGAGGCGTACAGGAACGGAATATTGCGGTCGAGACAGAAGTGCAGGATATCTTTAGAATACTGATAGTTGTTATCCATCATGTACTTGCCATCCCACTCGGTGGTGGAAGAACAGGCACCCTGGTGGAAGATGGCATCGATATCACCGAGATCGTCGCCCGCCACGATGCTGGCAATAAAATCTTCTTTATCTGCGTAGTCTGCGATATCGAGGTCGACAAGATTGGTAAACTTAGTGCCATCTTTAAGGTTATCAACCACTAAAATATCGCGGTATCCCATATCATTGAGCGATTTGATAATGTTGCTGCCGATAAAACCGGCACCGCCAGTGACGATAATCATAGGGATCACCTTAAATTTAATTAGTGAAGGGGCACCATGCCCGCTCTTTCAGTTGCCCATAGCATAACACTTCGCAGGCACGGCTACATGGGTAAGCTATCTGATTAGTATCAGAATGCAAATGACGCTTCATCCCCGTGATATCTGCTGCAAAAATAACATTTACCTGGCTGATTCCTCGTTATTATCCCGCCTTGTTAGTAGTCTCTGTGTTAGGTGGGCTATTTAAGGAGATAATGTCATGTCTGCTTCATTTTATCGGCGCCTGGACGAGCAACTCGCTCAGGCACGCTCGGAAGGACTGTTCAAGCAGGAACGCATTCTTACCTCTGCGCAGCAGGCGCGGGTCACTCTCGCTGACGGCAGTCGACTACTCAATTTTTGCGCCAATAATTACCTCGGGTTGGCCAATCATCCGCAGGTGATTGCCGCGGCCCGCCAGGGCATGGAGCAGCACGGTTTTGGTATGGCTTCGGTGCGTTTTATCTGCGGCACGCAGGACATCCACAAAGCGCTGGAAAACCGGCTGGCCAAATTTCTGGGCATGGAAGACGCCATTCTTTACTCCTCCTGTTTTGACGCCAACGGCGGTCTATTCGAAACATTATTAAACGAAGAAGACGCCATTATTTCGGATGCGCTTAACCACGCCTCGATCATCGACGGAATTCGTCTGTGTAAAGCGAGCCGTTATCGCTACGCCAATAACGATATGCAGGAGCTCAGGGCCTGCCTGGAGCAGGCAAAGTCTGCCGGTGCGCGTCAGGTGCTGATCGCCACAGACGGCGTATTTTCGATGGACGGTACTATCGCCAATCTGCGGGATATCTGTGATTTAGCCGACGAGTACGACGCGCTGGTCATGGTCGACGATTCTCACGCCGTGGGCTTCGTTGGCGAGAACGGGCGCGGCAGCCATGAATACTGCGAGGTTATGGGGCGCATCGACATCATTACCGGCACGTTGGGTAAGGCGATGGGCGGTGCGTCTGGCGGATACACGGCGGCGCGCAGCGAAGTGGTCGAATGGCTGCGCCAGCGCTCGCGGCCGTATCTGTTTTCTAACTCCCTGGCGCCGTCTATTGTCTGCGCCTCGCTGGAGGTGCTGAGCCTGCTGGAACAGGGCGGAGAACTGCGGCGCAGGCTATGGGACAACGCCACGCTGTTCCGTCAGAAAATGTCTGCCGCCGGATTCCAGCTGGCCGGCGCCGATCACGCCATCATTCCGGTGATGTTGGGCGATGCCCAGTTGGCGCAGCGTTTTGCCAGCCGGCTTCAGCAACAAGGCATTTTGGCTACCGGCTTTTTCTTCCCCGTTGTACCGCGCGGGCAGGCGCGTATCCGCACCCAAATGTCGGCGGCGCACGCATGCGAAGATATCGAGCAGGCTATTGAGGCCTTTATCAGCACCGGTCAAGAGCTGGGCGTATTGACCCGATAACCCTAACCATAGTCTGTGCGATAGCTAAGGAATAACGATGAAGGCATTGGCCAAGCTTTTCCCCAAACAGGGCATCTGGATTACCGACGCCCCGCTGCCAGCGTTGGGACACAACGACATTATGATCAAAATCCGCAAGACGGCAATTTGCGGTACCGATGTGCATATCTATAACTGGGATGAATGGTCACAAAAAACCATTCCGGTGCCGATGGTCACCGGCCACGAATATGTTGGCGAGGTGGTGGAGATAGGCCAGGAGGTCCGAGGGTTCAAGATAGGCGATCGCGTATCGGGCGAGGGACACATAACCTGCGGTCACTGCCGCAACTGTCGCGGTGGCCGCACTCACCTTTGCCGCAATACGCAGGGAGTGGGCGTCAACCGTGCCGGTGCCTTCGCCGAATATCTGGTTATCCCGGCCTTCAACGCCTTCAAAATTCCCGATAATATTTCTGATGATTTAGCCGCGATTTTTGACCCGCTGGGCAATGCGGTTCATACCGCGCTGTCGTTCGACCTGGTGGGAGAAGACGTGCTGGTGTGCGGTGCCGGGCCTATCGGCATCATGGCGGCGGCCATTTGCCGTCACGTCGGCGCTCGACACGTAGTGATTACAGATATGAACGAGTACCGCCTCGAACTGGCAAGAAAGTTTGGCGTAACGCGGGCGGTAAACGTCAGCAAGCAAAATCTCAACAGCGTGATGACCGAGCTCGGCATGACCGAAGGTTTTGACGTCGGGCTGGAGATGTCAGGGGCGCCGCCGGCGTTTCGCAGCATGCTCAATGCCATGAATCACGGTGGGCGTATCGCACTGTTGGGCATTCCACCGTCAGATATGTCGATTGACTGGAATCAGGTGATTTTTAAAGGGCTGTTCATTAAGGGAATTTACGGCCGCGAAATGTTTGAAACCTGGTACAAGATGGCCGCGCTGGTGCAGTCAGGGTTAGATCTCACGCCGCTGATCACTCACCATTTTGTTATCGACGACTTTCAGCAGGGGTTTGATGCGATGCGTTCCGGTCAGTCTGGCAAGGTGATCCTTGACTGGTCATGAGGAGAATTAATCAGGCCAGCAAGGAGCTGGCCTGATTAACCGTAGCGCAGGGCTAACGCCAATCGTTACGGTTTTGACGGCTCAGCCACAGGCGCGGGCGGTTGCAGCGTTTGCGGCACGGCCGGTGCAGGCGCCTTACCCCAGTCGGTCCACTGGCGCTCAATAAAAGTCACCACGGCGGAGTGGCGAATACTGTCGCCTAACACGCTAAACATCGACTCGGCATAAACCGGCGCAATTTTCTGCCTGGCAGGACAGCTGCCAATGCCTTTTGGTTTCGCCTTCGGCGGTTTCACGGGCTTAGCGGCCTTCACTGGCGGCGGCGGTGCCGCGTGTGGATTATAGCTGATAGCGGTATTGAGCAAGTCGCTTGGCCGAACCAGCTGAATATCCGGCGGCAGGCTGGCCAACTCTTGCTGGACGGCGGCGACCGTGGTCGGATGCGGGTGACCGATGGCGATAGCAAAGCCGTTGCGGCGGGCAAGGGCGATGGCGCGCTGGAACTGGTGGCGGATCTCGGCATTGCTTTGCACATCGTCGAGGAACACGTTGCGCTTAATCACCTTAACCGAGGTGCCCTGCGCGGCTTGAACCGATTTCGTGCCAGCGATCGTCATACTGTCGAGGAAAAACAGATGATGGGGCGCCATAGCCTGCATGACATTTTGCATGCCGCTCAGGCTCGAGGTCATTTTACTGCCCTGATGATTATTAATACCTACCGCGTAAGGGATGCTGGCGATAGCCTGGTCAACGATGCGTTTGACCTCCTGGCTACTCATATCCGGCGTTAGGGTGTTTTTCTCAAGCGGCTGTTTGCTGATCGGCTCCATCGGCAGATGGATCAAAATTTCGCGGCCCTGCTGGTGGGCTTTCTGCATCATCTCATGCGAGTCGGGCGCGTTGGGAAAAATGGCCACCGATACGTTGATCGGCATTTTGAGTACCTGATTTTCGTTCTTAGCCTGGTAGCCAAAATCATCGAACAGGATAGCCAGTTTGGCGGCCTGAACGTTCAGAGTGAACACCAGCGCACCACAAAGCGTTGCTAAACGTCTCTTTTTAAATCGCAATGTTATCTTCCCAACCACGGCTGTGGGTTAACGGCCTGGCCCTGACGACGGATTTCGAAATACAGGGAAGGCTGACCTTGACCACCACTGGTGCCCACTTGTGCAATTGGCTGACCGGCTTTCACCTGATCGCCCACGTTCACTAGTGCGCTCTGGTTATATCCATACAGGCTCATGTCCCCTTTGCCGTGATCTATCACCACAACCAGGCCATAACCCTGCAACCAGTCTGCCAGCAGCACGCGTCCATCGGCGATGGCTCTGACGTCACTGCCCTCGCGAGCGGCAATAACAATACCTTTATAACGTAACTCACCCTGTAGCTCTTCGCCGAACTGATGCAGAGTACTGCCGCGCACTGGCCAGATATCCTGACCCGCCGGGCGGCCCAGACCACCGGTGCGCGAGACCAGAGCCTGCTCACTTTGCGTCGGTTTATAGGTTGAGCCTTTAGATTTAGCCTGTTTCTCTTTGGCCTGGACCGCCGCGGCCTCCTGCGCCTCTTTTTCGGCACGCGCTTTGGCGGCCCGTTCGGCGGCGGCAATTTTATCCTGTAGACGCGTTTGGTTAGCGCGCAGGTCTACCAGGCTAGCCTCGTCTTTATGCAGTGAAGACTCGAGGGAGGTCAGGGTTTTTTGACGCGCTGCGCGAGCCTGCTCGAGCTTTTGCTGCTGGCTTTGCTGGTCGGTTAGAGCAGATTTCTGCTGCACCTGTTTCGATTGCAGGGTCACCCGCTGAGCGGCTAAATCGCTGCGAGTCTTCTTCAGCGCGTCGATATTCTGCTGCCGCGCCTGGTTGAGGTAGCTGAAATAAGCCAGGATACGCTCACTGCGCTGGCTTTCTTCGCCGCTTAAAATCAGCTGTAACCCGCTTTGCTTACCTAGACGAAAAGCCGCATCGAGCTGTTTTGCCAGGATATCTTCCTGGGTCTTCTGCTGTTTTTGCAGTTTGTCGATAGAGGCATTCAGGCTGGTGATATCTTTATTTAACCCGGTGAGGGTTAACTGGGTCGAGCGCAGCTGGCGGCTGGCGGCGGCGATGATTTTTTCCTGAGCTTGCAGTTGGTCGAGCAGGGAACCGCGTTGAAGCTTCTGTGCTTTAACGCTTTTTTCCTTTTCGGCGATATTCTGCTGAATATTCTTGAGCTGATCCTTGCTGTCATCGGCCAGGGCGTAGCGTGGCTGAACCAGCAGCGCGCCGCACACTAGCAGGGCTGAACTGGAAAGGACTTTTCTCATCAAACTGAAATAGATAGATTTGCTCAAACTTTTTTCCGTTTGTCGACCCAGGATGATAGACAATCTGATCCCTATTGGCTTTATCGTAACACTAATCAATAACATGATGCGAAAACAAAAAAACCGTCCGCCACCCTTTAAGATAGCCGGTTACAGAGTGCCTGCCAGCGGATAAACATTATTTGAATGAACGGCTATTTCAGAAAATATTTTAGGGCAACCCCCCTTGATTTTTTCGGGATGTCCCTCAGTTAATGCTAATTGGCGGCGCATTCGGGCTGTAATTGCTCAAGCCGCAGGGTATACTCGTTAGCCTTGAATTTTCCCTTAACTGTCGGGAGTTGTTATACCCCATGCAAGAAATTATTCCATTCGTTAGCGCGCACCCGGTTCTTTGCCTGGCGTGGGTAGCACTGCTGATTGCAGTGATCTTCACCACGGTAAGAGCCAGTTTTTCTAAAGTGAAAGAGATCACCCGCGGTGAAGCAACACGCCTAATTAATAAAGAAGATGCCGTGGTAGTTGACGTCCGCGCTCGCGAAGAGTTCCGTAAAGGTCACATTTCTACTTCCGTAAATCTGCTTAGTGCGGATATCAAAAGCAACAACCTGGGCGAGATTGCCAAGAACAAGGCTCTGCCGGTGATTGTTGTTTGCGCGAACGGTCAGACTTCCCGTTCAGCTGCTGAAGGCCTGGTAAGCGCGGGTTTTGAGCGCGTTTACAGCCTGAAAGAAGGTATTGCAGGCTGGAGCGGCGAAAATCTGCCATTGGCTCGCGGTAAGTAAGCGGTAAAGAATACTTCAACCTATTTATATGATCCCGAGGTGCGATATGGCTAAGATTGAAATGTTTACTAAAGCAACCTGTCCTTATTGCCATCGTGCTAAAGCCTTGCTTAACAGCAAGGGCGCAGCCTTTGACGAAATTGCGATTGATGGTGATGCAGCAAAACGTGAAGTCATGATCGAGCGCAGTGGCCGCACGACCGTACCTCAGGTATTTATCGATGGAAAACACATCGGTGGATGCGACGATTTACACGCACTTGACGCCCGTGGTGGTCTTGACTCTCTGCTTTAATCAGAGACGCGCAGTTGCGCGTCAAGACGGGTGTTTAAAGGATTATTATTAACTTAAGGGTATTATTTCCATGTCTGAACTGAACAACACCGAGATGACTTTCCAGATCCAACGTATTTATACCAAAGACATCTCTTTTGAAGCTCCAAATGCGCCACAGGTATTCCAGAAAGAGTGGGAGCCGGAGATTAAACTGGATCTGGACACCGCTTCTAGCCAATTGGCCGACGGCGTGTTTGAAGTTGTTCTGCGCGTGACCGTGACCGCTTCCGTAGCGGATGAAACTGCATTCCTGTGTGAAGTTCAGCAGGGCGGTATCTTCTCTATCGAAGGCATTGACGGTACTCAGATGGCCCACTGCCTGGGTGCATACTGCCCGAACATTCTGTTCCCTTACGCGCGTGAGTGCATCACCAGCCTGGTTTCACGCGGCACCTTCCCGCAGCTTAATCTGGCACCGGTAAACTTTGACGCTCTGTTCATGAACTATCTGCAACAGCAAGCCGAAACCGAAGGTGCACAGCCACATCAGGATGCCTGATGAAAACTGTCAATGCTTCAATGACTGTTATCGGTGCCGGCTCGTACGGCACCGCTTTAGCGATTACCTTAGCCAGAAATGGCCACCCGGTGGTGCTTTGGGGGCATAACGCTGCCCATATTCAGGCGCTTGAAACCGCTCGTTGCAATGAAGCATTCTTGCCGGACGTAACCTTCCCCGATACCCTGATCCTTGAAACCGATCTTTCCCGTGCGATGGCGGCCAGTCGTAATGTGCTGGTGGTGGTGCCAAGTCACGTATTCGGCGACGTTCTACGCCAGATAAAACCTTACTTACGCGCCGACGCCCGTATTGTTTGGGCGACCAAGGGCCTAGAGGCCGAAACGGGTCGTCTGCTGCAGGATGTGGCGCGCGAAGAGCTGGGCGATACTATCCCTCTGGCCGTGGTCTCAGGTCCGACTTTTGCCAAAGAGCTCGCGGCGGGGCTGCCGACGGCGATTGCCCTGGCCTCGACCGATGCGCAATTTGGTGAAGACCTGCAGCAGCTGCTGCACTGTGGCAAAAGCTTCCGCGTCTACAGTAATCCCGATTTTATCGGCGTTCAGCTGGGTGGCGCGGTCAAAAACGTCATTGCTATCGGCGCAGGCATGTCTGATGGGATAGGGTTTGGTGCCAACGCGCGTACCGCCCTGATTACCCGCGGACTGGCCGAGATGAGCCGCTTGGGTTCGGCGCTGGGCGCTTCTCCGGCGACCTTTATGGGCATGGCGGGACTGGGCGATTTGGTGTTAACCTGCACGGATAATCAATCACGTAATCGACGCTTCGGTATTATGCTGGGCGAAGGTCATGACGTGCAGAGTGCCCAAGACAAGATTGGTCAGGTTGTTGAAGGCTATCGCAATACCAAAGAGGTGCGGGCTCTGGCCCAGCGTTTTAACGTTGAGATGCCGATTACCGAACAGATTTTCCAGGTATTGTACAACGGCAAAGACGCGCGGGAAGCCGCGACTAGCCTGTTGGCTCGCGCAAGCAAAGACGAGTCTGGCAGCCGTTAATCCGCTGCTGCCGCGTCAGTGACATAAAGCCGCCGGTGTTAAACGCTGGGCGGCTTGCTATTCTCTGTTTCAGTCCTTTATTTAATCGCTTTAAGGAAAGATGATGTCGTCAGAAGAGTTGGAACTCGTGTGGAACAACATTAAATCAGAAGCGAGAGCGCTGGCTGAGTGTGAACCCATGCTAGCGAGCTTTTTCCATTCGACATTACTCAAGCACGAGACGCTGGGCAGCGCGCTGAGCTATATCCTGGCCAACAAGCTGGGTAGCCCGATTATGCCGGCGATCGCCATCCGTGAAGTGGTTGAAGAGGCTTACCGCAACGATGCGCAGATGACGCTGTCTGCGGCGCGCGATATTCTGGCCGTTCACTCCCGCGATGCAGCGGTCGACAAGTATTCGACTCCGCTGCTGTATCTAAAAGGCTTCCATGCGCTTCAGGCCTACCGCATCGGTAACTGGCTGTGGAAGCAGGATCGTCAGGCGCTGGCGGTGTATTTCCAGAATCAGATCTCGGTAACCTTCGGCGTGGATATCCACCCGGCGGCGCGCATCGGCTGTGGCATTATGCTCGATCACGCGACCGGTATCGTGATTGGCGAAACGGCGGTGGTTGAAAACGACGTCTCTATTCTGCAATCCGTCACGCTCGGCGGGACCGGTAAAACGGTGGGCGATCGCCATCCGAAAATCCGTGAAGGTGTGATGATTGGAGCGGGTGCCAAGATCCTCGGCAATATCGAAGTGGGCGCCGGGGCCAAAATAGGCGCTAATTCGGTGGTGTTGCAGTCTATACCGCCGCACGTTACCGCAGCGGGCGTACCGGCGCGCATCGTCGGCCGTCCAGAAAGTGAAAAGCCTTCAATGGACATGAATCAGTACTTCAACGGGACTCAGGGTTTCGAGTTCGGCGACGGTATCTAAGATTTTAGCGGCATGCGTTCGCATGCCGTTCAAGCTCAATCAGCCATTGTTCGGCAGCGCTTTAATCAGCGCGCCGGGATAACCCAGCTGCCTCCAGGCCTCATATACCACCACCGAAACGGCGTTCGACAGGTTCATGCTGCGACTGTCCGGCTGCATTGGAATGCGGATTTTATGCTGCGGCGGCAGATTATCTAGAATGGTAGCCGGCAAGCCGCGGGTTTCCGGACCGAACAGCAGATAATCATTGTCCTGATAGGACACGGCGCTGTGTGCCGGCGTACCCTTGGTGGTCAGAGCGAACAGTCGCTCGGGGGCTTCACTGGCCAGAAAGGCGTCGTAATTTTCATGGTGCCTGATATTGGTGAATTCATGATAGTCGAGACCCGCGCGGCGTAAGCGCTTGTCATCCCAAGAAAAACCCAGTGGCTTAATCAGATGCAGCTGGCAGCCGGTATTGGCACAGAGGCGAATAATGTTGCCGGTGTTAGGTGGGATCTCTGGTTCAAATAAAACGATGTTTAGCATGCGGCCCGCGCCCCTCTAAGTCTTGAGGGACGCAGGATAGCAGAATCTTCAACGTTGTTGCAGCGGCAGCCAGATAATCAGGCGCAGGCCGCCTAAAGGACTGTCCTCGGCTCGGACCCAGCCGCGATGCTGCTGCACCGCTGTTTCAACAATCGCCAGCCCTAAACCCGTGCCGCCGGACTCGCGGTCGCGGGCCTCATCGGTACGGTAGAACGGACGGAAAATCTGCTCGCGATCTTCTTCACTGACGCCCGGACCATCGTCATCTACCATGATGGTGATGCCGTCACTGTCCGCCATAAAGTTCAGTGCGATATGCTGATGGGAGTAACGCAGTGCGTTGCGCACGATGTTTTCTAGCGCGCTGTCGAGAGCGTTCGGATTACCGACCAGTTTCCACGGTCCTGGAGGAGCGGTCACCTCAAAGGTTTTTCCCACCTGCTCGGCCTCAAACTGCGCATTATCAATAACGTCGGCCCACAGTTCGTTGGCTTTCAGCTGTTCACGAGTCAGCTCATTAGTGTGTCGACTACGTGACAGCACCAGCAGGTCGTTAATCATGCCATCCAGGCGCTGGGCCTCCATCTCGATGCGCTGGAGCTCTTTACCTTCACCGTGACGACGACGCATCAGCGCGGTCGCCAGCTGCAAGCGGGTAAGCGGGGTGCGCAACTCGTGTGAGATGTCGGAAATCAGCCGCTGTTGAGCGGTCACCATGCGTTCAAGCGCGCTAACCATTTGGTTAAAGCTGGCGCCGGTGGCCAGAAATTCCTGCGGCCCGGATTCAAGCTCGGGATGCTGCTTGAGATTGCCGCGTGCTACATCATCGGCGGCATTTTTCAGCTGACGCGCCGGTTTTGCCAGGCTCCAGGCCAGCCACAGCAGTAGCGGGGCACTGATTAACATAGTGACAATCAGCAACAGCAGCGGTCGGTCAAACATCAGGTTAATAAAGTCTGACTGGGCGCTGCCGGCCGGGCGGATCAGATAGAGCTGGTAGTTATCTTCACCGTCGCGCACGGCGAATGGCCCAACCATCTCAACGCGACCGTATTTCTTTTTCTTTGGGCGATCTGAGTTATCGGACTGGCCGATAAAGTTACGCACAATCTGCATTTCATTGCGCTGCGCGCCAATAACCCGTCCTTCGCTGGTCACCAGCAGCAAACGCTGGCCCGGCGGTGCCCATTTGTCGATGGCGCGAAACAGTCGACGCCACCACATCAGGTCATTCGCCGGATCGCCCGCCAGCTCGGCTTCGACATGTTGCTCAATCATCAACCCCTGCCGCTGCTCGCTGTCGAGCAACGGGGTTATCTGACGCGAGTCGAGCTTGGGTACCATCAATACCAACATGAGAACCAGCGCGAGGGTAAACCAGAAAATGGCAAAAATACGCGCTGTAAGGCTGTTGATCATGTAGCAGACACCATCAGATAGCCGCGTCCGCGCAGCGTTTTAAACCACGGGTGCCCGTCCTGACGGTCCGGCAGTTTGCGGCGCAGATTGGAGATATGCATGTCGATGGCGCGGTCAAACGGCGTCAGGCGTTTGCCGAGCACTTCCTGGCTCAGGTGTTCGCGTGAAACCACCTGACCCAGATGCTTGGCCAGCAAATATAACAGGGTAAATTCGGTACCGGTCAGGTCGAGAGGCTGGCCACCGAAGCTGGCTTCCTGACGACCTGGGTTAAGCTGCAGTCCATCGACCTCAAGGGTGGGTGAACTGTTGACCTCGCCCGCCTGCTGTTGCTCGCTCCAGTTTGAACGACGCAGCATCGCCCTGATACGCGCAACCAGTTCGCGATCGTTAAACGGTTTAGGCAAGTAGTCGTCTGCGCCAAGTTCAAGGCCCAGCACCTTATCCAGCTCGCTGCCGCGCGCCGTCAGCATGATCACCGGCGTCTGATGACGCTGGCGTAATTCTTTAAGGGTTTCAATACCGTTTTTCTTCGGCATCATCACGTCGAGCAGCAGCAGTCCGATACTGCTATCGAGCTTTTCAAGCGCCTGTTCGCCATCGTAGGCCACCACTACGCTAAATCCTTCGATTTCGAGCAATTCTTTTAACAGTGAAGTCAGTTCGCGATCGTCATCAACTAACAAAATTTTATTCATTGTAATTACCTCTAGACGCAAAATACGTCATCAATTGCCGCTATTCCATGACTTTACGTAGTTTTACAAGCACTGACGCTAGTTTGCAGCGCCAGGTTTAGACTGCCTTTCAACGATTCGCTGAAAGCGAAAATATATAGGAGTTCGTGATGTGTAAGGTAGCTGCAATGATTATGGCCTCAATGCTGACACTTAGTTCAAGTGTTGCGTTAGCAGAAAGCGCTAAATCTATGCCTGCAGATACTTTAGCTCATGATGGCAATATGTTGGATAGGCGTAACACTATGTTCGATGGAATTAATTTAACCGAACAGCAACGCCAGCAAATGCGTGATCTGATGCATCAGGCGCGAAAAGAATCACCGCAAATCGATTTGAAGCAAATGGAAACCATGCACCAGCTGGTGACCGCCAAGAATTTCGACCAGGCTGCGGTTCGAGCCCAGGCAGAAAAAATAGCGCAGCGGCAGGTCGATCGCCAGGTAGAAATGGCCCGCATTCGTAACCTGATGTTTAATCAGCTCACCGCCGATCAAAAACAGGTTCTAAATCAGCGGCACCAGCAGCGTATGCAGCTTCTCGCCGCGCAAAATGCTGACCTGTCGCAGTCTTCAATTCAGCAGACTTTCAGTACGCAGAGTGCCACCCTCGACAGCCAGTGACGTCAACCGCTAAGCCCTATACGCCGCCGTCAGCGAGAGTAAACCCTATCTTTTCCCTGTAGTAAGCACCATCCCTGTTTCGCTCCGCTGAAAAGTGGGGCTTTTTTTTGTCTAAATGCATAAAATAACGGCCCCAACAAATGTAACGGATTTGTTGCATTATCAGTCAGATGTCGAGGCGAACAATGCTATCCTTAGGGCTGGCGGCTCAATTAATGACAAATTTCACCGTTTCTCGAATAACTTAATTTTCAATCTAAGGTTTGTCATGCGACCCTTGTATAATCAGAGCCTGTGAGTAAATTGCGTTGAACAAAGCTGAATGAATAATGGAGTGCGGGTGACCTGCATCAATTCAGTTTAAGCATTTTGTTATATGATTTGAGTATCCAAGCGAAGAACCCGGCATATTGCCAACAGGGGCCGGTTTGACAGGTATGCTCAAGAATTCTTAAGAAATTGCATCTAAAAGTTCAGAGGTAGTCATGATCAAAAAAATTGGTGTACTGACAAGTGGTGGCGACGCCCCCGGCATGAATGCGGCGATACGTGGCGTTGTTCGCGCCGCACTTACCGAGGGCCTTGAGGTCTTTGGTATTGACGACGGCTACCTCGGACTTTATGAAGATCGCATGAAGCAGCTGGATCGCTACAGCGTGTCAGATGTGATTAATCGCGGCGGCACCTTCCTGGGCTCTGCACGCTTCCCTGAGTTCCGTGACGAAGCGGTGCGTGCCAAAGCGATTGAAAATATGAAAAATCGCGGCCTTGATGCGCTGGTGGTCATCGGTGGCGACGGTTCCTATATGGGGGCAAAACGCCTGACCGAAATGGGCTTTCCCTGTATCGGCCTCCCTGGCACCATCGATAACGACGTAGCCGGTACCGATTACACCATCGGCTATTTTACCGCGCTAGAAACCGTGGTTGAGGCGATTGACCGCCTGCGCGATACCTCTTCTTCACATCAGCGTATTTCGATCGTTGAAGTCATGGGCCGCTACTGCGGTGACCTGACCCTGTCGGCAGCGATTGCCGGCGGCTGCGAGTTTATCGTGATCCCTGAGGTGGAGTTCAACCGCGACGATCTGGTTGACGAGATCCGCGTCGGTATCGCCAAGGGTAAGAAACACGCCATCGTGGCTATCACCGAGCACATCTGTGATATCGCCGATTTGGCGCGTCACATTGAAACTGAAACCAAACGCGAAACCCGCGCGACCGTGTTGGGCCATATTCAACGCGGCGGTGCGCCCTGCGCCTTTGACCGCATTCTGGCCTCTCGCATGGGTGCCTACTCCATTGAGCTGCTGCTGCAAGGCTACGGCGGTCGCTGCGTAGGCGTTCAAAACGAGAAACTGGTGCATCATGACATCATCGATGCCATCGAGAACATGAAGCGCCCGTTTAAGACCGAGATGTGGGAAACCGCCAAGAAACTGTATTAATCGCGGTGGAGACAATATTAATGCCTTCTTTTATGAAGGCTTTTTTTTGACCCCAGCGGGTATATTTCAAAATGGAATAGAAAGAAAGTTTTAATTCTTTAATTGTTTTCTTTTTCTCTGGCAGGCTTTAACACTCTGATTCAAGAACCTATCCAACTAAAATAATTCTCTGGGAGAAGCGCATGCGTAAATTGGGAGTAGGGCTGGCATTGCTGTTAGTCACGGCCGGTGCAATGGCTAAAGATATCCAAATTTTAAACGTTTCCTATGACCCGACCCGTGAGCTTTATCAGGATTATAACCAGGTATTCAGCAAATACTGGTTAGCGAAGACCGGCGATACCGTGACCGTTCGTCAGTCGCACGGCGGTTCAGGCTCGCAGGCAACCTCAGTAATTAACGGTATCGATGCAGACGTGGTAACGCTGGCCTTGCAGTCTGACGTCGATGCTATCGCCGATCGCGGTCGTATCAACAAGGACTGGGAAACGCGCCTGCCTGACAACTCGGCACCTTACACCTCCACCATCGTGTTCCTGGTGCGTAAGGGCAATCCAAAAGGCATTCATGACTGGAATGATTTAATCAAACCGGGCGTGTCGGTAATTACACCCAACCCTAAAACCTCTGGCGGCGCACGCTGGAACTATCTGGCCGCCTGGGGTTATGCGCTGCATCACAACAACAATGACAAAGCCAAGGCAACCGACTTCCTGCGCGCGCTGTTTAAAAACGTTGAGGTGCAGGACTCTGGCGCCCGTGGCGCAACCAATACCTTCGTCGAGCGTGGCATTGGCGATGTGCTGATTTCATGGGAAAACGATGCGATCCTGGCCGATCAAAAGTTGGGCAAGGGCAAGTTTGAAGTGATCTACCCTAGCGAATCGATCCTGGCCGAGCCAAGCGTTTCAGTGGTAGATAAAGTGGTCGATAAGCGCGGAACTCGCGACGTGGCTACCGCCTATCTGAAATACCTGTACTCGCCTGAAGGGCAGACTGTTGCCGCGCGCAACTACTATCGTCCGCGCGACCCTGAAGTGGCCAAGAAATTTGCTGCTCAGTTCCCGGCGATTAAACTGTATACCGTTCAGCAGATTGCGGGTGGCTGGACAGCCGCTCAGAAAGACCACTTTGCTAACGGCGGCATCTACGACCAGGTTAACAAGCGCTAGTCCGCGACTTCCTACTGCTGATGGCAAAAAAATTGCTCTGCAACCAAGCCGGTCAGTTAACACTGACCGGCATTTTTTTACTTTTAAATACTTTGGCGATCTACTCAAAAGTTGCCATCTCCCTGTTGGATAACTACCCACTGTCTCAATGATATTCACTTGAACGACTTGCATTGTGTTCTTATCAGAAACAGCAATGTCACGGCTTAAAGCCAGTTTGCAACTATCCAGTGCATTACGAAATATATTCAGTGCAGTTGCACCTTGTTATCAAATACTTTGCACGATCGCAAAATACAAGATTCTTTCTGGTGGCTAAATTTATTATTTTAAAATAAGAATCTTTGATGCAAAGAAATAAGACAAAAAGATAATCAATGTACAGAGGAAAAAAAGTATTGTAGGTTGATAGCTATAAATTAAAGTTCCAATCGCTGGGCCTATGACATACCCAAAAGCCGATGCACCAAAAAGAAAGCCTGAGACGCCGCTTTGCTCTTCATGAGTTACTGCCAGTGAAGCAGATGACTGTATTGACGGGATCATTAATCCAAAGCCTATACCTAAAAAAGCAGCAGCCAAGTTTATAAAAATAACATCGGCGCTTAGAGATATGAAAATTAGAAAACCAAGCATACAGAAAATTGTACCCATTCTTAACTGAAGTTTAAAATCAGGTTTTATCAATCGGATGAAACCAAGTTGGGTCACGATCATACCTACGGCCATAATTGAAAAAGTCACCCCTGTTTTCTCTATTGCTTGCGTTGAAGTAAGGTGAAAAAAATCTTGTATATAAAACGATAAGGTTTGTTGAAAACATGAAAATGCAACATAGGTGAGTGATATACTGATAAAGATTGAGAAAACTCTTTTGTCGGTTAACTTTATTATGGTTTTTTTAGTTTTGCTTTGCTCTTTGTTTTTTACCTGCGGTGTTAAAACGAAATAGCCGAGTAAAAGACCTAGCAAAGAGATCGTCGCAGCAACATAGATTGGAAGAAGAAATGAAATATTTCCAACCGCTGAAGCCAGGATAGGGCCTATAATTGATCCGATCCCATAAGCAGAAGCGATTAGCGCAATTCCAGCGCCTCTTTCCTGTATGTTGGTGCTTTCAGCAATGTATGTCATAGCTGCAGGATGTATTCCAGCCGTTAAAAACCCGGTAATGCATCTCACTGCCATCAATAACATAAATGCCCATAACATAGAAACTTGATGCTGGATGCTAACATGTAAGACATAGCCCAAAATTACCGTTCCTAATGTATAGAATAACATTCCAGCCAGGTAAGCATTGCGGCTACCAAGCGTCCCAATTATTTGACCCCACAATCCAGAAGATAATGCGATAACTAACGCCGCGGTAGTGACAATCAGTCCTACTGAAAACTCCGATATACCGATCTCACGACTGGCAGGCCCTAATATGGTATATAAGAGTGTTTGTCCAATGCCAACGCATACCAACCCTATGACGAGAGTAATTTGTTTGATTTTTTTGAACGAATCGTTTATGACGAATTTTTTGTCTTGAGTGGAATGCATAAATCTCCAGAGGATAGTAAATTAAAATTCATATTCCCTTGTATAATTTATAATAGGCACCTCAGATTTCTAGTCAATATAAAACTATATGCGCTTGTAAAATATGTGATCTATATATCTCAAATTTACTGATATTAAAAAGCATACAAATAAAGGACTGGGTTTATTATAAAAACCTGTTAGTTATCCTCATTTTTATTAAAAAATAGCGACTAACCCTTAAGCATTAGTTGTGGTGATAATTGTTAATATTATATTTTCATAGATTATCATTCATAAAAAAGCCGGCCATTGTTAAATGACCGGCTTTGAGAATTTTATCTTCGCTACAGCGAAAGTAATCAGGCCTTGGCTTTTGCTGCCGCGGCGGCTTTAACGATCACCGCGAAGGCGTCGGCTTTCAGAGAAGCACCGCCAACCAGTGCACCGTCGATGTCCGGCTGAGTGAAGAGCTCAGCGGCGTTGCCTGCGTTTACAGAGCCGCCGTACTGGATGATGACCTGCTCGGCAACGGCAGCGTCATGTTTGGCAATGTGGTCACGAATAAATTTGTGAACCGCCTGCGCCTGCGCTGGGGTCGCTGATTTACCGGTGCCGATTGCCCAAACCGGTTCGTAAGCGATAACCGCGCCCAGGAAGGCTTTTGCACCCAGGGTAGTCAGTACAGCGTCCAGCTGCTTAGCGCACACGGCCTCAGTCTGGCCCGCTTCGTTTTCTGCATCGGTTTCACCGATACACAGCACCGGGATGAGACCCACTTCTTTCAGCACGCCGAATTTCTTGGCAATAAACTCGTCGCTTTCTTTATGGTAAGTACGACGCTCTGAGTGACCAATAATAATGTATTGAGCACCAATATCTTTCAGCATGTCGGCAGAAATTTCACCGGTGAACGCGCCTGACAGATTAGTGTCAACGTTCTGAGCACCCAGTGCGATACGGCTACCGGAAAGCGCGTGTTTAGCCTGTGACAGGTAAACTTCAGGCGGTGCAATAGCCACGCCGCAGCCTTCAACGGTGCTCAACTCGGTACGCAGAGCGGCAATCAGTTCGTTAACTAAATGTGTGCTTCCGTTCAGTTTCCAGTTACCCATCACTAATGGATGTCGCATTGTATTTCCTCCATAAGGGGACGCGAGTGTCGATTAAAATTTCTGCCGAAAGGGCAGATAAACTGCACAACAGTATAGAGATGATCCAGCCCAAAGGCTCGGGATTTAATCGGGGTGATTTCTAATTTGCCAGCGACAGTTTTACCGGCTCGACGGCGAATGTCAGGCCCTTTTCGCCGTTATCTGAAATCACATAGCGCACCGCGCCGACCTGCTGTTGGTAGAACGCCATGCCTTTCCCTTTATCGGCCAGGCTGTTGATCTTGGCAACGCTCTGATCGACCGAAAGCGTGGGGTCGAACTGGCGGATCAGATTGGCCATGTAGCTTATCGCCGTCGCGTGAGCCGTCTTCTCATCGGCGCCCTGGATAGGCAGGTAGGTGATCTGAATACTTTTGATTTTCCCGGTGCCTTTCTCTAGCGCGGTGGAGGCATAAAGATCTTCGTTAATTTTGCTGGCGGCGCGGGTTAGCGTGGCGTTTTCAGGCTTGTCGGCAATCGCACGAAACTCGCCGATTTGCTGCGTTGGGTTGGCAAGATTGTATTTTTCGCGAAAATCCACCAGCGTCAGTTCAAAGGTTGGTGCACCCGGCATCAGATACGGCGCCCTGGGCACCTCTTCAATAGCCTGATGATCGGGTGGCGGATCGGCAAAGGCCATTCCGCAGCCGAGGGTCAACAGCAGCAGCGTCGAGATCAGGCCGAGGGGGATGGCGAACAAGGAGGTGGATTTAATTTGCATGAGTTACCAGTAATGCTCGCTGGTCATATGGCCCGGTTTCCTGCGCAGGTGTTTACGCATCTCGCGGCTGTCTTTCAGCACCTGCTGGGTGTCACGCACCATTTGCGGATTGCCACACAGCATGACGTGGCTGTCGTTGGCCTCCATTCTTAGGCCCACAGCGGCTTCCAGAGAGCCGTCTTCGATAAGCGCAGGCACGCGACCGGTCAACGAGCCAGGCGTCTCTTCACGGCTGACGACCGTCTGAATGTGCAATTTGCCATTGTAGCGTTGTTGCAGCTGTTGCATCACCGGGAGGTAGCTTAAATCGCGGGAGAAACGCGCGGCGTGAACGAGCACGATATTTTTGAATCGTTCAAGCCCCTTACCCTCCTGCAAGATTGACAGGAAAGGACCAATCGCCGTGCCGGTCGCCAGCATCCACAGGTTTTCACACTCGGGAATTTCGTCAATCACAAAGAAGCCCTGCGACTCTTTAGTCACCATGATTTCGGCACCGGGCTGCATCGCGTGCACTAGCGGGCTCAGTTTACCCTCGGGAACCGTCACCAGATAAAACTCGAGATCGTTATTGCTCGGCGCATTCACAAAAGAGTAAGCACGGGTCACGCGCTCACCGCCTATTTCCAATGAGAGTTTGGCATACTGCCCGGCGGCAAAGTCATTGATTGGCGCGTTGATCACAATGCTGAACAAGCTGTCTGTCCAGTGCTCCACCTTAGTTACTTTACCCGTTACCCATTCAGCCATCGACTCTCTCTCCATAAGTTTGGGATTGAATTACCGGCTGATCTTATTCCATATTTTGCAGAAGGATTATCGATTAAATGTTATCAGGCCGGAGCGGGGTCCGACCTAAAGGCGTGGATTAGATGATAAACGCCTGCAGCGCCGGGTCCTTGCGATCGAGATAATGGGTTGAGCGAATGCGACGAATAGTGCGCGATTTGCCGCGGATCAGCAGGGTTTCGGTGGTCGCCATATTACCCTGGCGACTGATGCCCGCCAGCAGGTCACCCTGGGTAATGCCGGTGGCCGAGAAGATAACATTGTCGTTGCGTGCCATCTCATCCAGCGGCAATATCTTGCCGGCCTCAATGCCCATCTGCTGGCAGCGCGCCAGCTCGTCTTCACCCAGGCGACGGTTTTCCGGAGTGTCGCCCTTAACGTGATGACGGGCCAGCAGGCGGCCCTGCATATCGCCGTCCAGCGCGCGGATCACTGCGGCGGAAATTACTCCCTCCGGTGCGCCGCCAATGCCGTACATTACATCGACTTCACTTTCCGGCATGCAGGTCAGAATGGTGGCGGCCACGTCGCCGTCGGGGAAGGCAAACACCCGCACGCCAAGCTGGTGCAGCTCGCGAATGATGGCATCGTGGCGCGGCTTGGCCAGAATTGATACGGTCAGTTCGGTCAACGGCTTGTTCAGCGCCGCGGCAATATTGCGCAGGTTATCGATCAGCGGCAGGTCGAGAGAGATATGCCCTTTAGCCGCCGGACCGACCACCAGTTTTTCCATGTACATATCCGGTGCGTTGAGGAATGTGCCGCGATCGCCCACCGCCAACACCGCCAGCGCGTTTGATTGGCCCATCGCCGTCATTCGCGTGCCCTCGATAGGGTCGACTGCGATATCGACCGCGTCGCCCTGACCGGTACCGACCTTCTCGCCGATATACAGCATCGGTGCCTCATCAATCTCGCCTTCGCCAATCACAATCTCACCGGCTATATCGACCTTGTTAAGCATGATGCGCATCGCCTGCACGGCGGCGTTATCGGCTAGATTCTTGTCACCACGACCGAGCCATTTATAACCGGCAAGCGCCGCTGCCTCAGTCACGCGGGAAAACTCGATAGCTAATTCACGTTTCATGATCAGTCCGTTTTTGAGAAAAATAGGGCGGTGAGCGAGCGCTCATCTCAGGCCTGAAAGTCTACCATAGCGAAGGGAGCAGAAAAGAAAAACTCCCCGAGGTGGGGAGTTTTGGCGGCGCTTGAAAAGTCGAATAATCAGGGATGAATTATTCGTGATCTTCCCATGAGCGAACGCGCGCCACGGCTTTCTGCCAGCCCTTGTAGCGGTAGTTACGTTCGGTGGTTTCGATACCCGGGCGGAACTCTTTTTCGATCACCGCTTTACTGCGAACCTCCTCGAGATCGTTCCAGAATCCTACCGCCAGACCGGCCAGGTAAGCGGCGCCCAGCGCGGTGACTTCACGCACTTCCGGACGTTCAACGCGGGCGCCGAGAATGTCGGACTGGAACTGCATCAGGAAGTTGTTAGCTACTGCGCCGCCGTCGACGCGCAGCGATTGCAGGCGAGTACCGGAATCAGCCTGCATGGCGTCGATAAGATCGCGAGTCTGGAAGGCAATAGATTCGAGGGTGGCGCGGATGATGTGATTGCTGTTGGCGCCGCGGCTGAGGCCGAAAATCGCGCCACGGGCATACGGGTCCCAATAAGGCGCGCCCAGCCCGGTGAAGGCCGGTACCACGTAAACACCGTTGGTATCTTTTACCTTGTTGGCAAAATATTCGGAATCGGCAGCGTCGTTGATCAGCTTCAGCTCATCGCGCAGCCATTGAATCGAGGCGCCACCCACGAACACTGCACCCTCAAGCGCATAGTTCACTTCGCCGCGCGGGCCGCAGGCGATAGTGGTCAGCAGGCCATTCTTGGATACCACCGCCTCTGTGCCGGTGTTCATCAGCAGGAAGCAGCCGGTACCGTAGGTATTTTTTGCCATGCCGGGCTGCACGCACAGCTGGCCGTAGAGCGCCGCCTGCTGGTCACCGGCAATACCGGCGATAGGAATACGCGTCCCGCCCTTACCCCCGATGTTGGTCTGGCCGTAAATTTCTGATGATGGACGCACTTCCGGCAGCATTTCACGCGGAATATCCAGCGCTTCTAGTAAACGGTCGTCCCACTCAAGGCTGTGGATGTTGAACATCATGGTGCGCGACGCGTTGGTGTAGTCGGTAATATGCACGCGCCCCTGGGTCATTTTCCATATTAACCAGGTGTCTACCGTACCGAACAGCAGTTCGCCGCGCTTGGCACGCTCGCGCGAGCCTTCAACGTGGTCGAGGATCCACTTAACCTTGGTCCCGGAGAAGTACGGGTCGACCACCAGACCGGTGTTATGGCGGATATACTCTTCCATGCCGGCTTCTTTCAACTGTTCGCAGATCTCGGCGGTGCGACGACACTGCCAGACGATGGCGTTGTAGATCGGTTTGCCGCTCTCTTTTTCCCACACGATGGCGGTTTCACGCTGATTGGTAATACCAATACCGGCGATTTGATCGGAATTAATGTCTGCTTTAGCCAACACTTCAACCAGGACAGAGCTTTGTGACGACCAAATTTCCATCGGATCGTGCTCGACCCAGCCCGCCTTCGGGTAAATCTGGGTGAATTCACGTTGCGCTACGCTAACGATATTGGCGTCGTGATCGAGCACTACGGCACGAGAACTGGTGGTGCCCTGGTCGAGTGCAACAATGTATTTTTTTTCGTGTGATTTATCTGCTGTCATGATTTATGTCCTGCAAAGTGGGCTGTGAACAGTCTGACCTAATCAGGCTTTACGCTGAGTCTGCTGTGCGGCAGCCTCTTCGGGGGTAATGGAAACAGTCTGCGGAAGATGGTTGCTAATCAACGCTTTATAGCCAACCGCACCCAAACATGCACCGATCAGCGGGCCGAAGATAGGCACCAGGAAGTAAGGAATATCACGCGCACCGGTGAAGGCGACTTTTCCCCAACCGGCGAAATAGGCAAACAATTTAGGACCAAAATCACGCGCTGGATTTAGGGCGAATCCGGTCAGCGGGCCCATTGAGGCACCGATTACCGCGATCAGCAAACCAATCAGTAGGGGAGCGAGGGCTCCGCGCGGTACGCCGTTACCGTCGTCGGTCAAGGCTAGGATCAGCGCCATCAGAATGGCGGTGATGACGGTTTCAACCAACAGTGCCTGCCATACGCTGATGTGAGGATTAGGATAAGTCGAGAAGATGCCGGCTAAATCGAGACTGGCCACGCTGCCGCGAACCATATTATGGCTCTGCTCGAAATCGATAAACAGGTTGTAGTACAGCGCGTAGACCAGCGCCGCGGCACAGAAAGCACCGGCAACCTGCGCAATAATATAGGGGACAACCTTGCGACCTTCAAAATTGGCAAACAGGCACAGGGCGATAGTAATGGCTGGATTAAGATGGGCGCCGGAAATTGCTGCCGTTAGGTAAACTGCCATCGAGACGCCGAGGCCCCAGATGATGCTGATTTCCCACTGGCCAAATGAGGCACCAGCCAGTTTCAATGCTGCGACACAGCCAGCGCCGAAAAAGATAATCAGGCCGGTTCCCAGAAACTCGGCAATGCACTGACCTTTGATCGTAGAACTCATATTTTGGCTCATAATCGAATCCTATAAAGGATAGTTGTTAAGGGTAGGGTTGAGGTCACTTCTTTTTATTATTTAATGTTATTGATCTTAACATCTCTGATGAGTTGAGAATGTGATGTAAATTTAGCGTTAACGAGCATAAACGAGAAATACCGAAATCAAAATGTGTGTGCTATGTCATAAAAATGAGCGTAAACGAGTGTTTTATCCGATGGGCATAACCTGAAAAGAGGGTTTGCAAGGTAAGAACTACCGCATTTAGTGGGAGATTGACGCTTTCTTGCGGTTTTTACCGATAGTACCAGCAGGATAATTGCAACAGACTGCGTGCATGACCCGTATGTCGCTAGACAGGGACCGGATGGCTACATACAATCGGGGTTAATTAAGTCGCGGCGTTAATTTCAGCCAGGTGTTAATTGAATTATCGAGTCGTGCCGGGAAGGTGCGATGAGTCATAAAAGATGTACGCCTTGCGAACATAAGGGGAATAAACATGTCATTTGAAGTATTTGAGAAACTAGAATCTAAAGTTCAGCAAGCGATTGATACTATTACATTGCTGCAGATGGAAATCGAAGAATTGAAAGAGCAGAACAACAATCTGTCTCAGCAGGTTCAGCACGCTAACGGTAACCATGAAGCGCTGGTTCGTGAAAACACCCATCTGAAAGAAGAACAGCACGTGTGGCAGGAGCGTTTGCGCTCACTACTCGGCAAAATGGAAGAAGTCTGATTTTACCTTCGTCCTTGAAGCTGTAGCGGCGTTGGCTGCGTTCGCTCACCCCGGTCACTTACTTGTGTAAGCTCCCGGGGATTCGGCTCTCTTGCCGCCTTGCTACAACTCCAATGACTCGGTCAAATCTGTACTGAATCCAAATAAAAAAGACGCACTTTGTGGCGTCTTTTTTGTTGTCTTTTTTAAAGCAGAAACAGCGAGTTATTCGATATCTAGCGGGTCTTCGGACAGGATGATGCCGGTATTGTCAGCATACAGATGGTCGCCGGAGAAGAAGGTTACGCCGCCGAAGTTTACGCGAATGTCGCTCTCGCCGATGCCTTCGCTGGCAGCGCCTGCCGGGATTGCCGCCATCGCCTGAATGCCGATATCCAGCTCTTCAAGGTCGTCAACCTGACGCACCGCACCGTAAATCACGATACCTTCCCACTCGTTTTGCAAGGCCAGATTCGCCAGGCCTGCGTCAAGCAGCGCGCGGCGAACCGAGCCGCCGCCGTCGACCAGCAGAATACGGCCACGGCCATTTTCTTCCAGTAAATCATAGAGCAAGCCATTATCTTCAAAGCATTTCACCGTAGTGATTTGCCCGCCAAATGAAGTACGTCCACCAAAGTTGGAGAACAGCGGTTCTACCACATTTACTTCTTCATGATAAATGTCGCATAGTTCTGAAGTATCGTATTTCATAGGATTTTTATCTGGTTGCTCGCGTGTGCGGTAAGTATATCCCTTTCTGACAGTTGTTGGCAAAATCATCACCTGAGAGTTTGCGCAGGCAACAAAAAGGGAGGCCTGAGCCTCCCTTCTTTTACACACTAGGTCGTCAACACATGAAACCGTGAGCGCATTACAGAATAAAGCGGCTCAGGTCTTCATCGGCTACCAGCGCATCCAGATGCTCGCCGACGTAGGCCGCATCGATGGTGATAGAAACGCCGTTGCTTTCGCTGGCGTCGTAGGAGATGTCTTCCATCAGACGCTCCAGCACGGTGTGCAGACGACGCGCGCCGATGTTCTCGGTGGATTCGTTGACCTGCCACGCGGCTTCGGCAATGCGGCGAATACCGTCAGTGGTGAAGTTAATCGTCACCCCTTCAGTTTGCATCAATGCCTGATACTGGTGAGTCAGCGATGCGCTCGGCTCGGTGAGGATACGCTCAAAGTCTTCGGTCGACAGCGCCTGCAGCTCGACGCGGATCGGCAGACGACCCTGTAATTCCGGGATCAGGTCTGAAGGATTGGCCGTCTGGAATGCGCCAGAAGCAATAAACAGAATGTGGTCGGTTTTTACCATGCCGTGTTTGGTCGATACGGTACAGCCTTCCACCAGCGGCAGCAGGTCACGCTGCACGCCTTCGCGGGAAACGTCCGGGCCTGAGCTCTGTCCACCGCGCTTACAAATTTTATCGATCTCATCGATAAACACGATGCCGTGCTGCTCAACCGCCTCGATAGCCTGTTCTTTCAGCTCTTCTGGATTCACCAGCTTCGCCGCTTCTTCCTCAACCAGCAGTTTGTAAGCTTCTTTGATTTTCATCTTACGCGCTTTCTGCTTTTGACTGGCCATGTTCTGGAACATCGATTGCAGCTGGTTGGTCATCTCTTCCATGCCTGGAGGAGCCATAATTTCAACGCCGGCCGGTGAGTCAGCGACGTTGATTTCGATTTCTTTATCATCCAGTAGGCCTTCACGCAGCTTTTTGCGGAAAGACTGACGCGCCGCAGAAGGCTCATGCGTTTCATCCTGCTGGCCCCAGTTATTCTTGGCCGGTGGGATCAGCACGTCAAGAATGCGCTCTTCCGCCAACTCTTCGGCGCGATAGCGGTTCTTTTCGATTGACTGCTGGCGCACCATTTTGATCGCCGAATCGGTCAGGTCACGAATAATCGAGTCGACTTCTTTACCGACATAACCGACTTCGGTGAACTTGGTGGCTTCAACTTTGATAAACGGTGCATTGGCCAGCTTGGCCAGACGACGGGCAATCTCGGTTTTACCGACGCCGGTTGGACCGATCATCAGAATGTTTTTAGGCGTGACTTCATGGCGCAGCGCTTCGTCGAGCTGCATGCGACGCCAGCGGTTACGCAGTGCGATAGCAACCGCGCGCTTGGCTTTGTCCTGGCCGATGATGTAGCCGTCTAATTCGCTGACAATCTCGCGTGGGGTCATCTCAGACATAATATTCGATCCTTACGCTTGGGATTGCTTAGGCAATTCCAGGAAATTGAGGTTGTGGTTGGTATAGATACAGATGTCACCGGCAATATTCAGCGCTTTCTCGGCAATTTCACGAGCGCTTAATTCGGTGTTTTCCAGCAGCGCGGTTGCGGCTGCCTGGGCATAAGCGCCACCTGAACCAATAGCAATCAGGCCGTTGTCTTGACGGATCACGTCGCCGTTACCGCTGATGAGCAGCGAGTCGGTTTCGTCAGCCACGACCAGCAGCGCCTCCAGGCGGCGCAGCATTCGATCGGTACGCCAGTCTTTGGCCAGCTCTACCGCGGCTTTGGTGAGATGACCCTGATGCATTTCCAGCTTGCGCTCAAAGAGTTCAAACAGCGTAAAGGCATCGGCTGTGCCGCCGGCGAAGCCCGCGATCACTTTATCTTTGAAGAAGGTACGAACTTTGACCACGTTACCTTTCATGACGGTGTTACCCATCGTGGCCTGGCCATCGCCACCTACTACCACATGGCCATTACGGCGCACACATACAATTGTTGTCACGAGCTTTTCCTCGTCGCAGACGGAACAGATCCCGGCGAAGCGAGGGGTTCCTTAACGGTTCCCTCGCTTCGCGGGCCATATTGTATGTATAGATTGGGGGGGATTGTGGGTTTTCAACCCCCAACGGGGACGGGAATACAGCTTGAAATGCCAGAACCTTTCAAACGAGATAATGTGCCGTCTGCGCCTGCGCGATTGTTATATGGACCGATGACCACGCGATTCCAGCCACCGTTGGAGGTGACACGGCTCTCGAAGCCTTCAAATGCCAGCTTGGCGCGCACTGACTCTGCCTGTTCGGTACCGCGGAACGATCCGCACTGCACGATAAAGCGCTGGGATTTTTCCTGCTCTTTCGGTTTTTCTTTTTCCGGAGCATTCTGAGCGATGTCCTGCTGCTGCGGTCTTTCACGCTCCGGCTTCGCCTGGGTAATCATCGGCTGCGGTCTTTCACGCTCCGGTTTCGCCTGCGTCACCATCGGCTGCTGCTGTACCGGTCTTGGCCGAGGCTGAACCGGGACTGGCTGTTGCGCCTGTGGCGCTCTTACCGGCTGCTGCATAAACGTGGGCTGGCTGGCCTGCTGCCTCGAGGCTGGCGTGCTGCGTACCGCCGCCTGAGAAGGGTCGTTATACGGCACTTCATTCAGCTGGGTCGGCGTTTGGCGCATATCGGCCTGCATCTGCTCGAGCAGCTGTTTCTGCTCCGGCGTCAGCTGCGTTTTCGAGGCAATATCGCTGCCTGAAGTCGGCTCGGTCGGGGTTTGTACGCCCATTTGACGATTCTCAAGCTCTTTAATGTAACGCCAGCGCTCTTCCGGTTTAGGCGGTAAGCCCGTGCCCGGTCGGGCCGCATGGGTTGGCAGTATTTCCGCCTCTTCCATTTTTTTGTGGCTGATAAAGTAAAGACCGCCGATAAAAACCACCACCACGGCAACGGCGATTGCCACCACGGTTTTGGAAACCAGCGGAGAAGCGCTTTTCTTTTTACGGCTGGTCGTTTTCTTCCGCGATGCCCCTGAGCGTCCACGGCTCACATAATCTTTTTGTGCCACTATCGTTTCGCTGTGTCGTTATGTTTAAAGAAGTACGTCATTTTACAGAATCCTGAAAACCTGACTGTTAACTAGCGCTTGGGCGCAACAGTGCTGCCGCGAATAACCAGTTCACTTTCGAGCAAGCGTGAACCGCTTTGTACCGTGTGACCGTTCAATTGTTCTAACAATAATAACATGGCTTCACGGCCAATTTTGAATCTTGGTTGAGCCACCGTGGTCAGCGGGGGATCGTAGAACTGACTGATTTTTATGTCATCGAATCCAACAATAGACAAATCTTGCGGAATTCGCAGCCCTAATTTTTTCGCTTCACACATCGCACCAATCGCCATAATGTCGTTATGACAGAAAATCGCCGTCGGCGGTTTTGGCTGGCTCATCAGCGTGGCCAACGCCTGGGCGCCCGATTCGTAGGTGAAATCACCGTGGGCGATGTATTGGCACTCTACCGCTTGCCCACTGCGACGCAGGGCCTGGATATAGCCCTGCAGTCGATACTGGCAAAGCGGCATCTTTTCAGGACCGGCAATGCAGGCAATACGCTGATGTCCAAGGTCAATCAGGTAATGTACCGCATCATAGGCCGCCGTCAGGTTATCAATGTGCACCGTGGGCAGCTCAAGTTCGGGCGCAAACTCGTTGGCCATCACCATCGGCGGCAGGTTGCGCTGCTCTTCCTTGCTGGCGTCAAACGGCAAATCCGATCCCAGCAGTAGCATACCGTCAATTTGCTTGGTAATGATGAGGTTGATAAAGGTTTTTTCTTGCTGATTTTGCTGAGCGCAGTCGCCAATCAGCACCAGATAGCCGTGTTCGGCGGCGGTACGCTCGATCCCCTGGATCACGTCGGCAAAAAACGGATCGCAGATATCGGGAATGATCACCAGAATAGTGCGTGATTCGTTACGTTTCAGATTGCGCGATAGAGAATGGGGCGAATAACCGACAGCCATCACCGCCTGTTCAACCCGCTGGCGTGTGGCGTTCGACACCTTTTCAGGATTCATCAACGCACGGGAAACCGTGGCGGTCGATACTCCGGCCATTTCCGCCACGTCTTTCATCGTGGCGGTAGGAACAACTCTATTTTGATCCAACGCATCTCTCCTTGCACCTGCATCAATCTGATACGACATCATGGATGTAATTTATTTACAGCATCCGTGCTTTTTATTCGCCAACTCTTTTGCGACTTAACGGTTCGAGTAGCTCATCACATTCTAAACAGAATGTGACTAGGATTATTTACCTAATTGCATAAAAAATGTGACTTATGCGGTTTTTTCGAGCTGTGTTCCAGTAGTCGGCCCGTTGCTTGAATTAATTATCAATGGGATCAACATCTAGCGTCCATTTTACTTTCTTGGACTGCGGCAGGCTGGCAATCAGTGGCATAGAGCTTTTGATCACCTGCTGTAGCACTCTACGTGACGGATGCTGGATCAGCAGCTGCCAGCGGAATCGTCCGCTGCGCTTGGCCTGCAAAGCCGGAACCGGGCCGAGGATCCACAGCGAGTCATCCTTTAACGGACTGGCTTCCAGCAGGTTACGCAGCTGTTGTAAAAACAGCGACGCCTGACGGTTATCGTGATCTTCTGCACGGAATAGCACGTGGCTAGTGAACGGCGGGAGAAACACGCTCTTTCGCTCGGCCAGGGTCTGTTTAGAAAAGGCGTCGTAGCCATGGTGCAACAATACCTGTAGCAGCGGGTGTTCGGGGTGGTGCGTTTGCAGCACCACCTCTCCCTGCTTACCGGCACGGCCAGCACGCCCGGAGACCTGAGTATAAAGCTGGGCAAAGCGTTCGGCGGAGCGGAAATCGGCCGAGAATAGCGCACCATCGACGTCGAGCAATGACACTAATGTCACATCGGGGAAGTGATGCCCTTTCGCCAGCATTTGCGTGCCGATAAGAATACGCGCCCCACCGCGATGAACCTCCGCCAGATGCTGCTCTAGCGAGCCTTTGCGGCTGGTGGTGTCGCGATCGATGCGGGTGATCGGCGTATCGGGAAACAGCGGTGCCAGCTCATTTTCAAGCTGTTCCGTGCCAACGCCTACCGACACCAGCTGCGTTGAGCCGCACTGCGGACACTGATGCGGCACCGCACGCTGGCTGTCGCAGTGGTGACAGCGCAGCTGCCGGTGATTCTGATGAAAAGTATAGTAGTGGTCACAGCGCGGACATTCGGCTATCCAGCCACATTCGTGGCACAGCAGCGCTGGCGCATAGCCGCGGCGGTTGAGAAACAGCATCACCTGGTTATCGGCTTTTAAATGCTGCTGCATGCGCTGGATAAGCGGCTGCGACAGGCCCACCTTTAAAGGTAGGCCTTTGATATCCAATAGGTGATGCACTGCCGGTTTGGCATTACCGGCGCGTTTGCTGAGCGTCAACTGGCGATACTTGCCGAGTTGCACGTTGTGCAGCGTTTCCAGGGCTGGCGTCGCAGAGCCCATAATAATCGGAATGTTTTCGGCATGAGCGCGGAACACCGCCAGGTCGCGGGCGTGATAGCGCCAGCCCTCCTGCTGCTTGTAGGAGCTGTCGTGCTCTTCATCGATAATGATAACGCCGAGGCGGGCAAAAGGCGTGAACAAGGATGAGCGGGTGCCGATGACAATCCCCGCCTCGCCATTGCGGGCGCGTAGCCAGACAGCCAGGCGTTCGCTGTCATTAAGCCCCGAGTGCAGCACGTCGACCGGCGCGCTAAAACGCTCACGGAAGCGGGCGATGGTCTGCGGGGTCAGGCCGATTTCAGGCACCATGACCAGCGCCTGTCGACCCTGGGCGAGAATATTCTCCAGTACGCTGAGGTAGACCTCGGTTTTGCCCGAGCCGGTAATCCCCGCCAACAGCCACGCGGAAAACTGCTGGTCCTCGCTGCGAATAGCGCCGACCGCGGTGGCCTGTTCGGTATTAAGACGCAGACGCTCGCCGACCACCCTGAAATCTTTGCGCCAGTCCTGTGCCACCGGCGCGATGCTCTGCATATCTGCCAGCCCTTTGGCTCTCAGGGCCTGCATCGCCGCCTCGTTGAGTTCCATATTACTAATTTGGTGGCGATAGATTTTTCCCTGCAGCAGCGCGGCCATCGCCTGCTGCTGCTTCGGCGCGCGCTTCAGCGTATCCAATGGCGTGGCGCGGCCCTGTTCGGTGGCAAACCACTGTAATATCGGAGCCAATTCGGCGGGTTTCCCCTGGCGCAACAGTACCGGCAGGGCGTGGGACAGCACTTCGCCAAGCGGGAAGTGATAGTAATCTGCTGCCCAGTGCAGTACGCGCCACAGGTCAGAGGTAAACAGGCTGCTGCTATCGAGCACTTCTGACACTGCTTTGAGTTTCTCGATAGGGAAATCGCTGCTGTCGCTCACGCCGGTAACAATGCCAATCGACTCGCGTTTGCCAAACGGCACGCTGACTCTGCAACCGGGAACCACCCACATACCGGGCGGCAGTAAGTAGTCAAAGGTGCGGCTTAATGGAACGGGTAGGGCGACGTGAGCAACAGGCATTTGTGGTCCAGACTATAAAAAAAAGACGAAATAGTGTACACTGAATGGCTCGGAATGCATGAACATGATTGCGCGGTCAGATTTTATTCTGTATGATTCGCCGCCTTTGATGCATTCCGTATCAGAGACCTAATCATTAACACTACGCGTGGTGTCCGACGGTAACACGGTTGGATAGCGATGCGGCCTAAACAGAGGTTTTCCCATGAAAGAAGGTATTCACCCTAAATATACCGTTGTTACTGCTAACTGCTCATGCGGTAACGTTATCAAGATCGGATCTACCGTTGGTCACGATCTGAACCTGGACGTTTGTGGCGAATGTCACCCGTTCTACACTGGTAAGCAACGTGAAGTGACTACCGGTGGACGTGTTGACCGCTTCAACAAGCGTTTCAGCGTACCGGGCAGCAAATAAGCTTCGCTCGAGAGCAAAAAAAGGCGCCGATGGCGCCTTTTTTATTGCCTGTTTTTCCTCCCAGCCTTTCTTCCCTGAAAGCGCCAAACAGCCTTAATATTCCCAGGTATCGGGATCAACGCCCAGTTCGCGCATGAGAATTTTGGCGGCTTCCGGAATTTCATCGCTGCGTTCTTTACGCAGATCTTCATCGTTTGGCAGCGGCTGACCCGTAAAGGCGTGCAGGAAAGCTTCGCACAGCAATTCGCTGTTTGTTGCATGGCGCAGGTTGTTCACCTGGCGACGCGTCCGCTCGTCTGTCAAAATCTTCAATACTTTCAGAGGAATGGAAACCGTGATCTTTTTAACTTGTTCGCTTTTCTTACCGTGTTCAGCGTAAGGGCTGACATATTCGCCGTTCCACTCAGCCATGGGACACCTTAAATTTATCAAATAGAAATAAAATTCTGAAAACCCGGGGATTATGCCCGATTTCCGCAGATCTCACTATAGACGTTGTCCGTAAATCCTGGCCTGAATGCCGTTCACTTTGTCAGCGGAGACAGGTTCGTGTTTTACTGTGCTAATCAACGTTGCTGCGTCCGCATAATACGCCATACTGGCATAATTTTAGCGGTTATTGTCACAATGCTCAATCTATACGCAAAGAAGTTTAGATGTCCAGATGTATTGACGTCTATCCCGCTAACGATTAATCTTTACCCCCTCATCCTCATTCATCCCGTCAGGGAGCAACAAATATGACGCTCAAGCAAGGCACCATCGCGGTTAACAGCGGACTCAACATTGACCAGCAGTACGGCGGTGTTGTTCCCTCAATTACGCTTTCTACCACCTACAACTTTGAAGATTTCAATCAGCCGAGAGCCCACGACTATTCTCGTCGCGGTAATCCTACGCGTGATGTTATCCAACGTGCGCTGGCGGATTTGGAAGGAGGCGCGGGCGCGGTGCTGACCAGCAGCGGGATGTCGGCGATTCATTTAGTCTGTACCGTGTTTTTGAAACCGGGTGATTTGCTGGTTGCGCCACACGATTGCTACGGCGGCAGCTATCGCCTGTTCGACAGCCTGAGCAAGCGCGGTGCCTATCGCGTGCTGTTTGTTGATCAGGGCGACCCTGAGGCATTGCAGCAAGCGCTGGAGCAGAAGCCTAAGCTGGTGTTAATTGAAACACCGAGCAATCCGCTGCTGCGAGTGGTCGATATCCAGGCTATCTGTGATGCAGCCCATCAGGCTGGCGCGCTGGCGGTGGTGGATAACACCTTCCTGAGCCCCGTTTTGCAGCAGCCGTTGAAGCTGGGTGCCGACCTGGTGGTACATTCCTGTACTAAATATCTGAACGGTCACTCTGACGTGGTAGCCGGTACGGTTATTTCTAAAACCGCCGAGCACGCCACCGAGCTGGCCTGGTGGGGCAATAATATCGGCGTGACCGGTGGGGCATTCGACAGCTATCTGCTGCTTCGTGGCCTGCGTACCGTTGGCGTGCGTGTTAAACAGCAGCAGGAAAATGCGCTGGCAATTGTTGCTTATTTACAGAAACAATCGTTGGTGAAAAAGCTGTATCATCCTTCCTTGCCCGAGAACCAGGGGCACGAGATTGCGCGACGTCAGCAAAGCGGTTTCGGGGCGATGGTTAGCTTCGAATTTAACGGCGATGAGGCCCATTTGCGCCATTTCCTGCTGGAACTCAAACTGTTCACCCTCGCCGAATCACTGGGCGGCGTGGAAAGCCTGATTTCTCATACCGCCACCATGACCCACGCGGGCATGGCGCCGGAAGCGCGTAAGGCCGCTGGAATATCCGACAGTTTGCTGCGCATCTCTGTCGGTCTTGAAGATAGCGAAGATTTAATTGCCGATCTGGAACAAGCTTTCCAGTCGGCGGCGAAGAGGTAAGTAATGAATGCAATAGCGGTTGCAGCACCGGCAGGAAGCCGGCAGTTACACAAGTTTGGCGGCAGCAGCCTGGCGGATGCGAAATGTTATCTTCGCGTGGCGGGCATCATGGCCGAATACGGTAATCCTGGCGATATCATGGTGGTTTCTGCCGCAGGTAGCACGACTAACCAATTGATTAGCTGGCTTAAGCTGAGCCAGACCGACAGGATTTCGGCCCATCAGGTGCAGCAGACGCTGCGCCGTTATCAAAGTGATTTGATTACCGGCCTGCTGCCTGTGGAAATGGCTGAACCGCTGATTGCGACCTTTGTTCAGGACCTTGAGCGTTTGGCGGTGCTGCTGGATGGCAAGCTGACCGAGGCGATATACGCCGAGGTGGTCGGACACGGTGAAATCTGGTCGGCGCGCCTGATGTCGGCACTGCTGGCGCAGAAGGATATTCCTTCCGCCTGGCTCGATGCCCGCGATTTCCTGCGCGCCGAGCGTGCCGCCCAGCCCCAGGTTGACGAAGGTCGTTCATACCCGTTATTGCAGCAGCTTCTGGCCCAGCATCCGCATCAGTATCTGGTGGTTACCGGCTTCATCTCGCGCAATCAGGCGGGAGAAACCGTGCTGCTTGGCCGTAACGGCAGCGACTATTCGGCCACCCAGATTGGTGCCCTCGCTGGCGTCAGTCGCGTGACTATCTGGAGTGACGTCGCCGGGGTTTACAGCGCCGATCCGCGCAAGGTGAAAGACGCCTGTCTGCTGCCGCTGCTGCGCCTGGATGAGGCGAGTGAGCTGGCACGCCTGGCGGCTCCGGTACTGCATACCCGTACTTTGCAGCCGGTTTCCGGCAGCGATATTGATTTGCAGCTGCGCTGTAGCTATCAGCCGGAGCAGGGTTCTACCCGCATCGAACGCGTGCTGGCCTCGGGAACCGGCGCCAAGATTGTCACCAGCCATGACGATATCTGCCTGATCGAGCTGGCTATCTCCCCAGGACATGACTTTACGCTGGCGCAGCGTCAGGTTGAGCTGTTGCTTAAACGCGCTCAGGTTAAACCGCTGGTCATCGGCGTGCACGCCGATCGTAATTTGCTGCAGCTGTGCTATACCCAAGAAGTGGTAAACAGCGCGCTGGCGGTGCTGGAAGAGGCGACGCTGCCGGGCCGTTTGACGCTGCGTGAAGGGCTGGCGCTGGTGGCGTTGGTCGGTGCTGGCGTGTGCAAGAATCCGTTACACAGCCATCGTTTTTATCAGGAATTAAAAGACCAGCCGGTAGAGTTTGTCTGGCAGGCCGAGGACGGTATCAGCCTGGTGGCGGTGCTGCGCGTCGGTCCAACTGAAAATCTGATTAATGCGCTGCACAGTACGCTGTTCCGTGCGGAAAAATGCATTGGCCTGATGCTGTTTGGCAAAGGCAATATCGGTTCACGCTGGCTCGAACTGTTTGCCCGCGAGCAGAAAAATATTTCCGCCCGCAGCGGATTCGAGTTTGTGTTGGCCGGCGTGGTCGACAGCAAGCGCAGCCTGCTCAGCTACGAGGGGTTAGACGCCAGCCGCGCCCTGGCCTTCTTCGACGACGAAGCGCGCGAACACGACGAAGAGTCACTGTTCCTGTGGATGCGTGAACATCCTTATGACGATCTGGTGGTGCTCGACGTGACCGCCAGCGCCGAGCTGGCCGATCAGTATCTTGATTTCGCCAGCTACGGTTTCCACGTGATTAGCGCCAACAAGGTCGCTGGCGCGTCGGACACCAACAAGTATCGTCAGATCCGCGATGCCTTTACTAAAACTGGCAGCCACTGGCTGTACAACGCCACCGTGGGGGCCGGTTTGCCGGTCAACCATACGGTTCGTGACCTGCGCGACAGCGGTGACAGCATTCTGGCAATCAGCGGGATCTTCTCCGGTACGCTGTCGTGGCTGTTCCTGCAATTCGACGGTACGCAGCCGTTTACCGAGCTGGTGGATCTGGCCTGGCAGCAGGGCCTGACCGAGCCAGACCCGCGCGTTGACCTGTCCGGTCAGGACGTGATGCGCAAGCTGGTTATCCTCGCGCGTGAGGCGGGTTATGACATCGAGCCTAATCAGGTGCGCGTCGAGTCGCTGGTGCCTCAGGGCTGTGAGAGCGGAACGGTCGATCAGTTCTTTGAAAATGGCGAGGCGTTAAACCAGCAGATGGTGCAGCGTCTTGAGGCTGCTAAAGAGATGGGGCTGGTGCTGCGCTACGTGGCGCGTTTTGACGCTAACGGTAAGGCGCGAGTCGGCGTTGAGGCGGTCCGAGACGATCATCCTCTGGCTTCTTTACTGCCTTGTGACAACGTTTTTGCTATTGAGAGTCGCTGGTATCGCGACAACCCGTTAGTGATCCGCGGACCGGGTGCCGGACGCGATGTCACGGCCGGTGCTATTCAGTCTGACCTTAACCGCTTGACCCAACTGCTTTAATTTTTACCCCCTGCGCTTTCACGCCGCAGGGGGTAAATTCATTTTGCCTGCAAGCTTGATATTTGCTCGTTTTGATGGAAAATTAATCATCGCTCGAAACTAATTTTGCGTTGACTCTTTGACCAAAATGCCTCATTTTACATCTATCCGTTTAGACGTCTAGACGCTTATCAGATGAAATCGATAACCAAAACGAAGTGATGCACGGGGTAGGAAGCGAATGAGTTTTTTCCACGCCAACCAGCGAGAAGCGTTAAACCAGAATCTGGCCGAGTTACAGGGCCAGATTAGCGTCTCTTTTGAGTTTTTTCCGCCGCGTACCAGCGAAATGGAAGACACGCTGTGGAGCTCGATCGACCGCCTCAGCAGCCTTAAGCCTAAATTCGTTTCGGTTACCTACGGGGCTAATTCCGGTGAACGTGACCGCACCCACAGCATCATCAAGGGCATTAAGGAGCGTACCGGCCTCGAAGCCGCACCGCACCTGACCTGCATCGATGCTTCACCGCAAGAGCTGCGCCAGATTGCCCAAGATTACTGGCAGAGTGGTATTCGTCACATCGTTGCCTTACGCGGCGACTTGCCTGCCAACAGCGGCAAGCCTGACATGTACGCTACCGATCTGGTAAGCCTGCTGAAAGGCGTCGGCGACTTTGATATCTCCGTTGCCGCCTATCCTGAAGTGCATCCGGAAGCGAAAAGCGCACAGGCTGATCTGATCAACCTGAAGCGTAAAATTGATGCCGGTGCCAACCGCGCCATTACCCAATTCTTCTTTGATGTAGAAAGCTATCTGCGTTTTCGCGACCGCTGTGTCTCAGCCGGAATTGACGTCGAGATAGTCCCAGGCATCCTGCCGGTATCGAACTTCAGGCAGCTGCAACGTTTCGCCAAAATGACCAACGTGCGCGTACCAAACTGGATGACCAGCATGTTTGCCGGTCTGGATGACGACGCCGAAACCCGTAAAATGGTAGGCGCCAACATCGCCATGGACATGGTAAAAATCCTCAGCCGCGAAGGGGTCAAAGACTTCCACTTCTACACGCTGAACCGCGCCGAAATGAGCTATGCCATCTGCCACACGCTTGGCGTACGCCCTATACCGGCATCTTTCGCACCGTAGCTGCGTTGGCTTCCCTCGTTCACCCCGGTCACTGACTGATGTCAGCTCCCGGGGATTCACTCTGTTGCCGCCTTGCCACAATGCGAAATCTACGCGGTATTTTCTAATGGCATCTTTCGCACCGTAGCTGCGTTGGCTTCCCTCGTTCACCCCGGTCACTGACTGATGTCAGCTCCCGGGGATTCACTCTGTTGCCGCCTTGCCACAATGCGAAATCTACGCGGTATTTTCTAATGGCATCTTTCGCACCGTAGCTGCATTGGCTTCCCTCGTTCACCCCGGTCACTGACTGATGTCAGCTCCCGGGGATGCTATCCGTTGCCTGCTCAGTATATTGTACAATCTATTATCTTTCATTGCGGCTTGCCGATATCATTATTAGAAACCCAGCCATCCGAGCTGGGTTTTTTTATCGCTACAAAGAGGTTGTCCAAAAGATGTCGAGGGATAGCAAGGTGGCGGCTGAATAAATCCCCGGCAGCTTACATAGGTAAGTGACCGGGGTGAATAAGGGAAGCGAACGCCGCTAACGTTCGATAAATGAAGGATAACTAGCCGGTGTTGCGCATGCCGGCGGCAACACCGGCAATGGTCACCATCAACGCCTGCTCGACGCGGGCATCCAGCTCGCCTTGCTCTTCCAGCTGGCGTGAGCGGTGCAGCAGCTCGGCCTGCAGCACGTTAAGCGGGTCGGTGTAGACGTTACGCAGCGCGATCGACTCGGCAATCCACGGCAGGTCAGCCATCAGGTGATCGTCGTTGGAAATAGCCAGCACCACCTTAATGTCATTGCTAAGCTGCTCGCGCAGTTTCTGCCCCAGCGGCCACAGGTCTTTGCTGACCAGGCGCTGATCATAGTATTCCGCCAGCCACAGGTCTGCCTTGGCAAAAACCATCTCCAGCATGCCGATGCGGGTCGAGAAGAACGGCCAGTCGCGGCACATCGACTCCAACACCTCACGTTTGCCAGCATCCACCACCGCCTGCAAACCGGCTCCGGCGCCCAGCCAAGCCGGCAGCATCAGGCGGTTTTGGGTCCAGGCAAAAATCCACGGAATAGCGCGCAGGCTTTCTACACCGCCGTTGGCCTTACGTTTTGCCGGGCGCGAACCCAGCGGCAGCTTGGCCAGCTCTTGCTCAGGCGTGGCGGAGCGGAAGTAGGGCACAAAATCCTTGTTCTCGCGCACGTAACCCCGATACATGGCGCAGGAAACGTCTGACAGCTGGTCCATGACATCTATCCAGGCGGCCTTAGGCTCCGGCGGTGGTAGCAGATTCGCTTCGAGAATGGCGCCGGTATACAGCGCCAGGCTGCTAATAGTGACTTCTGGCAGGCCGTACTTAAAGCGGATCATCTCGCCCTGTTCGGTAACGCGCAGGCCGCCTTTCAGGCTGCCCGGAGGCTGTGACAGCAGCGCCGCGTGTGCGGGTGCACCACCGCGACCGATAGAGCCGCCGCGTCCGTGGAACAGCGTCAGCAGCACGCCCGCTTTCTCGCAGGTTTTGATCAACGCATCCTGCGCGCGATACTGCGCCCAGGATGCGGCCATTACGCCGGCATCTTTTGCCGAGTCGGAATAACCAATCATCACCATCTGCTTGCCCTGAATAAAGCCGCGATACCAGTCAATGTTCAGCAACTGAGTCATGACGTCGTCGGCGTTGTTCAGGTCGTCGAGGGTTTCAAACAAAGGAGCAACCGGCATCGCAAACGGACAACCGGCCTCTTTCAATAATAAATGCACCGCCAGCACGTCTGAAGGCGTGCGAGCCATCGAAATTACGTAGGCGGCAATCGATCCTTCCGGCGCCTCGGCGGCCACCTGGCAGGTATCGAGGACTTCTTTGGTGTCGGCACTCGGCGTCCAACTGCGGGGCACCAGCGGACGGGCCGAGTTGAGTTCGCGGATCAGGAACGCCTGTTTATCGCTTTCTGACCAGTTTTCATAATCGCCCAACCCGAGGAAACGGGTGATCTCGGCAATCGCCTGAGTGTGGCGAGTGCTTTCCTGACGGATATCGATTCGCACCAGCGGCACGCCGAAGCAGCGAACGCGACGTAGCGTATCGAGCAGCTGGCCGTTGGCAATAATGCCCATGTTGCAGGCCTGCAGTGACTGGTAGCAGGCGTACAGCGGATCCCACAGTTGGTCGTTGTTGACCAGCAGGTCTTTCGGCCGTGGCAGCTTTTCGCCTTTCAGGCGCGCTTCCAGATAGGCCTGGGTCGACAGCAGCTGAGTGCGAATGTTTTTCATAATGGTGCGATAAGGCTCAACCTCGTCCTCACCGCCCGCCAGCTCGCGCAGCTCCGGGGTTGCTTCGGTCATCGACAGTTCGGAAATCAGCACGTGAATATCGCGCAGGAACAGATCGGTAGCTTTCCAGCGGCTGAGTTGCAGCACGTGGCGAGTGATAGCCGCGGTAACGTTCGGGTTGCCGTCGCGATCGCCGCCCATCCATGAGGTAAAACGAACCGGCACCGCTTCAACCGGCATTTTATAGTCCAGCGAGGTTTCCAGCTGTTCGTTTAATTCACGTAGGAAAGAGGGCACGCCTTCCCACAGGCTGTTTTCGACTACCGCAAAACCCCACTTGGCCTCATCAATCGGCGTTGGGCGGATTTTACGGATCTCATCGGTGTGCCATGACTGGGCAATCAGCTGACGCAGGCGACGCATGATCTGTTTGCGCTCGTAGTCGGCAAGGTCGCTATGGTCCAGCTGTTTCAGGCAGTTGTTAATTTCAACCAATTTGTGGATCAGAGTACGGCGAGCAATTTCGGTAGGATGCGCGGTAAGAACCAGTTCGATAGACAGCTGCTCAACGGCGTCGCGCAGCTGCTGGTCGGACAGATTCTTCGATTTCAGCCGCTCAATCAGCTGCGCCAGCGCTTCCGGATTGCTGGCCGCTTCGCCATGCGGAGAAATGCTGTGGTATTGCTCGGCGACGTTGGTCAGATTGAGAAACTGACTGAACGCGCGGGCAACCGGCAGTAATTCGTCATTGGATAAGTTTTGCAGCGTGGTCAGCAACTCCTGACGGTCTGCTTCATTACCCGCACGTGAGGACTTGGAAAGTTTGCGGATTTTCTCTACGCGATCAAGAACCTGCTCTCCCAGCGTGTCCTTGATGGTCTCTCCAAGCAGTTTCCCTAACGTGCTGACGTTGCTTCGCATTGCGGAATATTGTTCGTTCATATTACCTCTGACCCGTTTCTTGTTTGAATTTTTATGTCTTGTAAATAACTTTCACCCGTAAGGCGCATTCGCCTCTGTCTATCCCGCCTTCATGGCAAATTTAACGATTCCGATTTCCGTACTGTAGAAACTTACCGCAAAAACCCTGATTTTCTCATTACAATAATGCTGAATCGTGCAATCAGGCTGAAATTTAATTACAGCCGGTGGGTTATTAGTTTGGCTAATCGGCCGTTTTGTACAATAGCAAAGGGCATCTTACGATGCCCCTTTTTTGTTACAGTATTTTAACAATCATATAACTATTAATGGTTAATGATGGCAGAAGTGATGCACAACCTGGGCGATCAGTTCGCGGGTCGGTTTGATAAACGCGGTATCAATATATTCGTCAGGCTGATGCGCCTGGTCGATCGAACCCGGTCCCAGTACTAATGTCGGGCAAAGCTCTTGAATAAACGGCGCTTCGGTACAGTAGTTAACTATTTCAGTCTCGGTACCGAGCAGCTTTTCGACCACTTGCACCAGGCGATGATCCGGCGGACATTCGTAGCCCGGGATCGGAGGATGCAGCGCTTCGATAGTCAAACGGCCCGGCCAGCGGCTGCTGACAGGCTCCAGCGTTTCTTTGAGTAAATCGTCCAAATCCGACAGCGTCAGGCCCGGCAGTGGGCGAATATCCATGTGCAGCTCACAGCAGGCGCAGATACGGTTGGCCGCATCACCGCCGTTAATGTGGCCGAAGTTCATGGTCGGATAAGGAATAGCAAAACCGTTATGGTTGTAACGCTCTTTCAGCGTATTGCGCAGGCCCATCAGGTGGGTGATGGAGTCGTGCATCAGCTCAATGGCGTTGATACCGCGCGCCGGATCGCTGGAGTGGCCCGATTGGCCGGTAATGCGGATAGCGTTAGAAATATGGCCTTTGTGCGCACGCACCGGTTTCAATGAGGTCGGCTCACCGATAATCGCACAGTCCGGGCGGATGCGAGACGTTTGGGCAAAATAGCTGGCCCCGGCCATGGTGGTTTCTTCGTCGGCGGTCGCCAGAATATACAGCGGCTTACTCAGCTTCTCGGTATCGATATCACGCAGCGCATCGAGGATAAAAGCGAAAAAGCCTTTCATATCCGCGGTTCCCAAACCGTAGAGCTTATTCTCGTGTTCGGTCAGGACAAAAGGATCGCGCGTCCAGCGGCCATCGTCGAACGGCACGGTGTCGGTATGACCCGCCAAAAGCAGGCCGCCAGCGCCTTCGCCAATGCTGGCCAGCATGTTGAATTTATTACGCGTATTGGGTACCGGCTGAATTTCCACTTTAAACCCTAAATCTGCGAACCAACCGGCCAATAAGTTGATTAAGGTTTCATTGCTCTGATCCAGAGCGCTGTCGGTGGCACTGATCGAAGGCGTGGCAATTAATGCACGGTATAGCTCAATAAATGGAGGTAATTTCATCTTCACTGTTGACAGCCTTTGGTTAGGGTAATATAAATATTCATGCATTTAATGTGAATAAAAATACATTAAGCGAGTTCGTAAAGAAACACTAAAAACAGAGAGATTTCTGAGTTAGTATTACTGCAACGAACGTGCTGAACTTCGCGGGCTTCTGGCGTAAAAAACGCAGTGAGCCCTCTATTTTTGAAAAAGAAGGTGAACTGAGCCCATGTTGAATACGCTGATTGTTGGTGCCACCGGTTATGCTGGAGCTGAACTTGCGCTCTACCTGAATCGTCACCCACATATGAACATAACCGGTTTAACGGTTTCAGCGCAAAGTGCAGATGCAGGAAAGTTGCTTTCCGATCTGCATCCGCAGTTAAAAGGCATTGTCGATCTGCCTGTTTTGCCACTGGAAAACGTGGCTGAAGCAGCAAAAGGCGTCGATGTGGTTTTTTTAGCGACGGCACATGAAGTCAGCCATGATTTAGCCCCGCAGTTCCTGGCACTGGGATGCACCGTGTTCGACCTGTCCGGCGCGTTCCGCGTCAAGGACCCGGCGTTCTACACCCAATTTTACGGATTCGAGCACCAGCATCTGGACTGGCTCGACAAAGCGGTTTATGGCCTGGCCGAGTGGCAGGCAGATAAACTGAAAGAGGCGGAGCTGATTGCCGTGCCTGGCTGTTACCCAACCGCTGCCCAGCTGGCTATCAAACCGCTGCTGGAAAAAGAGCTGTTGAATCAGGACCAATGGCCGGTCATCAACGCGACCAGCGGCGTGAGCGGCGCGGGACGCAAGGCCAGCCTCGGCACCAGCTTCTGCGAAGTCAGCCTGCATGCCTACGGCGTATTCAACCACCGCCACCATCCGGAAATTTCTACCCACTTAGGTACGCCGGTGATTTTTACCCCGCATCTGGGCAGCTTCCCGCGCGGCATTTTAGCCACTATCACCTGCCGTCTTAAGCCGGGCGTGACCGCTCAACAGGTTGCCGACGCCTTCCACGACGCCTATGACAGCAAGCCGTTAGTCCGTTTATACGCTAAAGGCATGCCGGCGCTTAAAAACGTGGTCGGCCTGCCGTTCTGTGATATTGGCTTTGCGGTGCAGGGCGAGCACGTGATTATTGTCGCGGCGGAAGATAACCTGCTTAAAGGCGCATCGGCTCAGGCAGTACAATGCCTTAATCTGCGTTTCGGTTTTCCTGAAATCACCTCGCTGGTATAAAAATATGAATCCATTGATTATCAAACTCGGCGGCGTGCTGCTGGACAGTGAAGAGGCGTTAGCGCGCCTGTTCGCCGCGCTGCTCGCCTATCGTCAGGAATATCAGCGTCCTCTGGTGATCGTTCACGGCGGCGGCTATCTGGTCGATGACCTGATGAACCGTCTTAATTTGCCGGTGGTCAAGAAGTCCGGCCTGCGCGTTACTCCCGCCGACCAGATCGATATCATCACCGGTGCCTTGGCCGGAAGCGCCAATAAAACGCTGCTCTCCTGGGCGGTTAAAAACGGCATTAGCGCGGTTGGCCTGTCTCTGGCCGACGGTGGTTCCGTTAGCGTGACGCAGCTGAGTGAGGAGCTGGGCTACGTCGGTAAAGCCGCAGCCGGTTCTCCTGCATTGATTAATACGCTGACGGCCGCGGGCTATCTGCCTATCGTCAGCTCTATCGGCATCACGGCCGACGGCAAGCTGATGAACGTCAATGCCGATCAGGCCGCGACGGCGCTGGCGGCAACCCTGGGTGCAGATTTGATTCTGCTGTCCGACGTCAGCGGTATTCTGGACGGCAACCGCCAACGGGTACCGGAGATGACGGCGGCAAGAGCGCAGGAGATGATTGAACAGGGGATCATTACCGACGGCATGATAGTCAAAGTCAATGCAGCATTAGACGCTGCGCGCACTTTGGGTCGCCCGGTCGATATCGCCAGCTGGCGTGAGGCCGAAAAGCTCCCCGCGTTATTCAATGGTGAAGCCATCGGTACCCGCATTCTTTCTTAAGCTTGAAGCTTCATTTATTTAGTTAAAAAGCGCGGCGTAAAAAACGTTGCGAAATCGAATATTTTAAGGAAATTATCATGGCAGCAACTAAAGGCATCAGCAAAATCGTTCTGGCTTATTCAGGCGGTCTGGATACTTCAGCAATCATCCCTTGGCTGAAAGAAAACTATGGCAACTGTGAAGTGGTGGCGTTCGTTGCCAACATTGGTCAGGATCCGGCCGATCTGGTAGGCATTGAGCAGAAAGCGTTGGATACCGGTGCTTCAGAGTGCCACGTTGTTGACCTGCGTGAAGAGTTCATCAAAGACTACGTGTACCCGGTGCTGAAAAGCGGCGCGTTGTACGAAGGGACTTACCTGCTGGGTACCTCAATGGCGCGTCCACTGATCGCTAAAGCACAGGTTGAGCTGGCGTTGAAAGTCGGCGCAGACGCCGTGTGCCACGGTGCGACCGGTAAAGGTAATGACCAGGTTCGTTTCGAAACTACCTACACCGCTTTGGCTCCACAGCTGAAAGTGGTTGCCCCATGGCGTGAGTGGGACCTGCGTTCCCGTGAGGCCCTGCTGGATTACCTTAAAGAGCGTAATATCAAGACCACCGCTTCTCTGGAAAAAATCTACAGCCGTGACGAAAACGCCTGGCACATTTCCACCGAAGGCGGCGTGCTTGAGAGCCCGTGGAATGCACCGAACAAAGACTGCTGGGCGTGGACCGTATCTCCAGAAGATGCGCCAGATGAAGCCGAGTTGGTGACCATCAAGGTTGAGAAAGGCGAAGTGGTTGGCGTTAACGGTCAGGAACTGAGCCCGTTCAAATGCCTGGAAGCCCTGAACCTGCTGGGTGTGAAACACGGCGTGGGTCGTATCGATATCGTTGAAAACCGTCTGGTGGGCATTAAGTCTCGCGGTTGCTACGAAACCCCGGGCGGCACCATCATGATGGCGGCATTGCGCGGCGTTGAGCAGCTGGTGCTTGACCGTGACAGCTTCAAATGGCGTGAGCAGCTGGGCCAGGAAATGTCCTACGTAGTTTACGACGGTCGCTGGTTCGCACCACTGCGTGAGTCGATTCAGGCCGCCGCCGATTCACTGGCGCAGGACGTTAACGGTGAAGTGGTGGTTAAGCTGTACAAGGGCACCGCAACCGCTGTCCAGAAAAAATCTCCGAACAGCATGTACTCAGAAGAGTTTGCGACCTTCGGCGAAGATGAAGTTTATGACCACAGCCATGCGGGTGGCTTCATCCGTCTGTTCTCACTCTCTTCACGTATCCGTGCACTGAACGCTGCTAAAAAGTAAGGCTCAGTCTACATCGGTTACATCAGGCGTGCGGGGGTAGGGTAGCCCGCACGCCTGAATCATTACTTCGATTATCACTTCTACAGCATGCAAAGTCAGGAGCATTATCATGGCATTATGGGGCGGACGCTTTAGTCAGGCAGCAGATCAGCGTTTTAAAGAACTGAATGACTCACTGCGGTTTGACTATCGATTGGCAGAGCAGGATATCGTGGGCTCGGTTGCCTGGTCGAAAGCGCTGGTCACCGTTAATGTACTGACCGCAGACGAGCAGGTGCAGCTTGAAGGCGCGCTGAACGTGTTGCTGGAAGAGGTGCGAGCTAATCCTCGCGCCATCCTTGAAAGCGATGCTGAAGATATTCACAGCTGGGTTGAGCTTAAGCTTATCGACAAAGTCGGTAGCCTTGGCAAGAAACTACATACCGGGCGTAGCCGTAACGATCAGGTCGCGACCGATATCAAACTGTGGTGTAAGACTCAGGTTGTTGAACTGCAACACGCGGTGAGGCAGCTGCAGCAGGCGCTGGTCGACACCGCCGAAGCCAATCAGGACGCCGTTATGCCAGGTTACACTCACCTGCAGCGTGCTCAGCCGGTGACTTTTGCCCACTGGTGCCTGGCTTATGTAGAAATGCTGGCTCGTGATGAGAGCCGTTTGCAGGATACCCTGAACCGCCTCGACGTGAGCCCGCTGGGCAGCGGCGCGCTGGCAGGAACCGCTTATCCTATCGATCGTGAACAGCTTGCGGGCTGGTTGGGCTTTGCTTCGGCAACCCGTAACAGCCTCGACAGCGTTTCCGACCGTGACCATATTCTCGAACTGCTGTCTAACGCCTCTATCAGCATGGTTCACCTGTCGCGTTTTGCCGAAGATCTGATCTTCTTCAACACCGGTGAAGCGGGCTTTGTTGACCTGTCAGACCGCGTGACTTCCGGCTCTTCACTGATGCCGCAGAAGAAAAACCCGGACGCGCTGGAACTGATCCGCGGCAAGTGTGGCCGCGTGCAGGGCGCACTGACCGGCATGATGATGACCTTAAAAGGCCTGCCGTTGGCTTACAACAAAGACATGCAGGAAGATAAAGAAGGCCTGTTTGACGCGCTCGACACCTGGATGGACTGCCTGCTGATGGCGGCGCTGGTACTCGACGGTATTCAGGTTAAGCGTCCGCGTTGTAAAGAAGCCGCAGAGCAGGGCTATGCTAACTCCACCGAGTTGGCCGATTACCTGGTGGCTAAAGGGATCCCATTCCGCGAGGCTCACCATATTGTCGGTGAAGCGGTCGTTGAAGCTATCCAGCAGGGGAAAGCGCTGGAAGCCCTGCCGCTGGCCGATTTGCAGAAGTTCAGCAACGTGATTGCCGATGACGTTTATCCGATCCTCGCGCTGCAATCCTGTCTCGACAAGCGTAACGCCAAGGGCGGTGTCGCTCCTGAGCAGGTCGCGCTGGCTATTCGCGAAGCAAAAGCCCGTCTGGCATAGTCGCCGATTGCCAACAGGCGATTTCTCGCCAATTCACTGCCGGTAGCCCTTTGATATCGGCAGGCATAAAAAAACGGGCCTTGCGGCCCGTTAAACGTTTATACACTTCTTTCTTTTTAATAAGACGTTCTGTTGCTTATTAGCCTTTAGAACACTCAGGCCGCAAAGTACTGTTCCAGATCGTCGCTTCCCCCGATATGGCGACCGCCGATGAACACCTGTGGCACCGTTGCACGACCGCTGACCGCACGCAGACTGACAGTTGTTGCATCTTTACCGAGTACCACTTCTTCGTACTGAATACCGCGCTCTTGCAGCATTTGTTTAGCCTTGGCGCAGAAAGGGCAGCCAGGCTTGGTGAATACTGAGACTGATTCCTGCACTTTATATTCTGGTGCCAAATACTTGAGCATGGTGTCGGCATCGGACACTTCAAACGGGTCGCCCGGCTTGTTTGGCTCGACAAACATTTTTTCCACCACGCCGTTGCGGACCAGCATGGAATAGCGCCATGAACGTGGACCGAAACCCAGGTCAGCCTTCTCGACCAACATGTCCATGCCCTTGGTGAACTCGCCGTTGCCGTCTGGAATAAAAGTAATGTTGCTGGCATTTTGCTCGGCCTTCCAGGCGTTCATCACGAAAGTATCGTTGACTGAAACGCACAGAATACTGTCGACACCGTGCTGGCGGAATACGCTCGACAGCTCGTTATAACGCGGCAGGTGGCTCGATGAGCACGTTGGGGTGAACGCGCCGGGCAGAGAAAACACGATCACCGTTTTATTTTTGAATAAATCATCGCTGGTGGTGTCGATCCACTGGTCGCCCTGACGAGTGTGAAACGTGACATTGGGTACGGTTTTTCCTTCACGACTAGAAAACATGCATAACCTCTTAAATAGGATTAATAAAATTTATCTTTATGGCGTTGCCTTTGATGGAGGACATTATTACCGAATAGTCTTGATAGATATAATCGTTGATTGCTATCTTATCTATCGCTACTGACTATCGCCTTTGCGGGTCGTTTAGGGAGAATTAATGAACATACGTGATTTAGAGTATCTGGTTGCGCTGGCTGAGTTTCGGCATTTTCGCCGCGCGGCCGATTCCTGCCACGTCAGCCAACCGACGCTGAGCGGTCAAATCCGCAAGCTGGAAGACGAGCTGGGCGTTATGCTACTGGAAAGAACCAGTCGTAAGGTGCTGTTCACTCAGGCCGGTTTGTTATTGGTGGATCAGGCGCGTACCGTGCTGCGTGAAGTGAAAGTATTAAAAGAAATGGCCAGCCAACAGGGCGAGGCAATGTCCGGTCCGATGCATATCGGCCTGATCCCGACCGTGGGGCCATATTTACTGCCGCAGATCATTCCTACGCTGCATAAAACTTTCCCAAAACTGGAAATGTATCTGCACGAAGCGCAGACCCAACAGCTCCTGGCCCAGCTCGACAGCGGAAAATTAGACTGTGCGATCCTGGCATTGGTTAAAGAGAGTGAGGCATTTATTGAAGTGCCGCTGTTTGATGAGCCGATGAAACTGGCAATCTATGACGATCACTATTGGGCATCGCGCGAAAAAGTGGCGATGGCGGATCTTGCGGGTGAGAAATTGCTGATGCTCGAAGACGGCCACTGCCTGCGCGATCAGGCGTTGGGCTTTTGTTTCCAGGCAGGGGCAGACGAGGACACGCATTTTCGTGCCACCAGTCTGGAAACCTTGCGTAATATGGTCGCCGCCGGTAGCGGGATTACTCTACTGCCGTCACTCGCCGTGCCGCAAGAACGCAGCCGCGACGGTGTGACGTATCTTGCCTGTGACAAGCCGGAACCGAAGCGTACCATTGCGCTGGTATATCGCCCCGGCTCCCCGCTGCGCGGTCGCTATGAGCAGTTGGCCGAAGCCATCAAGGAACACATGCAACCTTACATGGACGCGTTGGCGTTAAAAAAGGCGATTTAAGCCGTTTAATGCCGCGACGCGATAGGCCTCGGCCATCGTTGGATAGTTAAAGGTGGTATTAACGAAATACTCGATGGTATTTCCCGCCCCTTCCTGCTCCATGATCGCCTGTCCGATATGAATAATCTCGGCGGCACGTTCCCCAAAGCAGTGGATACCGAGGATTTGCTTGGTATCTCTGTGGAACAGCAGCTTGAGACTCCCGACGTTCATCCCCGCAATTTGCGCACGCGCCAGGTGTTTAAACTGTGCACGGCCCACTTCGTAAGGGACTTTCATCGCGGTTAATTCCTGTTCGGTTTTACCCACGCAGCTAATCTCTGGAATGGTGTAAATACCGCTAGGAATATTTTCAATCAAATGCACGCGGGTCTCGCCTTGCACTATCGCCTGAGCCGCAATGCGACCCTGATCGTAGGCGGCAGACGCCAGGCTCGGATAACCCACCACGTCGCCGACCGCATAAATGTGCGGCAGGGCAGTCTGGTACATGCTGTTTACTTTCAGCAAACCTCGACTGTCGGCCTCGAGGCCGATATTTTCCAGACCCAGTGAGTCGGTATTACCGGTACGACCGTTGGCAAACAGCAGGGCATCGGCTTTGATTTTCTTGCCGGATTTCAGGTGCATGATCACGCCATCGTCCAGGCCTTCAATCTTCTCAAACTCTTCGTTGTGACGGATCACCACGCCGCTGTTCCAGAAGTGGTAGGAGAGGGCGTCTGACATTTCCTGATCGAGGAACGCCAACAGGCGATCGCGCGTGTTGATCAGGTCGACTTTGACATTAAGGCCACGGAAGATAGAGGCATACTCGCAGCCAATAACGCCAGCACCGTAAATAATCACGTGGCGCGGCTCATGTTCCAGGCCGAGGATTAAATCGCTGTCGTAGATGCGTGGGTGACCAAAGTCTACGCCCGCCGGACGATAAGGCCGTGAACCACACGCAATAATAATATGTTCTGCCGACACGAAGTCTTGAGAACCATCGGCATAGGTCACCGAAATAGTGTTAGCATCAACAAAGCTGGCATCACCGGAAAACAGCTTGCACTGATTACGCTCGTAGAAGTTTTCACGCATGCGCGTTTGCTGATTAATTACCGTATCGGCGTGGCGCAAAATCTGTGGAAACGTTGAACTCATCGCCCGAGAACCGTCGCTATAAAGCGGATTCTGGTTAAACTCGATTATTCTACTGACCGCGTGTCGCAACGCTTTTGATGGAATAGTTCCCCAGTGTGTACAGCCACCCCCAACGTTGTTATAACGTTCGATGACCGCAACTCTGGAACCTTGCTTGACCAGACCCATGGCAGCACCTTCACCGCCAGGGCCGGAGCCAATTATGATGGCATCAAAATGATAGTTCTGAGACATGGTTAAGGGACCTATTTTTCTACAAAATCATAACGAGAATGTAACATCATAGACCTAGTTCTCCAATGACCGCTTATCTATTCGTGGGAATGCGGCAACATTCGGAAGAACTTATGCTCTACTATGTATAACGGTCGTTGTAGAAAAATTTGGTATAGTGAAGCGAATTCAGGCGAATGAGTAAGTAGACACTAGCGGATGAAGGTAATGGGCGTAAGAGCACAACAGAAAGAGCGTACACGCCGCTCGCTTATCGAGGCGGCCTTTAGCCAGCTGAGCGCGGAGCGTAGTTTCGCCAGTTTGAGCCTGCGTGAGGTTTCTCGCGAAGCGGGCATCGCCCCCACGTCTTTTTACCGGCACTTTCGCGACGTGGACGAGCTGGGTCTCACCATGGTTGATGAAAGTGGCTTAATGCTGCGCCAGTTAATGCGCCAGGCACGCCAGCGTATTGCCAAAGGCGGCAGCGTGATCCGCACCTCGGTTTCAACCTTCATGGAATTCATCGGTAATAATCCCAACGCCTTCCGCCTGCTGTTGCGCGAACGCTCGGGAACCTCTGCGGCTTTCCGTGCCGCGGTGGCGCGTGAAATTCAGCATTTTATTGCCGAGCTTGCCGACTATCTGCAGTTGGAAAACCATATGCCGCGCAGCTTTACCGAGGCGCAGGCAGAGGCGATGGTGATCATCGTTTTCAACGCCGGGGCAGAGGCGCTGGATGTCGATGTTGCCCAGCGTCGCCAGCTTGAGGAACGGTTGGTGCTGCAACTGCGAATGATTTCCAAAGGCGCTTATTACTGGTATCGCCGCCAGCAGGAAAGAACCGCTGACACATCAGTAAACGATGAAGTTATTCAAAACGATTAAATTTGTGGCATGGTATCGGTTCGATGGATGCAGCCTTGTTGGCTGTGACTTAACCTGAAAAAGGACAAGAGAGGATTAGAAGATGACAGAACAACCACGCCAGGAGAATGGCACCCTGGTACTGGCTCTGATTGCCGGATTATCGATTAACGGTACCTTTGAAGCCTTATTCAGTTCCGCTGTGGCGTTCTCGATTTTCCCGATTATCGCCCTGGTGTTGGCAGTACACTGTTTACACGTTCGCTATCAAAAATCTGAAATGCCTTTTGGCGTGCCGAAGTTGGCCGCCGCGTGTTTCGTGTTGGGATTATTGCTGTATAGCGCCATTATTCGCGCCGAGCATCCGCAATTAGGGTCAAACTTCGTCCCGTCTGTGATTTGTGTGGTGTTGGTGTTTTGGATTGCTTACCGCGTTAAGAAGCGTAAAGAGCACAATCTCTAAGTAACCGCTTGTTGCGTTGTGTAGCAAAAGGGCAGCCATTGAGCTGCCCTTTCTGTTGCTGTTTGCGAGGTTATATTAGTCGCCGATGCGCTCCAGCAAAACGCCACATTCCATATGATGGGTATACGGGAACTGGTCGAACAGCGCCAGGCGGGTCACGCGATGGGTCTGCTGCAGCGTTTCTAAATTCGCACACAGGGTGTCAGGATTACAGGAAATATAAAGGATGCGCGCATAGCCCTGAACCATCTTCACCGTTTCATCATCCAGGCCGCTGCGCGGTGGATCGACAAAAATGGTCTCACACTGATAACTCTTTAAGTCTACGCCTTCCAGACGGCGGAATTCTCTTACGCCGTTCATTGCCTGAGTAAAGTCTTCCGCGGCCATGCGAATAATCTGCACGTTATCAACGTTATTAGCCGCGATATTAAACTGTGCGGCCGCTACGGACGGCTTGGCAATCTCGGTCGCCAAAACGCGATTAAAATTGCGCGCCAAGGCCATAGAGAAATTACCGTTACCGCAGTACAGCTCAAGCAAATCACCTTTTGAACCTTCAGTGACTTCCAGCGCCCACTCCAGCATATGAATGTTCATTGCGGCATTAGGCTGGGTAAAGCTGTTTTCGACCTGGCGGTAGATCATCTCGCGGCCTGCAACCGGCAGAACTTCGTCAACGTAATCCTGATCGAGCATGATTTTAGTTTTAGCCGCGCGGCCAATGAGCTGCAGGTCGAAGCCGTCCTGACGAAGTTGGTCACGCAGCACGGTGGCCGCCTGCTGCCAGACTTCATCAATTTTACGGTGATACAGCAGCGAGGCGATAATTTTTCCGCTGCGGGTCGACAAATAATCAATCTGGAACAGCTTGTGGCGCAAGGCAGGCTCGGCTTTAACCGCGGCCAGCAATACCGGCATCAGGCGGTTAATTAGCTCGCTTGCAGCAGGAAACTGGTCAACGCGAATACGCGCCTTGGTCTGCTGATCAAACATGATGTGATACAGGTCGCCCTCGTCGTGCCAGACGCGGAATTCGGCGCGCATGCGGTAATGGCTAACCGGAGAACGGAAAACTTCTGCCGCTGGCGCATTAAATGGCGTCATCAGCGCCGTGAGACGGGCGGTCTTTTCCGCCAGTTGGTCGTCATATTGTTCAATGGGCAGGTTTTCAGGCGTCATCTGTTTTCTCGTTTTACGGCTAATCAAAGGGCGAACATTACGGATTATGGTGCGTTTTGCCCGCTGATTGTAGGGAATGCGTGAGTGATGTCCAGTTTTGTCGTATTTAGTTTGTGTCAGGTTGATGGAAGTCTAGATTTCCAAATAGGTTGATCGTAGGATTCATCCCAGGCCTCTTGAATAGAGTTAAAAGGGAATCCGGTGTGAATCCGGAGCTGTCGCGCAGCGGTATGGGGAAAGCAAGGCGTGTGCATTCGTATCAATCGATCAAGCAATTAATCGGCAAAGCCACAATGCAAACACTGTCCTTAATAAGGACGGGAAGTTATCGCCCGGTGTTATTGATCATCAATAACAAATCCCAAGCCCGAAGACCTGCCTGAATTACGTCGCAATATTCATTGTCATCGCGAAAGTGCCAATGATTTATGCGGCATCCTCTATAGAGTTTGGATGCGCGTTTATATGACAATAAAAAAGCATGCGCTGCTGACGGTACTTTCCGTCACGGCCTTTTCGGGCTGGGCGCAAGATAGCAATCCTCAGTCAGATAATAATAATGATGATGTAGTAGTAACGGCCAACCGCTTCCCGCAGCCCGTGTCAACCGTATTAGCCCCGACCACGGTGGTGACGCGTGATGAGATTGACCGCTGGCAATCTACCTCGCTGGTTGACGTGATGCGTCGCCTGCCGGGCGTGGATATTGCGCAGAACGGCGGGCTGGGGCAGACCAGCTCGATGTTTATTCGCGGCACCAATTCAAGCCACGTATTAATTCTGATCGACGGTATTCGTTTAAATCAGGCTGGAATTTCTGGTTCTTCGGATTTAAGCCAAATCCCTATTTCTTTGGTGCAGAGAATTGAATATATCCGTGGACCCTCTTCTGCGGTGTATGGTTCCGATGCTATCGGTGGCGTAGTTAACATTATTACTACCCGCGATAAAATGGGCACGACCCTCAGCACCGGCATTGGCTCAAACGGCTATCAGTCCTACGACGCCTCAACGCAGCAGAATCTGGGCGACAATACGGTAGGGACTTTTGCCGGTAACTATACCTCGACCCGCGGCTATGACGTGGTGGCTAATCTGCCTGATAATTATGGCGATCCGCGCCAGCCTGACCGCGACGGCTTTAAGAGCAAAACGCTGTACGGCTCATTGCTGCACAATTTTAATGACCAGATCAGTGGCTTTATTCGCGGCTACGGTTTTGATAACCGCACGCAGTATGACGGCGATTACAGTTCTACCGCGCCCTATGATGCGCTGATTGATACCCAAAAGCTTTACAGCCAGACCTGGGATACCGGCCTGCGCTATAACCAGGGGATCTATGCGACTCAGCTGACTGGTAGCTATACCCATTCCAAAACCTATAACTACGACCCGCGCTATGGGATGTATAACTCCTCGGCAACGCTCGATGACGTGCAGCAATACAATCTGCAATGGGGTAACACCTTACAGGCATGGCACGGAACGGTCAGCGGCGGTCTTGATTGGCAGAAGCAAACTACCACGCCGGGGACTGATTATCTGAGCGAGGGTCATGAGCAGCGAGATACGGGAGTTTATGCCACTACGCAGCAGTTATTTGGACCCATAACCGTTGAAGGTGCCGTGCGCAGCGACAACAACTCACAGTTTGGTCAGCACACCACCTGGCAGAGCAGCGCAGCCTATGAGTTCATTGACGGCTATCGCTTTATTGCTTCATACGGTACGGCGTTCAAAGCGCCGAACCTGGGGCAGGTCTATAGCGAGTATTACGGTAATAAAAATCTACGGCCGGAAGAAAGCAAGCAATGGGACGGCGCTTTCGAGGGGCTGACAGGGCCTGTTACCTGGCGCATCGATGGCTATAAGAACGAAATCAGCAATCTGATTGACTATAGTGATGCGACAAGCAGCTATTACAATATCGGCCAGGCGGTGATTAAAGGGGTTGAAGCAACAGCGTCATTTGATACCGGTCCGGTTAGCCATCAGATTTCTTATGACTACGTCGACGCCCGCGACGCTGAAACTCATGAACGGCTTTTACGTCGTGCCAGGCAGCAGGTGAAATACGAGTTGGACTGGAAGGTTGAACAGATTGACTGGGCCGTGACGTATCACTACCTCGGTCAGCGATATGACGAAGACTATAATAGTGGTAACACCATTAAGCTCGGCGGCGTGAGCCTTTGGGATGTCGCCGCGTCTTATCCCGTTACTGACCATCTCACCGTTCGTGCTAGAATTGCCAACCTCTTTGATAAAGATTATGAGACGGTTTATGGCTACGCTACTGCAGGACGTGAGTATTTCCTCTCTGGAAGCTATACCTTCTGATCATGCCATAGTACCGGCTCGCCCGACGGCGCTGGTGTTTGACTCTGGCGTCGGCGGGTTATCGGTTTATCATGAGGTTCGGCAGCTATTGCCGGACCTGCACTATATCTATGCTTTCGATAACGTGGCGTTTCCCTACGGTGAGAAGTCGGAAGAGTTCATCGTCGAGCGCGTGCTTGAAATAGTCACCGCGGTCGCCAGGCGCCATCCCCTTTCTATTATTATCATCGCCTGCAATACCGCGAGCACGGTTTCACTGCCTGCATTAAGAGAAAGGTTTAGCTGCCCGGTGGTTGGGGTGGTGCCGGCTATCAAGCCTGCCGCCAAGCTGACCCGCAATGGCATCGTGGGTTTATTGGCAACGCGCGCGACCGTACAGCGTCCTTATACTCACGACCTTATTGCTCGTTTTGCCACAGATTGCAAAATTTTGATGCTAGGATCGGCCGAGCTGGTGGAATTAGCCGAAGCCAAGCTGCACGGCGAAGCGGTTCCGCTTCCTCTATTAAGGAAAATCCTGCAACCCTGGCTTAAATTGCGCGAGCCTCCAGACACCGTAGTGCTGGGATGTACACACTTCCCGCTATTGATTGACGAGCTGGCGCAGGTTTTACCGGACGGGACGCGGATGATTGACTCGGGATCGGCCATTGCACGTCGTGCACAGTGGTTAATTGAGCACGCTTTTACCTCTATCGCAGAAAAAAAACCGGCCACTGAAATAGAAAGTATTGCCTACTGCATGGAGCTCAATCAGCAAGCCTCGGAGCTGCTGCCTGTTTTGCAGTCATACGGCTTTAAAAGTATCCATCAATTGCCGCTTTAAACAGCGTTTGATTAAACATTCAGCGGTCAGTAAAGTTTTTTAAAAATAGGGGTTGCGGCCTTCTGAGAACTCCCTATAATGCGCCTCCACTGACCGGGAACAACGACTCCTCTAACGAGAACCAAGTCGCCCAGTCGGGAAGAGAAAAAGAAAGATTCGAAAGAAAAACTCTTGACTCTTCAGCGGGAAAGCGTATTATGCACCTCCCGCGCCGCATAAGATTCATTGCGAACAGCGGCACTGCTCTTTAACAATTTATCAGACAATCTGTGTGGGCACTCACAAGACGATATCAGCCATCTCGGTGGCAAAAAAATATCAAGTCTTAGAGTGACCAAGCAGTAATTCATTTAGTGAATTATTACAGAAGAAACTCTGAGCATCGCTGCACTTGTTGTAGCAAATCGAACTTTAATTGAAGAGTTTGATCATGGCTCAGATTGAACGCTGGCGGCAGGCCTAACACATGCAAGTCGAACGGTAGCACAGAGAGCTTGCTCTTGGGTGACGAGTGGCGGACGGGTGAGTAATGTCTGGGAAACTGCCTGATGGAGGGGGATAACTACTGGAAACGGTAGCTAATACCGCATGATGTCGCAAGACCAAAGTGGGGGACCTTCGGGCCTCACGCCATCGGATGTGCCCAGATGGGATTAGCTAGTAGGTGAGGTAATGGCTCACCTAGGCGACGATCCCTAGCTGGTCTGAGAGGATGACCAGCCACACTGGAACTGAGACACGGTCCAGACTCCTACGGGAGGCAGCAGTGGGGAATATTGCACAATGGGCGCAAGCCTGATGCAGCCATGCCGCGTGTGTGAAGAAGGCCTTAGGGTTGTAAAGCACTTTCAGCGAGGAGGAAGGGTTCAGTGTTAATAGCACTGAGCATTGACGTTACTCGCAGAAGAAGCACCGGCTAACTCCGTGCCAGCAGCCGCGGTAATACGGAGGGTGCAAGCGTTAATCGGAATTACTGGGCGTAAAGCGCACGCAGGCGGTTTGTTAAGTCAGATGTGAAATCCCCGAGCTTAACTTGGGAACTGCATTTGAAACTGGCAAGCTAGAGTCTTGTAGAGGGGGGTAGAATTCCAGGTGTAGCGGTGAAATGCGTAGAGATCTGGAGGAATACCGGTGGCGAAGGCGGCCCCCTGGACAAAGACTGACGCTCAGGTGCGAAAGCGTGGGGAGCAAACAGGATTAGATACCCTGGTAGTCCACGCTGTAAACGATGTCGACTTGGAGGTTGTGCCCTTGAGGCGTGGCTTCCGGAGCTAACGCGTTAAGTCGACCGCCTGGGGAGTACGGCCGCAAGGTTAAAACTCAAATGAATTGACGGGGGCCCGCACAAGCGGTGGAGCATGTGGTTTAATTCGATGCAACGCGAAGAACCTTACCTACTCTTGACATCCAGAGAATTCGCTAGAGATAGCTTAGTGCCTTCGGGAACTCTGAGACAGGTGCTGCATGGCTGTCGTCAGCTCGTGTTGTGAAATGTTGGGTTAAGTCCCGCAACGAGCGCAACCCTTATCCTTTGTTGCCAGCGCGTCATGGCGGGAACTCAAAGGAGACTGCCGGTGATAAACCGGAGGAAGGTGGGGATGACGTCAAGTCATCATGGCCCTTACGAGTAGGGCTACACACGTGCTACAATGGCATATACAAAGAGAAGCGAACTCGCGAGAGCAAGCGGACCTCACAAAGTATGTCGTAGTCCGGATTGGAGTCTGCAACTCGACTCCATGAAGTCGGAATCGCTAGTAATCGTAGATCAGAATGCTACGGTGAATACGTTCCCGGGCCTTGTACACACCGCCCGTCACACCATGGGAGTGGGTTGCAAAAGAAGTAGGTAGCTTAACCTTCGGGAGGGCGCTTACCACTTTGTGATTCATGACTGGGGTGAAGTCGTAACAAGGTAACCGTAGGGGAACCTGCGGTTGGATCACCTCCTTACCTAAAGATACGCATTGTGCAGTGTCCACACAGATTGTCTGATGAAATAGTAACGAGCAGAAATACCTTTATAGGCTTGTAGCTCAGGTGGTTAGAGCGCACCCCTGATAAGGGTGAGGTCGGTGGTTCAAGTCCACTCAGGCCTACCAATTCGTCCTCATACTGCGTTATGACTTCACTCGCATAGAAAACACTATGCTTCGCGAAGCCACGCCTTGTCTGAGAACGAATTTGGACATTATAAAGGTATCTGTTTAGTGACTGTATGGGGCTATAGCTCAGCTGGGAGAGCGCCTGCCTTGCACGCAGGAGGTCAGCGGTTCGATCCCGCTTAGCTCCACCATATCCATACGGTTCACCTTAAATACTTCAGAGTATATTGGAAACAGTATGCTGCGAAGTATTTTGCTCTTTAACAATCTGGAACAAGCTGAAAAATTGAAATGATACAGCTGAACATAACTCTCCGTAGAAGTACTGAGTTATGCGCACCTGTATTAGAGTCTCTCAAATAATCGCAGCACGAACGGCGTCACTCTTTATGAGTTTACAAGACACCTTCGGGTTGTGAGGTTAAGCGACTAAGCGTACACGGTGGATGCCTAGGCAGTCAGAGGCGATGAAGGGCGTGCTAATCTGCGAAAAGCGTCGGTAAGGTGATATGAACCGTTATACCCGACGATACCCGAATGGGGAAACCCAATGTGATACGTCACATTATCGCATGGTGAATACATAGCCATGCGAGGCGAACCGGGGGAACTGAAACATCTAAGTACCCCGAGGAAAAGAAATCAACCGAGATTCCCCTAGTAGCGGCGAGCGAACGGGGAACAGCCCAGAACCTGAATCAGTTTGTGTGTTAGTGGAAGCGTCTGGAAGGTCGCACGGTACAGGGTGATAGTCCCGTACACAAAAATGCACAGGCTGTGAGTTCGATGAGTAGGGCGGGACACGTGACATCCTGTCTGAATATGGGGGGACCATCCTCCAAGGCTAAATACTCCTGACTGACCGATAGTGAACCAGTACCGTGAGGGAAAGGCGAAAAGAACCCCGGCGAGGGGAGTGAAATAGAACCTGAAACCGTGTACGTACAAGCAGTGGGAGCCTACTTTGTTGGGTGACTGCGTACCTTTTGTATAATGGGTCAGCGACTTATATTTTGTAGCAAGGTTAACCGTATAGGGGAGCCGTAGGGAAACCGAGTCTTAACTGGGCGTCAAGTTGCAAGGTATAGACCCGAAACCCGGTGATCTAGCCATGGGCAGGTTGAAGGTTGGGTAACACTAACTGGAGGACCGAACCGACTAATGTTGAAAAATTAGCGGATGACTTGTGGCTGGGGGTGAAAGGCCAATCAAACCGGGAGATAGCTGGTTCTCCCCGAAAGCTATTTAGGTAGCGCCTCGTGAACTCATCTTCGGGGGTAGAGCACTGTTTCGACTAGGGGGCCATCCCGGCTTACCAACTCGATGCAAACTCCGAATACCGAAGAATGTTATCACGGGAGACACACGGCGGGTGCTAACGTCCGTCGTGAAGAGGGAAACAACCCAGACCGCCAGCTAAGGTCCCAAAGTCATGGTTAAGTGGGAAACGATGTGGGAAGGCATAGACAGCCAGGATGTTGGCTTAGAAGCAGCCATCATTTAAAGAAAGCGTAATAGCTCACTGGTCGAGTCGGCCTGCGCGGAAGATGTAACGGGGCTAAACCATGCACCGAAGCTGCGGCAGCGACGCTCAGGCGTTGTTGGGTAGGGGAGCGTTCTGTAAGCCGTTGAAGGTGAACTGTGAGGTTTGCTGGAGGTATCAGAAGTGCGAATGCTGACATAAGTAACGATAATGCGGGTGAAAAACCCGCACGCCGGAAGACCAAGGGTTCCTGTCCAACGTTAATCGGGGCAGGGTGAGTCGACCCCTAAGGCGAGGCTGAAAAGCGTAGTCGATGGGAAACAGGTTAATATTCCTGTACTTGGTGTTACTGCGAAGGGGGGACGGAGAGGGCTAGGCTAGCCGGGCGACGGTTGTCCCGGTTTAAGCGTGTAGGGGGTGTGACTTGGTAAATCCGGTTGCGCATTAACCCTGAGGCGTGATGACGAGCCACTACGGTGGTGAAGTAGTTGATGCCGCACTTCCAGGAAAAGCCTCTAAGCATCAGGTAACATTAAATCGTACCCCAAACCGACACAGGTGGTCAGGTAGAGAATACTCAGGCGCTTGAGAGAACTCGGGTGAAGGAACTAGGCAAAATGGTGCCGTAACTTCGGGAGAAGGCACGCTGTCGCTAGGTGGAGGAACTTGCTTCCCGAGCCGAAGACAGTCGAAGATACCAGCTGGCTGCAACTGTTTAATAAAAACACAGCACTGTGCAAACACGAAAGTGGACGTATACGGTGTGACGCCTGCCCGGTGCCGGAAGGTTAATTGATGGGGTTATCCGCAAGGAGAAGCTCTTGATCGAAGCCCCGGTAAACGGCGGCCGTAACTATAACGGTCCTAAGGTAGCGAAATTCCTTGTCGGGTAAGTTCCGACCTGCACGAATGGCGTAATGATGGCCAGGCTGTCTCCACCCGAGACTCAGTGAAATTGAACTCGCTGTGAAGATGCAGTGTACCCGCGGCAAGACGGAAAGACCCCGTGAACCTTTACTATAGCTTGACACTGAACATTGAGCCTTGATGTGTAGGATAGGTGGGAGGCTTTGAAGCGTGGACGCCAGTCTGCGTGGAGCCAACCTTGAAATACCACCCTTTAATGTTTGATGTTCTAACTCGGCCCCGTGATCCGGGGTGAGGACAGTGTCTGGTGGGTAGTTTGACTGGGGCGGTCTCCTCCTAAAGAGTAACGGAGGAGCACGAAGGTTAGCTAATCACGGTCGGACATCGTGAGGTTAGTGCAATGGCATAAGCTAGCTTGACTGCGAGAGTGACGGCTCGAGCAGGTACGAAAGTAGGTCATAGTGATCCGGTGGTTCTGAATGGAAGGGCCATCGCTCAACGGATAAAAGGTACTCCGGGGATAACAGGCTGATACCGCCCAAGAGTTCATATCGACGGCGGTGTTTGGCACCTCGATGTCGGCTCATCACATCCTGGGGCTGAAGTAGGTCCCAAGGGTACGGCTGTTCGCCGTTTAAAGTGGTACGCGAGCTGGGTTTAGAACGTCGTGAGACAGTTCGGTCCCTATCTGCCGTGGGCGTTGGAAGATTGAGAGGGGCTGCTCCTAGTACGAGAGGACCGGAGTGGACGCATCACTGGTGTTCGGGTTGTCATGCCAATGGCATTGCCCGGTAGCTAAATGCGGAAAAGATAAGCGCTGAAAGCATCTAAGCGCGAAACTTGCCTCGAGATGAGTCTTCCCTGGAGCTTCGAGCTCCCTGAAGGGACGTTTAAGACTAAGACGTTGATAGGCTGGGTGTGTAAGTGCAGCGATGCATTGAGCTAACCAGTACTAATGACCCGAGAGGCTTAACCTTACAACACCGAAGGTGTTTTAGAGAGACACAAAGACTTACGTTTCGAAAGTATCAGCTTGTTCAAAGATTGGTTCTGATGGCTGTCCCTGGCAATGGGGAGAGCGGTTGGAATAAAACAGAATTTGCCTGGCGGCAGTAGCGCGGTGGTCCCACCTGACCCCATGCCGAACTCAGAAGTGAAACGCCGTAGCGCCGATGGTAGTGTGGGGTCTCCCCATGCGAGAGTAGGGAACTGCCAGGCATCAAATTAGTTCCTTTTCCCCTGACAAGGAAAATAACAGGAACAAACTCGTATCAGACACTTTATGATGTGAGTGAAAGAACCGGTGGAGCGGTAGTTCAGTTGGTTAGAATACCTGCCTGTCACGCAGGGGGTCGCGGGTTCGAGCCCCGTCCGTTCCGCCAATTATTAAGATTATGCCTGCTAAAATTTAGCAGGCATAATAGTAAGCAGATTTAGGGGCGTAGCTCAGTTGGTAGAGCACCGGTCTCCAAAACCGGGTGTCGCGAGTTCGAATCTCTCCGCCCCTGCCATATTAAGACCCTTCGCGAAAGCGAGGGGTTTTTTTTCGTCTTTAATTCCTGAAACCGCCTGTTTATCACTCAAAACAGCGCTCATTATTCCCGCATATCCTTATCACACCTGCATAATTTATCCTCAATCACTGCGCGAAAATGCTGATCTTTTAGCTGAATACATGCACGAATCGATTGTTAATCAGCTATGTGACCGCGCTCAACCCGCCATTTTTACATTGGGCTAAAACTAAGTGTCGCCGGTGAAGTTATATGCACCCGGGAAACTCGGTTTTAGTATTTCTCTATGCCGCACCCTACAAGATCCAACAAAAGTAGCTCAGACTACGCGTGAGGAAATAACAATGGTTAAACGTCTCTTACTGGCAGCAGCGGTCGCAACGGCATTTTGTGGAGCCGTCCAGGCTGCACCCTTGGTGGTAGGCTTTTCACAAATCGGTTCTGAATCCGGCTGGCGATCTGCAGAAACTAAAGTCTCTAAACTTGAAGCACAGAAGCGTGGCATCACGTTAAAAATTGCCGATGCGCAACAGAAACAAGAGAATCAAATCAAGGCAATACGATCCTTTATTGCCCAGGGCGTTGACGCTATTTTCATTGCTCCCGTCGTCGCAACCGGTTGGGCTCCGGTGCTTACGGAAGCCAAAGAGGCCAAGATCCCGGTATTCCTGTTAGACCGTACAATAGACGTTAGCGACCCAACGTTGTATACCGCCGCAGTTGCCTCAGACAGCGTGCACGAGGGCAAGGTAGCAGGCGACTGGCTGGTTAAAGAGGTTGCAGGAAAACCGTGTAACGTCGTGGAGTTACAGGGCACGGTCGGGGCCAGCGTGGCGCTGAACCGTAAACAAGGCTTTGCCGATGCGCTAAAAGCGGCACCTAATGTAAAAATCATTCGCTCCCAGTCTGGTGACTTCACTCGCAGCAAGGGCAAGGAGGTCATGGAAAGCTTTATCAAGGCTGAGCAAAACGGCAAAAATATCTGCGCGGTCTATGCACACAACGATGATATGGCCATCGGCGCTATTCAGGCCATCAAGGAAGCCGGTCTGAAACCGGGCTCACAAATCAAAGTCGTTTCTATTGACGGTGTTCCCGACATCTACAAAGCGATGCTCAACGGTGAATCCAACGCTTCGGTTGAGCTGACGCCGAATATGGCCGGTCCAGCATTCGACGCACTGATCAAAATGAAAAAAGACGGGACTCAGCCTCCGAAGTTTATCCAGACTCAATCGACTCTGGTTCTGCCAGACGCGGCACAGAAAGAGTATGACATGAAGAAAGACATGGGCTACTAGGCCCGCTGACCGGCTCTGAATACACTTATTCCGAGCCGGTACTTTCATCCCATTTTGCACTATGACATCTAACGTGCGCATGCAGTCGGGGTAAAGACGCTCATGGATAATCTTCAATCAGCTACTCTGCTCAACGTCCGCGGGCTGTCGGTGGAGTTTCCCGGCGTTAAAGCGCTGGAAAAGGTCGATTTTACACTTAATCGCGGCGAAATCGTGGCATTACTCGGCGAGAACGGCGCCGGTAAGTCGACGCTAATCAAAGCATTGACCGGCGTTTATAAGCGATCAGAGGGCACGGTTTACCTCAACGGCCAGCCTATCGAAGCGCTTAATACTGCCCACGCACAGGCGCTGGGTATTGGTACGGTTTATCAGGAGGTTAATCTGCTGCCGAATATCTCGGTGGCGGCGAATCTGTTTATTGGTCGCGAACCTACACGTTTTGGTCTGGTCAATCAGCGAAAAATGGACCAACAGGCCCGCGAGCTGCTTGCCGGCTATGGTCTTAGCCTCGACGTCAGTCAACCTCTCGCCACCTATTCCATCGCCATACAGCAAATCGTGGCCATTGCCCGCGCGGTAGATCTTTCGGCGCAGGTGCTGATCCTCGATGAACCTACCGCCAGCCTGGACGCCAAAGAGGTCAGCATGCTGCTCGAGATCCTGATGCAACTGCGGGATCGCGGAATGGGCATGGTTTTCGTTACCCACTTTCTGGATCAGGTTTACCGCATTAGCGATCGCATTACCGTGCTGCGTAACGGCAAGCTGGTCGGTTCCGAGGCGACCAAGGACCTGCCGCGCATCGATCTGGTGCCGATGATGCTGGGCCACAGCTTTGACGAGGCCTTGTTAAAGCGCGGTGCGCACCGGGCGGTGAGCGGTGAGCCGTTAGTTGATTTCAAAGACTATGGCCGACGTGGGCTGGTAGAGAGCTTTGACCTGAACGTTCGGCGCGGTGAAATTGTCGGTCTTGCCGGATTGCTGGGATCGGGGCGTACCGAAACCGCTCAGCTGATCTTCGGTATTAAGGGCCATGATACCGGCGCGGCAAAGGTCGACGGTCAGAAGGTCAAGATTAACAATCCGCGCAAGGCCGCCAAACTAGGGTTTGGCTATTGCCCTGAGGATCGCAAAACCGACGGCATTATTGGTGCCGCCACGGTGCGTGAAAATATCATTTTAGCCCTGCAGGCCCAGCGCGGCTGGCTGCGTCCGCTGTCGATGAAAGAGCAAAATCAGCTAGCCGACAAGTTTATCAAACTGTTAGGGATCCGCACGCCAAGCGCCGAGCAGGAGATTCAGTATCTGTCGGGCGGCAATCAGCAGAAGGTGCTGCTGTCGCGCTGGTTGGCGACTAATCCCCGTTTCTTAATCCTTGATGAACCGACCCGTGGTATCGACGTAGGCGCTCACGCGGAGATTATCCGACTGATTGAAAAACTCTGTGACCAGGGCTTAGCGCTGTTGGTCATCTCTTCGGAGCTAGAAGAGCTGGCAGGGTATGCGGATCGCATCGTGGTGCTGCGCGACAGGCGCCATATTACACAAATCGAGCAGGAGCAGATTTCGGTTCCGGCCATTATGACTGCGATTGCGGTTCAGTAAGGAGATATCCATGTCTAACAGGAGTCTGCCGATGACGGGAGGGCCGCGCAAAGTCCGCTGGGTATTCCCCAAAGGAGCCACGCAGGTTGGGGCATTTCTGGCCATTTTAGTCATTGATAGCCTGGTTGCGCCCGGATTTTTTAACATTCACATTCAGGATGGCCGCCTGTTTGGTAGCCTGATCGATATCTTTAATCGTGGCGCTCCGGTAGCGATTCTTGCGCTGGGCATGACCTTAGTCATTGCCACCGGCGGGATTGACCTCTCCGTGGGCGCAGTGATGGCGATTGCCGGAGCCACGGCCGCCACCATGACCGTGCAGGGTTATCCGCTGATTACGGTGTTATTGGCTGCCGTCGCCGTCGGGGCCGCCTGCGGGTTGTGGAACGGTTTTCTAGTGGCGGTTCTGCAAATCCAACCCATTGTCGCCACTCTCATGCTAATGGTAGCCGGTCGCGGCATTGCCCAGCTGATCACCGAGGGGCAGATTGTGACCTTCGAACACAACGGGCTGTCGCAGTTCGGCAGCGGGGCGCTGATGACGTTGCCGATGCCGGTGATTATCGCTGCCGTCATGCTGTTGCTGCTGTGGCTATTAACCCGCAAAACCGCGCTGGGGCTGTTTATTGAAGCGGTGGGTATCAACCTTCGCTCATCCTACAACGCCGGGGTTAACGCCCGGCTGGTGCTGATTTCGGTGTATATCATTTGTGGGATTTGTGCCGCCGTCGCCGGGGTGATCGTCACTGCCGATATTCGCGGGGCCGATGCCAATAATGCCGGTTTGTGGTTGGAGCTGGACGCGATTTTAGCGGTAGTGGTCGGCGGCGGTTCCCTGCTGGGTGGGCGTTTTAACCTGCTGCTGTCGCTGATTGGCGCGTTAATCATTCAGGGGATGAACACCGGTATTCTGCTGTCAGGATTCAAACCGGAGTTTAATTTGGTACTCAAGGCCGTGGTGGTATTGGCGGTTTTAGTGGTTCAGTCACCGCGCGTCTCTCTTGGCGGATTATTTCGGAGGAAAGAATAATGCTTAAACGCAATCTCCCCCTGCTGATCACCATTCTGGTGTTTCTTGCCGGATACGGTTACTGCTTTACCCAGTTCCCCGGATTCGCCTCAACTCGCGTCTTGTTCGACCTGCTGACCGATAACGCGTTCCTGGGCATTGTCGCCGTGGGGATGACCTTTGTTATCCTGTCTGGTGGTATAGACCTCTCCGTAGGCTCGGTCATTGCCTTCACCGGCCTGGCGTTGGCCAAGCTGATTGGTGTCTACGGCGTCCCGCCGTTTATCGCCTTTGGCATCGTGCTGGTGATGGGGGCGGTGTTTGGCGCTCTAATGGGGTGGATTATCGATACCCTAAAATTGCCGGCGTTTATCATCACGCTGGCGGGGATGTTTTTCGTTCGCGGTATGAGCTTTATCGTGTCAGAAGAGTCATTGCCGATTAACCATCCCCTGTATGCCACCTTGGCTAACTATGCCTGGAAGATGCCCGGAGGAGGGCGTTTTACCCTGTTAGCGTTAGTGATGCTCTGCGTGGTCGCGGTGGGCATTGTTCTGGCGCACAGAACCCGATTTGGCAACAACGTTTATGCCATTGGCGGCAACGCGCACTCTGCCGGATTGATGGGGGTGCCGGTTCGCCGCACCACGATTTATATTTACACCCTCTCCAGCTCGCTGGCGGTGCTTTCCGGCATTATCTTCTCGCTCTATACCTCGGCGGGCTACGCGCTGGCGGCGAGCGGAGTGGAACTAGACGCCATTGCCGCGGTAGTGATTGGTGGAACCTTGCTAAGCGGTGGCGTAGGGACGGTGCTCGGCAGCCTGTTCGGGGTGATGATCCAAGGCCTGATCCAGACCTATATCACCTTCGACGGCACGCTGAGTTCCTGGTGGACTAAAATCGTGATGGGCATTCTGCTGTTTATCTTCATCGCGTTGCAAAAAGGCATGGGCACTTACTGGACCACGCGTCGCGCCCGTCACCCGGAGCTGAAAACCACCTGATTCTCATCACCCCCCGCGCTAGTTGCGGGTATCCATCGGCGTTTTCAGCAACTGCTTAATCATCACCTGCTGATCGCTGTTTTGCAGCCACACGGCATACAGCGGTCTAATCACCGGCGGGACATCCGGATAAAGCGAAAGATGGGGATACTCTTTCTCCCAGTGACTTGGGAGGAAGGCGCACCCGCCCGTAGTCTCCAGCAACTGCCGCGTCAGGTGTGCCGAGGTAGTGGTTAAAATCGGCTCGATATCGCCGGCCTGCATTCGACTTTCCTGCTGCGGGAAGTCAGCCCCCCACTCGAGCCTGATATAGGCACCCTGCGCAGTCTTGTCTTTTTTATGTGAACAAAAAAGACGTAACGAAAAATTACCCAATAGCTGACTGGTAAGCTCGTCCATTTTTGGCGGCTCGGTGGTTATCAGTAAATCAAGCTCTCTTTCATGCAGTTGCTTAACCAACGATTGCCGCAACGCCACTCTGGCCTCGAGGCGCAGCGTATCCCGCTGCTCGTATAACGCCTGCAACCAGGGTGTCAGATACGACTCCCAAAGCGACGCTGTGGCACCAATGGATAATTCTGTGTGCTGTAACGAACGTACAACCTCTTTCTTAGCTAATTGCCACGTCGACATCAGGTTTTCCGCATAGGGCAGCAGACGCTCTCCTGCGGGCGTTAAACGGATGTTATTCCTATGACGGGTAAACAAATTTGCCCCCAGCTGCGTCTCTAACTGGCGTATGCGAAAGCTCACCGCTGATTGCGTCAAATACAGAGATTCAGCCGCCCGACCAAAGTGACGAGTTCTACTGACCTCCAAAAAGGTTTTCAGTAATTCCGTGTCCACTGCCATCTCCAAAATTTTTTGTCGTTAAGATTTAAATGTTTTGTTTTACAGATTGTCAAGCCTATCTAATACTCCGCGCCATAACAGCACGACCATGAATGAATTAGGAGCGTGTCAGATGGCGGAAAGCTTCACCACGACAAATCGTTTTTTTGACAATAAACATTACCCTCGCGGATTCTCCCGCCATGGCGACTTCACTATCAAAGAAGCGCAATTGCTGGAACGTTACGGCTATGCTTTCAACGAGCTAGACCTGGGAAAACGTGAACCGGTAAACGAAGAAGAAAAGCTGTTTCAGGAAGTTTGCCGCGGCACCCGCGAGCCAGCAACTGATTCTGAAAAGGTGTGGAGTAAATACATTATCCGCACCCGTCGTCCTAAGAAATTCCATACTTTGTCAGGCGGAAAACCGCAGGCTGACGCGGTAGAAGATTACACCGATAGCGACGATTAATAAAACGGGGCCTGTCCCCGTTTTTTTTATGCCAAATTTTTATGCAGTGTTAACAATAGCCTATCCATACATCGATAGCTTAATGCTTCAGAAATATGACCTTTCCCTATGCACGCCTGCCGATCGAGATCCGCTAATGTAAGCGCGACCTTCAATATCCGATGCCAGGCCCGCACCGACATTCCCAGCTTTTGTAACACATTTTCCAAAAACTCTGCATCTTCTTGAGTTAATTGGCAGAACTGTTGAACCTCACGGCTGCTCAAATGCGCATTGAGTTTGCCGGCACGGGCCAGCTGACGCTCACGGGCGGCCAACACTCGAACTCTGACCTCGGCGCTGCTTTCCTGCATCACAGGGGACGTTTGCCGGTGCTGCTGGCTAAGTAAACCCGGTGGCGGCAGCGGGACCTCAAGCGACATGTCAAATCTGTCGAGAAATGGACCCGATAGCCTACTCAGGTAACGCAGTATCTGATGCGGTGGGGTGCGATTATGCTGCCCCTGATAATGGCCTGTCGGGCTGGGATTCATGGCGGCAATCAGCTGTATGCGTGCCGGAAAGTTTACCTTGGCCAGCGTACGAGAAATCGTTATTTCCCCCGATTCCATCGGCTGGCGCAGCGCGTCCAGCACCCGTCTTTCAAACTCCGGCAGTTCGTCGAGAAACAGCACCCCGTTGTGGGCCAGTGAGATCTCTCCCGGTCTGGGAAGAGAACCGCCGCCGACCAACGCATGCAGCGACACGCTATGATGCGGGGCACGAAAGGGGCGCTGGCGAGTAAAGGCTGCGCGGCGACCCAGCTGACCCTCCTGTTGGCCTGGCGAAGAGACCAAACTGGCAATCGCCGCGGTTTCAAGCGCCTCCCGCTGGGTCAGTGGGGGAAGAATTCCCGGTAATCGACTGGCGAGCATGGTTTTACCCGTCCCCGGTGGCCCGAGCAGCAGCAGGTTATGGCCCCCGGCCGCGGCAATCTCGAGCGCCCGCTTTGACTGTTCCTGTCCCATGATCTCGTTAAGGTCGCCGACGTCGGGACTGAGCCATGCTTCGCCTTGCCCTTCCGGGGACTGGCCCTCTACCTCGAGCAAATTTCCCGCATTCTGCAAAAAAGCACACACCTGAAGCAGGTGATCCGCGAGCCACACGGTGTCGGGTTCGAGCAATGCCATTTCCTGTTGATTATCGACGGGTAAAATAAGCCGCCGTCCCGCCTTTTGCGCCGCCACAGCCGCGGGAATAGCGCCGTTAACGCCGCGTAACGCACCAGAGAGGCCTAACTCGCCAATAAATTCATACTGGCTTAACTTGTCGGATGCAAGCTGCTCAGAGGCCGCCAGAATCGCCAGAGCAATGGGTAAATCGTAGCGCCCGCCCTCCTTAGGCAAGTCCGCAGGGGCCAGATTGACCGTGATTCGCTTTGGCGGGAAGGTGAAACCGCAGTTGATTAATGCGCTGCGCACCCGATCGCGCGCCTCTTTTACCGTGGTTTCAGGTAAACCTACCAGCGTCAGGGCGGGTAACCCGTTGCTAATATGCACCTCTATCGATACCTGGGGAGCCCCCACGCCTAATGACGCCCGAGTGTTGATGACCGACAACGCCATGCCGCCTCCCAGCGCCCGCAAAATGCGGTGTCCGTGAAAAATGCAGTGTGCCGATTAAACGGTCGATGCTCTATCGGCGAAATGATTTTCTCCGCGAACGCTCGCAAAATATCTTTGCATACTCCCTGCCGTTGTAGAGGCCTGGGACGCTTCTTCAAACGACTGGAAACACCTGTTAACAGTTAGCCTTTTTTGGATACAAATTAGCCAGCTATTAATGTTGCTGGTAATTTAACCCGCGTGTATTAATTAAACGTGTGTAATTAACAATAAAGAAACAAAACATCTTCCCTGTTGCATTCTCTTCCCTGCCCAATAAAAAAAGGTACATCACATGTTTGGTTGGACTCCACGGCAACGTAACGTCGCCATCGCCAGTTTTCTGAGTTGGACGCTGGATGCTTTTGACTTCTTTTTGCTGGTCTTTTTGCTGAGTGATATCGCAACGTCTTATCATGTTGATATTAAACAGGTCACTCTGGCTATTCTGCTGACGTTAGCCGTCCGACCGATTGGGGCATTACTGTTTGGCAGGGCGGCAGAAAAATATGGCCGCAAACCGGTGCTGATGGTCAATATCCTGTTCTTTTCCTTCTTTGAGCTCTGTACCGCCGCCGCGCCTTCTCTGACGGTGTTCCTGATCCTGCGCGTCATTTACGGCGTGGCAATGGGCGGGGTGTGGGGCGTGGCTTCTTCGCTGGCGATGGAAACCATTCCCGATCGTTCACGCGGGCTAATGTCCGGTATTTTTCAGGCCGGTTATCCGTTTGGTTATCTGCTGGCGGGCGTCGTATATGGCCTGCTGTTCAATATCGTGGGCTGGCGTGGGATGTTTGTGATTGGTGCGGTGCCGATTTTCCTGCTGCCGTTTATCTACTTCAAGGTTCAGGAGTCCCCGGTATGGTTAGCGGCCCGCGAACGTCATGAGAGCACCGCGCTGCTGCCGGTGTTAAAAACTCACTGGAAGCTGTGTGTTTATCTGGTGATTTTAATGGCGGCGTTCAACTTCTTTAGCCACGGGACTCAGGATCTTTATCCGACCTTCCTTAAGGTGCAGCACGGCTTCGACGCCCATACCGTCAGCATTATTGCTATTTGCTACAACATTGCGTCGATTATTGGCGGCGTGACCTTCGGCACCTTATCCGAGCGGATCGGGCGTAAGAAGGCAATCATCATCGCCGCGCTGCTGTCGCTGCCGGTGTTACCGCTGTGGGCCTTTGCGGGCGGTTCATGGACACTGGGCCTGGGCGCATTCCTGATGCAGTTTATGGTGCAGGGCGCTTGGGGAGTGGTGCCTTCTTACCTTACGGAGCTGGTTCCTGCCAACACGCGAGCGGTGCTTCCGGGATTCGTCTACCAGTTAGGTAATCTGATTGCCTCGGTGAATGCCACCTTGCAGGCTTATATTGCAGAAAGCCACGGTCATAATTACGGTTTAGCGATGGCAATGGTCGCCGGAACGGTGGCGATTGTGATTTCTGTTCTGGTGTTCTTCGGACGGGACACGCGAGGCCAGGTCATAAATCCCGCATCAAATGCTAAAGAGGCCAAGGTAGGCTCGAGCGCCTGAAAAGCCTGAGTTTTTTGTGATTTTATGTCAAGTCACCTTAAGTGATAACGCAAGAAAAGTATTGTCTTTACTTATCTAACTGTGATAACTCTGTAGGCAATCGTTCGAAAGAAGAATTTAAGAAACCCAAAAATGAAAGCTCTTGTCCGTGTGCTAAGCCTAGTCGTTATTCGTGTGGTGGTGATTATTATCCCACCGTGCGGGGCTGCACTTGGACGAAGAAAGGCTTACTAAACAAGCCTGAACCTGAAAAGAACCCCCGCACCGAAAGGTCCGGGGGTTTTTTTTTGGTCAGGTTAATTTCTAGTGGAATGAAGCGGAAGAAAATATGAACAACAGCATAATATTCTGCGCTTGTGGCCAAAAGGCAGGAGAATAAAGATGAATGGAGCACAGTGGGTAGTACAAGCGTTACGTTCGCAAGGGGTGGATATGGTCTTCGGCTATCCGGGCGGAGCGATCATGCCGGTTTACGATGCACTCTACGACGGCGGCGTGGAACACCTACTGTGCCGTCATGAGCAGGGCGCGGCCATGGCTGCCATCGGTTATGCTCGTTCTACCGGTAAGGTTGGCGTCTGTATCGCGACTTCCGGGCCGGGCGCGACTAACCTGATCACCGGCCTGGCCGACGCGCTGATGGACTCCGTTCCGGTGGTGGCTATCACCGGTCAGGTAGGCTCTGCGATGATCGGCACCGACGCGTTCCAGGAAATCGACGTGCTGGGCCTGTCCCTGGCTTGTACCAAACACAGCTTCCTGGTTGAATCGCTGGAGGCGCTGCCGGAAATCATGGCCGAAGCCTTTGCCATCGCCAGCAGCGGTCGTCCGGGGCCGGTCCTGGTCGATATCCCTAAAGACATCCAACTGGCGGTGGCCGATTTAGCCCCACACCTGATGCCGGTTGAACAGGAAATGCCTCACCCTACCGCCGAGCTGGCGCAGGCCTATGAAATGATTGCCAACGCTCAAAAACCGATGCTTTACGTTGGCGGCGGCGTCGGCATGGCCGGTGCGGTTCCTGCTCTGCGCGCGTTTATTCGCGCCACGGGAATGCCGTGCGTTGCTACACTTAAGGGATTGGGCGCACCTGATGCCAACGACCCGTGTTATCTGGGAATGTTGGGCATGCACGGCACCAAGGCTGCCAACATGGCAGTTCAGTCCTGTGACCTGTTGATTGCCGTCGGGGCTCGCTTTGACGACCGCGTTACCGGCAAACTCAACACCTTCGCGCCACACGCCAGCGTTATCCATATGGATATCGATCCGGCTGAATTAAACAAACTGCGTCAGGCGCACGTTGCGTTGCAGGGCTCGCTGTCGGCCATGCTGCCCGCACTGGAGCAGAAAATTTCTATCAATGCCTGGCGTGATGAAGTCATGACATTGAAAGCGGCGGGCGAGTGGCGCTATGACCACCCGGGTGAGGCAATTTTTGCCCCGCTGCTGTTGAAACAAATTTCCGATCGTATGGACGCTAACACCGTGGTGACTACTGACGTTGGCCAGCATCAAATGTGGACCGCGCAGCACATGACGTTTTCTCGTCCTGAGAACTTCATCACCTCCAGCGGCCTTGGCACCATGGGCTTTGGTGTACCTGCCGCGGTAGGTGCACAGGTTGCGCGTCCCGACGATATGGTTATCTGCGTTTCTGGTGATGGTTCATTCATGATGAATGTTCAGGAGCTGGGCACTATCAAGCGAAAACAGCTGCCGTTGAAAATCCTGCTGCTGGATAACCAGCGTTTAGGGATGGTTCGACAGTGGCAGGAACTGTTTTTTGATGGGCGCTACAGTGAAACCAACCTCTCAGATAATCCCGATTTTATTACCTTGGCCAGCGCGTTCGATATCCCTGGCCAACGTATCAGCCGTAAAGACCAGGTCGACGATGCTCTGGACGCCTTCTTTAACAGTAAAGGCCCTTATTTGCTCCAGGTATCGATCGACGAAAATCAGAATGTCTGGCCATTGGTACCACCGGGTGCGGGCAACGAAACCATGTTGGAGAAAATGTCATGATGCAGCATAACGTCTCAATTCAGGCCCGTTTCCGTCCGGAAGTGCTGGAGCGCGTTTTACGCGTCGTTCGTCACCGTGGATTCCAGATCTGCGCCATGAATATGAATTCACTGGCCAATAACGAAAGTATCAGTATAGAACTCACCGTTGCCAGCCAGCGGTCGGTGGATTTGCTGTCAGTACAGTTAAGCAAACTTATGGACGTCTCCAGCGTTGAGGTCCAGCAACACACATCACAACTAACTAACCAACAAATGCGCGCCAACGCGTAAGTAAGGAACAGAACAATGTCTACGAAGAAAGCTGATTTTATTTGGTTCAATGGCGAGATGGTTCCATGGGAAGACGCCAAGGTAAGCGTAATGTCTCATGCACTGCACTACGGCACCTCGGTATTCGAAGGCGTCCGCTGCTACGACTCGCACAAAGGACCGGTAGTTTTCCGTCATCGTGAACATATGCAGCGCCTGCGTGACTCGGCAAAAATCTATCGCTTCCCGGTTAAACAGTCGGTTGAAGAGCTGATGGAAGCCTGCCGCGCCGTGCTGCGCAAGAACAACCTGCAAAGCGCCTATATCCGCCCGTTGGTGTTCGTTGGCGATGTGGGTCTGGGTGTTAACCCGCCGGACGGTTATGAAACTGACGTGATCATTGCGGCGTTCCCTTGGGGTGCTTACCTGGGCGACGAAGCTCTGGAAAACGGTATCGATGCAATGGTCTCTTCCTGGAATCGCGTCGCGGCCAACACTATCCCAACCGCGGCGAAAGCCGGTGGTAACTACCTGTCCTCACTGCTGGTGGGCAGCGAAGCGCGCCGTCACGGTTATCAGGAAGGCATTGCTCTGGATGTGAACGGTTACGTTTCAGAAGGCGCGGGCGAAAACCTGTTTGAAGTGAAAGACGGCATTCTGTTTACTCCTCCGTTTACTTCATCTGCCTTGCCTGGCATTACGCGTGATGCGATTATCAAGCTGGCGAAAGACCTGGGTATCGAAGTGCGTGAACAGGTGTTGTCCCGTGAATCTCTGTACTTGGCCGATGAAGTCTTCATGTCGGGCACCGCAGCAGAAATCACCCCGGTTCGCAGCGTAGACGGCATTCAGGTTGGCGAAGGCAAACGTGGCCCAGTAACCAAAAAAATCCAGAGCGCGTTCTTCGGCCTGTTCACCGGCGAAACAGAAGACAAGTACGGTTGGTTGGATCCTGTAAACCCAGAATAAAAACACCCGTCATTTTTCACGTTGCAGGTGCGTTGGCTGCCTTCATTCACCCCAGCCGCTTACTTGAGTAAGCTTCTGGGGATTCGTTCAGTTGCCGCCTTACTGCACCATGAAATTTATAGGGTGAGAAATAAAGCCGTGGGCGGTGGTTTCGCCGCCTGCAAATCAGCATTAATTGGAGTAAATAGAGCATGCCAAAGTTACGTTCCGCTACCACTACTCAAGGCCGCAACATGGCCGGCGCCCGCGCATTATGGCGCGCCACCGGGATGACCGATGACGATTTCAACAAACCGATTATCGCCGTCGTTAACTCCTTTACCCAGTTCGTTCCGGGCCACGTGCACCTGCGCGACATGGGCAAGCTGGTGGCTGAACAGATCGAAGCCTCAGGCGGTGTTGCTAAAGAGTTCAACACCATCGCCGTGGACGACGGTATTGCCATGGGTCATGGCGGCATGCTGTATTCACTGCCTTCGCGCGAGCTGATCGCCGACTCGGTGGAGTACATGGTTAACGCGCACTGCGCCGATGCCATGGTGTGTATCTCCAACTGTGACAAAATCACCCCGGGAATGCTGATGGCCGCGATGCGCCTGAACATTCCAGTGATCTTCGTTTCCGGCGGTCCAATGGAAGCCGGTAAAACCAAGCTGTCAGATAAAATTATCAAGCTCGACCTGGTTGATGCGATGATCCAGGGCGCTAACCCGAACGTCAGCGATGCAGACAGCGCGCAAATCGAACGTTCCGCCTGTCCTACCTGCGGCTCGTGTTCCGGCATGTTTACCGCCAACTCGATGAACTGTCTGACCGAAGTTCTGGGCCTGTCCCAGCCGGGTAACGGTTCACTGCTGGCAACCCACGCCGATCGTAAAGAGCTGTTCCTGTCTGCCGGTACCCGCATCGTCAGCCTGGCAAAACGCTATTATGAAAAAGACGATGAAAGCGTGTTGCCGCGCAACATTGCCAACCGAGCGGCGTTTGAAAACGCCATGACGCTGGATATCGCGATGGGCGGCTCGACCAACACCATTCTGCACCTGCTGGCCGCCGCGCAGGAAGGCGATATCGATTTCAACATGACCGATATTGATGCGCTGTCTCGTAAGGTTCCACACCTGTGTAAAGTGGCGCCAAGCACGCCTAAATATCATATGGAAGACGTACACCGCGCCGGTGGCGTGTGGGGCATTCTGGGCGAACTCGACCGCGCAGGCCTGATGAACCGCGACGTGAGCAACGTGCTGGAAATGAAATTCCCAGAAACGCTGCAAAAGTACGACATCATGGTGACCGAAGACGAAGCCATCAAAAAGATGTTCCGCGCTGGCCCTGCCGGTATCCGCACCACTAAGGCGTTCTCACAGGACTGCCGTTGGGACACGCTGGATGACGATCGCGCCGAAGGCTGTATCCGTTCTATCGATCACGCCTTTAGCACCGAAGGCGGCCTGGCGGTGCTTTACGGCAATATGGCGATTGACGGCAGTATCGTGAAAACCGCCGGTGTGGATAAAGAAAATCTGACCTTCCGCGGTCCGGCTAAAGTATTCGAAAGCCAGGACGCTGCGGTTGAAGGGATCCTGGGTGGCAAAGTGGTTGCCGGTGACGTGGTGGTTATCCGTTACGAAGGTCCAAAAGGCGGCCCGGGCATGCAGGAAATGCTGTATCCGACCACCTATCTGAAGTCTATGGGCCTGGGCAAAGCCTGTGCGCTGATCACCGACGGTCGTTTCTCCGGCGGGACTTCCGGTTTGTCTATCGGTCACGTTTCTCCGGAAGCGGGCAGCGGTGGTCTGATTGCGCTGATCGAAGAAGGCGACATGATAGATATCGACATTCCAAACCGCAGCATGGTGCTGGACGTTGCCGACAGCGAGCTGGCGGCGCGTCGTGAAATAGAACTGGCCCGTGGCGATAAAGCCTGGACGCCTAAAAATCGCGTGCGTGAAGTTTCATACGCCCTGCGTGCTTACGCGCTGCTGGCGACCAGTGCCGACAAAGGCGCCATTCGCGACAAGAGCAAGCTGGGAGGCTAACGGCATGGCGGTATCACAACCTCTGCCCGATCAACCCTGTGGAGCGGAATATCTGCGCGCAGTGTTGCGAGCACCCGTGTATGAGGTGGCGCAGGTCACCCCATTACAGGTCATGGAAAAAATCTCGACTCGCCTGAATAACGTGATCCTGGTGAAGCGAGAAGACCGTCAGGCGGTGCACAGCTTCAAGCTGCGCGGCGCCTATGCAATGATTGCCGGGTTGAGCGAAGAGCAGGCCGCGCGCGGCGTGATTACGGCTTCGGCCGGTAACCACGCGCAGGGCGTTGCCCTGTCAGCCACCCGTAAGGGGATCAAAGCGCTGATTGTGATGCCGGTAGCCACCGCCGATATCAAAGTTGATGCGGTGCGTAATTTTGGCGGCGAAGTGCTGCTGCACGGCGCCAATTTCGACGAAGCCAAGGCTAAGGCGATCGAGCTATCACAGTCTCAGGGCCTGACCTTTGTGCCGCCGTTTGACCATCCGGCAGTCATTGCCGGGCAGGGCACGCTGGCAATGGAACTGCTGCAGCAGGATGCGCACCTCGACCGGATCTTTGTCCCGGTCGGCGGCGGCGGTCTGGCGGCGGGCGTGGCGGTGTTAATTAAACAGCTGATGCCGCAAATCAAGGTGATCGGCGTTGAGGCCGAAGACTCTGCCTGTTTACGCGCGGCGCTGGACGCCGGTGAGCCGGTGGATCTGGCGCGCGTCGGGCTGTTTGCCGAAGGCGTAGCGGTTAAACGCATCGGTAATGAAACCTTCCGCCTGTGCCGTGAATATCTCGATGACGTGATAACCGTAGACAGCGACGCTATCTGTGCGGCGGTGAAAGATTTGTTCGAAGACGTGCGAGCGATTGCCGAACCTTCCGGCGCCCTGGCGTTGGCCGGTCTGAAGAAATATGTGCAGGAGCATAATATTCAGGGCGAGCGTCTGGCCCACGTATTATCGGGCGCTAACCTCAACTTCCACGCGCTGCGCTATGTGTCAGAGCGCTGCGAGTTAGGTGAGCAGCGTGAAGCCCTGTTGGCGGTCACTATCCCCGAGCGTAAGGGCAGTTTCCTGAACTTCTGTCAGCTGCTGGGCGGTCGTTCGGTCACCGAGTTTAACTATCGCTATGCCGATGCCGACAACGCCTGCATTTTTGTGGGCGTACGGCTGACGCGCGGCCACGCCGAGCGCAAAGAGATTATTGATTTGCTCAGCGAGGGCGGCTATCAGGTGGTGGACTTGTCCGACGACGAGATGGCGAAACTGCACGTGCGTTACATGGTCGGCGGTCGACCGAGCAAGCCGCTACGTGAGCGTCTCTACAGCTTTGAGTTCCCGGAATCTCCGGGCGCGTTGCTGAAGTTCCTGCACACGCTGGGCACGCACTGGAATATTTCCCTGTTCCACTATCGCAGCCACGGCACCGATTTTGGTCGCGTGCTGGCGGCGTTTGAGTTAACGGATCAGGAACCAGAGTTCGAGAAGAATCTTTCGGCGCTGGGCTATGACTGCCACAATGAGTCAGACAATCCGGCTTTCAGATTCTTTTTGCAGGGATAGGTTAGCATTCCACTCGTTTATAAAATCAGGGACGGCGGATGAGCATTGCGTTTAACGGTTTTAGCCAGCAGGGGCTGAATTTTCTTCAGCAGGTTCGTAGCGAAAACGACAAAGCGTGGTTTGACGATAACCGCCACGTTTACGAGCAAACACTGCTTGCGCCGTTTCGCGCACTGGTGGAGGCGCTTAGCCCCACCATGCTGGCGATCGATCCGCAGTTCGAAACCCGTCCCGCCATCGGTAAAACGCTGTCGCGTATTCATCGCGACACGCGTTTCTCCCACGATAAATCCCGCTATCGCAGCCGTCTGTGGCTGAGCTTCAAGCGCCCCAGCAAAGACTGGAAAGACGCGCCGGTGTACTTCTTCGAGCTGGGACCCGACATGCTGCGCTATGGGCTGGGTTACTACAGCGCCAACAGGCAAACTATGGACCTGTTCCGCCACACGCTAAATCGCCAACCGGTGCAGTTTCTTGAGGTTGCCGAATGCTGCGCTGCGCCGTTTGAACTGTCCGGTGAAAGCTATAAGCGCCCACGAGTGAAAGAGCAGGACCCGCAGATTGCCACCTGGTACAACCGTAAATCCTTTGCGGTGATGGCAACCGATAACCAGGTGGAAAAACTTTTTACCCCTGCGCTGGTGGATCGGCTGATTGAGGGCTTTCTGCAGCTCGAACCGCTTTACCACTGGCTGATGCGCGTCGAAGCCATGAAACAGATCGATCCCGCCGATCTTTAACCGCTCAACAGATCTGCGAAACTCCGACCACACTACTCAAAAAATCCTCTTCCTACTCTCTATCCCGGATCCTCGATCCCGATCACGGTAGAGCGCTTTCGCGCCATTTACTCTCTATAGCTTGAGTTCAACCTGTAAAAGCGACTGCCAGAACGCCTCAATCAGGGGCTCATTGAGTCGTTTACGCTGCACGCAAACCCCTAACGGCAGCGGTGCGCCGATGGTTACATTGTCGTATACCGCAATACGGTTACGGATCAGGTCAGGGCTATTTTCCAGCACCACCACAGGAATAAGAGCGACCCCACAGCCCAAAGCTACCATCGAGACAATCGCTTCATGTCCTGAAACCGTGGCGTAAATCAGTGGGTTTGTGATTTTATGCTGACGGAACCAGCTATCGATACGCTTACGCGCCGGTCCGTGCTCGGGAATGATAAACGGGATTTGCGACCACTCAGGCGTGGGCTGGGTGACCTGAATACGCACCGCGCAGGGCAGTGAAGGAACAATCAGCGCCATAGTGACCTCGCCAATCGGCGTAAAATCTATACTTGCAGGCAGCGTTTCTGGATGACCGGCAATGCCTAAATCGGCTTCGGTCGATTGCACTTTTTCCACCGCATCGGCGGCATCGCCGGTGGTGAGTTTGATTTCGACTAGCGGATGCTGGGCGCGGAACCGGTCCAGGATCGGTGGCAAATGGCTGTAGGCGGCGGTGACCGAGCAGAACAGGCGCAGTTCGCCGGACAACGTCGGGCCATTTTGCCCCATCGCGTGGCGTAGCTGCTGATACTGCAACAGCGTTTGCTGGGCAAAGGTTTTCAACTGCTCGCCCGCCTGAGTCAGCTGCACCGTGCGGTTGTCGCGCTGAAAAAGTGCCTGCCCCAGCTCTTCTTCCAGACGCTGTATTTGCCGTGAGAGCGTGGACGGGCTGACGTGCATAGCCTTGGCCGATCGGCCAAAATGGCGGCTTTCAGCCAGGTTGAGAAACAGTTTCAGATCGCGTAAGTCCATAAGATTTTCCGGCAATGGCCTGCTTTTAAGAGGGATAAATTAACGTTGCATAATCTGCAATGTCATCTTCTTAATATATCAATTTAAGCAATGCTCTGCATGACATATAGTGTTTCTCAAGCAACCCGTCATGCTTCAAGCTGCAGATGCGTTGGCTACGCTCGTTTACCCCAGTCACTTACCAGAGTAAGCGCCCGGGGACTCACAAACTTGCCGCCTTCCTGCCACTCGAATGATGTAGGGCTCAATAATTTCGTACCAAACAACCGCAACGGAGTTTTACCATGGCTAACTATTTCAACACATTGAACCTGCGTCAGCAGTTGGCGCAATTAGGCAAGTGCCGCTTTATGGCTCGCGATGAATTCGCTGATGAAGCCAGCTTCCTAAAAGGTAAAAAAGTGGTGATCGTTGGCTGTGGTGCACAGGGCCTGAACCAGGGTCTGAACATGCGTGACTCCGGCCTGGACGTTTCCTATACCCTGCGTGCAGAAGCGATTGCCGAGAAGCGTGCTTCATGGCGTAAAGCTACCGAGAACGGCTTCAAAGTTGGCACCTACGAAGAACTGATCCCGCAGGCTGACCTGGTGGTTAACCTGACGCCAGACAAGCAGCACAGCGCGGTGGTTAAAGCAGTTCAGCCGCTGATGAAAGACGGCGCCACGCTGGGTTACTCACACGGCTTCAACATCGTTGAAGTGGGCGAGCAAATTCGTAAAGACATCACCGTGGTGATGGTCGCGCCAAAATGTCCGGGTACTGAAGTGCGTGAAGAATACAAGCGCGGCTTCGGCGTACCTACGCTGATCGCGGTTCACCCTGAGAACGATCCTAAAGGCGAAGGCATGGCGATTGCCAAGGCCTGGGCTGCGGCGACCGGTGGTCATCGTGCGGGCGTGCTGGAATCTTCTTTCGTTGCTGAAGTTAAATCTGACCTGATGGGCGAGCAGACTATTCTGTGCGGTATGTTGCAGGCGGGTTCACTGCTGTGCTTCGACAAGCTGGTCTCAGAAGGCGTAGACCCGGCTTATGCAGAAAAACTGCAACAGTTCGGCTGGGAAACCATTACCGAAGCGCTGAAGCAGGGCGGCATCACCCTGATGATGGATCGCCTGTCTAACCCGGCTAAACTGCGTGCTTTCGCCCTCTCCGAGCAGCTGAAAGGCATTATGGCTCCGCTGTTCCAGAAGCACATGGATGACATCATCTCTGGCGAATTCTCCAGCGGTATGATGGCTGACTGGGCGGCAGACGACATTAAACTGCTGACCTGGCGTGAAGAGACCGGCGCAACCGCGTTCGAAAATGCTCCACAGTTCGAAGGCAAAATCTCTGAGCAAGAGTACTTCGACCACGGCGTACTGATGATTGCAATGGTTAAAGCAGGCGTTGAGCTGGCGTTCGAAACGATGGTGGCTTCAGGCATTATCGAAGAGTCTGCCTACTACGAATCTCTGCATGAGCTGCCGCTGATTGCTAACACCATCGCCCGTAAGCGCCTGTATGAAATGAACGTGGTTATCTCTGATACCGCTGAATACGGTAACTACCTGTTCGCGAATGCCGCAGTGCCGTTGCTGAAAGAGTTCATGACCACTCTGCAAGCCGGCGACCTGGGCAAATCTGTTGCTGCCTCAGAGGTGGACAACGCCCAGCTGCGTGACGTGAACGAGGCTATCCGTGCCCACGCTATCGAAGCGGTAGGCCACAAGCTGCGCGGCTACATGACTGACATGAAGCGTATCGCGGTCGCTAGCTGATAACAGCGTTTTACCTGCCAGACCCTACATAAAATAGAAAAGCACCGCCTTGGCGGTGCTTTTTCTTTTGCTGCGCCTCATACGACGGCAGCCATTTTATTCTGTGAGGCAATCTTAGTTGCGGTACAGAACCTTGATCAGGTGATAACCGAACTGGGTTTTCACCGGACCGAGCGGCTTCAGCAGTTCACCGCTGAAGACCACTTTATCGAACGCCGGCACCATGTCGCCTTTACGAAATTCACCCAGTGAACCACCGTCGCGCTTGGATGGGCAGGTAGAGTGCTTACGCGCCAGTTCCTGGAAGTCAGCGCCTTGTTGCAGCTGAGCCAGCAGTTCGTTAGCTTTGTTTTCGTCATCCACCAGGATGTGTAATGCAGAAGCGGTGTTCGCCATAATCGTGACCTTTAGATAAAATTAATCGTTAACTGCTCAGGGCGTAATGTAACACCAGCAAGGCCAAATTTGCACTGCGCGATGCCGCTTAACCCCAAAACCCGGCTACTTTGACGCTCATTTCTGCGCTAAGTTTCTGCTACAATCCCCTTCCTGCGTCAATCAACTGAGCAAAAATAACCCAATGCGACTCAATCCCAGCCAACAACAAGCCGTCGAATTCGTTACCGGACCCTGCCTGGTTCTGGCCGGTGCCGGCTCGGGTAAAACGCGGGTTATTACCAATAAAATCGCCCATCTGATCCGCGAATGTGGCTATCAGGCGCGTCATATTGCCGCCGTGACCTTTACCAACAAGGCCGCGCGCGAAATGAAAGAGCGCGTGTCGCAAACGCTGGGCAGGAAAGAGTCGCGCGGGCTGCTGATTTCTACCTTCCACACGCTGGGGCTGGAGATCATCAAGCGCGAGTTTGCGGCGCTGGGTATGAAATCCAACTTCTCGCTGTTCGACGATCAGGACCAGCTAGCGCTGCTGAAAGAGCTCAGCGAAAAGTGGCTCGAAAATGACAAAACCCTGTTGCAGCAGCTGATCTCGACGATCTCCAATTGGAAAAATGATCTTATTGACCCGGCGGGTGCCGCAAGGCTGGCACGATCCGAGCGCGATAAGATCTTCGCCCACTGCTATGGCCAATACCATGACCACATGCGCGCCTGTAACATCCTCGACTTTGACGATCTGATCCTGCTGCCCACGCTGCTGCTGCAGCGTAATGAAGAGGTGCGCGAGCGCTGGCAGAACAAGCTGCGCTATCTGCTGGTGGACGAATACCAGGATACCAACACCAGCCAGTACATGATGGTAAAACTGCTGGTCGGCAATCGCGCACGCTTCACCGTGGTGGGTGACGACGACCAGTCTATCTATTCGTGGCGCGGCGCGCGTCCGCAAAATCTGGTGTTGCTGAAAGAGGATTTCCCGGCCCTGCAGGTGATCAAGCTGGAGCAGAACTACCGCTCCTCGCAGCGCATTCTCAAAGCGGCCAATATCCTGATCGCCAACAATCCTCACGTTTTTGAGAAACGCTTATTTTCCGAGCTGGCCTACGGTGAGCCGCTGAAGGTGATCACCGCTAACAACGAAGATCACGAGGCCGAGCGGGTGGTGGGTGAGCTGATTGCCCATCGTTTTATGAATAAAACTCAACACGGCGACTATGCGATTCTGTATCGTGGTAACCATCAGTCGCGGTTGTTTGAAAAGATGCTGATGCAAAACCGCATCCCGTATCGCATTTCCGGGGGCACCTCGTTTTTCTCGCGCCCGGAAATTAAAGACCTGCTGGCCTATCTGCGGGTGCTAACCAATCCCGATGACGACAGCGCCTTCCTGCGCATTGTCAACACGCCGCGCCGTGAAATTGGCGCGGCGACGCTGCAAAAACTGGGCGAGTGGGCCAATCAGCGCAATAAGGGACTGTTCAAGGCCAGCGCCGACATGGGGCTTGGCCAAACGCTGACCGGGCGCGGACTGGAGTCGCTGCAGCGCTTCACCCATTGGATGGGCAGCGTTGCCGAGCTGGCCGAGCGTGAGCCGATCGCCGCCGTGCGCGATTTAATCCACGGCATGGACTACGAAAGCTGGCTGTTTGAAACGTCGCCCAGCCCGAAGGCGGCGGAAATGCGCATGAAAAACGTCAATCAGCTGTTTAGCTGGATGACGGAAATGCTCGAAGGCACCGATCTCGATGAGCCGATGTCGCTGACCCAGGTCGTCACCCGCTTTACGCTGCGTGACATGATGGAGCGTGGCGAAAATGATGAAGAGCTCGATCAGGTGCAGCTCATGACCCTGCACGCCTCCAAGGGGCTGGAGTTCCCTTACGTCTTTTTAGTCGGCATGGAAGAGGGCCTGCTGCCGCATCAGAGCAGCATGGACGAAGACAACGTCGATGAGGAGCGGCGTTTGGCCTACGTGGGCATTACCCGCGCGCAGAAAGAGCTGTTTTTCACCCACTGTCGCGAACGTCGGCAGTACGGCGAGATGCTGCGTCCGGAGGTGAGCCGTTTCTTGCAGGAGCTGCCGCAGGATGATTTAGCCTGGGAAAGCGAGCGTAAAGTGGTATCGCCGCAGGAGCGAATGGTGAAAGGGCAGAGCCATCTGGAGAAGATCCGCGCCCAGCTGGCGAGTGCCAAAGCGGCCGGTCAGAACAAAAGTTAGCGTGGTGCGAGGAATAAAAAAGGGAGCCGATAAGCTCCCTAATAGGTTTTAATATCGTCGATTAGCGGAGAAAACGCCATCCGGCCTTAACTCGACCCTTTCGCGATTACTTGCTGGCTTCCTCAATAAACAGCGGCCAGTGGACATAGCTCTGCCAGTGGCTTTCCTGTTCCAACTCTTCGGCGCGCAGCGGATGCTGCTCCAGCCATCCGGCGGGTACTAACACGTTCAACTCATCGTCATTAGCGCGCAGTCTCACCGCGGGCAGCGTGTCGTCGCGGCGGCGGCTGGCAAAAATAATCGCCAGGCGCATGATGCGACACAGCCGTTCTGCCTGACGCGGCGGCAGGGCGTTTTGCTGATTTAGCAACGGCAAATCCAGATTATTACTCTGATTTTGCAACAGCGTAGCCAGCAGTTTTTTCTGCGCCGGGGTAAAGCCGGGTAAATCGAGATGACGGATCAGATAGGCGGCATGATTCTGCGCCTGTTTGAAATCAACGCTGAGCCCAATCTCGTGGATCAGGCAGGCGCTGGTCAGCAGCTCGCGCGCACGCGCATCCAGCTGCCAGGTGCTTGAAACCTGCTGTGAAAAGTTTTCCGCCAGCGACGCCACGCGATTGGCCTGCTCAACGTCGAGCAGGTAGCGCCGTTGCAGGTTATGCAGAGTACGCTGACGAATGTCCTGTTCCACCGGCAGATGCAGCATGCCGTACACCAGGCCTTCGCGCAGCGCGCCACCGGCCAGCATCATCGATTCGATTTTCAGGGTCTTGAAGATGGCGATCAGGATAGATAAGCCGCTTGGGAATACCAACGCACGTTCCAGCGTCAGGCCTTCAATTTCCAGCTCTTCCAGCTTGCCACATTGAATAGCGCGCTGTTTGAGCTGTTGCAGCTTGGCGAGGGTAATGCGTTCGTCCATGCCCTGCGCCACCATGATTTCCTGCAGCGCCTGTACGGTCCCTGAAGCACCGACACACACCTGCCAGCCGTTGGCCAGCAGCTCTGGCGCCACCGGGGTGATCATCTCTATCGCCGCCAGTTCGGCCCGTTCAAAATTTTCTTTCGCCAGGCTTCGATCAGTAAAGTAACGCTCAAGCCAGGTGACACACCCCATCGACAGGCTAAACAGCGTATTGGCCTGCGCGCCGGTGCCGGTGACCAGCTCCGTGCTGCCGCCGCCGATATCGACCACCAGACGCTGGTCCGGGCCGCCGGTAGTGTGTGCCACACCGTGGTAAATCAGCCGCGCTTCTTCTTCGCCGCTGATCACCTGAATCTTGCATCCGAGAATATTTTCAGCGACCTGTAAAAATTCATCGGCATTGTTGGCAAGGCGCAGTGTCGCCGTTGCCACTACGCGGATCTGTTCGCGAGGGATATCCTGCAGACGTTCCGAAAATAATTTCAGGCACTGCCATCCGCGCTGCATAGCCTCAGCGGAGAGATGACTGTTGACATCCAGTCCGGCAGCCAGGCGCACCTTGCGCTTGATCTTAGCCAGAGTTTGAATACTGCCTGCCACCTCACGGACCACCAACATATGGAAACTGTTGGAACCCAGATCGATCGCTGCATAAAGTGAGGTGGAACTCAGCATGATTTTCAGCCCGAACGTTTGCGGTTGTTACGTGGTGCACTGCTACCGCGTCGTGAAGATGATGATGAATTACGGCGTGGGCCGTTGCCATTGCGAGTACGCGCAAGGCGTTTTGGCGCAGGCAGGTCAGTCATTAACGCATCGCTGTTGTACTTGCTGACCGGAATACTGTGGCCGGTGTAGGTTTCGATGGCCGGCAGATTTAGCGCGTATTCTTCACACGCCAGGCTGATTGAGTGACCGCTAAGGCCAGCACGACCGGTACGACCGATGCGGTGAACGTAGTCTTCACAGTCGTCGGGCAGGTCATAGTTAAAGACGTGCGTCACGGCAGGAATGTGCAAACCGCGGGCGGCGACGTCGGTAGCAACCAGGATATCGATGTCACCTTTGGTGAAATCTTCCAGCACGCGCAGGCGTTTCTTTTGCGCTACGTCGCCGGTCAACAGGCCTACGCGGTGTCCGTCGGCAGCCAGGTGGCCCCACACGTCTTCACAGCGGTGCTTGGTGTTGGCAAAGATGATGCAGCGGTCTGGCCACTCTTCTTCTATAAGCGTCTGCAACAGGCGCATCTTTTCTTCATTAGAAGGGTAGAACAGCTCTTCCTGAATACGGTGACCCGTTTTCTGTTCCGGTTCGATTTCAATCGACTCGGCGTTGTTCATGTTTTCGAACGCCAGCTCTTTCACGCGGTAGGACAGCGTGGCGGAGAACAGCATATTCAGGCGCTGGGTCGCAGGCGGCATGCGGCGGAACAGCCAGCGAATGTCTTTGATAAAGCCCAAATCGAACATGCGGTCGGCTTCATCCAGCACCACGACCTGGATTGCACCCAGATTAACATGGTTCTGTTTTACGTAATCGATTAAACGACCCGTGGTGCCGATGAGGATATCGACGCCACTTTCCAGCACTTTAAGCTGTTTGTCGTAGCCATCGCCACCGTAGGCCAGGCCGAGTTTAAGCCCGGTCGACTGAGACAGCGCTTCGGCGTCCGAGTGAATTTGTACCGCTAATTCACGCGTTGGTGCCATAATTAAAGCACGCGGCTGATTGGTCTGACGACCCTCAGCGGGTGGGTTAGAAAGCAGATAATGGAAAGTAGACGCTAAAAAAGCCAGCGTCTTGCCGGTACCGGTTTGCGCCTGACCTGCAACATCACGTCCTGAGAGCGTGATAGGCAATGCGAGTGCCTGGATAGGCGTGCAGTAATGAAACCCTTTACTTTCAAGGGCTTCGACCGCTAGCGGGTGCAGGGCGAAGTCGGAAAACTTCTGTTCAGTTAAGTGTGTTTTGCTCATAGTGTGGTAGAATATCAGCTAACTATTGCTTTACGAAAGCATATCCGTTGAAATAAACGTAGTGAAATAGAGTCAACCTACTGTTGGTTAATGCTACATCAACAAGGTAAAGTTAATCCTTTGGAGTAGAACATGAGCGATAAAATTATTCACCTTTCTGATGACAGTTTCGACAAAGACGTACTCAAAGCCGAAGGATTGGTGCTGGTCGATTTCTGGGCAGAATGGTGTGGTCCGTGCAAGATGATTGCTCCGATCCTGGACGAAATTGCCACCGAGTTTGAAGGCAAACTGACCATTGCCAAACTGAACATCGATGAAAACCCGGGCACCGCGCCAAAATACGGCATCCGCGGTATCCCTACTTTGCTGTTGTTCAAAGGCGGCGAAGTGGCGGCCACTAAGGTCGGCGCACTGTCGAAAGGTCAATTGAAAGAGTTTCTGAACGCAAATCTGTAAACGTTCCAAATGACCTAAATCAGGCGTCTTGCGGGCAGCGTGTGTTTTTCACACTGACCGCTAGACGCCTGCAAAGAAGCGTGCTAAGTTTACGCTTACTGCATATTTGAGCTTACCAGTAGTTTGATTCTAAAGTTTGATTCTAACGTTTTACTCTGTGTCAAAAACATCTGCCTATAAAGTTGCTTTGATAAAACTGCTGACTTATATAGAGAGCGACCTGGTTACAAAATCGGTCGAAACGGCAATGTGCTTTGACAATCAAACGGTTTTAAAAATCGGCTTTGAGACACCTTCAATTTAAGTCTGCCCTCTTTCAAGAAATAGCTCGCGAGCAAAATCGCGACCTGTAATCAGAAGCTGCAAATTGAGAGTCTCTACCCTAAGAAATTTTAAGCTGGCATGGACACCCCTGCCATCCCCATTCACGACAGATCTTCGAGATACACCCCGAGTTTAAGAACCCACCATTATGAATCTTACCGAATTAAAGAATACGCCGGTTTCTGACCTGATTACACTCGGCGAAAATATGGGACTGGAAAACCAGGCCCGCATGCGTAAACAAGACATCATTTTTTCAATACTGAAGCAGCACGCCAAGAGCGGAGAAGATATCTTCGGTGACGGTGTTCTGGAGATCTTACAGGATGGATTTGGTTTTCTCCGTTCCGGAGACAGTTCTTATCTCGCCGGTCCAGATGATATCTACGTTTCTCCAAGCCAGATCCGCCGCTTTAACCTCCGTACCGGTGATACCATTTCAGGTAAAATCCGTCCGCCAAAAGAAGGCGAGCGCTATTTTGCCCTGTTGAAAGTTAACGAAGTTAACTACGACAAACCAGAAAATGCCCGTAACAAAATCCTCTTCGAGAACCTGACCCCGCTGCACGCTAACTCACGTTTGCGTATGGAACGCGGCAACGGCTCAACCGAAGATTTGACCGCTCGCGTTCTCGATCTGGCATCGCCAATTGGTCGCGGCCAGCGTGGTTTGATTGTGGCACCGCCGAAAGCCGGTAAAACTATGCTGTTGCAGAACATCGCACAGAGCATTGCCTACAATCATCCAGACTGCGTACTGATGGTACTGCTTATTGACGAACGTCCGGAAGAAGTGACCGAGATGCAGCGTTTGGTTAAAGGTGAAGTGATCGCTTCTACCTTCGACGAACCCGCATCACGCCACGTTCAGGTTGCCGAGATGGTCATCGAGAAGGCTAAGCGTCTGGTTGAGCACAAGAAGGACGTTATCATCCTGCTGGACTCCATCACCCGCCTGGCGCGTGCTTATAACACCGTGGTTCCAGCCTCAGGTAAAGTGCTGACCGGTGGTGTTGACGCCAACGCCCTGCACCGTCCTAAGCGTTTCTTCGGCGCAGCGCGTAACGTGGAAGAGGGCGGCAGCCTGACTATCATCGCCACCGCGCTGGTAGATACCGGTTCTAAAATGGATGAAGTTATCTACGAAGAATTTAAAGGTACGGGTAACATGGAATTGCACCTCGCGCGTAAAATCGCTGAGAAGCGCGTATTCCCAGCTATCGACTACAATCGTTCCGGTACCCGTAAAGAAGAGCTTCTCACCACCTCTGAAGAACTGCAAAAGATGTGGATACTGCGCAAGATTATCCATCCAATGGGTGAAATCGACGCGATGGAGTTCCTTATCAACAAATTGGCCATGACCAAAACCAATGATGAGTTCTTCGACATGATGAAACGTTCTTAATCATCTTTGCCGATAATGGTTGAGGCTTTTGCTTCAGCATTGTGACAAACGCTGCGTGTAAACGTGGCGTTTTTTGCTTTTGGTCGCTACGATGTGTACTTAAAGCAGAGTAGCGCAATAAATCGGATAACGCCCGATAGCCAAAAACGGCTTCGTTTATTATTTTGTTACTGCGTAAAAGCGGGTAGAAAGGAATCTTCGGACCACATCAAAAATTTCAATAAAAATCCGAGTTGTCATCCTGGCATATTGCATCACAACCGCGAGGTGGTTATGACTATTGCCGCTATCAAGTCCAGGCTGCCCGAACAGTCGTGTAGTTTTACACATATTGCAGAGACGTTTTTACTGTGAATTTACTCAATCTGAGTACTGAACTTATCGCTGTTTTCTTGTTTTCATTTTTCTTTTTGTTTTTGGCGCGCAAAGTTGCTAAAAAAATTGGATTAGTTGATAAACCAGATTTCCGAAAACGCCATCAGGGTCTGATCCCCCTGGTCGGCGGCATAACCGTGTATGCGGGTATCTGTTTTGCATTCTGGCTCGGCAACCCACAAATTCCGCACAAACTCCTTTACCTGGCCTGTGCGGGCCTGCTGGTGTTGGTCGGGGCAATTGACGATAAGTTCGATATCAGTGTGAAAATTCGCGCCTGCGTTCAGGCGCTGGTTGCCGTTGTCATGATGACCTACGGCGACATGATGTTGCACGATCTCGGGCGCATTATCGGCCCCTGGCAGATGGTGCTGGGACCCTTTGGTTATCTGGTTACCCTGTTTGCCGTTTGGGCCTCGATCAACGCTTTTAACATGGTCGATGGTATCGATGGCCTGCTGGGCGGGCTCTCCTGCGTCACTTTTGGCTCGATGGGCATCGTTATGCTCTACGCGGGCAATCAATCGCTGGCGCTGTGGTGCTTTGCGATGATTGCCGCGATCGTGCCCTATGTGCTGCTAAATCTCGGCATGTTTGGTCGGCGCTACAAGGTGTTCATGGGCGATGCGGGCAGTACGCTGATAGGCTTCACGGTGATCTGGATCCTACTGCAGTGTACGCAGACCTCGCGCACCTCTTTCCATCCTCCTATGACACCGGTGACCGCGCTGTGGCTGATTGCCATTCCGCTGATGGACATGATTGCCATTATGTACCGTCGACTGCGCAAGGGCATGAGCCCGTTCTCTGCGGACCGCCAGCATATCCATCATTTGATCATGCGCGCCGGATTCTCCTCGCGTCAGGCCTTTGTGCTCATTACCCTGTCTGCGGCCATTTTAGCGACGGTTGGCGTTATCGGTGAGCATCTACGGCTGCCAGAATGGCTGATGCTCGGCCTGTTTTTTGTGGCTTTCATGCTCTACGGGTATTGCATCAAGCGCGCGTGGCGAGTGGCCCGTCTTATCAAGCGCGTCAAGCGAAGACTGCGTCGTCACTCTGCTCAATAACGTTGCCTTTCACCGGTGTTTGCCGCTTGAAATGTTTTAAATCCGGCCATGATTACCGTGGATGAGCCTATTACAAACTAATTTAAATCGTGGGTGGAAAGATGAAGTCAGAGACGATGTCTACAAGGAGTGAACTCGCTCTTGATAACGAGCTGGATATTCGCGGGCTGTGCCGAACCCTGTGGCAGGGCAAACTGTGGATTATTGGCCTGGGGCTGGGATTTGCCGTCGCGGCTCTGCTGATAAGCCTGCTGATGACACAGGCATGGAGCACTACGGCGGTAACCGATAACCCCACGGTGAATAACCTGGCGTCATACTTTTCTCAGGAACAGTTCTTGCGCAACCTCGATGCCAAAAATACCTTTACCCCGGCGGGCGATCAGGCTTCTATTTCCGATGATGCCTACGGTGAGTTTGTCCTGCAGCTGGCGGCTTACGACACCCGCCGCGATTTCTGGCTGGCCAATCCCTATTTCATTCAGCGTAAAACGGGCGATAGCGCCTCCGACGCCGCGCTACTCGACAAGCTAATCAACGCGATTCAATTTACCCCGCGCGATGAGAAAAAGGCCATCAACGACAGCGTCAAGCTGACCGCCGAGAGTGCGGCCGATGCCAACAGACTGCTGCGCCAGTATGTTAATTTTGCCAACGCTCGCGCCTCACAGCATCTCTATGATGAGATCCAGGGAGCCTGGGCTGCGCGCGCGCAATCTATGAAAGCCCAGGTTAAACGTCAGGAAGCCGTGGCTACTGCTATCTATAATCGCCAACTGAATGACACCGAACAGGCGTTAAAAATTGCCCAACAGCAGAATATTGATCACGACCTGACCCATGCCACGGCGGACAGTCTTGCCAATGCTGATATGTACCTGCTTGGAACCCCGATGTTACAGGCCAGGCTTCAGTTGCTACAGGCTTCCGGGCCGAGTTTTGATATCGATTACGATCAGAATAAAGCGATGTTGGCTACGCTTAATGTGGGGCCGGTATTAAATGCGACATTCCAGACTTATCGTTATCTGCGTACGCCGGAAGAGCCGGTGACACGCGACAGCCCGCGTCGGGCGTTACTGATGATTATGTGGGGAATTGTCGGTGGGCTTATCGGTGCAGGTGTTGCACTGGCCAGACGCCGCGTGGCGTAAACAAATAAAAAAATAAAAAAGATAGAGATGAAAAATCGAGCGCTACTGACGCGCTCGCTCCGCAGGAAAGCGCTGCGCCTATCAAGAAGAGAATGCCTCTGTGAAAGTACTTACGATTTTCGGTACCAGGCCGGAAGCAATAAAAATGGCACCCCTGGTACACGCCTTGGCTCAGGATGAAGCCTTTGATTCAAGAGTCTGTGTAACGGCCCAGCACCGTCAAATGCTGGATCAGGTATTAACGCTGTTCAACATTAATCCGGATTACGATCTCAATATCATGCAGCCCGGCCAAGGGCTAACGGAAATAACCAGCCGCATACTGCTGGGGCTAAAACCGGTACTCGAAGAGTTCAAGCCGGACGTCGTGCTGGTGCATGGTGACACCACCACGGCGCTTTCGGCCAGCCTGGCGGCATTTTATCAGCAGATCCCGATTGGCCATGTCGAAGCGGGCCTGCGCACCGGTGACCTGCTTTCACCCTGGCCCGAAGAGGGTAATCGCCGTCTGACCGGCGATCTGGCTAAATGGCATTTTGCCCCCACCGCGCTGTCACGCAATAATTTACTGCGTGAAGGGGTCGATCCTGGCCGTATCACCGTGACCGGTAACACGGTGATTGACGCGCTGTTTTGGGTTCGTGAACTGTTGCAAAAGTCACCTGAACAGGCCGCGCAGATTGCCGATCGCTACGATTTTATTCATCGCAATAAAAAACTGATCCTGGTGACCGGCCATCGTCGTGAAAGCTTTGGCAACGGTTTTGAACGCATCTGCAGTGCGCTGGCAGAAATTGCCAAACGGCACGCCGAGGTGCAAATCCTTTATCCGGTGCACCTTAATCCGCAGGTTCGCGAACCGGTGAAGCGAATTTTGCAGGGTATCGATAACGTCATCCTGATCGATCCGCAGGATTATCTGCCGTTTGTTTACCTGATGGACCAGGCTTACCTCATCCTGACCGACTCTGGCGGGATACAGGAGGAGGCGCCATCGCTCGGCAAACCGGTGCTGGTAATGCGCGATACGACAGAGCGGCCCGAAGCCGTCGATGCGGGTACCGTAAAACTCGTCGGAACCGATACCGACAATATCGTCAGCGAAGTCTCACGGCTGTTAACCGATAACGAGGCTTACCAGACCATGACCCGGGCCCACAATCCTTATGGTGACGGGCTTGCCTGTAGCCGCATCTTGGATGCTTTAAAGAATACTTGAGTGACCTCATGACCGTAACCAACCGCGTAAGCCCTGAAAACGGCAGCTCGTTTGAGACCATTTCCATTATTGGCTTAGGCTATATCGGCCTGCCCACGGCGGCGGCCTTTGCCTCACGCCATAAAAAAGTGATCGGCGTTGATATCAATCAGCAGGCGGTGGATATTATTAACCGCGGCGGCGTGCACATTGTTGAACCCAGCCTTGATGCGCTGGTACACCAGGCAGTTGAGCAGGGCTATCTGCGCGCAGTGACCGCGCCACAGTCGGCCGATGCCTTTCTGATTGCCGTGCCAACGCCGTTCAGGGACGGCCACCAGCCGGACATGAGCTACGTGCACAAGGCGGTGATCGCGCTGGCACCGGTGCTGAAAAAGGGCGACTTAATCATTCTCGAGTCGACTTCGCCGGTGGGCGCTACCGAACAGATGGCGCAGTGGTTGGCTGACCTGCGCCCCGATTTACGCTTCCCGCAGCATGCAGCGTCCGCGCCTGACGTCAATATTGCCTACTGCCCCGAGCGCGTACTGCCGGGCAAGGTGATGATCGAGCTGGTCAGCAACGATCGGGTGATCGGCGGCATGACCGAACGCTGTTCCCAGCGGGCCAGCGAGCTGTATCGTATTTTCCTCGAGGGAGAATGCGTGGTGACCAACAGCCGCACCGCCGAAATGTGCAAGCTCACCGAAAACAGCTTCCGCGACGTGAATATTGCCTTCGCCAACGAGCTGTCGCTGATTTGCGATGCCCAAGGCATCGACGTCTGGGAGCTGATTCGCCTGGCTAATCTTCATCCGCGAGTCAATATCCTGCAACCCGGTCCCGGCGTCGGCGGACACTGTATTGCGGTCGACCCGTGGTTTATCGTTTCACAACATCCCGATTTAGCCCGGCTTATCCATACCGCCCGAGTGGTGAACGACGGCAAGCCTCTCTGGGTTGTGGATAAGGTGAAAGCGGCGGTGGCAGACTGCCTGACCGTGACCGGCAAGCGCGCTAGCGAAATCAAGATTGCCTGCTTCGGGCTGGCCTTTAAGCCCGACATTGACGATCTGCGCGAAAGCCCGGCGATACAGATAACGCAGCGCATTGCCGACTGGCACGCGGGAGAAACCTGGGTCATCGAGCCGCACGTCAGCGAACTGCCTGCGGCGTTGAAAAATAAAACCTGGCTTAAGCCGTTGGACCTGGCTTTGCAACAGGCCGACGTTATCGTGATGCTGGTCGATCATTCGGCGTTTAAACAGATCTCCGGTCAACAGGTCGTACAACGCTGGATAGTCGATACTAAAGGGGTGTGGCGCTAAGGCTCCCCCTAAGCTAAAGGCGGTAATAGTTTATTCTGGCCAACGACGCGAGGTCCGCCGTTGCGGGTTATCAGGCTTGGAGAAAAAATGAACGAAGAACTTATCCGCGGGCAACTTGAATATTTGCACTGGGAAAGCGATTTTTTCTCCCGGCCTAGCGCTAAACTGACGCTGGACTCTGCGGGACAAACTGTCGATCGCCACGCCCTCGGCGCTTACCCGCTTGTGCAGGTCAAGGTTGCCGCTGACCAGAGTGAAATCATCGACGGCCTGTATCATTTGGGTTTCCGTATGGTAGAGGGAGAGATTGATTTCTCGCTGGATTTACGCGGCGTTGAGGCAGAGACCGGGGATTATAAGCTGGCCACCCGGCACGATATCTCTCGCGTTAGCCAACTCGCGGGCAGCGCCTTTCAACTCAGTCGTTTTCGTGCGCCCTGGTATCAGCCGCATGATTCGGGACGGTTTTATGCACTGTGGGCGGAGAAAGCTATCCTGGGGACCTTTGATACCCATTGCCTGACGATGAATGCCGCCGACGGGCAGCTGCTGGGATTTGTCACGCTGCGTACTATTGAACCGCAGGTGGCGCGCATCGGGCTATTGGCCGTGCAGCCGCAGTTCACCGGGAGAGGTATCGGCAAGCAGCTAATGAAAGCGGCACAGCACTGGTGTCGAGCACAAGGAGTTGCGCAACTCAACGTTGCCACGCAAACGGGCAATATCGCGGCATTAAACCTCTATCGCGCCTGCGGTGGCGTCCTGTCTCATTCAGCATACTGGCTGTACAGGTAATTATATGATCCCATTTAACTCTCCGCCGATCGTTGGCACCGAGCTTGACTACATGCAGGCGGCCATGGGCAGCGGTAAACTGTGCGGTGATGGCGGTTTTACCCGTCGCTGCCAGCAGTGGTTTGAAAAAAACTTTCGCTGCCCGCGCGTGTTATTGACCCCTTCCTGCACCGCCTCGTTAGAGATGGCCGCCATCTTGTTGGACATTAAGCCCGGCGATGAGGTCATCATGCCGAGCTATACCTTCGTTTCGACCGCCAACGCCTTTGTGCTGCGCGGCGCGACCATTGTGTTTGTCGATATCCGTCCCGACACCATGAACATCGATGAAACGCTGATTGAAGCGGCGATTACCGATAAAACCCGGGCGATTGTGCCGGTGCACTACGCGGGCGTGGCCTGTGAAATGGACGCGATTATGGCGTTAGCTGAAAAGCATAAGCTGTTTGTGGTCGAAGATGCGGCGCAGGGCGTGATGTCCACCTACAAAGGCCGCGCGTTGGGCACCATCGGCCATATCGGCTGTTTCAGTTTTCACGAAACCAAAAACTACACCGCCGGCGGTGAAGGTGGCGCGACGTTGATCAACAGCCCCGAGCTGGTAGAGCGCGCCGAGATAATTCGTGAGAAAGGCACTAATCGCAGCCAGTTCTTTCGCGGTCAGGTGGACAAATATACCTGGCGTGATATTGGTTCAAGCTATCTGATGGCCGATTTGCAGGCGGCCTATCTGTGGGCGCAGCTAGAGGCCGCGCAGCAGATCAATCAGAAACGTTTAGCGCTATGGGATCAATACTACCGAGCCTTAAAACCGTTGCAGGACCGCGGAGACCTGCTGTTGCCCACCATCACTGCGGACTGCGTGCACAATGCGCACATGTTCTACGTTAAGTTCAAAGACAGTGAAAAACGCGACGCGCTCATCGCCTACATGAAAGAGGCGGAGATCCTCACCGTCTTCCACTACATTCCTTTGCACTCATCCAGCGCCGGTAAAAAGTTTGGCTATTTCTGCGGTGAGGACCTATTTACCACCGAAGAGAGCGGCAAGCTGGTGCGTTTGCCGCTGTTTTACAACATGAGTAACGCCATGCAGCAGGCGGTGATCTCTACCCTGCAGAGCTTCTGCGCCTGATATGTCACTAGCAAAAGCCTCAATATGGACCGCCGGTTCGACGCTGATAAAAATTGGTGCCGGGCTGGTGGTGATTAAACTGTTAGCCGTGGCGTTTGGCCCCGGTGGCGTTGGGCAGGCGGGTAACTTCCGCCAGCTCATCACCGTGCTGGGCGTGCTATCGGGTGCTGGAATTTTTAACGGCGTCACCAAGTACGTGGCCGAATCGCGACAGCAACCCGCGCGGCTAAGAGCGGTGCTGGGCACGGCGTCGACCCTGATCCTTGGATTTTCTACCCTGCTGGCGCTGGTGATGCTGTTGGTAGCCGAGCCGATAAGCTCGGCGCTGTTCGGACGCGGCGATTATCAGGCAGTGGTGCGGGCGGTGGCGTTTATTCAGATGGGGATCGCCTACGCCAATCTTTTTCAGGCGATATTAAAAGGCTATCGCGATGCGCAGGGCAACGCGCTGGCGGTGATCGGCGGGAGCCTGCTTGGGCTGCTGGCCTATTGGCTGTGTTTTACCGTCGGCGGCTATCGCGGCGCGCTGCTCGGCTTCGCGCTGGTTCCCGCCCTGGTGGCGCTGCCTGCGGGTATCATACTGTGGCGGCGGCGGCTTTTCTCCGTCAATTATTTAGCCCCGAGTTGGGATCCGGCGTTAGCGCGGCAGTTTGGCAAGTTTACCCTTATGGCGTTGATCACCGCAGTGACTCTGCCGGTGGCCTACGTGATGATGCGTAATTTGCTGGCCGAGCACGATGGCTGGCAAGCGGTCGGGATCTGGCAGGGGGTGAGCAGTATTTCCGACGCTTACCTGCAGTTCATCACCGCCTCGTTCAGCGTGTATCTGTTGCCAACCCTGGCTCGGCTAACCAATAAACACGATATCAGCCATGAGATAGTCAAGGCGCTGAAGTTTGTGATGCCGGTGGTCGCCGCGGTCAGTTTTACCGTCTGGTTGCTGCGCGACCTGGCTATCTGGCTGCTGTTCTCGAGCCAGTTTGTGGCGATGCGCGATCTTTTTGCCTGGCAGCTGGTGGGCGATGTGTTAAAAGTCAGTGCCTATATCTTTGGTTATCTGGTGATTGCCAAGGCGTCGCTGCGTTTCTATCTGCTGACCGAAATCAGCCAGTTTCTGCTGCTGACGCTGTTCTCACGCTGGCTGATCCCTTTACATGGCGCACTCGGTGCCGCGCAGGCGTATATGGCGACCTACATCATCTACTTTGCGCTGTGCTGGACCTTTTTTGTTATTTATCGTAGACGAGCATGACAACGCTGATTCACGTTTTGGGATCTGATATCCCGCACCATAATTCCACCGTGCTGCGCTTCTTTAATGAGGTGCTGCCCGATCACGTTCCGATCGAGCAGCGGCGTCATTTCATGGTGGCCTGCCGCGAGCCTCAGGCTTTACCGGTCTGCGACAGGCTTAACATCGAGGTGCTGGGCGATAAGAAATCGCTGGCGCAGGCGGTGATCGCCAGGGCGCAGGCCGACAGAAACTGTCGCTTCTTTTTCCACGGCCAGTTTAATGCCGGCCTGTGGCTGGCGTTATTAAGCGGCAAGATCAAAGTCCGTCAGGCCTTCTGGCACGTCTGGGGCGCGGACCTGTACGAAAATTCAGGCAGCCTGAAATACCGGCTGTTCTACCTGCTGCGCCGCCTGGCACAGGGGCGCATCGGCCACGTTTTTGCCACGCGCGGCGATCTGTCGCACTATCACTCGCGTCACCCGCGCGTGCCGGCTTCACTGCTCTATTTCCCCACCCGCATGGACCCCGCGTTAACGCTGCCCGCCGCTACGCCAGCGGCCATGGGCCAGCCGCGGGTGCTGGTCGGTAATTCGGGCGATAGCAGTAATCGTCATATCGACGCCCTGCGCGCGCTGCATAAACAGTGGGGGGCAGAGATTAAGGTGATCCTCCCGATGGGCTATCCGGCAAACAATCAGCCTTATATACAACAGGTGCGTGAAGCCGCCCTGGCGCTGTTCCCGGCAGAAAACGTCGAGCTGCTGACCGAGTCGATGGCTTTTGACGACTACCTGAGCATGCTGAAAAGCTGCGCGCTGGGCTATTTTATCTTCGAGAGGCAGCAGGGAATTGGCACCCTTTGCCTGCTGATCCAGTTTGGCGTGCCGTTTGTACTCTCGCGCAAAAATCCCTTCTGGCAGGATATGGCCGAGCAGGATTTGCCGGTGCTGTTTGACGATGACCCACTCGACGGTGCTACGCTGTTTGAGGCGCGTCGGCAACTGCTCAATGCCGATCGCCAGAATATTGCCTTCTTTAGCCCGAACTATATTCAGGGCTGGGTACAGGCTTTACATCTTGCCGTGGAGGACACCCCATGACGCTGGCGCAGTTGGGCGGTTTGAGTATCGTCTATGCTTTCTCGCTGCTGTTTATCCTGTCGCTGACCTATCTGGAGTTCCGCCGGGTAAGGTTTAGCTTCAACCTGTTTTTCTCGGTGCTGTATCTGCTGACCTTCTATTTTGGTTTCCCACTGACCTGCCTGCTGGTGTTCGAGTTCAACATTGAGGTGGTGCCGGTGCCTTATCTGTTGCAGGCGATGCTGTCGGCGACCTGTTTCTACGCTATCTATTACGTGGTGTATAAAACGCGTTTGCGTAAACCGCGCGCTGTACCGAGGCGAGAGGCGTTTAGCATGAATCGGGTCGAGACCCATCTGACCTGGATTATCATGGCGCTGGTGGCGTTCGTGACGCTGGGCGTTTTCTTTGCCCACAACGGTTTCCTGCTGTTCAGGCTGACCTCCTACAGCCAGATTTTCTCCAGCAACGTTTCCGGCGTGGCGCTTAAACGCTTCTTCTACTTCTTTATACCGGCAATGTTAGTGGTCTACTTCCTCAGGCAAACTCGCCTGAACTGGATGCTGTTCCTGGTGACCACCTTTGCCTTTGGCCTGCTGACTTATGTGGTGGTCGGCGGCACGCGCGCCAATATCATCATCGCGCTGGCGCTGTTCCTGTTTATCGGCATTATTCGCGGCTGGATCACGCTATGGATGCTGCTGCTGGCGGGTATTATGGCGGTGGTGGGCATGTTCTGGCTGGCGCTAAAACGCTACAACCTCGACGTCAGCGGACCCGAAGCGTTTTACACCTTCCTTTACCTGACGCGCGATACCTTCTCGCCGTGGGAAAATCTCGCCCTGCTGTTGCAAAATTACCACAAGATCCACTTCCAGGGGCTGATGCCGATTATTCGTGATTTCTACGTGTTTATCCCGACTTGGTTGTGGCACGGCAGGCCCTCTGCGGTGATGAATACCGGCAACTATTTCACCTGGGACGTGCTCGACAACCATTCCGGGCTGGCGATTTCGCCGACGCTGATCGGCTCGTTAGTGGTGATGGGCGGCGCGGCGTTTATCCCACTCGGCGCGGTGGCGGTGGGAATGATAATCAAATGGTTCGACTGGCTTTATGCCTTAGCGCGCAACGCGACTAACCCTTACAAGGCCGCCATTTTGCAGAGCTTTTGTTTTGGCGCGGTATTCAATATGATTGTTTTGGCTCGCGAAGGGGTGGATTCATTCTTCTCGCGGGTCATGTTTTTTGCCGTGGTTTTTGGCCTGTGTTTACTCGCCGCCAAGCTGCTGTACTGGCTATTTGATAACGCCGGATTAATAAGAATGCGCGCCGCGAGCGAGCCGCTGGTTGGTGATAAAGGATAATAATGATTTCGAGTTCAATCCCGCTTTCTATCCCTAAATACACTATTCGTGATATTGAGCTGTGGGGATTTAGCGGCATCGACCAGTTTTGCGATTTCCTGCTGGCCGATGAGGGGGTAAAAACGGGTACGCTGGTGGCGATTAATGCCGAGAAGGTGCTGGCCAGCGAACGCGATGCCCAGCTGCGCGGGCTGATTAAAGAGGCCGAGTACAAATACGCCGACGGGGTCAGCATTGAGGCGTCAATTCACCGCAAATATCCCGCCGCCAGGGTTAAGCGCGTGCCCGGTGCCGACCTGTGGGAAGCCTTGATGCAGCGCGCAGGAGAGCGGGGTACGCCGGTATTTTTGATCGGCGGTCAAGAAACGGTGCTGTCACAGACCGAGGACAAGCTGCGCAGGCAGTGGAATGTGAACATCGTCGGCAGTCAAAACGGCTACTTTACCCCGGCCGAGCGGGAATTGCTTTTCTGCCGTGTGAGGGCAAGCGGGGCAAAGCTGGTGACCGTGGCGATGGGTTCTCCTCGCCAGGAGATCCTGATGCGCGACTGCCGCAGGCATTATCCCGATGCGCTATATATGGGCGTTGGCGGAACCTACGACGTGTTCGTCGGTGCGGTTAAGCGCGCCCCTAAGGGCTGGCAGAAGCTTGGGCTGGAGTGGCTTTATCGGCTGATCAACCAGCCGAGCCGCCTGCCTCGCCAGCTCAGGCTGCTTAAGTTTGTGTTCTATTACTATACCCGCCGCCTGTAACTCTTTTTGCGCCCGCGTCGACATGCGGGCGTTGGCTTTTTTACCGTCACACTTCGCTCTACGCCTCCTCTGGAATTGAGCTACTCCGCTATTTTATTCATTCCCGTTTGCAACTGGCTGCAAAATACGGAACCATACCGCCGTTTTATCTGCCCTTAACTTGGGAAATAACAATAATATTTCGGAAAACCCGAAAATGAGAACAAACACAACATATTGAGAATCAGAGGAATTATGGCGAGTAGCGAACAGAAAAAGGGGCTTCACCGAGGGTTGGAGGCGCGCCACATTGAATTAATTGCTCTGGGCGGCACGATCGGCGTTGGGTTGTTTATGGGGGCCGCCAGTACCTTGAAATGGGCCGGTCCTTCCGTTTTGCTGGCCTATATTCTGGCGGGCGTGTTTGTGTTCTTTATTATGCGTTCGATGGGCGAGATGCTGCATCTCGAACCGGTCGCCGGATCGTTTGCCGTCTATGCGCATAAATATCTGGGCCCCTATTTCGGTTATCTCACCGCCTGGGGTTACTGGTTTATGTGGATCGCGGTGGGAATTTCCGAAATCACCGCCATCGGCGTCTATGCCCAGTATTGGTTCCCGCACTTACCGCAGTGGATCCCTGCGCTGGCAGCGGTTGCCATTGTCGCGGCAGCAAATCTGGCGGCGGTCAGGCTGTACGGCGAAATGGAGTTCTGGTTCGCGCTGATTAAGATAACCACCATTATCGTGATGATTGTGGTCGGTCTGGCGGTTATTTTCTTTGGCTTCGGCAATCACGGGCAGGCGATCGGGTTCGACAATCTGACCGTCCACGGCGGTTTCTTTGCCCACGGCTGGAAAGGTTTCCTGTTTGCGCTGTGTATTGTCGTCGCGTCCTATCAGGGCGTGGAGCTGGTCGGCATCACCGCCGGTGAGGCCAAGAACCCGCAGGTTACCCTCAAGCGTGCGATTAACAATATCCTGTGGCGTATTCTGATTTTCTACGTCGGCGCGATTTTTGTGATTATTACTATCTTCCCGTGGAATGAGATAGGTACCCACGGCAGCCCGTTTGTCCTGACCTTTACTAAAGTCGGGATCACCGCGGCGGCAGGGATCATCAATTTCGTGGTGCTGACCGCCGCGCTTTCGGGCTGCAACAGCGGCATGTATAGCTGTGGACGCATGCTGTACGCGCTGTCGCAAAACCGTCAGCTGCCGGCGTTCCTGTCAAAAGTCTCAGCCAGCGGCGTACCGGTGTACGGCATTGCGGTGACGATTATCTGCCTGCTGGTGGGTTCAGGTCTGAATTACCTGATACCGGATCCAGAGAAGGTATTCGTCTATGTCTACAGTGCCAGCGTGTTGCCGGGAATGATCCCGTGGTTTGTGGTGCTGGTTAGCCAGCTGCGTTTTCGCGAGGCCCATCGTGAAGCGCTGAAAAATCACCCGTTTAAGTCAATCCTGTTCCCATACACCAACTATCTGACGCTGGCTTTCCTGCTTTGCGTGCTGGTAGGGATGGCTATTAACAGCGATACGCGCGTTTCTTTGCTGGTTGGGGCAATTTTTATCGCCGCGGTATCACTTATTTACCTGGCTTTGGGGATGAACCGACGCAGCCGTTAAACGCTTTTTAAAGTAAAAGCGGGGGTGTGGAGCCTAAAACGGCTACTTTTAGTGCGTAATGAGCAATTCGTAATCAAACGAACATTTTTCAAAAAAAAGCACTAGACAGTATGGCGGGTAAGCCGTAGTATCCACACCCGCAACGGCGCTAAGCGCCCGTAGCTCAGCTGGATAGAGCGCTGCCCTCCGGAGGCAGAGGTCTCAGGTTCGAATCCTGTCGGGCGCACCATTGACTTCGGTTAGTTTTGCGCAAAGAGTTGCGGTGTTAGTTTCGGACGTGAAGTAAAGATACAATGGTGGCTATAGCTCAGTTGGTAGAGCCCTGGATTGTGATTCCAGTTGTCGTGGGTTCGAGCCCCATTAGCCACCCCACTTCTTCCCTTGAGAAGAAAGTGTGAAATGTAGAAGTAGTAAAGAGTAAAGTTTGTGACAGTGCGAAGGTGGCGGAATTGGTAGACGCGCTAGCTTCAGGTGTTAGTGTTCTTACGGACGTGAGGGTTCAAGTCCCTCTCTTCGCACCACACGAAACTTTATTAGCTTAGTACTAATTTACACTACGCAGTCCGCAACACAGGTTGTAAAGAGTAAAGCACGACATCGGCGAGTAGCGCAGCTTGGTAGCGCAACTGGTTTGGGACCAGTGGGTCGGAGGTTCGAATCCTCTCTCGCCGACCAATTCAAATAAAGAGCCCCGCAGCAATGCGGGGCTTTTTGTTTTTCCGCTTCCGCCACGGCCTGCTTTTTTTATATTCGTATCCCCATAAGATTTTTCAGCGTATCCGTTTAGCAACACTCAATCTTAACTTTTTGAATTTATTAATTAATATGGTATCAATGGCCGCATGCATGCGAGGCATGATTTGGCATTCTCGCGGGCACTGTCGCCAACGAGAGACACTTATGCTATTGAAAAACAACTTATAAAAAATACGACTGTTTTTATGTCACTCTCTGGCGACAGGTTTTAGCAGAAAAAGTCTATTTCTTACAAGCAGTTAAGTTTCTTCGCAGATCTCCGCTCGGCAGGCATGGTTTTTTATTCAATTTTATCAATCAGATGCCTTATATTTCACGCGCTTCCGAGGGTGAAAACGGCAACCTGGCATGCGCCGTGCAATGTTAGATACTGTAGATGCTCATTCCACCTATTATGATTGCCTGGCTTCATAAACCTGGGAATGATGCAGAGCCAAATTACAGTGTCTCTTGTCTATCTGCCCGATAAACCCTGTTATAGACTTGCAGGCGTTATCAACCAGCAGACAACGCGTTGAGTGTGACACTACCCCTGTTGTCTAAGACCTGATTGTTTTAACACTTGTCTCTCCGGCAAGTGTTTTTTTTTGCTCGTGGTGTGTGAAAGCGCAAGCCGCTGCCCGGCAGTAGAGGCAAAAAAAAGCCCGCCATCACGGCGAGCTTTGACTGAGCACTAAAGCGGGTTACTGCTGCGAATTATTAATGGTCAGCATTAACCCCTGATGGCGCATCTCTGCGGCTTCTGCGGGTTTGTGCAGCTTATCGAGAGCATCGGCTAGCCAGGCGAAATCGTAGGCGTCGGGGCGCTGTTTCAGCGCTTCGCGAAACGCCTCGCTCGCCTGCAGCCATTCGCCGTGACGCAACAGAACCTGTCCTAACGTACTGCTCAACAGCGGCGTCTGGCCGTTTTGCTTAATGGACTGGCGCAGGAATTTCTCGACCTGTTCGGAGTTACCGGAGCGCAGTTTAGGCAACATCGCCACCAGCCGCTCATCGTACTGGCGCTTGAGGCCGTCGAGAATGACCTCCTGGGCTAAGTCATGATCGTTGCACTGGATCAGGTGAGAGGCCATCGCTACCTGCAGCGCCGGCTCGTGGCGCGTTTTGCGGTTCTGGCTCTTCCACCAGCGCTTGAGGCCTTCGCTGCCTTCCTCGGCCATCAGCTGATTCATCATACCGACATAGGCCTGCTCCTGAACGCGTTGCAGCTGCTCTTCGTCATAGATATTAGCCTTCGCCATTGACGGCAGGATCTCCATCAACGACGCGTAGGCTCCGGTGCGCATATAGGCCTGCTCGGCCAGGCGAAGGATCTCCGGATGACGCGGTGAGAGACCAATCAGGCGGTCCACGCCGTGACGCGCGGCGTGAATTTCGCCCTGCGCCAGCTGAATACGGACGCGAGTAATATCTACCGGCAGCTGATCGGTGTCGGCAATTTCGGCCGCACGTTCCAGATACTGATTGGTGCGGATCTCGTCACCGCGCTGCGATGCCGCCTCGGCCGCCAGCAAATAGTTGACCATCGGCTGATCGGCGTGCGCGGCGTTGCTGGCCAGCAGTTTCTCCATCTGACGATGGTCGCCTTCGGCCAGTTTAATCATCGCACGCTGGGTTTGCTTGCGTGCTTTCGAGCGTTTGCGACCGACAAACCAGCCGCGGGTGCGAGCGCCGGTGCTAAACACCCGACGCAGTAACCATTCGATCAAGAACAGCACCACAAACAGCAGGATTGCCATGATAACCAGGCCAGTGACGCTGGTTTCGACGTTATAGTTGTCGGTCTGGATCAGCACATAGCCCTGATGTCCGGCCAGCATCGGGCCGACAATAATACCGGCGATAACTATCAGAAACAGTATGAGAACACGTAGCATGCGTTATTCCCCCTGTTGGTCGGTTGTTACGCCATGAGTCGCGCTGCTAACGGTCGCGGCAACAGGCTGCTGAAGCAGGTTACGCACGCGCGTCTGCATCAGTTTTTCCAACATTGGCTGGCTTTTCAACTGGTCCGGTACGTCCATTGAGACCGACTGCTGGCTCAGCGTATCGAGATCGGCCAGGAACGCCTTGGTCGCGGGATCGGTGGTATCAAAATAGGCGCGGACCCAGGTCGAGACGGTTTCCAGCGACTGCTTGTAGATTTCATTCTGGTGACGCGGTACCGCCTGGGCGGCAATCAGCAGGCGTGAGCGAATATTTTCGCGCAGGTACACGTCTTGATTAGGCGCTAACAGCGGTTCGGCACTGGTATCACGACGGCGGATGGTAATAAAGTCTGACATAAAGTTGTGCCAGCTTTTGCTTAGATTCTGACGCCACTGGGTCAGAGAACCCGAGAGTTCGCCGCTGTCGCTGTCCATCGGTGAATCGTCGGTGTCGTTATCCGCCAAACGCAGATTATCTACCTGATTAGAAAGCTGATTAACCTTAAGGATAATGCCGTCAAAATCGACCTGGGTGACTGCCGACAGGCTGCCAACGTCTTCATTGATCGCCTTACGCACCGCAATCAGGCTGGGATCATTCATGTCGGCCAGGCTGGCGTCGGCGCTTTTCAACAGCGCGGCGGCGGTGGTGACATCCTGATCGGCCCACAGTTTTCTACCGGCCAACTTGACCAGGAAGTCCGCCTGCGACAGCATCCAGGTTTTGGCATCGCTGCCGGAAATGCTCGCGACCTTATCCTGCAGCTCGCCTAACTGACGGCCGTAGGCGGCCTGTTGGCGTGAGGCATCCTGCTGAGATTTTTCCTGCTGGCTCAGCAGCGAGTCGATTCGCTGTTGGTCCTGCTGCTGGCTGCTTTTAAGCGCCGCAAGCTGGTCCTGCAACGCCTGGTTGGCGGCAATCTCCGCCTGAGCCTGTTGATGTCCGTGATAGTAAATGCCTACGCCAAGTGCGATAACCAACACAATCGCGACAGCGCCCAATATCGGGCCCGTACGTTTTTCTTTTTGTACGCTTTCACGAGAAGCAATCTCTGGCTGTTGGGGGCTCTCAACCGCAATGTGATTATCATCTACCTTTGCGGAAGGATTTTTTTGTTCCGTCATCTGGGCACATCCCTTAGTCAGGTTATTTTAATGCACGGATCAGCGCATCATTATCTGCGTTTTCTGCGACGCTAATAGTCTGCCAGCCAAGGTGGCGGGCAAGCGTCGCTAAACGTTCGCTGACCACGATCAACTTGCAGCTTAAAAGCCAACTTGTTCGATAGTAATCAGGAACTAACGTATATAACTGTTGTAACATTTCTCCGCTGGTGACCACCAGGGTATTAATCCCGGCACGTTGCCAGCTTGAGCTTTGCTCACTGCCGTCATAAAAAATCGGGCTGCGTCGATAACACTCGCAGTAGCTGACGTTAACACCCCGTTCTCTTAGCGTATCCGCCAGCAGCTCTCGGCCGCCGTTGCCGCGCAGGATCAGGGCGTTTCGGCCCCTGATTGACTGCAACGCCGGCAGGTTCAACAGCGTCTCGCTGGTTTCACCGTCCTGCGGATAAACGATCGGCAAACTGCTGGCGCGATGCATCAGTAAACCGGTGGTTCGACCAATAGCATAATAGCTTACAAAATCAGGCCAGTGTTGCGCCTGCAGCTGTAATGCACGCTGAGCGTAGTTCACCGCGTATTGAGAAAGGACGAAAATCATATCCCGCGGCTTTAATGAGGATAGCATCGCGGGCAGTTGTGCAAGCTCGTTGCCTGGTGCAAACTCGATTAAAGGCGAGTGGTAGGCGACCCTGCCCAGCGTGCGAAGCCGCGCTACAAGCTGTTCTCCCGAGGGGGAAGGGCGGGTCACCAGGATAGTCATTTTGGCGCGTTACCCTGATAAACTTCTTGCAGGATTTCTCGCGCACCGGCGTTCAGCAATTCTTCTGCCAGGCTAATGCCCATGCTTTCTGCTTCGCTGGACGGGCCGCGACGCTCACCGCGCACCATCTGAGTGCCGTCCGGTGCGCCGACTAGCGCACGCAGCCACAGCGTATCGCCGTCCAGTTCGGCGTAGCTGCCGATAGGCACCTGACACCCGCCCTCAAGGCGCATGTTCATCGCCCGCTCAGCGGCCACGCGCAGCGTGGTTTCAACGTGTGCCAGCGGAGCTAGCAACTCACGGGTGCGAACGTCGTCGAGACGGCATTCGATCCCAACCGCGCCCTGACCGACTGCCGGCAGACACTCTTCCGGCGTCAGTGCGGTACGAATGCGCGCCTCAAGACCCAGGCGTTTCAGACCGGCCACGGCGAGGATAATCGCGTCGTAATCGCCTTTATCCAGCTTGCCCAGGCGGGTACCGACATTGCCGCGCAGATCGCGGATTTGCAGATCCGGACGCTGTTGGCGCAGCTGGCACTGGCGGCGCAGACTCGAGGTGCCAACGACGCTGCCCGCTGGCAGATCGTCGAGGCTGGCATAGTGGTTAGACACAAATGCGTCGCGCGGATCTTCGCGCTCGCAGATGGTTACCAGCCCCAGGCCAGCGGGAAAATCGACAGGTACGTCCTTCATTGAATGCACGGCGATGTCTGCACGGCCTTCCAATAGCGCCTGCTCAAGCTCTTTAACGAACAGCCCTTTGCCGCCAACCTTAGCCAGCGGGGTATCCAGAATGATGTCACCTTTGGTGACCATCGGGACCAGTTCAACGTGCAAATCTGGGTGAAAAGCCTTTAGCTCGCTCTGAACAAATTGTGCCTGCCACAGGGCCAGCGGGCTCTGTCGGGTGGCGATTCGGATGATTTTGTCTAACATGCATATTACCGTTTTTTTAGTTTCGCAGACCATCCTATCACCTGTTATGCGCAGGTGTCAGCGATCGGGGGAGTTGTGACGGTTTAACAGGGAAATTTGTGACATGACGGATCAGGAAGTAAAATGTACAGAGACGCAACATTAATTGTGGTGCGTTACTTCCTTTACGGTCAAACAGCAAGGTGTTAAATTGATCACGTTTCCAGCAATAATACGTCAAATACATATTTCAAATTAAAGTTTTTAAAAACTAATGGCGTATTTGGATACGGGGTTGTTTCTAGACACTGGAAGAAAATCGGGCGAAAAGTCTTGTACCTCTACATCGAGACATTAAAGCAAAGATTAGATGCAATAAATCAGCTTCGCGTTGATCGCGCGGTTGTGGCTCAGGGTCCCGCTTTTCAGCAGGTCTACAGCTTATTGCCTATCTTGTTACATCATCATCATCCACTGATGCCGGGCTACCTTGAAGGTAAAGTGCCCCACGGCGTCTGTATTTTTACGCCTGATGGATCCCAACAGTCCTATCTTGATTCCCTGGTCGATAAGTGGGGCAGCCCCTTTGAGCCGATGATAAAAGGCGAGCTGCCTATTACCGGCGTCTATTCTATGGGCAGTACCTCGTCGATCGGCCAGAGCAAAAGCTCCGATCTCGACATTTGGGTCTGCCATCAATCCTGGCTCGACAACGAAGAACGCAATCGCCTGCAGGAAAAATGCCTGCTGCTCGAAAAATGGGCGGCGTCGATGGGCGTAGAGGTCAGCTTCTTCCTGATTGATGAAAACCGTTTCCGTCACAACGAAAGCGGCAGCCTGAGCGGTGAAGACTGCGGTTCTACCCAGCATATTTTGCTGCTTGACGAATTTTACCGTACCGCCGTGCGCCTCGCTGGCAAGCGTATTCTATGGAATATGGTGCCGGGCGAAGAAGAGGCGCACTACGACGAATACGTGCTTTCCCTTTATTCACAGGGCGCGCTGACCCCGAACGAGTGGTTAGATCTCGGTGGCCTTAGCACGCTGTCTGCAGAAGAGTACTTTGGTGCCAGCCTGTGGCAGCTGTATAAAAGTATCGACTCGCCCTACAAGGCGGTGTTGAAAACCCTGCTGCTTGAAACCTATTCCTGGGAATATCCCAACACGCAACTGTTGGCAATGGACATCAAACAGCGCCTGCATCAGGGTGAAATCGTCTGCTTCGGCCTCGATGCCTACTGCATGATGCTTGAACGCGTGACCCGTTATCTGACCGAGGTCGAAGACTTTACCCGCCTCGATCTGGTGCGTCGTTGTTTCTATCTCAAAGTGCATGAAAAACTGTCCAGAACGCGCGCTACGGTGGGCTGGCGTCGAGAAATCCTCACCCAGTTGGTTAGCGAGTGGGGCTGGAGCGAAGAGCGCCTGGCTATTCTTGATAACCGCGCCAACTGGAAGATTGAGCGCGTGCGTGAAGCGCACAACGAGCTGCTCGATGCAATGATGCAGAGCTACCGTAACCTGATCCGCTTTGCGCGTCGCAATAATCTGAGCGTCAGCGCCAGCCCACAGGATATCGGGGTGTTGACCCGTAAACTTTACGCGGCGTTTGAAGCGCTGCCGGGTAAGGTGACGCTGGTCAATCCGCAGATTTCCCCGGACCTGTCGGAAAGCGATTTAACCTTTATTCACGTACCGACCGGTCGCGCCAATCGCACCGGCTGGTACCTGTATAATCAGTCGCCGTCGATGGATTCGATCATCAGCCATCAGCCGCTGGAATATAACCGCTATCTGAGCAAGCTGGTGGCCTGGGCCTATTTCAACGGCCTGCTGACGCCCACCACGCGTTTACACATCAAGAGCAGCAGCCTGTGTGATATCGCCAAGCTGCGCGAACTGGTGGCAGATATGTCGAATAACTTCCCTATTCGCCTGCCCGCGCCGACGCCGAAGGCCCTTTATAGCCCGTGCGAGATCCGCCACCTGTCGATTATTGTTAATCTTGAACACGATCCGACCGCGGCGTTCCGCAATCAGGTGGTGCACTTCGATTTCCGCAAGCTCGACGTGTTCAGCTTTGGCGAGCAGCAGCAATGCCTGGTGGGCAGTATCGACCTGCTGTACCGCAACTCGTGGAATGAGGTGCGAACCCTGCATTTCAACAGCGAACAGGCGGTGCTTGAAGCGTTAAAAACCATTTTAGGCAAAATGCACCAGGACGCGGCGCCGCCAGAGTCCGTTGAGGTCTTCTGCTACAGCCAGCACCTGCGTGGCCTGATCCGCACCCGTATCCAGCAGCTGGTTTCCGAATGCATCGAGCTGCGTCTGTCGAGCAAGCGTCTCGAGCCAGGCCGCTTCAAGGCGGTCAGAGTGTCCGGCCAAACCTGGGGATTGTTCTTCGAGCGGCTCTCCGTCTCGGTACAAAAACTGGAGAACGCTATCGAGTTTTACGGCGCTATTTCCAACAACAAGCTGCAAGGCCTGTCGGTAAAGGTTGATACCTCGCAGGTCCATCTGCCCTCGGCAGTAGACGGTTATGCCAGCGAAGGAATTATTCAGTTCTTCTTCGAAACCAGCGGCGATGAGGCCGGCTTTACCATCTATATTCTGGATGAATCGAACCGCGTCGAGGTTTATCATCACTGCGAAGGCAGCAAAGAGGATTTGGTGCGCGACGTGAGCCGCTTCTATTCCTCATCCCATGACCGCTTTACCTACGGTTCGAGTTTCGTCAACTTCAACCTGCCGCAATTTTATCAAATTGTCTCACTTGACGGACGCACGCAGGTGATCCCTTTCCGCAATAACGTTATGCCACAGCTGTATACCGCCGCTGCCGAGCCCGGATCTGAACCTGCCAGCCTGGCGCAGCAGTTCCAAATCCACTGATCGGGCTATCGCTCTCTCAGCAGTTCCCGCGTTTGATAATCGATTCCTATTGCTTTTCATGATCCAACTGCGATTATAGAGAGCTTGGACGGTGGATCGCAGATCCTGGTTAAAATGAAAACAATCAATATGAAAAATTTACATATGAAAACCGCATTACGTTGGTCAATCGCCTCAATGGTGGTGTTTGCGCTTGCCGGCTGTGGGCTGAAAGGGCCGCTATATTTCCCACCCGCCACGAAGCCTGGCAGTAAAAACGTGGTCGCGCCGAGCGTGAGCGCGAATCAGCAAAACGGCGTTTCTCCTGATAAAGACGCGGCTAAAAACAGCGGGCAACTTTACTAATCGTTCAGCAACGGGATCATCACCTTTGGCAATTGCCAGAGGTCAAGCGGAGTAAGATATGCAGTTCGCTAAAATGCACGGTTTGGGTAACGATTTTATGGTCGTCGACGCCGTCACTCAAAATGTTTACTTCTCTCCCGAACTGATCCGCCGACTTTCCGATCGTAATCGAGGCGTCGGCTTCGACCAGCTACTGGTAGTCGAGCCTCCTTACGATCCAGAATTGGATTTTCATTATCGCATCTTCAATGCCGACGGCAGTGAAGTGAAGCAGTGCGGTAATGGAGCACGCTGTTTTGCCCGCTTTGTGCGTATTAAGGGGCTAACCAACAAACGTGAAATTGAGGTTAGCACCCAACACGGGCGTATGACGCTCACGGTGACGGAGGACGAGCTGGTTGAAGTGAATATGGGCGAGCCGATTTTTGAGCCGCAGCAAATTCCTTTCCGCGCGCCGAAGCCTGAAAAAACCTATATTTTACGTGCGGAAGAACACACCGTACTCTGTGGCGTGGTCTCAATGGGTAATCCGCACTGCGTGTTACAGGTTGACGACGTGGTCACTGCCAGCGTAGAACATCTTGGACCTTTGCTTGAAAGTCATGAGCGTTTTCCCGAACGCGTTAACGTCGGATTTATGCAGGTAGTGCACAGGGCCAGCGTCAAATTACGCGTATTCGAGCGCGGTGCAGGTGAAACTCAGGCCTGCGGAAGCGGCGCCTGTGCAGCGGTCGCCGTCGGCATACAGCAAGGGCTGCTGGCGGAAGAAGTTCAGGTGGACCTGCCGGGAGGCAGCCTCAACATTCGCTGGAAAGGTCCGGGTCATCCGCTGTTTATGACCGGTCCTGCCACCCATGTTTATGACGGATTCATTCATCTATGAACAATCTTGATGACCAGATTGAAAGTGCTAACGTTGTCGAGCTTGATGACGAACAAGTGATGCAGTATCTGCTGCAAAATCCTGATTTCTTCATTAGAAATTCGCGCAGCGTTGAGCAGATGCACGTTCCACACCCGGTGAAAGGCAGTATTTCGCTGGTAGAGTGGCAGCTCGGACGCCAGCGTAATCAGATTTCGCAGTTGGAAGAAGAAATTACCCTGCTCATGGAGCAGGCGACCATCAATGAAACCCTGTTTGGTCGCCTGATTGAACTACAGGCTAATCTGGCCGATGCCACCAGCCTGCAAGATATGCTGAATCGCCTGCATCGTTGGGGTCGCGGTTTTGGTTTGGCGGGAGCCAACGTGCGCCTGTTCAGCGAAAGCTGGCGCATTGGTGCACCTTCGGACTTTACCCACCTGGCCCTGACGCGCAGCTCGTTTGAATCTCTGCGCATTCAGCGTCTCGGTGAAAGCCATCACTTCCTCGGCAGCCTCAACGGCCCGGAACTGCTGCTGCTTTTGCCGCAGGCCAAGGCGGTGAGTTCGGTCGCTCTGTCGCTGATGGGCGAAGAGGGCGAGTTGGGAATGCTGATTTTCAGCAGCCGTGATCCGCAGCATTATGAGGCGGGAATGGGCACCGTGATGCTTGACCAACTGGCGAAAATGTTACCCGGCCTGATTTCGCGCTGGGTCGAGCGCGCATGAGCCAAACTGACTCGCCACTGCAACCCGCGGTCGAGGCATTCTTACGTTATCTGCGGGTCGAGCGCCAGCTCAGCCCGCTGACGCAAAGCAGTTACCATCATCAACTCCAGGCGCTAATCGGCATGGCTGCCGATATCAACCTGACCGACTGGCGAGATCTCGACGCCGCCAAAGTTCGCATGCTAACCGCCCGCAGCAAGCGTGCGGGTCTGGGCGCGTCCAGCCTGGCGCTGCGACTCTCCTCGCTGCGCAGCTTTCTTGACTGGCAGGTGCATCAGGGCGTGCTGAAGGTCAATCCCGCCAAAGGGATCTCCACTCCGCGCGCGCCGCGTCACTTGCCTAAAAACATCGACGTCGATGAGGTCGGACAGTTACTGGACATCGATCTCAATGACCCGCTGGCGGTGCGCGATCGCGCCATGCTCGAGGTGATGTACGGCGCAGGGCTGCGTTTATCGGAGCTGGTGGGCATTAATCTTGGCCACGTTGACTTACCCTCCGGTGAAATCTGGGTAATGGGTAAGGGCAGCAAGGAGCGAAAATTGCCGATTGGCCGTACGGCCGTGACCTGGCTTGAAAACTGGCTGGCGCTGCGTGAGCTGTTTGGGCCGGAAGACGACGCAATGTTTTTATCCAGTCAGGGCCGACGAATTTCAACCCGCAACGTGCAGAAGCGCTTTGCAGAGTGGGGGATCAAGCAGGGCGTGAACAGCCATATTCATCCGCACAAGCTGCGCCACTCCTTTGCGACACACGTTCTGGAGTCGAGTGGCGATTTGCGTGCCGTCCAGGAGTTACTGGGCCATGCCAACCTGTCGACCACGCAAATCTATACCCACCTCGACTTTCAACATCTGGCGTCCGTTTATGATGCCGCGCATCCCCGCGCTAAACGAGGAAAATCCTGATGAAGTTTTATCGCCCATTGCAGCAAATCGAAGCGATCACTTTCGATCTCGACGACACGCTCTACGACAATTATCCGGTCATCGTGCGAACAGAATCGGAAACGATGCAGTTTTTGCGTCAGTATCATCCGGCGACCGCTGATATCGAAGCCGCAGAGTGGCGGGCGGTGCGAGCAGAGCTGCTCGAACAGGATGCCGAGATTTACCATGACGTTACCGCGTGGCGCCACAAGGCGCTGTACCATACGCTGCTGCGTCGTGGGTTAGACGACGCGGCGGCCGCGGCCGGTGCCGACGCCACGATGCAAAATTTTGCCCACTGGCGCAGCCGTATCGACGTGCCGCAGGAAACGCACGACACGCTGGCGGCGCTGGGCCAAAAATACCCGCTGGTGGCGATCACCAACGGTAACGCTAATCCTGACCTGTGTGGCCTGTCGAAGTATTTTGAATTCACGCTGGTCGCCGGCCGTGACGGGCGCGCCAAGCCGTGGGACGATATGTACCAGCTGGCGGCCGAGCGCCTTGAGATCCCGCTGGCCAACATCCTCCACGTGGGTGATGACCTGACCACGGACGTTGGCGGATCCGTGCGCTGCGGCATGCAGGCCTGCTGGATTAACCTGCGCCAGGGCAATCTGATGAAAATTCGCGATGCCCGCCTGTTGCCGCATATCGAGATCGACGCGTTAGGCTCGCTTACCGCGCTGCTGTGATCCCGCCGGTAGCCTTTTGTGGTAACATACTGTATATAACAGCAGTAAACCTTCGCGGGCAGTCGTGATTTAACCGACTTTCCCGCGGATGCAATTCTCTATCCAGACAAACGGTGCTTATGGACGTTTCTGACCTGCTCGACAGCCTTAATGAAAAACAACGCGAAGCCGTGGGCGCCAAGCGCAGCAACCTGTTAGTACTAGCAGGCGCGGGCAGCGGCAAAACCCGAGTTCTGGTGCATCGCATCGCCTGGCTGTTGTCGGTAGAGAACTGCTCCCCGTATTCTATTATGGCGGTGACCTTTACCAACAAGGCCGCGGCTGAAATGCGCCATCGTATCGAACAGCTGATTGGCACCAGCCAGGGCGGCATGTGGATCGGGACCTTCCACGGCCTGGCCCACCGCCTGCTGCGCGCCCATCACCTTGACGCCAATCTGCCGCAGGACTTCCAAATCCTCGACAGCGACGACCAACTGCGCCTGCTCAAGCGTATCGTTAAAGCGCTGAACATCGACGACAAACAGTGGCCGCCGCGTCAGGCGATGTGGTACATCAACGGCAAAAAAGACGAAGGCCTGCGTCCGCAGCACGTCGAGAGCTACGGCAATCCGGTAGAGGCCACCTGGCTGCGCATTTATCAGGCCTATCAGGAAGCCTGCGATCGCGCGGGGCTGGTCGACTTCGCCGAGCTGCTGCTGCGCGCGCACGAGCTGTGGCTGAATAAACCCCACATCCTGCAGCACTACCGCGAGCGTTTTACCAATCTGATGGTGGACGAATTCCAGGATACCAACAGCATCCAGTACGCCTGGATCCGCCTGCTGTGCGGTGAAAACAACAACGTGATGATCGTCGGCGATGATGACCAGTCAATCTACGGCTGGCGCGGCGCGCAGGTGGAAAACATTCAGCGATTTCTGCAGGATTTCCCCGGCGCGGAGACCATTCGCCTGGAGCAGAACTATCGCTCGACCAGCACCATTCTTACCGCGGCTAACTCGCTGATAGCCAACAACAACGGTCGTATGGGCAAAAACCTGTGGACCGAGGGCGTTGAGGGTGAGCCTATTTCGCTGTACTGCGCCTTTAACGAGCTGGACGAATCACGCTTTGTGGTCAACCGCATCAAGGCCTGGCAGGACAACGGTGGAGCGCTCAACGATTGCGCCATCCTTTACCGCAGCAATGCTCAATCGCGCGTGCTGGAAGAGGCGCTGCTGCAAATGGCCATGCCTTATCGCATTTACGGTGGTCAGCGATTCTTCGAACGTCAGGAAATCAAAGACGCGTTGGCCTATCTGCGACTGATGGCTAACCGCAACGACGATGCCGCCTTTGAGCGCGTGGTTAATACCCCGACGCGCGGCATCGGCGATCGCACCCTTGACGTAGTACGTCAAACCGCCCGCGATCGCCAGTTGACCATGTGGCAGGCCACGCGCGCGCTGTTGCAGGACAAAGTCTTGGCCGGTCGCGCCGCGTCCTCGCTACAGCGCTTTACCGAACTGGTCGACGCGTTGGCGCACGAGACCGCTGACATGCCGCTGCACGTGCAAACCGACCGCGTCATCAAGGACTCCGGCCTGTTTATCATGTACGAGCAGGAAAAGGGCGAGAAAGGTCAGGCACGTATTGAAAACCTCGAAGAGCTGGTGACGGCAACGCGCCAGTTCAGCTATCAGGATGAAGATCAGGACCTGATGCCGCTGCAGGCGTTTCTGTCACACGCGGCGCTGGAAGCCGGTGAAGGGCAGGCGGATGCTTATCAAGACGCGGTACAGTTAATGACGCTGCACTCGGCTAAGGGGCTAGAATTCCCGCAGGTATTTATCGTCGGCATGGAGGAGGGCATGTTCCCAAGCCAGATGTCGCTGGATGAGGGCGGTCGTCTCGAAGAAGAGCGCCGTCTGGCCTACGTGGGCGTTACCCGTGCGATGACCAAGCTGACCCTGACCTATGCGGAAACTCGTCGCCTGTACGGCAAAGAGGTTTATCACCGACCTTCGCGTTTTGTGGGGGAACTGCCGGAAAACTGCGTCGAAGAAGTGCGACTGCGCGCCAGCGTCACGCGTCAGGTCAAACATCGCAGCATGGGCACGCCGGTGCTCAGTGAAAACAGCAGCGGCTTCACCCTTGGACAGCGCGTGCGCCATCCAAAATTCGGTGAAGGCACTATCGTAAATCTGGAAGGCAGCGGCGAGCATAGCCGACTGCAGATTGCCTTCCCCGGGGAAGGCATTAAGTGGCTCGTCGCAGCCTATGCCCGCCTAGAAGCAGTTTAAGCTAGCTTACTTGCTCTGTTGAGATTGGGCAGTGCTCGCACTCCTCACGTACTAATGTACGCTCCGGGTTCTGCGCGCTGTCCGCACTCAACATAGCCGCGACGCTTACGCTTAAGAGGTGGGCTGCCCGCACTCAAACTGCCTGCGACAATAACGCCCTCGTTTGGGCGCTAGAATTAAATGCTATAAAAAAATAACGCCCTTAGCTGGGCGTTTTTTATGCTTAGAATTTAACCGTGTCGCCAACTTTAGCATCCAGATACCACGCCATGATCGCCTCGGACTTGTCGTCGCCCTCTGGCGGGCTGCCGGTGAAGGTGTCGGCTTCTGGCACGGGAACGTAGGGGCCCTGTTTGATCTCCAGGAAGGTGGTGCCTTTGTCCAACGCAATCGCGCTATGCCAAACGCCGGCCGGAATTTCCAGCGTCCTTGTCTCTTCTCCCAACACCAGTCGCTCGATGATTTTTCCCTCTGAATTGTAAGTCAATACAACAAGCCGGCCGCTCAAAGCGCTCAATAATTCCCAGGTATGCGGATGGCGATGAATGCGCACATAGCTCTTTGGCTCCATGGTGACGGCCAGGCGTTGTACCGCATCGTTAACGTCAGGATGGAGGTTTAGATTAGTGCGCAGGCGCGGGGACTGTTCCGCTTTGCTCGCCAGCTGGCCAAGGTTTTCACGGGTGATCTGCTTAATCATATTTGATCCTGAAAAGTGGGGGAATGAAGAGGATGATCATAAAATCGTGTGCTACAGAGTGTAGTCAAAAAATGCCTCGTGAGTAAGCGCGATAAGCGTCGTTGGATGGTTGAAAATCATGCCGAAATGTTGCGGAATTAAGCATCTTGCCGGTTGACAGTCTTTTTCTTATCGGCGTAACATGCGCGCACTATTATTAATGAGGATTTTCGCCTTGGACGCACCCAGTCGATACTGGCTCAATAATCTGTTAAGCAGGTTCATTCCTAGGTAGACTGTCCTCATTGCTGGCGGCCTATCTTGGTTGTCAGCGACCGCCATCCGTCGCTGTGAGTCAGACCTGAATCGGGTCTGAAACATGCAGGTGACTCTCACCCGTGTTTCCCCTAGTGCTTCAAAGCGTTGTCTATACCTGTCACCATTAGGGAGAACGGGCACATGCTGAGTGCATTTAAATTAGATAACAGCCGCTTATCCCGTTTGGAACTGGATGAATCAGAGACTCTGCTGTCGGAATCTCTGTGGGTGGATTTGGTTGAGCCTGACGATCTAGAGCGCGATCGCGTACAGAACGAATTAGGGCAAAGTCTGGCGACCCGGCCAGAGCTGGACGATATTGAAGCGTCGGCACGTTTTTTTGAAGATGAGGACGGCCTGCATATTCACTCCTTCTTCTATTACGAAGATGCGGAAGATCACGCGGGTAATAGCACCGTGGCCTTTACTATTCGCGACGGTCGCCTGTTCACCCTGCGTGAGCGCGAACTGCCGGCGTTTCGCCTGTACCGCATGCGTGCCAGAAATCAGCAACTGACCGACGGCAATGCTTACGAGCTGCTGCTGGACCTGTTTGAAACTAAAATCGAACAGCTGGCCGATGAAATAGAAAATATTTACAGCGATTTGGAAAAGCTCTCCCGAGTGATCATGGAAGGGCATCAGGGCGATGAATACGATGCCGCGCTGTCAACGCTGGCAGAGTTGGAAGATATCGGCTGGAAGGTTCGCCTCTGTCTGATGGATACCCAGCGAGCGCTGAACTTCCTGGTGCGCAAAGCGCGCCTGCCGGGAGGCCAGCTTGAGCAGGCGCGTGAAGTCTTGCGCGATATCGAGTCGCTATTGCCGCACAACGAATCCCTGTTCCAGAAGGTTAACTTCCTGATGCAGGCGGCGATGGGCTTTATCAACATCGAGCAGAACCGCATCATCAAAATCTTCTCGGTGGTCTCGGTGGTGTTCCTGCCGCCAACGCTGGTGGCCTCGAGCTACGGAATGAACTTCCAGTTTATGCCCGAGCTGAAGCTGGAGTTTGGTTACCCGGCTGCGCTGGTGCTCATGCTGTTGGCCGGTCTGGCGCCCTACCTGTATTTCAAAAGAAAAAACTGGCTTTAACGCCTTTGCCTCCCCGGTTCGCCGGGGAAAATTCCGCTGTTATCTTTTCCCGCCCCTGTGTAAATGTGATAAAAATATCACCTTGTTGCTTTAACGTAGATTCGAAACATGTACATGGAAAGGATGGCTCCGGCCGCCCAGTGGTGTTGTCTGGTCGTCGCGTCACTGATATTGGGCATCATTTTTCAGTATTTTAACGTCCCTGCCGCGCTGCTGTTGGGGCCAATGATTGTCGGCGTCGTGATGGGCCTGTTCGGTGCCACGGTGCGCATTCCGCCGGTATTTTTCAAAATTGCCCAGGGCGTGATTGGTTGCATGATTGCCCAAGCCCTTTCTCCCTCTATTCTGCCTCCTCTGCTGCACGACTGGTTCTTAGTGCTGGTGGTGTTAATTTGCACGCTGCTGGCCAGCGGACTTTCCGGCTGGTTGCTGGTGAAGTTTAGCGATTTGCCGGGGCCAACCGGAGCATGGGGATCTTCGCCGGGCGGAGCCAGCGCGATGGTGGCGATGGCCGGTGATTTCGGCGCTGACGTGCGCCTGGTGGCGTTTATGCAGTATTTACGCGTGCTGTTTGTCGCCACGGCGGCGGCGATCGTTTCGCGGCTCAGCCTGGGCGATCACGCTTCGGGCGCGGCGGCGATAGAGTGGTTCCCTACGCTAGACTGGCGTTTTGTGGTCACCCCGGCACTGGCATTAGGCGGCGTCTGGCTGGCACCCAAGCTGCGTATTCCCTCTGGCGCGCTGCTGATACCGGCAATAGCCGGCGCCTTCCTGCACTCCACCGGCACCGTGCTGTTGCAGGTTCCCGAGTGGCTGCTGGCTATCGCCTACACCCTGATTGGCTGGAGCGTCGGACTGCGCTTTACCCGGCCTATCTTCAAGCTGGCTTTGCGCACGCTGCCGCAGATGATTGCCTCTATTATTGGTTTGATCCTGCTTTGCGGAGGCATGGCGTGGGTGCTAACTCAGGGTGTTGCACGTCGATATGCTGACCGCCTATCTGGCAACCAGCCCGGGCGGGCTGGATACGGTGGCGATTATCGCGGCCGGTAGCCACGTCGATATTTCGTTTATTATGGCGATGCAGACGCTGCGGTTGCTGACCATTATCGTGACCGGCCCGGCGATGGCGCGCTTTATTTCACGCAGCGCCACGCCGTCACCCACTTAAATTTTTGCTTCTACCGCCTCGACCGCTGCCGGCTTGGGCGTTCTCTTCTGGCGTTGAAAGTGCACGGCGTCGTAGATAAAGAATGCTAAACCGGCCCAGATAAAGGCAAACGTCAGCAGTTGTGATTGTTTGACCGACTCGCCGTAAAACAGCACCGCCAGCAGGAACATCAGCGTGGGGCCCAGGTATTGGAAAAAGCCCAGCGTGGAGAACTTAAGCCTGGAGGTCGCGGCGGTAAAGAACAGCAGTGGCACGGTGGTAATGACGCCAGCCGCGGCAAGCAGCAGGTCGAGGGACAGTGGATTATTGGCCAGATTGCTGGTGGCGCTGTGGGCAAAATGGAACAGGTAAACCCCCGCCGGAATAAGCAGCCAGGTGGTTTCTATTAACATTCCGGCCTGCGCATCAACGGCAATTTTCTTGCGCATTAGGCCGTAAAACGCAAAAGTCAGCGAGATCCCCAGGCCGATGATCGGCAATGAGCCAAAAAGCCACAGCTGTATCAGCACGCCGGTTAACGCCAGCAGCACCGCCACCCACTGCAGTCGACGAAAGCGCTCACCGAGAAATAGCATACCCAGCAGCACGTTAACCAGCGGGCTGATAAAATAGCCCAGGCTGGCCTCGAGAATATGGTCATTATTAATGGCCCAGATAAACAGCAGCCAGTTTCCCGCCACCAGCAGGGCGGAAATCAGCAGCAATCCCACCTTGTACGGCGTGGCAAATACCCGACGCACACCGCCCCAGCTGCGACTGACCGACAGCAGCACCAGCATAAAGAAGAAGGACCAGATTACGCGGTGGGTGAGGATCTCTTCAGAGGGTACCCGCTGTAAAAGTTTGAAGTAAGCGGGCGCAACGCCCCAGATAAAATAGGCGATAAAGGCAAAAATCACCCCCTCGCGAGTGCGTTTGGCATCCATGACAATTCCTGTTGAGAGACATTCCTAGCCGACCAGATAAGTCGCGGTGGCGGTAGCAATATGAATTTCGGCTTCATTGAATAAATCGACGCGCGCCACCGAGACCTTATTGCCGGCGCGGATCAGCGTGCTTTTTACCACAAAATCTTCACCGCGGCCGGGACGAAGATAGTCGACCCGTAAATCAATGGTGCCCATTTTGGATAACCGCTGACGCAGCTCCGGCTCCAGCAGCGGATGCTCGGGTTTATCAAAACGGATCAGGGCGCTATTAACACAAACCAGCCCGGCGGCGACGTCCAGCACCGAGGCAATCACTCCACCGTGAAGAATATTCTGTACGGCGTTGCCGACTAACTTGCCGTGATTTTTAAAAGTCAGCTCGGCGTACCCGGCATTCAACTGCCTTAGCTCAAGTCCAAGCTGGCGATTAAACGGCATATCGTAAATAAAAATCTCACCGATCAGCCGGCGGGCTGCATCGTGACTCAACGGCTTCGCGGACATTTAACGTTTCCTGATAGCGATTATGGGCATGACATTTTTTGTAAAAGAAATGTTGATTCTAAGCATCTTAAAATTTGTTTTCCAGCTTACCCATGCTAATGCTCTACAGGTTTTAATTTGTGTGTAGAATGGCCTGTTTTTATATCAATATGTATAAACATATTTTGATTATGCCGAGTTTCGGCAACACAATTTTGGGGTGAATGAAGGATGGGTAAATCTTGGGCTGCTGGCGTTGCCATGCTGGCTTTACCACTGTTCAGCTATGCTGATGAAGCAAAAATTCAGGATGTGCACGATGCACCGAGCGTGCGTGGCAGCGTTATCGCCAGCTTGCTGCAGGAGCACGATAATCCGTTTACACTTTATCCTTATGAAACGAACTATGTCATTTACACTGACACCAGCAACATCAACAAGCAGGCGATCCAGTCATATAACTGGGCCAACAATGCCCGCCACGATGAGCTTAAGTTCCAACTGAGCCTGGCATTTCCGATTTGGCGCGGCATTGCCGGTGATAACTCGGTGCTGGGCGCATCCTATACCCAGCGCTCCTGGTGGCAGATTTCCAACAGCAAAGAGTCTTCGCCGTTCCGCGAAACCAACTATGAGCCGCAGTTATTCCTGGCCTGGGCAACGGACTATGAGCTGTTTGGCTGGACCTTGCGCGAGGCTGAATACGGCTTTAACCACGAATCCAACGGCCGTGCAGACCCGACTTCACGCAGCTGGAACCGCGTCTATGCTCGTTATATGGCGCAGCATGGAAACTGGCAAGTTGAGCTAAAACCCTGGTACCGCATTCCAGAAAGCAAAAGTAATGATGATAATCCGGACATAACCAAGTATATGGGTTACTACCAGCTTAAAGTTGCTTATGCCCTGGGTGAGAGCGTCATCAGCGTGACCAGCCACTATAACTGGAACACCGGTTACGGCAGCGGAGAACTGGGCTGGAGTTATCCAATTACTCGCCACGCGCGCTTCTACACTCAGCTGTTTAGCGGCTACGGTGAGTCAATGATTGACTATAACCACAGGCAGACTCGCATCGGTGTTGGTATCATGATGAACGATATTATGTGATCGAGCGATCGGCACTGGCTTAATCCTGCACTATGATTCTGTTAATTAAGAATAATTGTGTGGATGTAATAAATTTTGGGGAAACGAGTGTCAACGGCGGCAGTGATAAATAAGGAGTTACTGGCAGAGCAGGTGTTACGTGACACCTTCGGCTACCAGCAATTTCGACCCGGTCAGCAGACGATTATAAACGCAGCCATCTCCGGCAAAGATTGCCTGGTGGTAATGCCTACCGGCGGCGGAAAGTCGCTGTGTTATCAAATTCCTGCTCTGGTAATGGATGGCCTGACGCTGGTCGTGTCGCCGCTGATTTCCCTGATGAAAGATCAGGTCGATCAGCTAATGGCCGCCGGTGTAGAAGCCGGTTGCCTGAACTCTACCCAAACTCGCGAGCAGCAGCTCGAGGTGATGGAAGGCTGCCGCAGCGGGCGTATTAAAATGCTCTACATCGCCCCTGAGCGTTTGACCATGGGCGATTTCCTTGAGCAGCTGCAGCAGTGGAGCCCGGCGATGCTAGCGGTCGATGAGGCCCACTGTATTTCTCAGTGGGGCCATGACTTCCGCCCGGAGTATCGCGCGCTTGGCCAACTGAAACTACGTTATCCGCAATTGCCGGTGATTGCCCTGACGGCCACCGCCGATGACGCGACACGTAACGACATCGTCCGCCTGCTTGAGCTCAATGACCCGCTGGTGCAGGTCAGCAGCTTTGACCGCCCCAATATTCGTTATACCCTGGTCGAGAAATTTAAACCTCTCGACCAGCTGCTGCGTTTCGTGCAAGACCAGCGCGGGAAGAGCGGCATTATTTACTGCGGCAGTCGCGCCAAGGTTGAAGACACCGCCGCGCGTCTGCAAAGCCGCGGTATCAGCGTCGGGGCCTATCACGCCGGGCTGGATAACGCCCGCCGTTCCCAGGTGCAGGATGCTTTCCAGCGTGACGACGTGCAAATCGTCGTGGCTACCGTCGCCTTTGGCATGGGGATAAATAAACCCAACGTGCGATTCGTGGTGCACTTTGATATCCCGCGCAATATCGAATCCTACTATCAGGAAACCGGCCGCGCCGGGCGTGACGGCCTGCCTGCCGAAGCCTTACTGCTTTACGATCCGGCCGATATGGCCTGGTTGCGCCGCTGCCTTGATGAAAAACCCGCCGGGCCGCAGCAGGACGTCGAGCGCCACAAGCTCAACGCGATGGGTGCCTTCGCCGAGGCGCAGACCTGTCGTCGGCTGGTGTTGCTGAACTACTTTGGTGAAGGCAAGCAGGAAGCCTGCGGCAACTGCGATATTTGCCTCGATCCGCCTAAACGTTACGACGGTCTGATGGATGCGCAAATGGCGCTGTCGTGCGTGTATCGTGTCGGTCAGCGTTTCGGTTTGGGATACATCGTAGAAGTACTGCGCGGTGCCAACAACCAGCGCATCCGCGAATATGGTCACGACAAGCTGCCGATTTACGGCATGGGCCGCGAGCAAAGCAACGAGCACTGGATAAGCGTGGTGCGCCAGCTGATCCACCTTGGGCTGATTACGCAGAATATTGCCATGCACTCCGCGCTGCAGCTCACCGAGGCCGCCAGACCGGTGCTGCGCGGTGAGGTCGCCATGCAGCTGGCGGTGCCGCGCCTGCAAACGCTGAAGATCCGCGGAACTAATACTCAGAAAACCTACGGTGGAAACTACGATCGTAAGCTATTTGCCAAACTGCGCAAGCTGCGTAAAACCCTGGCAGACGAGGGGAACGTTCCGCCTTACGTGGTATTTAACGACACCTCGCTGCTGGAGATGGCCGAACAGTTGCCGGTCAGCGCAGGAGAAATGCTGGGCATTACCGGCGTCGGCCAGCGCAAGCTTGAGAAATTTGGTCGTCCGTTTATGGCATTGATCCGCGATCACATTGATAACGACGACGAATGAGTACAATACGCGCCTGTTAAGAAAAATAGTCGTCAGCATGAAAGGGAGCAGTAAACCATGTTAATTCTGTTTTTAACCGTCGCCGCCGTCCATCTGGTCGCCTTGATGTCACCGGGTCCAGACTTCTTCTTTGTTTCTCAAACGGCCATGAGCCGTTCGCGTAAAGAAGCAATGATGGGCGTGTTCGGCATTACGCTAGGCGTGCTGGTGTGGGCCGCGGTTGCGCTAATGGGCCTGCATTTACTGTTAGAAAAAATGGCCTGGCTGCATCAAATTATTACCGTCGGCGGTGGGATTTATCTCTGCTGGATGGGCTGGCAACTGCTGAAGTCTGCGCGCGCAAAAAAAGCCGCCGGTGATCGGGTGGCTGACCCTAACACGGTGGCGCTTCCAAGGCGCGGTAAAACCTTTATGCGCGGTTTGCTCACCAACCTGTCTAACCCGAAAGCGGTGATCTATTTCGGCAGTATTTTCTCGCTGTTTGTGGGCGACAGCGTTGGCAACGCTGAGCGCTGGGGCCTGTTTGCACTGATTAGCCTCGAAACCTTGGCCTGGTTCTCGGTGGTGGCGATGGTATTTGCCCTGCCGGTGATGCGCCGCGGCTATCAGCGTTTAGCTAAATGGATCGACGGCGTTGCGGGCGTGCTGTTTGCCGGTATCGGCATTCATCTTATTATTTCTCGCTAAGTTTTAGGCGTGACAAAGTAAAAGGGCCCGCGGTTGAAGCGGGCCCTTTTACGTTATATGAATAAATTCGTTAGATCTTGCGCGCCGTTGCCAGCAGCAGCCCCACCATCATAAACAGTGAGCCGAAGATGCGGTTGAGCAGCGTCATTTGCTTAGGGGCTTTAATCCAGCCGGAAATGCGTTTTGCCAGCGTTGCGTAACCGATCATCACGATAATATCTACCACCACCGTGGTGACGCCAAGCACCAGATACTGCGCCAGCTGCGGCTGGTGGGGAACGATAAACTGCGGAAACAGCGCGGCAAGAAACACGATGCTTTTCGGGTTGGTCAGGTTGACCAGCACCGCGCGTTTAAACAACCGACGGCGCGGCATGCTGCTGGCCAGCGCATTCATGTCGATGGCCCCGGCAGAGCGCCACTGGCAGATACCGAGCCAGATGAGGTATGCGGCCCCACACCATTTCAGGATCTCAAACGCCAGCAGCGACTGCGACACCAGCGCGCCGAGGCCAACGCCCACCAGCACAATATGAATCGACAGGCCAAGCTGCAAGCCGGCAATCGAGGCCACCGCACCGCGATAGCCGTGGCTGATACCGGTGCTCATGGTATTAATCGCGCCCGAACCCGGCGACAGGCTTAAAATCGAGGTTGTCAGCAGATACGTCAGCCACCAATCCAATGTCATCTTACTTCTCCTTAAATGCTGACTCTGCAGCTTGAAATCTATTGAGATACGCCTTTTTGTGGCACAATACGCTATTGCTTACACGAGTGCTACGGCCTGAAAACAACTTATTTCTCCACGTGGTATTTTTGTTCTGGGACAGTCGATGCCATCTAATTACGATCGCTGGTTAACGCGAGAATACGGCTTTTCAGCCTTTGCCACCGGGCCTTTACTGGATTTTTGGCGCAGCCGCGAAGAGGCCGAGTTTAACGGGGTCAATAACGTCCCGATCCGCTACGTACGCTTCTGTTCACCTCGTCACGACAAAGTCATTTTTGTGTCAACCGGTCGTATCGAAAGCTATGTAAAGTATCCCGAATTGGCCTACGATCTGTTTAACTGCGGCTACGACGTGATGATTTTAGATCACCGTGGGCAAGGGCGTTCTGGGCGATTGTTGAAAGATCCACACCTTGGTCACGTAGACAAATTCGACGATTACGTGACTGATTTATCGACTTTTTATAAGCTCGAAATTGCACCACGGCACTACGCTAAAAAGTTTACGCTGGCTCATTCGATGGGCGGTGCGATCATGGCGCTGTTTTTGGCTCGCGAACCGAAAAATTTCGACGCGGCGGTGCTCAGCGCGCCGATGACCGGCATTTCTTTGCGCACGCCCGACTGGCTGACGCGCAATATTCTTAACTGGGCCGAGCGCCGTCCGGTTTATCGCGACGGTTATGCGCTGGGTACCGGCACCTGGCGGCCTCTGCCTTTCGTGGTCAACCGTTTGACCCACAGCCGCGAGCGCTACCGTCGCAATCAGCGCTTTTATGCCGATTATCCCGAACTGCGCGTGGGTGGGCCCACCTATCACTGGGTGCGGGAAAGCATTCAGGCGGGCGTGCAGATCATGGAAGAGGCGAAAAATATTACCACGCCGCTGCTGCTGCTGCAGGCCGGTGAAGATCACGTGGTCGACAACCGGTCGCACGAGACTTTTTGTCAGGCGATGGCGCTTGCCGGACATCCTTGCGTTGGGGGTAAACCGTTGGTCATCGAAGGCGCGCGCCATGAGATCCTGTTTGAGCGGGACGATATGCGAGCCAAGGCGCTAGACGCCATCATGCGCTTCTTTGCGCGAAAAAAATAATCCGCGGCTTACCGCGCACAACTCCATCAGAGGTTAGAAACTAACGTTATGTATCATGTTGTTGCATCCGATTTAGACGGCACGCTGCTGTTACCCGATCATACCCTGAGCCCGTTCGCCAAAGAGACCCTGCAGCTGTTAACCCAGCGAGATATTCACTTTGTATTTGCCACCGGTCGTCATCATATTGATGTCGCCCAGATGCGCGACGGCCTGGGGATTAGCGCCTACATGATCACTTCAAACGGTGCGCGCGTGCACAACACCGACGGCGAGCTAATTTTTAGTCACAACCTCGCCCCGGACATCGCCAAGGATCTGTTTGCCATCGTTCACGACAATCCGCATATTCTGACCAACGTGTATCGCAACGACGACTGGCACATGAACCGCGACCGCCGCGATCAGGAAGACTTTTTCAAAGAATCGGTGTTTAAGTATCAGGTTTATCAACCGGGCCTGCTGGAAACCGACGGTATTGCCAAGGTGTATTTCACCTGTGACGACCACGAAAAGCTGATCCCACTCGAACAGGCGATTAATGCGCGCTGGGGCGATCGGGTTAACGTCAGTTTCTCACTGCCTGTGTGTCTGGAAGTCATGGCCGGCGGCGTGTCGAAAGGGCACGCCCTAGAGGAAGTGTCTAAACTTATGGGCTATACGCTAAAAGACTGTATCGCCTTTGGTGACGGCATGAATGACCTCGAGATGCTGAACATGTCGGGCAAAGGCTGTTTGATGAGCGGCTCCTTGCCGCGCCTGAAAGCGGCGATGCCGGATGCCGAGATTATCGGCTCCAACGCCGACGATGCGGTGCCACATTACCTGCGTAAAATGTATTTGAACAACGATCGTTAAGCGTGTCATCACCCAAAAAACAGGGCCGCGGGTTTTGCAACCCGCGGCCCTGTTTTTGGCGACTCACCCTGACCAAACTTACTGGACTTTCAGCGTAGAAATAATCGCTTCGGCTGCAGTTTGCGCCTTTTGCTGGTCGTCAGCAGGCATAGTAATTTGCATGGTCATCAGTTTGTTATCAATCTTAGCCAGCACGATTGAAGAGTAGGCCTTCGAACCCGCGGAGCTTATTACGCTGTCGTACTGTTGCAGCGTTTGGCCATTCACCTGAATAGACTTATTGGTCACCACCTGCAGATTGGTGTCCTGCTTGCGCTGTGTTTGCTCCATTTTATTAGCCACCACTTCCAGCGTGTCTGACGAAGGCTCGCCCAGAATGACGATCACCGCCTGTTGCCCATTGTTATTGGCATAGACATGCATGTTATTCGACTGAGTGCCCAGCTTGCCGCTTTGGTCGCTCATTCCCTGCGGCAGTGCAAACACCAGTTTGCCGTCGAGCAGGCTAACCTGATGCGTTGCAGCCGCTGCGGCAGGCGTAGCGCCTTTATCAGCGGAGGCCGTTTTATCATCAGTTTTGCCATCGCAGGCCGCCAAACCGGCAACCAGCAGGGTAATTCCCATAAACTTGGCTAATTTGTGCATAACTCTTCCTTTTAGTGACCCGCACTCCGCATCCGCCCACTCGTGGCGAATATAGATTATTGACTTCATAGCCTTTATGGCAACCTATTCGCCCGTTAAAAGCAAGTTAGATATTGGCGGCTTTTGTGTCGTTATGAAACTGCTCGCTGTCATGTTGACCCGACTGCGCAAGACGCTTGAGCAGGACGTTGAGCAGCATACCGTACATCGGTAAGAAGAAAATCAGACAAATGAGCAATTTGAAGCTGTAATCGACTAGTGCGATTTCGACCCAGTGCTGGGCCATAAAGGCGTCGCTGCTTTTGTAGAAAGCAATAAAGAAAAATGCCAGCGTATCGCTAATATTCCCCAGGAACATCGCCGCCGTCGGTGCAACCCACCAGCGACTGCCCTGACGCAGACGGTTAAAGACCTGTACATCAAGGATTTGGCCCAGTACGTAAGCCATAAAGCTCGCAGTCGCGATGCGTGCCACCATCACATTCAAACTGCTGAGTGAGGCAAATCCCTGCCAGCTTCCCTGATAAAACAGCGCAGAGATCACATAGGAAATGAGCAGTGCCGGCACCATGACCGACAGAATAATACGCCGCGCCAGCGGGGCACCAAAAATACGCACCGTCAGATCGGTTGCCAGGAAGATAAACGGAAAGGTAAACGCGCCCCAGGTGGTGGTAAAACCAAAAATGGTCACCGGTAACTGCACCAGATAGTTGCTGGAGGTAATAATGGCGATATGGAATAAAGAAAGCCATATCAACGCGGAAAACCGCTGTTGAGCTGTAAAGGAATACATAAATTGTGACCTTTTTAGTGGTTGGGGTGAGGGAACCCAATAACGCCTGGTGCAGATTGTCTCGTACGATCAATCCCGTGCGGTCATGTTCATACCATCAACAATGCGCAGGCTAAACTTTGTGCTAAAAACGGCGAATTTAGTGCCGCGGCGCGCATACTATCCTTACCCACCCCGTTTGCGCAACAAAATCCTTCCCTATTGACGCTGCAACGGCCTTCGCTGTGCTCGGTGACCCAAATCACTTACTGATGTAAGCTCATCGGGATCCCCTCACTGGCTTTCGGGTTGCAGCGCCAATGGCTGTGAAGTGCCGGATCGTCTTGCATCGCAAATTTTGCGGGGTAAACTGTCGCGGCTTAAACGGCCTTAGCAGAGAGAGGAACCACGACAATGAGTGACATATTTGACCATCCAGACCATCGGCTAGACGCGCTCGGCCTGCGCTGCCCGGAGCCGGTGATGATGGTGCGTAAAACGGTGCGCAAGATGAACGACGGTGAAACTCTGCTGATCCTGGCCGACGATCCGGCGACGACTCGCGATATTCCGGGCTTTTGCCGCTTTATGGAACACACGCTGGTTGCCGCCGATACCGAACAGCTGCCTTTTCGTTTTCTGTTGAAAAAAGGGTTGCTGTAGTATTTATTGTCGAAAAAATAAAAAAGCACTGGTGCAAAACGCCACCCGTGCTTTTTAAGTGTAAAGTCGTTCAGACTGCGGACTCAAATATTTTATGATTTTTTTCTGAGTAAGCGCAGCGCGTTGGCGGTGACTAACGCGGTTGCGCCCGAGTCTGCCAGCACCGCCAGCCACAGGCCGGTCAACCCAATCAGCGTAGTGACCAGAAATATGCCTTTCAGGCCTAGCGCGATAGCTATATTTTGACGAATATTAGCCCGCGTTGCCCGTGATAGCTCAATCATCTTCGCCAGACCGCCGAGGCGGTTATGAGTGAGTGCCGCGTCGGCCGTCTCCAGCGCCACGTCGGTGCCGCCGCCCATGGCAATGCCAATTCTAGCCGCCTTCATCGCGGGCGCATCGTTGATGCCGTCGCCGACCATCGCCGTCACCCGGCGCTGGCTTAGCTCGGCAACCGCCTGCACTTTATCCTCTGGCAGCAGGCCCGCTTTAAAATCAATGCCTAACCTGGCGGCAATGCTTTGCGCAGCCAGCGGGTTATCACCGGTCAGCATCACGGTTTCAATACCCAAACGTTTGAGATCGGCCAGCGCGCTCACGGCGTCATCGCGCAGCTTGTCCTGCATCGCCAACAGCCCAAGCGGGCGCTGATCTTCGAGCACCACCACCACCGTTTTGCCCATCGACTCCAGCAGGCTAATTTGCGCCGCTACCTCATCGCTCAAGGTGGCCTGAGGCAGGCGCTTAGGCGCAGCCACCAAAACCCGCTTATCGTTAATCCAGCCTTCAACCCCGATGCCAGCAAGAGCGCGGCGGCGTTCGGCGAGTAAGGTCGGCTGTTCGCTCGCCGCGGCAAGAATGGCTTTGGCCAGCGGATGATGAGAACCAACCTCGACCGCCGCCGCCATTGCCAGCAGGCGTGGAAGGGGAATGTCGGCCAAGGCGATGCTGTCGGTCACTTCCGGTTTGCCCTCGGTCAAGGTACCGGTCTTGTCCAGAGCGATAGTCTGCACCAGCGCCAGCTGCTCGAGTGCGGCACCGCCTTTAATCAGCGCGCCCTGGCGGGTGGCTGCCGCCAGTCCTGAAGTAATTGCTGCCGGAGTAGAAATCACCAGGGCACAAGGACAGCCAATGAGCAGCAGCGTTAGTCCACGGTAAATCCAGGTCTCCCACGGCAGGCCCATGGCCAACGGGGGAATAATCACCACCAGCAGCGCCATCAGCATGATCGCTGGCGTGTAGTAGCGGCTAAAGGTATCGAGGAAGCGTTCAATCGGCGCTCGGCGTTCTTCGGCTTCTTCAATCAGTTGCAAAATGCGATCAATGGCGCTCTTACCCGGTGCCGACGCCACGCTGAGTTGCGCAACCGCGTCGACGCACAGGCTACCGGCCGGAATTTTTTCACCCGGCTGGCGTTCGACCGGTACGGATTCGCCGGTGAGCGCACTCTCGTCAAAGCTGGCGGCGGCCTGCTTTAACACCGCATCTACCGGCAACCGTCCGCCCGCTGCCACTTCAATAATGTCGCCCGGGCGCAGGCTGGCGACCGGCACGGTAAGCATTTTTCCGTCAACTTTTTTCTGTGCGCTTTCAGGGATCAGCGCCATCAGGGCTTTGACACCGCTGCGGGCGCGACTGGCTGCGAAGGCTTCAAGCTTTTCGCCTACCATAAATAGCAGCAGGACCATCGCCGCCTCGGCGGTTGCGCCGATAAACAGCGCACCGATGGCGGCAATGCTCATGAGGGTTTCGATAGCAAAAGGCGTGCCGCTGCGGGTCTGGCGGATCGCCTGACGCAATACCGGCCATAGCCCCACCAGCGTGGTCAGGGTAAAGGCTATTTCCCCCCACTGCGGATTGAATAGATTCAGCAGAGTACTGATTAACATCAGCGTGATCAGCGCAATTAGCGCGGCATTTTCTCGCAGATGGGACGGCGCAGCAGGCGTGGCTTCGGGTTTTATCAGCGTGAAACCGGCGGCTTCGACGGCGCGAGTTATATGTGCAGCCAGGCTTTCTGCGGCAAGCGAATGGGGGGCATCGACGACCAGTTTCTCGGTAGCAAAAAGCACCTTAGCGTGGTTAACGCCGGCGAGGCCGCTCAACGCATTTTCGACTTTACGTGCGCAGCTCGGGCAATCCATACCCGCAACTATCCAGCTTAGGCGCTGGGTGCCGGGCTGAGCCGCGCTAAGTTCGCCGGGACTTTCCTCATCACCGCCTTCATCGTCATCACTGCAGCATGCGTCATGGCTGTATGCGTGTGAGTGCCCACTGGGTGGGGTAGAAGTACAGCAGGAAGAAGCGGCCGAAGGTACAGCGCCGCTGCAGCAGTCTGCCGGGTGCGGGCCCGCGGGTTTGATCGCGTTAATTTGTTTAAAGGCCATCATGCGCGGGGCCGAGCCTTTACAGCCGCCGCCACAGCTCGAAGAATGTTGATGCGTTGACATAAAACCTCCTGAATAGCGTCATTGAACGCTGATAGCAGGAGTGTACACCCTGGAGTGGACTCCAGGGTCAAGGGAGAATATTGATTACAGGTACAACGACTCGACAATCAGGAAGTGGCCGCCGAAGTAGCAGGCCGCAACGATGGCGTCGGCCGCGCGGAACTTATAGCGGTAGTGGCTAACCAGCCAAATGACGTTGGCAACCAGCAGCAGTATGGCACCGCACAGCGCCGCGAAGGCGGCATTGGTGCCACGGAAGAAGTATTGCTCCCCGGCGACCCAGACCATAATCAGCGTCATTAGCAGGAAGGTGATAATCGCCCAGCGCATCTCCTCCAGTCGGGTCCAAATAACGCCCAGCAGAACTACGCCGACGACCAGCAGTACCACCGGCAGCGGCCAATAAAACGTGAAGCTCATCTGGCTGGCAAAACTCAGGGTATACAGCAGATGAGAGAGGAAAAAGGCACCGAAAGCATAGAGATAGCGTTGCTTGGGCAGCAGCAGCAGCGCATCGGCGATAAGCGTGGCTAGCAGGCCCACCTCAATCAGGTAACCATTGGTGGAAATCACCGGCGCTAACCAGGCCAGCAGCATTAACAGCAGCAGAGTGACGGGCTTAAACAGCCAGCCCTGCCAGCGCGGACCGCGATAGCGAGCGTCGACGTACAACCAGGCAGAAAGTAATACAGCAATAAACGGCCAACTCATTGTTTGTCCTTATCTAATCAAATAAAGCAAAGAACTGCCAAAACGACGAAGCGATGCCAGCTTCATCACATTCCTTAAGTGTAGGAGAGGCGCAGGGGGCCCGACAATCTTAAAACAGGCTTAAAGTTGCTTTTAGCGAATAAATGGGGATTTAAGGCGTGCTGGATCACTTTTGTCTGGCCAGACCGCATCGCGCAGGGCAAGTGCGCGATGGGTCGGTAATCATTACTGGCGGTGAGATCGCCCTGGCAAAATTATTTTTTCGGCAGCGGCGGCTGTTTTTTCTGCCAGGCCAGCAGCTCGAACACGCCGAACAGGAAGATTCGCAGCTCTAACCAGCCGCCAATCTTTGGCTGGTCCTTGCCCTGGGTCGCTTTCAGCAGCATGACCTGAATACCGTGCATGAAGAACATGAACACCATGGCCACGTCGAGGAAATAGCGCATCGGTTTAGGGAACGGATGAACCACGTTCGACAGCAGGAAAATCCAGATGCAAAGCATCAACAAACGACCAAAATTAATCAACATCTGACTGCTCCTGTGGCGAGGCGTCCGCGTCAGGCGTGACGTCGCGATGGTATAAACGATAGGCAACCTGTCCGGCTATTTTTTCACGATGCAAACGCCAGCCAGCGGGCACCGGGATCGGGCCATGCTCTACTTCTGATTCAATGTAAATCCAGGCCTCGTCCGCCAGCCAGCCGTGGGTGTCCAGCAGGCCGAGGGTGTCTTGTAATATGCCTTTGCGGAAGGGCGGATCGAGAAAGATTACGTCATAAGGCGTGCCGCTCTTTGCCAGCCAGTTTAGGGTATTTACGTTAACGACCTGACCCTGCGGGGCATTGAGCAGGGTGAGATTGCGTTCGAGCTGCTGCGCCACCGGTTTTTCGAATTCGAGTAGCGTGGCACTGCCCGCGTAGCGTGACAGGGCTTCAATCCCCAACGCGCCGCTACCGGCAAAGCAGTCCAGGCAGCGCGCACCCTGAATGACCGGAGCCAGCCAGTTAAATAATGTTTCTCTGACCCGATCGGTGGTCGGGCGCAGCCCCGGGCTGTGTGGCACCGGCAGCTTGCGTCCACGCCATTGCCCGCCAATCAGGCGGATCTGGCCAGCGGCCGGGGTTTGCGGTTTTTTTGCCATAGTCTTTTGATTATAAATTCTGGTTGTATAAATGTGGTCGTGGCTGTTGAGAACAGGGTTTGGAGGGCTATTCTACCGGTGTGGCAGGTTTGGGCAAACATTTATCCCTCTGGCGTGTCACGGTGCGGCACGTAGTTGATTGTATGAGCAGTGAATTCGTCACTCAGGCGTGTTGCGTTTCAGGGAAAGTGATAGACTGCTAGGCTATTACCCTATTAATAATCCGTTCGTCGGGAATTAGCGGCGTGGAGCGAAGTTGTAAAATGGCTAAAGAGAAAAAACGCGGTTTTCTTTCCTGGTTTGGACGTGGTCGAAAGGAAGAAGAACAGCCGCAGGAAGCAGAAAAAATTGAGCAGCCCGTCGAGCCGGTAGAGCATACCGAGGCCGAGACGCCCGCTGTTGTAGACACTCACAGTGAGCAGCACTCGCCGCATAACGAAGCCCATTCTGAAGCGATACCCGAGCAGCCTGCCGAAGCGGTAGCGCATCCTGGAGAGTGGGACACCGTCGCGCTTGCTGAAGCAGAAATTGTCGACGCTAAACCGGCTGCAGAAACGGAGTTCACCGTTGAGCCGGTCGTGGTTGAGCAGGTTGTAGTTGAGCCGGTCGTGATTGAACCGCAGATTGTCACCGAACCGGTCGCTGCGCATCAACACCCGGTTGAAGCGCTGCCAGCGTTAGAGCCGGAGCCAGAAGCTGAGCACGACGTTCCAGAGGTGCAGGATTTGCCGGTTGCCCAGGAGCCGCTGGTCAGTTTGCCCGCGCTTGAGCAGCAGACCGAGCAGGAGCGTCCGACGAAAGAAGGCTTCTTTGCTCGTCTTAAACGCAGCCTGGTCAAAACTAAACAAAATCTTGGATCCGGCTTTGTTGGCCTGTTCCGAGGTAAGAAGATTGACGACGATCTCTTTGAAGAGCTGGAAGAACAGCTGCTTATTGCCGACGTTGGCGTCGAAACGACGCGTAAAATCATTACTTCCCTTACCGAGCACGCCAGCCGCAAGCAGCTGAAAGATGCCGAAGCGCTGTACGCTAAACTAAAGGAAGAAATGTCTGAAATATTGTCTAAAGTTGATAAGCCACTGGATGTTAGCGGGAAAACCCCGTATGTCATCCTGATGGTTGGCGTTAACGGCGTGGGTAAAACGACCACCATCGGTAAACTGGCGCGCCAGTTTGAAGCCGAAGGCAAGTCGGTGATGCTGGCGGCGGGCGACACCTTCCGCGCGGCCGCGGTTGAACAGTTACAGGTTTGGGGCCAGCGTAATAATATTCCGGTGATTGCCCAGCATACCGGCGCGGATTCAGCCTCGGTGATTTTCGATGCGATCCAGGCGGCCAAGTCTCGTAAGGTTGACGTGTTAATCGCCGATACCGCGGGTCGTTTGCAGAACAAATCCCATTTAATGGAAGAGCTGAAGAAAATTGTCCGGGTAATGAAAAAGCTGGATGAAGACGCGCCTCATGAAGTGATGCTGACGCTGGACGCCAGTACCGGGCAGAATGCGGTAAGTCAGGCCAAGCTGTTTAACGAGGCAGTAGGTCTGACTGGTATTACCTTGACCAAGTTGGACGGCACCGCCAAAGGTGGCGTGATCTTCGCTATCGCCGACCAGTTCGAGATCCCTATCCGCTACATCGGGGTAGGTGAGGGTATCGAAGATTTAAGGCCGTTTAAGGCAGACGATTTTATTGAGGCACTTTTTGCCCGAGAGGATTAATACGGATGATTCGCTTTGAACAGGTCAGTAAAGCTTATCTAGGCGGGCGACAGGCGCTGCAAGGCGTCGATTTTCATATTCAGCAGGGGGAGATGGCATTTCTGACCGGCCACTCCGGTGCCGGTAAAAGTACGCTGCTGAAGCTGATTTGCGGTATTGAACGCCCGAGTGCTGGACACATTCTGTTTGGCGGTCACGATATTAGCCGCCTGAAGAGCCGCGAGGTTCCGTTCCTGCGTCGCCAGATCGGCATGATCTTCCAGGATCACCATCTGCTGCTGGACAGAACCGTTTACGATAACGTCGCCATGCCGCTGATTATTGCCGGCGCCAGCGGTGAAGATATTCGCCGTCGCGTTTCGGCCGCGCTCGACAAGGTCGGCCTGCTGGATAAGGCTAAAAACTTTCCCATCCAGCTGTCCGGCGGTGAGCAACAGCGCGTGGGCATTGCCCGTGCCGTGGTGAACAAACCTGCGGTACTGCTGGCCGATGAGCCTACGGGTAACCTTGATGAAGCGCTGTCGGAGGGGATTTTGCGGTTGTTTGAAGAGTTTAACCGCGTTGGCGTCACCGTGTTGATGGCAACGCATGACATGGGGCTGATCGCCAGCCGTCGTTATCGCACGCTGACCCTGAGTCAGGGAAGAATGGCCGGAGGCGCGTACTATGGCGAATAGCCCGAAACCGGTCAGGAAGGTCAAAAATACCCCTGAATCGAAAAGCAAATCCCTGCAGGGCGGATTCCGCGAGCAGTGGCGCTATGCGTGGAGCAATACCGTCCGTGACATGCTGCGCCAGCCGCTGGCCACGCTGCTGACTATCATGGTGATTGCCATCTCGCTAACGCTGCCTAGCGTCTGCTATCTGGTATGGAAAAACGTCAGTCAGGCGGCCGAACAGTGGTATCCAACGCCTCAGCTGACGGTATATATCGACAAGTCGCTGGACGATGACGCGGCCATGAACGTGGTTAAAGCGCTCAAAGCCGAGGCTGGAGTCGATAAAGTTAACTATCTCTCCCGTCAGGAAGCGATGGGTGAGTTCCGTAACTGGTCCGGTTTTGGCGGCGCGATGGACATGCTGGAGCAGAATCCTCTGCCTGCGGTGGCAATCATTACGCCGAAAATGAATTTTGAGGGCTCCAATACCCTCAGCACGCTGCGCGACCGCGTGGCTGCGGTGCAGGGCGTCGATGAAGTTCGCATGGATGACAGCTGGTTTGCGCGGCTGGCGGCGCTCACCGGGCTGGTGGGGCAAATCGCGGCGATGATCGGCGTGCTGATGATTGTAGCGGTATTCCTGGTGATCGGTAACAGCGTTCGACTGAGCATTTTCAGCCGCCGCGATACCATCAACGTAATGAAGCTGATTGGCGCAACCGACGGCTTTATTCTGCGACCTTTCCTCAACGGCGGGGCAATGCTCGGTTTCTGTGGCGCGTTGCTGTCGCTGGTGCTTTCCGAGGGACTGGTATGGCGCCTGGAAACCGTGGTCACTCAGGTGGCCTCAGTATTTGGCACTACCTTTGACCTGCACGGCCTCGGTTGGGACGAAAGCCTGCTACTGTTGCTTATCTCGGCAATGATCGGTTGGATCGCCGCCTACCTGGCCACGGTGCAACATTTACGACGATTTACACCACAATAAGTTTTTTTTGTTATACTCTTCCCTTGTAGCTGTGGGTTGTGCTGCAAGGGAAGATCCCCATATTAGCGTCTGCTTTAAAGGATCCTTGAAATTTAAGGCCTTAATTTCTTCTTCTCCGTTCAGCACAATTTCCCAATCATTTAGCCTTTACCTCGCATACAGTCATTGGGCCGAGAAGGCGCTAATGAATGAACTTTGAGCGAGATTCAGGGTCAAATCAGCAGCAAATGTGAGTGGTTCTTCGTTGACCTTTAACCCGTTGGTACTCATTCCGCGGCAACGTTGTGTAAAACCTTCTTGCGTCACATTGGAGAGGATTTAATGACCAAAGAAATGCGAGCTTTAGCATTAGTACCCCAAGGTAGCCTGGAAGCCTATGTTCGGGCAGCCAACACCTATCCTATGCTTACGGCAGAGGAAGAAAGGGAGCTGGCTGAACGGCTGCATTACGAGGGCGATCTGGAAGCGGCTAAGCATCTGATCCTGTCTCATCTTCGCTTTGTCGCTCATATTGCGCGTAATTATTCAGGTTACGGTCTGCCACAGGCTGACCTGATCCAGGAAGGCAACATTGGCCTGATGAAAGCGGTGCGCCGTTTTAATCCGGAAGTCGGTGTGCGCCTGGTTTCGTTTGCAGTGCATTGGATCAAAGCTGAAATTCACGAATACGTGCTGCGTAACTGGCGTATTGTTAAAGTGGCAACCACCAAGGCTCAGCGTAAGTTGTTCTTCAACCTGCGTAAAAACAAGCAGCGCCTGGGCTGGTTCAGCCATGAAGAAGTCGAGCACGTTGCGCGCGAACTGGGCGTAACCAGCAAAGACGTGCTGGAAATGGAATCCCGCATGGCGGCGCAGGACATGACCTTTGACCCAACGCCGGATGAAGAGCCGCGCGATGGTCAGGCTATGGCACCGATGCTGTATCTGCAGGATAAAAGCTCTGACTTTGCTGAAAGCATCGAAGAAGATAACTGGGAAACTAGCGCCGCCGATAAACTGACTTTCGCGATGGAAGGTCTGGACGAGCGTAGCCAGGATATCATTCGTGCCCGCTGGCTCGACGATGATAACAAGTCGACACTGCAGGAACTGGCCGATAAATACGGTGTTTCCGCAGAGCGCGTTCGTCAGCTTGAAAAGAATGCGATGAAAAAATTGCGCACGGCGATCGAAGCCTGATGCAGTAGGCTGATACCGCCAAATACAAGCGTTCAGTTGAAAAGCGACCTCGAGGTCGCTTTTTTTATGCCCGCAGTTTGCTGCGACAGCGGTTGTGCGCGCCGTGACGCGCGGTAAACCTCAGGCGCGGGCCTTAGCCCAGCCGCCCGGCGTTAGCTCAAACCCGCAGGCGCGCATAAAGGCCCCCAGCACCGGGTCATCAGGTCGCGTTGGCATCGAAAAGTGTTGTATCCGGGGCAGCTGGAACTGCAAATCCTCCAGCAGATAAAGTCCGACGCCGCGGCGGCGAGTGACTTCGCGCACGCACAAATCTTCAAGCTCCGCTCGTTCACCGTCGATCCTCACTTTGACCGCCGCCAGCAGGCGATCGTTAAACCGAGCGCCAAAAATCATTTTATCGTGCTCATCGGTCTGCCACTCTGTAGGCCGTTGATTGGGCCAGATCTTGGCTAAATCAATCTTATCCTGCGCGGAAAGTGGACCCAGTTTTTCTATGGTTAATTTCATCTTGAGATACAGTTAACTAAGCAAAAAGGACGGCCATAGTTTAGCGGATTGCGGGAGGTTAGTGAGCTAACTTTTAAGCGCATTTGCGAGGGCGAGTCGCCGAGCGCCGCGCACCGCCCTTCTGTTCACCTGATAAAGAAGGTTGATTCGAAAAAAATCTGTGTTAAATCTATTAAACCGCACGGCAAGTGCTTGGCTGATTTTTGTTTATCTATAAATTAGCTTTGGCCTTTGACTTAACGTTGCTCACATTAAAATAAATTTTACACACTACCGGGAACATAAAATGAACACAGAAGGTTTGCTCGCTGCCCGCATGGTCAGGCTTAAGAGTTCGGCTATTCGGGAATTGTTGAAGCAGAGCCAGATGGAAGGCGTTATTTCGCTGGCGGGAGGCATTCCCTCTTCAGCGTTGTTTGACTTTGAAGGCCTGGCTCAGGCAACCCAATTGGCTATCACCGAGCAGCCTGAGTTGGCATTCCAATACGGCCTGACCGAAGGCAGCCACGGTTTGCGTGCGGGTATTGTCGAGCTATGTAAAGGCCGCGGCATTGTCGCGACGCCGGAAGACGTGGTGGTGACCGCCGGTTCTCAGCAGGCGCTGGACCTGGTGATGCGTGCGGTAGTTGACCCGGATGACGTGTTCATCGTTGAGCGCCCGACCTATCTGGCCGCGCTGCAAACGCTGGAACTGGCCGAGGCAAACCTGGTGTCTGTGGGCTCTGACGGCGACGGCATGAAAGTCGACGAGCTGGCCGAAATTCTGAAAACGCGCAAGATTAAAGGCGTGTATCTGGTGCCCACCTTCGGTAACCCGAGCGGCGTTACGCTGAGCCTGGCCCGTCGCGAGCAGCTGGTTAAGCTGGCCGCCGAGCACCACTTCCTGATCGTCGAAGATGATCCTTACGGCGAGCTGCGCTTTACCGATGAGCGTTTACCGACGCTGTACGAGCTTTCCCACGCCTTTTTGGGTCACGCAAATAACATCATCTATACCTCGACCTTCTCCAAGATCCTGGCACCGGGCCTGCGTTTGGGCTGGGTTATCATGCCGCAGTGGCTGTTACACAAAGTGGCCAGCATCAAACAGGCCGCCGATCTCCATGCCAGCTCCCTGTCGCAAACCGTAGCGGAAAATTATCTGGCTCTGGGTCGTTTGGATAAGCAGATTGAAAACATCCGCGCTGCCTATAAAAAGAAATGCAGCGTGCTGGCGGAGCTGCTGGAACGCGAGTTAGGCCACGTGCTGACTTTCGAATATCCAAAAGGCGGCATGTTCCTGTGGGCGCGCTTCCGCGAGCCGCGCAACTGCACCGAGTGGATGAAGAAGACGCTGGAGCAGGGCGTAGTGTTCGTGCCGGGCGAGTTCTTCTATTCCGACAACCCAGACCACTCCACCTTCCGTATCTCGTTTGCTACCGCGACAGAAGAGCAGCTGCACGAAGCCGTTGCCCGCCTGAAACGCGCGCTGTAATAAGGCCTTAGCCGCGGCGATCCTCCGCGGGAGGGACGCCCTGAAAACTGAGTTATCGAGTCATTAAAGGCGTGCTGCGAACCCAGCGCGCCTTTATTTTTGCCATCTCCCCGTCATCTGCGTTTCATGCCGCCGTCACGTTATTGTCATTTAACGGTTATTTTTCTGTCATTTAGCCGTGTCATGTTACCTCGCGAATAAGAGAGTTTCTTAGCTTCCATTATTTCTCTGCAATTTCAAACACCGGCAGAATTCAGGAGACAGGCATGTTTAACAATTTAAAAAAATCGGCACTGGGTGCAGCGCTAATGCTGGCTTTCAGCGCCAACGCCTTGGCGGTAACGGAAATTCCTTTCTGGCACTCAATGGACGGCGAATTAGGTAAAGAGGTCAACTCATTGGCCGAACGATTTAACCAAGCGCACCCAGACGTAAAAATTGTTCCTGTTTACAAAGGCAAATACGACCAGAACCTGGCAGCGGGCATCGCGGCTTATCGCACCGGTAACGCACCGGCAATCTTGCAGGTGTATGAAGTCGGTACCGCCACCATGATGGCCAGCAAGGCTATCAAGCCGGTATACCAGGTATTTGCCGATGCGGGCCTGAAAGAGGACGTTGCGCAGTTCGTGCCGACCGTTTCCGGCTACTACTCGGATTCCCAGGGGCGTTTGCTGTCGCAGCCGTTTAACAGTTCCACGCCGGTGCTGTATTACAATAAAGATGCTTTTAAGAAAGCCGGTCTCAATCCCGATCAGCCGCCCAAGACCTGGCAGGAGCTGGAGCAGGACACCGCCAAACTTAAAGAAGCGGGCATGAAGTGCGGCTATGCTAGCGGCTGGCAGGGCTGGATCCAGATTGAAAACTTCAGCGCCTGGCACGGTCTGCCGGTAGCGACCAAGAACAACGGCTTTGACGGTACCGACGCGGTATTGGAATTCAATCAGCCAGAGCAGATCAAACACATTCAATTCCTGGAAGACATGAATAAAAAGGGTGAATTCACCTATTTCGGTCGTCAGGATGAGTCAACCGCCAAGTTCTATAACGGCGACTGCGCAATGACCACCGCCTCTTCAGGTTCGCTGGCTGATATCCGCCAGTACGCCAAGTTTAACTACGGCGTCGGCATGATGCCTTACGACGCCGACGTCAAAGACGCGCCGCAGAACGCCATTATTGGCGGAGCTAGCCTGTGGGTAATGAAAGGCAAGGATCAGGCGACCTATAAAGGCGTGGCCGAATTCCTGCAATTCCTGACAACGCCGGCAATCGCCGCCGAATGGCACCAGAAAACCGGCTATCTGCCGGTGACCACCGCGGCCTACGAGCTGACTAAACAGCAGGGCTTCTACGATAAGAATCCGGGATCTGACGTCGCCACTCGCCAGATGATGAACAAGCCACCGTTGCCGTTTACCAAGGGCCTGCGTCTTGGCAACATGCCGCAGATCCGCACCATCGTAGATGAAGAGCTGGAAGGCGTGTGGAGTGGGCAAAAAACCGCTAAGCAGGCTCTGGATGAGTCGGTACAACGCGGAAACCTGCTGCTGCGTCGCTTTGAAGCTTCCGTTAAGCAATAAATCACCGTTAGAGCAGGGCGCTTAACCGCTCTGCTTTATCAAGAGTTTGGCGGCTGCCATCGTTTGAGCCTTTCCTCTCTCTTGTCGGCCCTGGGTTACGAAGAGTATTTTCTATGAGTTCACACCGCCCCGGTTTTAGCTGTAGCTGGCTGCCGTATGCGCTGGTTCTGCCTCAGTTACTGATTACGGCTATTTTCTTCCTGTGGCCCGCCGGTCAGGCACTGTGGTATTCCGTGCAAACGATGGATCCGTTTGGCATCTCAAGCGAGTTTGCCGGGCTAACCAACTTCCAGCAGCTGTTTCAGGATCCTTACTACCTTGCCTCGTTTTACACCACGCTGAAATTCAGCTTTATGGTGGCGTTTTTTGGCCTGGGGATCTCTCTACTGCTCGCTGCAATGGTGGATCACGTGATCCGCGGCAGTCGTATTTATCAGACCCTGCTTATTCTGCCTTACGCGGTGGCACCCGCCGTCGCCGCGGTGCTGTGGATGTTTTTATTCAGCCCCGGCCTGGGGTTAATTACCCATTTCCTCGGCACGCTGGGCTATAGCTGGAATCATGCGCAAAACAGCGGGCAGGCGATGTTCCTGGTAGTGCTAGCGTCCATCTGGCAGCAGGTGAGCTACAATTTCCTGTTTTTCCTGGCCGCGCTGCAGTCGATCCCGCGCTCGCTGGTCGAGGCTGCCGCCATTGACGGTGCCGGTCCGATCCGCCGTTTCTTCAATCTGGTGCTACCGCTAATTTCACCGGTGAGTTTCTTCCTGCTGGTGGTCAATCTGGTTTATGCCTTCTTTGACACCTTCCCGGTCATCGACGCAGCCACTCAGGGCGGCCCGGTCCAGGCAACCACCACGCTGATTTACAAGGTTTATCGTGAAGGTTTCACCGGGCTCGATCTCTCCAGCTCTGCCGCGCAGTCGGTGGTGTTGATGGCGATGGTGATTGCTCTGACCATTATTCAGTTCCGCTTCGTCGAGCGTAAGGTGCGTTACCAATGATCGAGAACAGAAGAGGTCTCGATATTTTCTGCCACATCGTGCTGATTATCGCCGTGTTACTGGTGCTGTTTCCACTGTACGTCGCCTTTGTGGCGGCGACGCTGGATAACAAACAGGTGTTTACCGTGCCAATGACGCTGATCCCCGGCGGCCACCTGTTCGAGAATATCCACACCATCTGGACCCAGGGCGCAGGCAGCAGCAGCCCGGCGTTTGGCCCGCTGTTGCTAAACAGCTTTATCATGGCAATGGCGATTACGGTCGGTAAAATTTCGATTTCGATGCTGTCGGCCTACGCGATTGTTTATTTCCGCTTTCCGCTGCGCAATCTGTTCTTTTGGCTGATTTTCATGACGCTGATGCTGCCGGTTGAGGTGCGTATTTTCCCTACCGTACAGGTGATCGCTAACCTGCACCTGCTCGACAGCTATACCGGTCTGACCCTGCCGCTGATGGCCTCGGCTACTGCGACTTTCCTGTTTCGCCAGTTCTTTATGACCCTGCCGGATGAGCTGTTGGAGGCGGCGCGCATCGACGGTGCGGGGGCGATGCGCTTTTTCTGGGACATTGTGCTGCCGCTGTCGAAAACCAATCTGGCGGCGCTGTTCGTCATCACCTTTATCTACGGTTGGAACCAATATCTGTGGCCGATTTTGGTCACCAGCGATGCCTCAATGGGCACCGCAGTGGCGGGCATTAAAAGCATGATCTCTTCGGGAGACGGCTCGACCCAGTGGAATCAGGTGATGGCCGCGATGATCATGACCCTGCTACCCCCGCTGGCGGTCGTGCTGCTGATGCAACGCTGGTTTGTGCGCGGTTTGGTAGACAGTGAGAAGTAATTAACCTGATAAGTGATTAATTCGGTAAACAATAATCATGGCAAATTTAAAATTACAGGCAGTAACCAAGTCCTACGACGGCCAGAATCAGATCATTAAAAACATTGATTTGGACGTCGCCGACGGTGAGTTCATCGTGATGGTGGGTCCGTCAGGCTGTGGAAAATCGACCCTGCTGCGCATGGTCGCCGGTCTTGAGCGCACCACCGGTGGCGATATCTACATCAATGACGTCCGGGTCACTGACCTCGAGCCGAAAGATCGCGGTATTGCGATGGTGTTTCAGAACTACGCGCTTTATCCGCACATGAGCGTGTATGACAATATGGCCTACGGGCTGAAGATCCGCGGCTTCGGCAAGGCGCAGATCCAGGCCCGAGTCGAAGAAGCGGCGCGCATTCTGGAGCTGGGGCCGCTGCTGAAACGCAAGCCGCGTGAGCTTTCCGGCGGCCAGCGCCAGCGCGTGGCAATGGGCCGCGCTATTGTGCGTGAACCGGCGGTCTTCCTGTTTGACGAACCGTTGTCGAACCTGGATGCCAAGCTGCGCGTGCAGATGCGACTCGAGCTGCAACAGCTGCACCGCCGTTTGCGCACCACCAGCCTGTATGTCACTCACGATCAGGTTGAAGCGATGACGCTGGCCGAACGCGTCATCGTGATGAATAAAGGCATCGCCGAGCAGATCGGCACGCCGTCTGAGGTTTATAAGCGACCCGCCAGCCTGTTTGTCGCCAGCTTTATGGGTTCGCCGGCGATGAATCTATTGCCAGGCCAGCTGACCACCGACGGCACGTCTTTGGTCATGGAAGGCGGTTATGAGCTGCCGCTGCCCACTGCACGGCCGGAGTGGGGCGGACGTGAGCTGACCCTGGGTATACGCCCGGAGCATATTCAACTGACGGAGGACCCGCAGCGTGGTATCCCGATGGAGCTGAAAAATCTTGAGCTGCTAGGCGCAGATAATCTGGCGCACGGTGTGTGGGCAGGCAGCGGCGTGGTGGTGCGACTTTCTCACGAAATTTGCCCGGCCAACGGCACGTATTTACGTTTGGTTTTACCCGCGCACGCGCTACACTTTTTTGACTCGAAAAGCGGATTACGGATGGAGTAAAAATGACAGTCTGGCCTTATCCACGCATTGTGGCCCACCGCGGCGGCGGTTCGCTGGCGCCTGAGAACACTCTGGCAGCGATTGATACCGGGGCTCGCCTCGGTCACAGCATGATTGAGTTCGATGCTAAGCTGGCGCAGGACGGCGAGATTTTCCTGCTGCACGATGACACTCTAAACCGCACCAGCAATGGCTGGGGCGTGGCGGGAGATCTCAGCTGGGACAAATTAGCACAGCTCGATGCCGGCAGTTGGTACAGCAGCAGTTTTACCGGCGAAAGGCTACCGCTGCTGTCGGCAGTCGCGGCCCGCTGTGCCGAATACGGCATGATGGCTAATATCGAGATTAAAGGCACCAGCGGACTGGCATATGAAACCGGTGAGCAGGTCGCGCTCGCCGCCGCCAGGCTGTGGCACGGTCAACCGGTTCCGCCGCTGTTGTCATCTTTTGATGTCCCTTCGCTTGAGGCTGCGCAGGCCGCGGTGCCGCAATTACCGCGCGGTTTGTTGCTCGACAAGTGGGACGAAAACTGGCAGGCGCTGACCTCGCGTCTGGGCTGTGTTTCCCTGCATATTAATCATAAAGAGCTGACCGAAGAGCGAGTGCAGAGCCTGCATCAGGCGGGCCTGCGCATTCTGGTGTACACGGTAAACAGCCCTGAGAGAGCGCGTCTGCTGCTGGATTGGGGCGTGGACTGCATCTGCACCGACCGCATCGACCTGATCGGCCCGGACTTCGCGGCTTAAGCTGCCAGTAAACTGTGGCCGAGGATGGCAGCGCTCGGCTATGGTTTACCTAAATCGATATTTTGCTGCACTATAGACTTCAGATCGATCTCGTTTACCCACGGCTAATACAAAAACCACAACATCATCATCAATGACTTTATAGACCAGCCGATAACCGGAAGAACGGAGTTTGATTTTATAACACCCGGCCATATAGTGCAGTTTATTGGCAGGAATATGTGGGTTAGCTAAGACGGTGGCTAATTTTTTCTTAAACTGTTCTTTAACCGTTGCGCCTAGCTTTTTGAATTCTTTTAAAGCATTTTCTTCAAATTCAAGATTATAAATCATCGAGATTGACTCTCACGCGCTTCCCTTCCAGGCGTTGGCTTACTAGCTCACCTAACTCAATATCCTCCAGAAGACTCGTGACAGCTTCCCAGGTTTCTGGAGAAACGTAGTATCCGGAGATCTTACCATTAGTGAGCACTGCAACAGGGGCACCGTGCGCTTCTTTAAGGATGCTATTAGGGGATTTTTTGAAATCTGAGATGCTTACTGCAGAATTTGCAAAGATAGGTTGAAGAGGCATGGAGGTATCCTTGGTGTTAAATTTAATATCAAATTAAACACCAAGTATAAGATTAATTTTTTTTCAGTACCAGTGTAAACCTTACGGCGTTTGATTCAATTTCTGCTGCAGGCGCTGCTGGTTGTTCTCGAGCTGGCTTTGCTGCAATCGCTGGCGATCGTTTAAGGACTGCGATTGTAATCTCAGGCGCTGCTGCTGCTGGCTAAAGTTTTGATCCTGCTCTAACTGACGCTGATGCAGTTGCTGATTACCCTGCATCCGCTGTTGCATTCGCAGCTGTGATGGATTATTAAACAGCTGCGAATGCCGCTCTATCGGCGTTTGGGTGACGGCAGCCAGGGCTGAGGCGGTTATTAACATCACCGTTAATCCGGCTAACATGCGTTGAACAGTTTTCATGGCTTGCTCTTCCTCTAATTACTCTTACCTTAAGTTTACTTCATTAGCACGGTGAGAGGATGATTTTCAGAGCCGCCCTAACTTCGCGCAACGCTAGCGGCTGAGCGGATTATTGGCAAAATATTCCACCAGATAATCGATGAATGCGCGCAGTTTTGGCGTCACGTGCTTGCTCACCGGCCACAGTGCCCAATATCCGTTTTCAGCCGCGGGCAGGTGGGGCAAAAGCGGCAGCAAACCACCCTGTTGTATAGCCTCCCGCACCTGGTATTCCGGCAGGCAGGCAATGCCTAGCCCCTTGAGCGCGGCATCGATGATCACTCGATTGGTGTTGCAGATCATCGCAGCGGGCAACTCGGAGACATCGATGGTGCCTGTCCACTGTTCAATGCGGCCGGTACTCGGATACTTGTGCATCAGGCAGGCGTGCTGCATTAAATCGATGGGCTGCTGCGGCAGGCCCCGCTGTTCTAAATAGGCCGGTGAGGCGACGATTAGGCGCTGATAACCGCCCAGGAATCGCGATTTCAGCCGTGAATCTACCGGCGTTCCGGTACGGATCACCGCGTCAAATCCCTCGTCGATGATATCGACCATACGATCGGTCATATCGATATCTAACTGAATCTCGGGGTAATGTTGCATAAAGCCGCCGATTAACGGCAGCGCGATAACATCGACAAACGGCAAACTTATTTTTAACGATCCCTGCGGCGCTCGGTGGCTTTCCATCAGCTCAAGCTCGGCGCTTTCGACCTCGGCCAGAATGCGGCGGCAGCGTTCCAGATACTGTGCGCCTTCGGTCGTTAAGGTAATGCTGCGCGTGCTGCGATAAAACAGCTGCGCCGAGAGACGTGTTTCGAGTCGAGCAATGCTTTTTCCCACCGCCGACGAGGAAACGCCCAGCTGTTTCGCCGTGGTAGAAAAGCTGCGCGTCTCGGCAACCTGTACAAAAATCTCGATCCCGCTCAGCTTGCTCATGATGGCTCTTCTTATTTAAGACATTTATGTCCGATATGTTGAGAATTTTAGCCTATTTTTCTTCTATGTTTTTAGCATTATCCTGACCTACAGGCTGAACAGTGTTTTCAGCGGTTTAATCACAGGAAAAATTCATGTCGCAGTCTTTACCGGCCGAAAGCCTCATCAATCCCGAAAAACGGGATATACCGGACTTTTCGCCGCGCCGCCTGGTGCAATCTGCATGGCTGGTGGTCGCCGTATTTATGCTATCCAATGCGCCAACGCCGCTCTATATCCACTGGAAGCAGCAAATTGGCTTTTCTTCCGGCACCTTAACGCTGATTTTTGCCTGCTATATTTTGGCCTTGGTAATGACCTTGCTGGTGGCCGGACAGCTTGCCGATCGTCTCGGGCGCAGGGCGGTGATCGTACCCGGGCTGATTGCCGCGATACTAGCCTGCCTGTGTTTTATCAGTGCCCAATCAATTTATTCCCTGTTTGCGGCGCGTTTTCTGACCGGCATTGCGGTGGGGATCACCGTCACAGCCAGCATGGCCGCCGTGGTGGACGCCGGCGGCGAAAGTCGTAAACGTCAGGCCGCGCTCGTGGCGTCGATAGCGATGGTGGGTGGGGCAGGATTAGGACCGGTGATGAGCGGAGCGATCGTGCGTTTTATTCCGCATCCGGTGTTTAGCGTATTTGCGGTAGAGCTGCTGGTGCAGCTTAGCGCGATGGTGATTGCTCTCCGCCTGCCGGCGGTACAGAAAATCCCCACGGCTCCGCGCCCGCTGCGTTTGCCTTCAATGGCGAAGAGCCATCTTTTTCACCTGCTGATGGGCGTAATGTTCTTTGCACCGGGCCTGACTGCCACTTCGTTTATGCTGTCGTTAGGTCCGATTCTATTGGCTCATTATTCCAGCGCCGGCAGCCCGGTGATAGCGGGCGTCATGGCCTGCATGATGTTCTCGGTAGGCGTCGGGGCGCAGATTTTATGTCGCCAGCAGCCGCTTAGCCGCGTGTTTTATATTAGCGGTACCGCGCTGATTGTGGCGATGCTGAGTATTGTAATGACACTGCACGGCGGGGGAGTAAAGACTGTTTTCATCGCCGCGCTGGCCGCAGGTGCCGCTCAGGGACTGGGGCAGTTAGGCGGTTTGACGCTGTTGTCGTTAAATGTTGCCGCCGACCGCCGCGCCGAAGCCAACGCCTTGCTAAATATTGGCGCCTATATTCCGGCAGGACTGCTTCCCGTTGCCACCGGGTATCTGATTGATATTTCTGGCATGAGCCTCAGCTTTACCCTGCTCGCGGCGACTCTTATCGCCGTTTCTATCGCGGCGCTGGTCATGCTTATCGCTCAGCGAAGGGTGAGCATCTAGCCGTCTTTTAAGCCTGAGCCGCCCGAGTAAGGGCCTCAGGCTTCCCGCGGTGCGGCCACCGTTCTGGCAGCAGAAGAAATCCCGGGACGAGAGGCGTCGCGCACAAAAGGCAGGTGATCGTAGGCGTGCTGGCGCGCCGAGCGGATAAACGCCTCGGTGACCGCCTGACGCTGCTCGCCATCGCGCACGGCGGCATATAAGCGACTCCACAGCCCGTCGCCCAGGGTTTTGGTTACCACCAGTCCCTGTTTCTCAAAGCTCTCGACTACCCAGTGCGGCAGTGCGGCGATGCCCATGTGAGCCGAGACCATCTGGATCAACAGCAGGGTATTGTCCACATTCTTCAATACCGGACTCACCCCGGCTGGCTGTAAGAAGTGCCGCCAGATATCAAGGCGTTGACGTTGGACCGGATAAATCATCAAGATCTCGTTGCTTAAATCTTCCGGCAAAATGACCTCTTTACTCGCCAATGGATGATCTGGCGCGAGCACTAGCCGCACCTCAAAATCAAACATTGGCGAATAGTGCAGACCGCTGCGCGGGAGAATGTCGGAGGTCAAGACGATATCCAGCTCGCCCTGTTGCAAAGCCGGTTGTGGGTCGAAGGTCACGCCAGACTTAAAGTCCATCAATACCTGAGGCCAGGCTTTATGGAAAGCATCCAACGCGGGCGTCAGCCACTGAATACAGCTGTGGCACTCAATGGCGATGCGTAGCGAAGTCTGCTGCGGCTCCTGACAAGCCTGCAGCGCCTGCTGAATTTGTGGCAACACCTGCTCCGCCAGTTGCAGCATGATTTCCCCCTGCGGCGTAAAGCGCAGTGGCTGGCTTTTACGCACAAAGAGTCTGAAACCGAGACGCTGCTCCAAATCGCTAAACTGGTGCGACAGGGCCGATTGGGTCTGGTGTAGCTGTGCGGCGGCGGCGGCGAGAGAGCCGGTGTTGCGCAGCGCTTGCAGCGTCCGCAGGTGTTTCAGTTCGATCATGAGTATCCTTCACCGTCACTATGAATAATTTGCGCGAGTGGATTATACAGTACCTGCGGATTATGGATGTGTAAACATCTGGATGGCTAAATGCGCCTTAAAATGGCAATAATCGCTCGCGCTCTTGGTTTTTTAGCCGCCATTAGTATTTTGTAACCTCTTTCTTACGGCCCTGTATCCCCCGACATCTCTCGCCCTGCGCGTTTCTGTACCGACTAATTTTGCCAATCTGTACCGAAAGCCGGGATTTTTGACTAGGCTGAAAGGAGTAAGCTGTTTCGGCAATGGTCGATCAATGATTCAGTAACCGTAAGGAGACAACAATGAGCCGATTTAAAGATAAAGTGGTGGTCGTGACAGGCGCGGGTTCTGGTATGGGCGCGGCAACGGCACAGCGCTTTTCCGCCGAGGGCGCTACCGTCGTGCTGGTCGGACGCACCGAAGACAAATTGGCCAAGGTCGCCAAAACGCTCGAAAGTCGCGATTACTATCTGCATGTCGCCGATATTTCCAATCCGCACGAGGTTGAAACACTGGCGAAAGCGGTGTTGGACAAGTTTGGCCGCGTTGATGTGTTAGTCAACAATGCCGGTGTTGTGGTGCAGGGCAAGGTCAATGAAGCCAGCATCGAAGACTGGAAGAAAATCCTCGATATCGACGTTAGCGGCGTGTTCTATGCCACGCGTTTCTTCATTGATGCGCTGAAAAAGAGCAAAGGGAATATCGTTAATGTCTCCTCAGTGTCGGGTCTGGGCGGCGACTGGGGGATGAGTTTCTACAATGCTGCCAAAGGCGCGGTGACCAACTTTACCCGCGCTCTGGCGTTGGACCACGGCGCTGAAGGTGTACGCGTTAACGCAGTTTGTCCAAGCCTGACGCTGACCGACATGGCCGGAGATATCAAAGAAAACAAAGCGCTGCTGGCGAAGTTTGCCGAGAGAATTCCGCTGGGCCGTGGAGCCGAACCGGAAGAGATTGCGTCGGTTATTGCCTTCCTGGCCAGCGATGACGCGCGCTTTGTTACCGGCGTAAACTTGCCGGTCGATGGCGGTCTTAGTGCTTCTAACGGTCAGCCAAATCAGTCATAACTCCGCAGTCGACAAATAATAAAAAGGCCCTGAGCGGGATCGCTACAGGGCCTTTTTTTGCTGCAAATGCGCGGCGAAAAGTTACTTCACGCCGTATTTGGCAAACCACGCCAGCATGCGTTGCCAACCGTCTGCGGCAGCTTCGGCATTATAGCTCGGGCGATAGTCGGCGTTAAACGCGTGGCCCGCATCGGGATAAACCACGATTTCAGCATTCGCATTGGCGGCGCGAATTGCCTGACGCATGCTTTCCACGCTGTCTTGCGGAATGCCGCTGTCCTGGCCGCCGTACAGGCCCAATACTGGCGCCGTCAAATCAACCGCTTCATCGACAGGATGGGTCGGCGTACTCAATGTTTTATTGCCGACTAATTTACCGTACCACGCGACCCCAGCCTTGAGCTGCGGGCTATGGGCGGCGTATAGCCAGGTAATGCGGCCACCCCAGCAGAAGCCGGTAATGGCTAATTTACTGGCGTCGCCGCCGTGCTGCGCCGCCCAGTGCGCGGTGTGGTCCAGATCTGCCAGCACCTGAGTGTCAGGCACCTTACTGACCAACTTCTCCAGTAGTTCACTGACCTCGGTATAGTCGGCAGCGTCACCCTGACGGAAATAAAGCTCCGGCGCGATAGCCAAATATCCCTCTTTTGCCAGTCGGCGACACAAATCACGGATGTGCTCATGGACGCCAAAGATCTCTTGCACCACTAAGACGATCGGCAGTTTGCCAACGTATTCGGCCGGTCTTGCCAGATAGGCAGGGAGATTTTCCCCCTGCGAGGGGATCGTGGTTTCGCCCGCGTGCAGGCCTTCGGTATCAGTATGAATAGTGGTGGCGGATACCGGCGTAACGGCAGGGGAGAAGCTTTCAGGTGCTTGTTTTAATTGTATTGAGTCATCAGTCTTCATTGCAGTCTCCATGCAGGGTAGGTACTTTTCTTTCATAGACGGTGGATCGGATTTTCGAAATAAAGACTCAGTTGCTAAATATAAGCCATAAATTCATCACAGCAATAACCATAGCCTGTCATCGGTCCGCACCTTGTGTAAAAAATGCTTAGACGAATGAAAACTGACCTTTTAGCCAGGCGCGCAACGGGTTTAACAGAGGAAAGGTGGGTAAATTGCCGGATAATTTGTGATTGCTATCACATTAAAAATGTAATTGATGGTAATTGTAGTATTGCTTAGCGACTCATGTCACAAAATTAAGCTGCAATCAGCGATAGAGTAAGGGGATATTATGCTGGTGAAAAATGACCGAATTCAAAAGGAGTTAAGTTATGTCTCAGTCTGACGTTTTCCATCTTGGCCTGACCAAAAGCAGCCTACAGGGCGCCACTCTGGCCATTGTACCAGGGGATCCTGAGCGGGTAGAAAAAATAGCCAGTCTGATGGAGAACCCGGTACGCCTGGCGTCACATCGCGAGTTTACCTCCTGGCGGGCGGAGCTGGACGGCAAATCGGTCATCGTCTGTTCTACCGGCATCGGCGGGCCATCAACCTCTATCGCGGTGGAAGAATTGGCCCAGCTGGGTATTCGCACCTTCTTGCGTATTGGCACCACCGGGGCAATCCAGCCGCATATCAACGTCGGGGACGTGCTGGTCACTACGGCGGCAGTCCGCCTTGACGGTGCCAGCCTGCATTTCGCGCCGTTAGAGTTCCCGGCCGTGGCCGATTTCGCCTGCACCACCGCGCTGGTTGAGGCCTCGAAAGCCGTCGGTGCTAATCTGCATATCGGCGTCACCGCGTCTTCCGACACTTTCTACCCCGGCCAGGAGCGTTACGACACCTATTCGGGGCGCGTAGTCCGTCGGTTTAAAGAATCGATGCAGGAGTGGCAGGAAATGGGCGTAATGAACTATGAGATGGAGTCCGCAACCCTGCTGACCATGTGTGCGAGCCAGGGCCTGCGCGCCGGGATGGTGGCGGGCGTAATCGTAAACCGCACCCAGCAAGAAATTCCTAATGCCGAGACCATGAAGCAGACCGAGAGTCACGCAGTTAAGATCGTAGTTGAGGCCGCGCGTCGCCTGATTTAAACGTAACCAAGGCGGGTCATCTACTCGTCAGGCATTAACTGTTTACAAAGTATGGGCTGCCAATCGGTGGCCCATTTTTTATCTTCAGCGGCCTATCTGGTATGGTTTCACCTTTGAACTGTCTGATTATAGAGGCGCCCATGTCGGCAAATATTTTACTTCATCCTTCGCTGGTTCCCCTTGAGGGCGGCATCAATTTTCGTGACCTCGGTGGCAACGGGATGGCCGATGGCCGTCGCATCAAGCGCGGTTTGCTCTTTCGTTCCGGCTCTTTAGACGGTCTGACAGAAAAAGACACCGATTTTTTGAGCCGTATTCCCGTCAGCCATGTCGTTGACTATCGCGATGAGGAAGAGGTCGAAGCCCAGCCCGATGTTCTGTGGAGTCAGTGTGAATATCACCACCGGCCTGCTAATCCTCCGGGTGATGAGGCTAACGCTAATCTTGCAGATCTGACGGTCGAAACGCTGACAAAATTTGATCCTCAAGAGTTCATGCTGGGGCTTTATCGTCGCTTGCCGTTTAACAACGAGGCTTATAAGGCGCTGGTCAGCCTGCTGCGCCAGCCTGACAGTGGCGCGATAGTGCAGCACTGTGCGGTGGGTAAAGACCGGACCGGCATCGGTTCGGCGTTAGTCTTGCTGGCTTTGGGCGCGGATCTGGCTACGGTAAAAGAAGATTATTTATTAACCGACAAGACCTTAGCGCCTTTTCGCGAAGAGTTGCTAGACGCTGTGTCGACCAATATGCCGCCGGCGGCGGTGAAGAAGTTTGAATACGTGCTGTCGGTGAAAGAGCTGTTTATCGATACCGCACTGGGGGCGATTACCGACCTTTATGGCACGACCGATAACTGGCTGGAACAAGAGTACGGCTTAACCGCCGAAGTGCGTGAAGAACTGCGTAGTCATTATCTGGAATAGGCCTTCTGTTAAGGTTGGGTTGAGATAACCTGACCGTAAATATCAGAACATACGACACACTATTTGATTGGCAAACAGAGGCGGTAATCGTTGAGCATCACTGAAGTTATTCATTACGTAACGGATTTTGTCCGCCAGCATCAGGCCTGGGCTGCTCCGATCGCTTTTTTCCTGGCCTTTGGCGAGTCGCTGGCCTTCCTGTCATTACTGCTGCCCGCTACGGTTATCCTCCTCGGCGTGGGGGCGCTGATTGGCGAGGCGGGGATCCCGTTCTGGCCAATTTTTGCCGGGGCGGCCGCCGGGGCATTTTTTGGCGACTGGCTATCCTACTGGATTGGCTCTCACTACCGCGACAGCGTGCCGCATATTTGGCCGTTTAAGAAGCACCCGCACATGCTGGTGCGCGGACACGCCTTCTTTGAACGCTGGGGCATGTTTGGCGCGTTTATTGGCCGATTTTTCGGACCGTTGCGCGCGGTTGTGCCGCTGGTGGCGGGCATTTGCGGTATGCCGCAGCGCTATTTTCAACTAGCAAACTTTACCTCGGCGCTGGTGTGGGGTTTTGGGATCCTGGCACCCGGTGCGTTTGGCATCCAATGGCTGAGTCGGTGGTTTTAACGAGGTCATGACTCAGGCTAATAGCCGGTTTCGAGCCATTTTTCTGGAGACGTCTCGCAAAGTATCGGCCGGGGATTTAAAAGCATCTGGACATCCATACAGTATGCATTTAACTTGACCATCAAGAGACTTATACAGGGGAATATCCGTGGATATCAGCATCATTTACGCGGCGGGTGCAGGTCTGATTGGCCTTTTACTGGGCTGGCTGATTACCAGCATGCGCCAGCAGCGGGTGCAGGCCGACAGTGATACCCGGTACAGGCTGCTTGAACAGGCACAGGCGCAGCTTCTGGATGAGAAAAATGCGCTGCAGGGTGAACAGATTCAGGCCCGACAGCGGCAGCGTGAAAGCGAGCTTGAAATGCGTGCCCTGCACAGTGCTCAGGCGGCCAGCGCCGAAAAGCTGCAACTGCTGGCGCACTGGAAAAACGAGTGTCAGCAGCTGGATCAGGAGCTGCGAGCACAGCGTGAAATTAACAGCGCTCAGGAAGCCGAGCTGCGCGAAGTCGTGACGCGGCTCGATGAAACTCGCATGGCGGCCGAGGAAAAACAGCGGCTGTTGGTCAACAGCGAGCAGCGGCTGAATACTCAGTTTGAAAACCTTGCCAACCGTATTTTCGAGCAAAACGGCCGTCGCGCCGATGAACAAAACAAGCAAAGCCTCGATAAACTGCTGCTGCCGCTGCGCGAACAGCTCGACGGTTTTCGTCGTCAGGTGCAGGACAGCTTTGGTCAGGAGGCGCGTGAGCGCCACACGTTGACCCACGAGATCCGCAGCTTGCAACAGCTCAATGCCCAAATGGCCCGCGAGGCGCTGAACCTGACCAAGGCGCTGAAAGGGGATAATAAAACTCAGGGTAACTGGGGTGAGGTAGTGCTGAGCCGCGTGCTTGAGGCCTCGGGCCTGCGCGAAGGATACGAGTATCACACTCAGGTCAGCGTGCAAACGGAAAATAATAGCCGCATGCAGCCGGACGTAGTGGTGCGATTGCCGCAAAATAAGGACGTGGTGATCGACGCCAAAATGTCGCTTGTGGCCTACGAGCGTTACTTTAACAGTGAAGACGACCTCGAGCGTCAAGCGGCGCTTAGCGAGCACATCGCCTCCGTACGAGGCCACATTCGCCTGCTTGGCCGCAAGGATTACCAGCAGTTACCCGGCCTGCGTAGCCTCGATTATGTGCTAATGTTTATTCCCGTCGAACCGGCTTTTCTAGTGGCTATTGACCGCGAACCCGAGCTTATCAGTGAGGCATTGAATCACAATATTATGCTGGTCAGCCCAACCACTCTGCTGGTGGCGCTGCGGACCATCAGCAACCTGTGGCGCTACGAGCATCAAAGTCAGAACGCCAAGCGCATAGCCGACCGCGCCGCTCGCCTGTATGACAAACTTCGCCTGTTCGTCGATGACATGCAGTCGATGGGTCAAAGTCTCGATAAAGCGCAGACAAGTTATCGGCTTGCAATGAACAAACTTGCTCAAGGCCGTGGTAATCTTATCGGCCAGGTTGAAGGTTTCAGAGCATTAGGCGTTGAAATTAAACGACCGATCAGTCCGACACTGGCCGAGCAGGCGAGTGCGGAAGATGACCCAGAGTATCAGGCATCTCTTGACGACCTGGACGCTGAAAGCCAGGCTCACCAGAGTGCGCATTTATCGACAGAAACCGCCCCACTCAATGACCAGGAGGGCCGGTCCACCGACGCGATGGTCGCCGCCTCTAAACCTTTTTAATGGGTTTTGCTCAGAGAGTGAACAATAATTCCGCCCCTTGATCACGGCGTGCGGCGACAATCGCATCGGTGATGGGGCTTTCCCCGGGGTTCTGATACACTTTGCCCCAGGCGATATACTGAATAAGCAGGCAGAAACATGGAAAAGCAGACGCAGGAAAATGTAGATTCATCAGAAACTACACACTTTGGATTTCGTACCGTAGCCAAAAACAATAAAGTAGAGATGGTAGCTGAAGTCTTTCACTCCGTGGCCGCGAAATATGACCTGATGAATGACCTGATGTCATTCGGTATTCATCGTATCTGGAAGCGTTATGCTATCGACTGTAGCGGCGTGCGCCGCGGTCAGCGCGTGTTAGACCTGGCAGGCGGCACCGGTGATTTAACCGCCAAGTTCTCCCGCCTGGTGGGTGAGCAGGGCGAAGTGGTCCTGGCCGACATCAACGACTCGATGCTGAAAATGGGCCGCGAAAAGCTGCGCAACAACGGCATCGTCGGCAATGTCAGCTATGTGCAGGCCAATGCCGAAGCCCTGCCTTTCCCTGATAATTATTTCGACTGCATCACTATTTCTTTCGGCCTGCGTAACGTGACCGAAAAAGAGAAGGCGCTGCGCTCAATGTTCCGCGTGTTGAAGCCGGGCGGTCGTCTGCTGGTGTTGGAGTTCTCCAAGCCGCTGATTGCCCCGTTGAGCAAGGCATACGACACCTATTCATTCCATATTTTGCCAAGGATCGGTGAGCTGGTGGCGCAGGACGCTGAGAGCTATCGCTACCTGGCAGAATCTATTCGTATGCATCCCGATCAGGAAACCCTGAAAGATATGATGTCGGACGCGGGCTTCGAGAACGTGACCTATAACAATCTCACCGGCGGCATCGTTGCGCTGCACCGAGGTTTCAAGTTCTGATATGGAAATGCCGATGTTGTTGACGCCGTTATTGACCGCTGCCGTTGAAACCGCCCTTAATCAGTTGCTGTTTAAGGATCGCAGTATGAAAGCCGCAAGGCTTCGTCTGGCGGGCAAAGTGCTGCGTATCGAGTTGCAGGAACTGAGTTCACCGCTGACGCTAATCTTCAGTGAGCAAAAAATTGACGTAGTGGGACAGTGGGACGGCAGTGCAGACTGCACGGTCATCGCCCGCCTTGCTACGCTGCGAAAACTGCGCGACCGTCAACAGCTTGCCCCGCTTATTCGCAGCGGCGAGTTAAATGTCGAAGGCGATATTCAGGTCGTGCAGCAGTTTGCTGCGCTAATGGATATGTCCGAGTGGGAGCCCGCAGAGTTGCTGGCGCCTTACATTGGCGATATTGCGGCGCAGGGCATTAGCCAGGCAGTGGTGGGTAGTTTTCGTTTCCTGACCACCGGCGTTAAGAAACATCAGGGCCAGCTCGCTCAGGCCCTGACCGAAGAGTGGAAACTGGCGCCGGGCGCGCTCGAAGCTGCCTGGTTTAACGATGAGGTTTCCGCTATCGAGCGTCAGGCCAACGCGCTGGAAGCGCGCTTGAATAAACTACTGGGAGGGAAGGCATGACTCCAGGTGAAATGCGACGCCTGTACCTGATCATCAGGGTATTCCTCACCTATGGCCTCGATGAACTGATCCCGAAGATTAAACTGACGCTGCCCTTAAGGCTCGGGCGCTATCTGTTCTTCTGGATCCCGTTCCGCCATAAAGACCAACTGCTGGGTACCCGTTTGCGACTGGCGCTCGAAGAACTCGGTCCGGTATGGATCAAGTTTGGCCAAATGCTTTCAACCCGCCGCGACCTGTTTCCCCCTCACGTTGCCGACCAACTTGCTCTGCTTCAAGACCACGTTGCCCCGTTCGACGGTGCGCTGGCCCGCAAACACATCGAGCTGGCACTCGGCGGACCGATTGAAACCTGGTTCGATGATTTTGACCAGAATGCGCTGGCTTCCGCCTCCATTGCTCAGGTCCATACCGCTGTCCTGAAAGAAAACGGCAAGAAGGTCGTGCTTAAGGTTATCCGCCCGGACATTATGCCGATCATCAAGGCCGATACTCGCCTGATGGCCCGCCTGGCGGGTTGGGTTTCCAAACTGCTGCCCGACGGTCGCCGCCTGCGTCCGCGTGAAGTGGTCCGCGAATATGAAAAGACCCTGCTGGATGAGCTGAACCTGCTGCGTGAAGCGGCTAACGCTATTCAGCTGCGTAGAAACTTCGAAAACGATCCCGTGTTGTATGTGCCAGAAGTCTATTCTGACTACTGCCGCGAACGTTTACTGGTGATGGAACGCATCTACGGTATCCCAATTTCAGACGTCGCTACGCTGGAGAAGCAGGGCACCAATATGAAGGTGCTGGCCGAGCGCGGCGTGCAGGTATTTTTCACTCAGGTATTCCGCGACAGCTTTTTCCATGCAGATATGCACCCAGGCAACATTTTTGTTAGCTATGAAACGCCGGAAGATCCTTGCTACATAGCCATAGATTGCGGCATAGTTGGATCGCTCAACAAAGAAGATAAACGCTATCTGGCTGAGAACTTTATTGCTTTCTTCAACCGTGATTATCGCAAGGTTGCCGAGCTGCACGTTGACTCTGGCTGGGTTCCGCCTGACACCAACGTTGAAGAATTCGAGTTTGCCATCCGTACCGTATGTGAGCCGATTTTCGAAAAACCGTTGGCAGAAATCTCCTTCGGTAACGTGTTATTGAACCTGTTTAATACCGCTCGACGTTTTAACATGCAGGTTCAACCGCAGCTGGTGTTGCTGCAAAAAACCCTGCTTTACGTTGAAGGCCTCGGCAGGCAGCTTTATCCGCAGCTGGATCTGTGGACCACGGCCAAGCCGTTCCTGGAAAGTTGGATCAAAGATCAGATTGGCTTACCGGCGATGGTGCGAGCGTTTAAAGACAGGGCGCCGTTCTGGATTGAGAAACTCCCTGAGCTTCCTGAACTGGTCTATAACAGCCTAAAACAGCAGCAGCTGATGCAGCACAACATTGAAAAGCTTACTCATCGGCTTGAGAAGCAATCGGTGCGTGAAGTCCAATCCCAATTTCTTTTGGGTATTGGCGCCGTGCTGCTGATTAGCGGCGCCGTACTTATGCTGGGCAAAATTGAAGTTTATCCCGCATGGCTTGTAGCTGGTGGGGTGGTCGCCTGGATTTTCGGATGGAAACGAACCAGTAAGACCGAGTAAGCACAAAATCTATAATTGAAGTTATGCGTCGTCTCTGCGACAACTATTAATTCTTTTTAAATTGAGGTGAATACCATGGGTGCATTTAGCCTTACCCACTGGCTGGTCATAGCGGTAATTGTGGTACTGCTGTTCGGTACCAAGAAGCTGCGTGGTCTCGGTGGCGATCTTGGCGCGTCTATCAAGGGCTTTAAAAAAGCCATGAACGATGACGATGCCGCCAAGGCACGTAAAGAAAATGAAACAACCGGGTCTGATGCAGATTTTTCGGCCAAGTCTATTGAGGGCAGTAAGCCGGAATCGAAAGCAGAAGAAACTAAGAGTCAAAACAAAGAGCAGGTATAAGCCGTGTTTGACATTGGGTTTAGTGAACTATTACTGGTGTTCGTTATTGGTTTGGTCGTCCTCGGGCCAGAACGTTTACCGGTTGCGGTAAGAACGGTTGCGGGCTGGATCCGCACATTACGCTCGATGGCAGCGTCGGTGCAAAACGAGCTGAATCAAGAATTTAAACTGCAAGAATTGCAGGACAGTCTGAAGAAAGCCGAAGAGGCAGGGTTGAAGAACTTATCGCCAGAAATCAAATCGTCTATCGATGATTTGAAAGAGGCGGCATCTTCCATGAAGCGTTCTATTCATGAAAACCTCAGTCCAAGTGACAAGGCAATAGCCGATGCGACCGAGGGAAATACCATTCATAATCCGCTGCTCAAAGATGATGAAGCTCATTATGATGAAGGTATTTCTCCGGCTTCGGCCGATCACGTTGCGGCTTCTCCGGCCGTGGCGCCAGCGCCAGAGCCAGAGCCAGAGCCTGTTGCACAACCTGCGGTGACTCCCGCGGTTCAACCCGCGGTGGTACTCTCAAAAGAGCCTGCTGCACGGCCGGAAGCCAAGCCAGCGGCGGAAGCGGTAGCACAATCGTCGGCTCAGCCTAACGCTGCGTCTGCTCCAGCCGGTAGGCCGGCAACCGCCGCCGAAAGCCAACCTGCGGTAAACTCAGCCCCTTCTTCACCAACAACGGATGATCGCTAAACATGGCTGTTGACGATACACAACCGCTTATCAGCCATCTGATAGAACTGCGTAAGCGCCTGCTGAATTCCATTATTTGCGTCGTGGTGGTGTTTTTGGCTCTGGTCTATTTTGCCAATGATATCTATGACCTGGTGTCCGCTCCGCTGATTAAAGTCATGCCGGCGGGCGCGAGCATGATTGCCACGGATGTCGCTTCGCCGTTCTTCACGCCGATTAAGCTCACCATGATTGTCTCGGTGTTTGTCTCGGCGCCTTTCATCCTGTATCAGGTGTGGGGTTTTATCGCACCCGCGCTCTACAAGCATGAACGTCGTCTGATGATGCCGCTGCTGTTTTCGAGCTCGGCGCTGTTTTATCTCGGCATGGCTTTCGCCTATTTCCTGGTGTTCCCACTGGCGTTCGCCTTCTTCGCGAAAACAGCACCGGCGGGCGTTGAGATTGCAACGGATATCAATAAATACCTCGATTTCGTCATGACCATATTTATGGCCTTCGGGGTGTCGTTTGAGGTACCGATCGCGATTATTCTGCTGTGTTGGACCGGGGTAACAACCCCAGCCGATCTGCGCAAAAAACGCCCATACGTGTTGGTCGGCGCTTTCGTTGTGGCGATGCTGCTGACACCGCCGGACGTATTCTCGCAAACGCTGTTAGCGATCCCGATGTATATTCTGTTTGAGATCGGCGTGTTCTGTGCCCGTTACTATGTGGGTAAAGGACGCAACGCGCGCGAAGAGGATGTCGATAGCGGATCCGACGCGTCGTAAACATCAAGATTTGAATTTCAAAACCGCCCCGTTGGGCGGTTTCTGTTTTTGAGAGAGCCCTATGTTTGAAATCGGCCTAAATTTAACCAGTAATCAATTCGATAAAGATCGCGATGCCGTGGTTGAACGTGCCAAACAGGCCGGGTTAACCGGTATGTTGATTACGGGAACCTCACTGGAAGAAAGCCAACAGGCGCAGGCGATGGCCGCGGACCACCAAGGTTTCTGCTGGTCGACGGCGGGCGTGCATCCTCATCGGGCAAGCAGCTGGAATGCCGAGGTCGAGCAAGCAATACGCACACTGGCTGCGGCACCTAACGTCGTCGCTATTGGTGAATGCGGTCTGGATTTTAATCGTAACTTCTCGACGCCAGAGGAGCAGGAGGCGGCTTTTAGCGCCCAGTTGCTTTTAGCCGCCGAGTTGGAGTTGCCGGTTTTTCTGCACTGCCGCGATGCTCATCAAAGATTTGCCGCACTGCTGGAGCCGTGGCTTCCTCGTTTACCCGGCGCGGTGGTGCACTGTTTCACCGGCACGCGTCAAGAGTTAGCGCATTACCTGTCTTTGGGGCTATCAATCGGCATCACCGGTTGGGTATGCGACGAACGTCGCGGGCTGGAGTTGCGTGAGATGCTCCCGCTCATCCCGCTTGAGCGCTTGCTGCTGGAGACCGACGCGCCTTACCTGTTGCCGCGAGACATGGAGAATAAGCCCAAGAATCGTCGCAATGAACCGAGTTTTCTGCCGCATATCGTGAAGCAGGTTGCGCAGTGGCGTGGTAAAGGGGAAGAGGCGAACTGGCTGGCAAAAACAACCGACGACAATGCCCGTCGGCTATTTAAGCTGTAGAAAGTGGCAATCAAATTTTTTGGAACTCGGTATTGCAGACGCTTTGTTTAACCTGTTTGTTCAATAAATTAAGCAGCAGGTGAGAGCGTCGTTCGCCGTCAGGTTCGGTATAAATCGCCTGAAGTCCTTCAAAGACACCGTCGATAATTAGCACCTGATCGCCCTCGTGCGGCGTTTCGGGATCGCGAACGTCGGTAGGCGGTTGCTGAATTATTTGTTCGATAACATCAGCATTGACCGTGGCGAGCAGGTGTCCAAAACGGACAAAGTGGCTAACACCGCGAGTTGCGCTAATGGTGGTGGTATGGATTTTTTCAGGATCAAATGTGATAAACATATAGTTTGGAAACAGAGGCTCATCTGCCATTGTCCGGCGGCCACGCACCATTTTTTCCAGCTTGATCGTCGGTATCAGGCACTTAACCTGCTGACGCTCAAGGTGTTCTTGGGCACGAATATGTTGACCTCGTTTGCAATACAGTAAGTACCAGCTTTCCATTTTTCATTTTCCTCGTGACTAACACGTTGAGAATAACAAATGCCTTAAGGGATAAATAGCCGTTGTACGGTCCCTCACCACTCGTAATGCTAACATTCAGATTAATCAAAATCTTCGGAGAAAATAATGGAGTTGTTTTTACTCAGTAACGGTAAGCTTTCAAGCGACAGCCAACCCTTAGGTTATGCCCATGAGCAGATTAAGGCGAACTTTAAGGCCAGAAATATCACTTCAGCGGTGCTGATCCCCTACGCGCTGATCCGCAGCGACTATGACGCCAAGGCGCTGGAGCTTGAACAGGCGCTGGGTATCAAGGTGAGCAGTATTCATCATGCGGGCACCCCTTCCGAAGCCATCGAGCAGGCGCAATGTATTCTGGTGAGCGGCGGTAATACCTGGATGCTGAACCAGATGCTGCATGAGAAGGGGCTGATTGTGCCGATTCAGCGAGCCGTGCGCGAACGCGAAGTCACGTATATCGGCTGGAGCGCGGGCTGTAACGTGGCGACGCCAAGCATTCGTACCACCAACGATATGCCGGTGCGTAATTCCGTAGTGCTGCCCGCGCTGGGGCTGTTCCCGATACAGATCAATCCGCATTATATCGACGCACACATCAGCGGTCATATGGGCGAGACTCGCGACGAACGCATCGCCGAATTCTGCGCGGTTAACCCTAGCGAGTCGGTGGTGGCACTGCGTGAGGGCAGCATGCTGCACGTATCGGGCAATGAGCTGAGCTATTACAGTGCGCGAAACGAAGGGTTTAAAGTTTTCCGCCATGGCCACGAGACGCAGGAATATCAGGACACCCGAGCACTTGATGCGCTTGTGCCGTTCACCTGTCGCTAATAAAGTTGCCCGCTATATAGACTGAAATAAGCCGGTGGATGGCTGATTTATGGTGCATAAAATTGAAAAAAGCAGCCATAGCGACCGACAGGCTTTATACTGCTCTCTAAATTCGGTAACAAAACTTATAATGACGTGCCTTGTATGAAATATCGTGACCTGCGTGACTTCCTGTCTTTGCTTGAAAAGCGGGGTGATCTCAAACGTATCACCCAGACCGTTGATCCCTACCTCGAAATGACCGAGATTGCCGACCGTACCCTGCGTGCGGGCGGTCCAGCGCTGCTGTTTGAAAATCCGAAAGGCTATAACATGCCGGTGCTGTGCAATTTGTTCGGCACCCCCGAACGCGTTGCGCTGGGGATGGGGCAGGAGGACGTGAGCGCGCTGCGTGACGTGGGCGAATTGCTGGCATTTCTGAAAGAGCCCGAACCGCCGCGCGGATTCCGCGACTTCTACGACAAGATGCCCAAGTTTAAGCAAGTGCTGAACATGCCGACCAAGTGCCTCAGCTCGGCACCGTGCCAGGAGCAAGTCTGGCAGGGCGATGATGTCGACCTGACCCGCATTCCGGTCATGCACTGCTGGCCAGAAGACGCAGCGCCCTTGATTACCTGGGGCCTGACGGTCACGCGTGGCCCGCACAAGCCGCGGCAGAATCTGGGAATTTATCGCCAGCAAGTGTTGGGCAAAAACAAGCTGATTATGCGCTGGTTGTCCCATCGCGGCGGTGCGCTAGACTTCCAGGAATGGTGTCAGCAGAATCCCGGCAAACGTTTCCCGGTTTCCGTCGCACTGGGTGCCGATCCGGCGACTATCCTTGGTGCAGTGACGCCGGTTCCCGATACTCTGTCAGAGTACGCTTTCGCCGGTTTGCTGCGCGGTAATAAAACCGAAGTGGTCAAATGTATTTCTAACGACCTCGAGGTCCCGGCCAGCGCGGAAATCGTGCTCGAAGGGTATATTGAGCCGGGCGAAATGGCGCCGGAAGGTCCTTACGGCGACCATACGGGCTACTATAATGAGATTGATAGCTTCCCGGTGTTTACCGTTACGCACATTACCCAGCGTAAGGATGCTATCTATCATTCAACGTTTACCGGTCGCCCACCGGATGAGCCTGCGGTTTTAGGTTTGGCGCTAAATGAAGTGTTTGTGCCTATCCTTAAAAAACAGTTCCCGGAAATCGTAGACTTTTATCTGCCGCCAGAGGGATGTTCTTATCGCCTGGCCGTCGTGACCATGAAGAAGCAGTATGCCGGCCACGCCAAGCGCGTGATGATGGGCGTGTGGTCCTTCCTGCGGCAGTTTATGTACACCAAGTTTGTTATTGTGTGCGACGATGACATCAACGCACGCGATTGGAAAGACGTGATCTGGGCGATTACTACCCGTATGGATCCGGCCCGCGATACCGTTTTAGTCGAGAATACGCCGATAGACTATCTGGATTTTGCCTCACCGGTTTCCGGTCTGGGTTCCAAGATGGGCATGGACGCGACCAATAAATGGCCGGGTGAGACGCAGCGCGAATGGGGTCGTCCTATCGTGATGGATCCCAAGGTGCGCGATCGCGTTGATGCCATGTGGGACGAGCTGGACGTGTTCAGCAATAAAAAGCCCGGCAATGCTAAATAAGCCGGCTTGATAAATTACTATCGACGGGTTAACGGGGCAGAGGTTTGTCGCCCGCCGCGTTGATCATCCGTGTAGATTGATGACCCTCAGAGGGAACGCATGACCATAATGAGCTGTAAAGTGTCCTCAGTTGAGGCCATAACTGACACCGTCTATCGGGTTCGCCTGCAACCTGATGTCTCTTTTTCATTTCGTGCCGGTCAATATCTGATGGTCGTGATGGACGAGCGCGATAAGCGTCCGTTCTCCATCGCCTCAGTACCGGCGGAAAAAAATTATCTCGAGCTGCATATTGGTGCCTCCGAGATGAACCTGTATGCGATGGCGGTGATGGATCGTATTCTGAAAGAGCAGACGATTAATGTCGATTTGCCGCACGGCGACGCCTGGCTGCGCGAGGACAGCGACCGCCCTCTGGTGCTGATCGCTGGCGGTACCGGTTTCTCCTATGTGCGTTCTATCCTGGTGACAGAGCTGGCGCAGCACCCGGATCGCGATATCTCTATCTACTGGGGCGGCCGCGAGCTTAAGCACCTGTATGACCTGGGTGAGCTGGAAGCACTGAGCGTTGTGCATCCCAATTTGAAAGTGATCCCGGTCGTCGAGCAGTTTGAAGACGAATGGCAGGGTAGAAGCGGTAACGTGCTGAGCGCGGTATTACAGGATTTCGAATCGCTGAGCGAGCATGACATCTATATCGCCGGTCGTTTCGAAATGGCTAAGGTTGCTCGTGAACGCTTCTGTGCCGAGCGTGGCGCGTTGGAAGATCGCATGTTTGGCGATGCCTTTGCCTTTATCTAAATCGCTGAGACGGCCTCGGTTGAAACAGAAAGCGGGTGCCAAGCCCGCTTTTTTTATGTCCAGATCTAAGCTGATTATACGCGTTCGAACACCGTGGCAATCCCCTGACCCAGTCCGATACACATGGTGGCGACGCCAAACTGCACGTCTTTACGCTCCATCAGGTTCAGCAAGGTGGTAGAGATACGCGCGCCCGAGCAGCCCAGCGGGTGGCCCAGGGCGATAGCGCCGCCGTTAAGGTTAACTCTCTCCTCCATGCTTTCCATCAGGCCGAGATCTTTGATACACGGCAATGACTGAGCGGCAAAGGCTTCGTTTAGCTCGAACAGGCCAATATCCTCAACCGCAAGACCGGCGCGTTTCAGCGCCAGGCGCGTGGCGGGCACCGGTCCATATCCCATAATTGACGGATCGCAGCCGACCACCGCCATGGCGCGAATTTTAGCTCGCGGTTTCAGGCCCAGTGAGCTAGCGCGAGATCCGCTCATAATAAGCATCGCCGACGCGCCGTCCGCCAGGGCTGATGACGTCCCGGCGGTTACCGTGCCATTACGCGGGTCGAACGCCGGACGCAGGGCAGAAAGCGCCGCAACCGTAGTTTCAGGCCGGATCACCTCATCATAGTCGAGGCTAAATAGCCCGCCGTTGGCATCATGGCCGTAGGTGGGGACGATTTCGTTGGCAAAATATCCGGCCAGCGTAGCCGCATGCGCACGCTGGTGCGAACGGGCGGCGAATTGGTCCTGCATTTCGCGGCTGATATTGTGTATCTTGGCCAGCATCTCGGCGGTCAGGCCCATCATTCCAGCGGCTTTCGCCACGGTACGACTCAGGCCGGGATGGAAATCAACGCCGTGACTCATCGGCACGTGGCCCATATGCTCTACGCCGCCGAGTAAACTAATTTCGGCGTCGCCCACCATGATAGCGCGTGCGGCATCGTGCAGCGCCTGCATTGAAGATCCGCATAGCCGGTTAACGGTTACCGCCGGTACGCTGTGCGGGATCTCGGCCAATAGCGCGGCGTTACGCGCTACGTTAAAACCTTGCTCCAGCGTTTGTTGCACGCAGCCCCAATAGATATCGTCTATCAGTTTGGCGTCTAATGCGGGATTACGTGCCAACACGGCACGCATCAGGTGCGCGGATAAGTCTTCGGCACGGACATGGCGGAATGCTCCGCCTTTAGATCGACCCATCGGCGTGCGGACCGCATCAATAATGACGACATTTTCCATGATTTCGGTCCTTAAGCCTGTCGGCCAGTGTTGATCTCAGCCAGGGGTTCGGCCAGTGGATAATAACTTTCGTTGCTTTCTGCCTTGTGACGCAGTCCGGCAGGCGCCTGATATAGCGGGCCAAGGTGAGCATAGTGCTCGGTCATCTCGAGGTACTTTGCGCTGCCTATTTTATCCAGATAGCGGAACACCCCACCGTGGAATGGCGGGAAGCCAATGCCGTAAACCAGCGCCATGTCTGCCTCGGCCGGACTGGCAATAATCCCTTCTTCCAGACAACGTACGACCTCATTGATCATCGGGATCATCATCCTGGCGATAATCTCTTCCGGGCTAAACTGAGCCGACTGCACATCGCCCGCACCCAACAGGGCCGTTACTTCAGGATCTTGCTCCTTGCGCGGCTTGCCCTTGCTGTCTTCACTGTAGCGATAAAAACCGCGCTGATTTTTCTGACCGTAACGTTGAGCCGTAAACAGCACATCGACCGCATCGCGATAGTCTTTTGCCATCCGCTGTGGGAAACCCTGCGCCATTACCGCCTGTGCATGGTGCGCGGTATCAATACCGACCACGTCGAGCAGGTAAGCGGGACCCATTGGCCAGCCGAACTGTTGCTCCATGACCTTATCAATCTGGGTGAAGTCCGCACCGTCGCGCACCAGCAGGCTAAAGCCGGCAAAATACGGGAACAGCACGCGGTTGACGAAGAATCCCGGGCAGTCATTAACCACGATTGGCGTTTTGCCTATCGACGAAGCGAAGGCCACCACTCGCGACAGGGTTTGTTCACGAGGTTTTGCTGCCGCGAATAATTTCTACCAGTGGCATGCGGTGCACCGGATTGAAGAAATGCATGCCGCAGAAGTTTTCCGGGCGCTTTAAGGCCGCGGCCAGCGTGTCGATGGGGATCGTTGAGGTGTTAGAGGCGAGAATGGCACCGCCGTCGAGCAGCGCTTCGGCCTCTGCCAAAACGGCCGCTTTAACCTTAGGATCCTCAACCACCGCCTCAATCACTATTTGTGCGCGTTCGAGGCCGCTATAGCTCAGCGTCGGCTGGATGGTAGACAAGATCTGCGCCATCTTTAATCCGCTGATTTTTCCACGTTCCAGCTGCTTGTTAAGCAGTTTTCCGGCTTCGTTGATGCCCAGATGGAGCGATTTGTCGTTAATGTCTTTCATGATCACCGGCACGCCTTTCAGCGCTGACTGATAGGCAATGCCGCCGCCCATAATCCCCGCGCCCAATACTGCCGCCTGTTCGGGTTTGCCGTTGTTGCCCGCCAGCTTTTTAGCTTTGCTTTTAATTAACTGATCGTTGAGGAAAATGCCAACCAGAGCGCGGGCTTCCTGAGAGCGGGCGAGGGTAACAAAACTGGCGGTTTCCAGAACCAGTGCCTCATTGCGCCCGAGCCTTGCCGCAGCCTCAATGGTTTTCACCGCGGTGAGCGGGGCGGGATAATGCTTGCCCGCGGTTTGCAGCACCATGCCTTTTGCTACACTGAAACTCATTCCGGCTTCAACCGGGCTGAGTTTCAGCGGCTGCAGCTTGGGCCGGCGCGCGGCTTGCCAATCAAGCTTGCCGGCAATCGCCTGGCGCAGCGTGCTTAGGGCAGACTCATGCAATTTTTCAACGCTGACGACCGCGTCGACCAGGCCGATTTTAAGCGCTTCGTCGCCGCTGACATCCTTACCGGCGGCGATAATTTCTAGCGCGCTGTCCGCTCCTAACAGGCGAGGTAAGCGCACTGAGCCGCCAAAGCCGGGCATGATCCCCAGTTTGGTTTCAGGCAGGCCGATGCGGGTATCGGGCGTGGCGATACGAAAATCGGTAGCCAGTACGCATTCGCAACCCCCGCCCAGGGCATAGCCGCTGATAGCCGACACGGTCGGGACTGGCAGATCTTCCAGGCGATTGAAAATACCATTGGCGAAGCCTAGCCAGTCTTGCAATTTCTCGGCCGGTGCCGCGAACAGCGATAGAAACTCGTTAATGTCTGCGCCAACGATAAACGCCGACTTGGCTGAGCTGAGCAACAGCCCTGTTAATTCGCGCTGTTGTTCCAGCACGGTAATGGCCTCCCCCAGGCTAGCGACAGTCTGGGTATCCAGTTTATTAACGGAGCCTGGGGCAGCAAACACCAGCTCGGCAATGCCGTCTTCGAGCCAGTGCAGATGTAGTGTTTCGCCTTGGTAGAGCATGTGTCTCTCCTGAATCATCGATGATGATCTGGTATGACCAGATGATTGGATTGTGGTTTTGATGCTCACTAAATGCAAATGGGCTGATTGATATTTGCAGACAAGATCACAAAGCCGTCGGGGCTATGAGCACGGGCATGCTGTGATAAGATGCGGCATCGTTTTGCATTAATCGTATGTATCCAGATAAGGACAGGTCGATGGAATCTCTCTCTACGCTTTATAAAGAACATATCGCCGTTTTGCAGGCGCGTGCGCTGGAAATACTGCAACGCAATCAACTCGATGCTCTGCTGATCCACTCCGGAGCGCTGCAGGGCACTTTTCTCGATGACTCCCACTATCCATTCAAGGTCAATCCCCAGTTCAAGGCCTGGGTGCCGGTTACGCAGGTACCTAACTGCTGGCTGTGGGTGGACGGCGTTAGTGCGCCTAAGCTGTGGTTCTACTCACCGGTAGACTATTGGCACAGCGTTGAACCGTTGCCCGACGCCTTCTGGACCCAAGACGTGCAGGTGCTGCCGCTGGCAAAACCCGATGACATTCGCAGTCAACTGCCGGCCGACCTGTCGCGCGTGGCGTATATTGGTTATTCTCAGAACGCGGCACTCCAGCTGGGGATCACTGCCGAGCATCTTAATCCTAAGGCGGTGCTGGATTACCTGCACTACCACCGCGCCTATAAGACCGCCTATGAAGTGGCGTGCATGCGTGAGGCCCAGAAGCTGGCGGTTAGCGGGCATCGCGCGGCGCAGGAAGCATTCTTGTCCGGCATGAGCGAATTCGATATCAGCATGGCGTATCTTAGCGCCACCGGGCATCGCGAAACTGAAGTTCCTTATGGCAATATCGTTGCCCTTAACGAGCATGCCGCAGTTCTGCACTACACTACCCTGCAACACCAGCCGCCCGCCGAAATGCGCAGCTTCCTGATTGATGCCGGTGCTGAATACAACGGCTATGCGGCTGACCTGACGCGCACTTATTCGGCGAAAAGTGACAACGACTTTGCCGCGTTGGTTAAGGATCTCAATGAACACCAGCTGGCGTTAATCGATACCATCAAGCCGGGCGTGCGCTACACCGACTATCATCTGCAGATGCATCAGCGTATTGCGCGCATCCTCAAGGCGCACGGGCTGGTGGTAGATATCAGCGAAGAGGCCATGGTCGAGCAGGACCTGACCGGGCCGTTCTTGCCGCACGGGCTAGGGCACCCGCTGGGCTTGCAGGTGCACGACGTGGGTGGGTTCCAGCAGGATGAAAACGGTACTCATCTGGCTGCACCGTCGCAGTATCCTTATTTGCGCTGCACGCGTATCGTTCAGCCGGGCATGGTGTTGACTATCGAGCCGGGCCTGTACTTTATCGATTCGTTATTGACGCCATGGCGTGAAGGCAAATTCAGTAAGCACTTTAACTGGGACAAAATCGACGCGCTGAAGCCGTTTGGCGGTATTCGCATCGAAGACAATATTGTGATTCACGACAACCATATTGAAAACATGACGCGCGACCTGAAACTGGACTAATGCAGCCTTATCCTGTCCCCGCTTGCGCTATAGAGATTAGCGAAGAGATCAAGAAAAGCCGTTTTATTACCCTGCTGGCACCCACGGCAGGGGTTGAAGCGGCCAAGGCGTTTATCCAGCAAGTGAAAAGTCAGCATCCTGCGGCACGCCATCACTGCTGGGCATTTGTCGCGGGTCCGCCGAACGATTCGCAGCAGTTAGGCTTTTCCGACGACGGCGAACCCGCAGGCACGGCCGGTAAACCTATCCTTGGCCAGTTGATGGGCAGCGGGATTGGGGAGATAACCGCCGTGGTGGTGCGCTACTATGGCGGCATAAAGTTGGGCACCGGCGGTTTGGTCCGCGCCTATGGCAATGGCGTCCAGCTGGCGTTGGCCGAATTATCGATAATAGAAAAGGTGCCGCAGGCCGAATTCTTGCTGCAGTGTGATTATGCGCAGATCTCAATGATTGAAACGCTGTTACAGCAGGTCGGTGGCAGCATAGTTCAGAGTGAGTACGGCGCAGCGGTGGAACTTCGCCTCACGCTGCCCGCCCTGGGTGCGGCAGAAATCGCGCAGCGGCTGTATAACCTCAGTCGCGGTTCGCTGATTTTGCAGCCCGTTTGATTAATTTTTTGCATTTTATCTGCTGAGGAACGCGCTAGCATGCATTTCCGTGCCATAACCCGCATTGTCGGGGTGCTCGTCATCCTATTCTCGGGAACCATGATTATTCCCGGCCTGGTGGCCTTAATTTACCGAGACGGGGCCGGGCGCGCGTTCAGTGAAACGTTCTTCGTCGCGCTGGCGATCGGGCTTCTGCTGTGGGTTCCCAACAGAAAACAGCGCAGCGAGCTTAAGCCGCGTGAAGGTTTCCTTATAGTCGTGCTGTTCTGGACCGTGTTGGGCAGCGTTGGGGCGTTACCGTTTCTATTCGCTGAACATCCACACCTGAGCGTGACTGACGCTTTCTTCGAGTCGTTCTCTGGGTTAACCACTACCGGTGCCACAACGCTGGTGGGCCTCGATAGCCTGCCGCATGCGATCCTGTTTTATCGTCAGATGCTGCAGTGGTTCGGCGGTATGGGGATCATTGTGCTGGCGGTGGCGATTCTGCCTATCCTCGGGGTTGGTGGGATGCAGCTTTATCGCGCCGAGATGCCTGGGCCGCTGAAGGACAACAAGATGCGGCCGCGCATTGCCGAGACGGCGAAGACGCTGTGGCTGATCTATATACTGCTGACGGTCATCTGTGCGCTGGCGCTGTGGGGGGCTGGAATGTCGGTCTTCGATGCTATTAGCCACAGCTTCTCTACTATTGCACTGGGTGGCTTTTCGACTCACGATGCCAGCATCGGCTATTTTCACAGTGGAACCATCAATACCATCATCGCGGTCTTCCTGCTTATCTCAGGCTGTAACTACGGGCTGCACTTTGCCATGCTCAGCGGCCGCAATATCAAAGTCTACTGGCGTGATCCGGAATTTCGCATGTTTATCAGCGTGCAATTGACGCTGGTGGTGGTATGCACCTCGGTACTGTGGCTGCACGATACCTATACTTCAGGGTTAGAAACCCTGAATCAGGCGTTCTTCCAGGTGGTATCGATGGCAACCACGGCCGGGTATACCACCGACAGTATTTCGAAATGGCCGCTGTTCCTGCCTATCCTACTGCTGTGTTCCGCCTTTATTGGCGGCTGTGCGGGCTCGACCGGCGGTGGCCTCAAGGTTATTCGTATCCTGCTGCTCTATTTACAGGGCTCGCGCGAGCTGAAACGTCTGGTCCACCCGAATGCGGTTTACACCATTAAGTTAGGTAACCGCGCACTTCCGGAACGTATTCTTGAAGCAGTGTGGGGGTTCTTCTCGGCCTATGCGCTGGTATTTATTATCAGCATGCTGGCTATCGTAGCGACGGGCGTGGATAACTTCTCGGCCTTTGCGGCGGTGACCGCCACGCTTAACAATCTGGGACCGGGCTTAGGCGTCGTCGCCGATAACTTCCAGTCGATGAATCCTGTCGCTAAGTGGATCCTGATTGTGACTATGCTTTTTGGTCGCCTGGAAGTGTTTACCCTGTTAGTCCTCTTTACACCTACCTTCTGGAAAGACTAGGCAGTGTATGAATCCAATAATCAGCAAGGAGAGTCGATGAAAGCCCTGGTACTTTACTCAAGCCGTGATGGACAAACTCACGCTATCGCCTCTTATATAGGTAACGCGATTAAAGAAGACGCCGAGTGCGATGTGATGGATTTGCAGGATGCAGGCAATATCGATTTGGCCCGCTACGGTAAAGTGATGATTGGCGCCTCTATTCGCTATGGCCATTTCTCCCCGCTGCTCGACCAGTTCGTTAAACGCCATGTCGAGCTGCTCAACGCGATGCCCTCGGCTTTCTTCTCCGTTAACCTGACGGCGCGCAAGCCTGAAAAGCGCACTCCGCAAACCAATGTCTACACCAGCAAGTTCCTGTTAGCGACGCCATGGAAGCCCACATTGTGCAATGTGTTCGCCGGTGCACTGCGTTATCCGCGCTATGGCTGGCTGGATCGGGTAATGATTCAGTTAATTATGCGCATGACCGGCGGTGAAACGGACGCGAGTAAAGAAGTTGAGTACACGGATTGGCAACAGGTAAAGCAGTTTGCTGTCGATTTTGGCAAGTTAGCGATTAAAAAATAGCAATAATGGTGCGTTAAACGGCGATGTGGTGAAAAAAGAAACACTCAGTAAGTTTTTTTGAAAAAGGGGTTGCGGCCTTCTGAGAACTCCCTATAATGCGCCTCCACTGACCGGGAACAACGACTACTCTAACGAGAACCAAGTCGCCCAGTCGGGAAGAGAAAAAGAAAGATTCGAAAGAAAAACTCTTGACTCTTCAGCGGGAAAGCGTATTATGCACCTCCCGCGCCGCATAAGATTCATTGCGAACAGCGGCACTGCTCTTTAACAATTTATCAGACAATCTGTGTGGGCACTCACAAGACGATATCAGCCATCTCGGTGGCAAAAAAATATCAAGTCTTAGAGTGACCAAGCAGTAATTCATTTAAGTGAATTATTACAGAAGAAACTCTGAGCATCGCTGCACTTGTTGTAGCAAATCGAACTTTAATTGAAGAGTTTGATCATGGCTCAGATTGAACGCTGGCGGCAGGCCTAACACATGCAAGTCGAACGGTAGCACAGAGAGCTTGCTCTTGGGTGACGAGTGGCGGACGGGTGAGTAATGTCTGGGAAACTGCCTGATGGAGGGGGATAACTACTGGAAACGGTAGCTAATACCGCATGATGTCGCAAGACCAAAGTGGGGGACCTTCGGGCCTCACGCCATCGGATGTGCCCAGATGGGATTAGCTAGTAGGTGAGGTAATGGCTCACCTAGGCGACGATCCCTAGCTGGTCTGAGAGGATGACCAGCCACACTGGAACTGAGACACGGTCCAGACTCCTACGGGAGGCAGCAGTGGGGAATATTGCACAATGGGCGCAAGCCTGATGCAGCCATGCCGCGTGTGTGAAGAAGGCCTTAGGGTTGTAAAGCACTTTCAGCGAGGAGGAAGGGTTCAGTGTTAATAGCACTGAGCATTGACGTTACTCGCAGAAGAAGCACCGGCTAACTCCGTGCCAGCAGCCGCGGTAATACGGAGGGTGCAAGCGTTAATCGGAATTACTGGGCGTAAAGCGCACGCAGGCGGTTTGTTAAGTCAGATGTGAAATCCCCGAGCTTAACTTGGGAACTGCATTTGAAACTGGCAAGCTAGAGTCTTGTAGAGGGGGGTAGAATTCCAGGTGTAGCGGTGAAATGCGTAGAGATCTGGAGGAATACCGGTGGCGAAGGCGGCCCCCTGGACAAAGACTGACGCTCAGGTGCGAAAGCGTGGGGAGCAAACAGGATTAGATACCCTGGTAGTCCACGCTGTAAACGATGTCGACTTGGAGGTTGTGCCCTTGAGGCGTGGCTTCCGGAGCTAACGCGTTAAGTCGACCGCCTGGGGAGTACGGCCGCAAGGTTAAAACTCAAATGAATTGACGGGGGCCCGCACAAGCGGTGGAGCATGTGGTTTAATTCGATGCAACGCGAAGAACCTTACCTACTCTTGACATCCAGAGAATTCGCTAGAGATAGCTTAGTGCCTTCGGGAACTCTGAGACAGGTGCTGCATGGCTGTCGTCAGCTCGTGTTGTGAAATGTTGGGTTAAGTCCCGCAACGAGCGCAACCCTTATCCTTTGTTGCCAGCGAGTAATGTCGGGAACTCAAAGGAGACTGCCGGTGATAAACCGGAGGAAGGTGGGGATGACGTCAAGTCATCATGGCCCTTACGAGTAGGGCTACACACGTGCTACAATGGCATATACAAAGAGAAGCGAACTCGCGAGAGCAAGCGGACCTCACAAAGTATGTCGTAGTCCGGATTGGAGTCTGCAACTCGACTCCATGAAGTCGGAATCGCTAGTAATCGTAGATCAGAATGCTACGGTGAATACGTTCCCGGGCCTTGTACACACCGCCCGTCACACCATGGGAGTGGGTTGCAAAAGAAGTAGGTAGCTTAACCTTCGGGAGGGCGCTTACCACTTTGTGATTCATGACTGGGGTGAAGTCGTAACAAGGTAACCGTAGGGGAACCTGCGGTTGGATCACCTCCTTACCTAAAGATACGCATTGTGCAGTGTCCACACAGATTGTCTGATAGATGTAAACGAGCAAAGCGCTACCTGTTGATGCGGTAAGGGAGACCTTACGCTGATGCGATACGGTTAAATGAAAATTTAATCGGAACTTCGTGTCCCCATCGTCTAGAGGCCTAGGACACTGCCCTTTCACGGCTGTAACAGGGGTTCGAATCCCCTTGGGGACGCCAATCCGATAATGTGTGAAAGACATTATCACTCTGTACCTTAGCGGGTCAGAAACTATCGTAAAGATGACTTTAACGAGTCGTGTTTACGATATTGCTCTTTAACAATCTGGAACAAGCTGAAAAATTGAAATGATACAGCTGAACATAACTCTCCGTAGAAGTCCTGAGTTATGCGCACCTGTATTAGAGTCTCTCAAATAATCGCAGCACGAAGGCGTCACTCTTTATGAGTTTACAAGACACCTTCGGGTTGTGAGGTTAAGCGACTAAGCGTACACGGTGGATGCCTAGGCAGTCAGAGGCGATGAAGGGCGTGCTAATCTGCGAAAAGCGTCGGTAAGGTGATATGAACCGTTATACCCGACGATACCCGAATGGGGAAACCCAATGTGATACGTCACATTATCGCATGGTGAATACATAGCCATGCGAGGCGAACCGGGGGAACTGAAACATCTAAGTACCCCGAGGAAAAGAAATCAACCGAGATTCCCCTAGTAGCGGCGAGCGAACGGGGAACAGCCCAGAACCTGAATCAGTTTGTGTGTTAGTGGAAGCGTCTGGAAGGTCGCACGGTACAGGGTGATAGTCCCGTACACAAAAATGCACAGATTGTGAGTTCGATGAGTAGGGCGGGACACGTGACATCCTGTCTGAATATGGGGGGACCATCCTCCAAGGCTAAATACTCCTGACTGACCGATAGTGAACCAGTACCGTGAGGGAAAGGCGAAAAGAACCCCGGCGAGGGGAGTGAAATAGAACCTGAAACCGTGTACGTACAAGCAGTGGGAGCCTACTTTGTTGGGTGACTGCGTACCTTTTGTATAATGGGTCAGCGACTTATATTTTGTAGCAAGGTTAACCGTATAGGGGAGCCGTAGGGAAACCGAGTCTTAACTGGGCGTCAAGTTGCAAGGTATAGACCCGAAACCCGGTGATCTAGCCATGGGCAGGTTGAAGGTTGGGTAACACTAACTGGAGGACCGAACCGACTAATGTTGAAAAATTAGCGGATGACTTGTGGCTGGGGGTGAAAGGCCAATCAAACCGGGAGATAGCTGGTTCTCCCCGAAAGCTATTTAGGTAGCGCCTCGTGAACTCATCTTCGGGGGTAGAGCACTGTTTCGACTAGGGGGCCATCCCGGCTTACCAACTCGATGCAAACTCCGAATACCGAAGAATGTTATCACGGGAGACACACGGCGGGTGCTAACGTCCGTCGTGAAGAGGGAAACAACCCAGACCGCCAGCTAAGGTCCCAAAGTCATGGTTAAGTGGGAAACGATGTGGGAAGGCATAGACAGCCAGGATGTTGGCTTAGAAGCAGCCATCATTTAAAGAAAGCGTAATAGCTCACTGGTCGAGTCGGCCTGCGCGGAAGATGTAACGGGGCTAAACCATGCACCGAAGCTGCGGCAGCGACGCTCAGGCGTTGTTGGGTAGGGGAGCGTTCTGTAAGCCGTTGAAGGTGAACTGTGAGGTTTGCTGGAGGTATCAGAAGTGCGAATGCTGACATAAGTAACGATAATGCGGGTGAAAAACCCGCACGCCGGAAGACCAAGGGTTCCTGTCCAACGTTAATCGGGGCAGGGTGAGTCGACCCCTAAGGCGAGGCTGAAAAGCGTAGTCGATGGGAAACAGGTTAATATTCCTGTACTTGGTGTTACTGCGAAGGGGGGACGGAGAGGGCTAGGCTAGCCGGGCGACGGTTGTCCCGGTTTAAGCGTGTAGGGGGTGTGACTTGGTAAATCCGGTTGCGCATTAACCCTGAGGCGTGATGACGAGCCACTACGGTGGTGAAGTAGTTGATGCCGCACTTCCAGGAAAAGCCTCTAAGCATCAGGTAACATTAAATCGTACCCCAAACCGACACAGGTGGTCAGGTAGAGAATACTCAGGCGCTTGAGAGAACTCGGGTGAAGGAACTAGGCAAAATGGTGCCGTAACTTCGGGAGAAGGCACGCTGTCGCTAGGTGGAGGAACTTGCTTCCCGAGCCGAAGACAGTCGAAGATACCAGCTGGCTGCAACTGTTTAATAAAAACACAGCACTGTGCAAACACGAAAGTGGACGTATACGGTGTGACGCCTGCCCGGTGCCGGAAGGTTAATTGATGGGGTTATCCGCAAGGAGAAGCTCTTGATCGAAGCCCCGGTAAACGGCGGCCGTAACTATAACGGTCCTAAGGTAGCGAAATTCCTTGTCGGGTAAGTTCCGACCTGCACGAATGGCGTAATGATGGCCAGGCTGTCTCCACCCGAGACTCAGTGAAATTGAACTCGCTGTGAAGATGCAGTGTACCCGCGGCAAGACGGAAAGACCCCGTGAACCTTTACTATAGCTTGACACTGAACATTGAGCCTTGATGTGTAGGATAGGTGGGAGGCTTTGAAGCGTGGACGCCAGTCTGCGTGGAGCCAACCTTGAAATACCACCCTTTAATGTTTGATGTTCTAACTCGGCCCCGTGATCCGGGGTGAGGACAGTGTCTGGTGGGTAGTTTGACTGGGGCGGTCTCCTCCTAAAGAGTAACGGAGGAGCACGAAGGTTAGCTAATCACGGTCGGACATCGTGAGGTTAGTGCAATGGCATAAGCTAGCTTGACTGCGAGAGTGACGGCTCGAGCAGGTACGAAAGTAGGTCATAGTGATCCGGTGGTTCTGAATGGAAGGGCCATCGCTCAACGGATAAAAGGTACTCCGGGGATAACAGGCTGATACCGCCCAAGAGTTCATATCGACGGCGGTGTTTGGCACCTCGATGTCGGCTCATCACATCCTGGGGCTGAAGTAGGTCCCAAGGGTACGGCTGTTCGCCGTTTAAAGTGGTACGCGAGCTGGGTTTAGAACGTCGTGAGACAGTTCGGTCCCTATCTGCCGTGGGCGTTGGAAGATTGAGAGGGGCTGCTCCTAGTACGAGAGGACCGGAGTGGACGCATCACTGGTGTTCGGGTTGTCATGCCAATGGCATTGCCCGGTAGCTAAATGCGGAAAAGATAAGCGCTGAAAGCATCTAAGCGCGAAACTTGCCTCGAGATGAGTCTTCCCTGGAGCTTCGAGCTCCCTGAAGGGACGTTTAAGACTAAGACGTTGATAGGCTGGGTGTGTAAGTGCAGCGATGCATTGAGCTAACCAGTACTAATGACCCGAGAGGCTTAACCTTACAACACCGAAGGTGTTTTAGAGAGACACAAGACTTTACGTAAATTTTTCAGCGACTTCCAGATAACGTATTAGCGGGAACGAAAGATTTTGCGCTGAGGCAAGGCGGCAACCGAGTCGTAATGAAGGAGCATACACAGGTATGTGACAGAATTGCGCGAGGGCAGCCAACGCAGCAGCAGAGTAAAAGATTCGTTTCGTGCGCAAGAATTTGCCTGGCGGCAGTAGCGCGGTGGTCCCACCTGACCCCATGCCGAACTCAGAAGTGAAACGCCGTAGCGCCGATGGTAGTGTGGGGTCTCCCCATGCGAGAGTAGGGAACTGCCAGGCATCAAATAGTAGAACAAGCCTCAGTCGAAAGACTGGGGCTTTTTCTCGTCTGGATAGACAGAAAATACACCTCAAAAGCCGATCAACGGCGAATAAAGAAGGCCCCCGTCTGACGACTGGGGCCTTTTTAATTTGGATTTTATGGAAAAAGCCGCTAAAAACATTCGAGTCAGCCCGATCAGGATCGGGTAAACTAGTAATAATCAGGCCATAAAAGAGTAAAACGCGTTATGTCGATCCACGACACATCTCTAAAACACCTTAATACATTCTCTCTTGAGGCGCAGGCAGCGCAGATTATCACCGCAACCCGCAGTGAGCATCTGACCCAGGCCTGGCATCTTGCCCAAAAAAATCATCAACCTTTGCTACTATTAGGTGAAGGAAGTAATGTCCTGTTCCTGGAAAACTTTGCAGGTATCGTGGCGGTTAATCGGCTTAAAGGCATCGAAATTACGCAAACTGACAGCGAATGGCTGTTACACGTCGGCGCTGGCGAAAACTGGCACCAGCTGGTTTGTTTTGCCTTGGATAACAATATTGCTGGCCTGGAAAATCTCGCACTGATCCCCGGATGCGTCGGCTCTGCGCCAATCCAGAATATCGGCGCCTATGGCATCGAATTACAAAGTCTCTGCGATTACGTCGACTTGCTTAATTTAGACAGCGGCGAGGTGCTGCGCTTATCCGCTATTGACTGCCTGTTTGGCTATCGTGAAAGCATCTTCAAGCACGCCTACCGCGAAGGCTTTGCCATCATTGCCGTCGGACTAAGACTGGCAAAGCAGTGGCAGCCGAAGCTAACTTACGGCGATTTAACCCGTCTTGATGCGGCAACCGTTACCCCACGGCAAATATTTGAATCAGTCTGTGCGATGCGTCGCAGTAAATTACCCGATCCGGCAAAAACGGGTAACGCGGGCAGCTTTTATAAGAACCCGATTGTCGATGCACAACGGGTGAACGCTCTATTAGCCGAATACCCTACCATGCCGGTCTATCCACAGGCGGATGGTAATGTAAAATTGGCTGCCGGCTGGTTGGTTGAAAATGCGGGTCTTAAAGGATTCAACATTGGCGGCGCGGCGGTTCACCAGCAGCAGGCGCTGGTGTTAATTAATCAGCATAACGCGACCAGTCAGGACGTTGTCGCGCTTGCCCGCCACGTGCGTAACAGAGTTGCCGAGAAGTTTGCCGTATGGTTAGACCCCGAGGTGCGCTTTGTCTCTGCACAGGGTGAAGTCAATGCCGTCGAGGCACTGTCATGAAAGATATCTCCGTCCCACTGCGGGTGATTGCTATCCTGTCCGACGGCGAATTTCACTCCGGTGAGCAGTTGGGCACAGAGTTAGGCATGAGCCGGGCAGCCATCAATAAGCATATTCAGACCGTGCGTGACTGGGGATTAGATATCTTCACCGTGCCTGGCAAGGGATATAAGTTGCCGGCGCCTATAGCACTACTGAAAAGAGACAAGATCCTGGCCGCGCTGCCAGAAGGCAACGTTGACGTACTGCCGGTGATTGATTCCACTAATCAGTATCTACAGGACCGCATTAGCCAGCTAAGCTCCGGTGACGCCTGCGTTGCTGAATATCAGCAGGCAGGAAGAGGCCGCCGGGGACGTCGCTGGTTCTCGCCTTTCGGTTCTAATCTCTATTTATCGATGTACTGGAAACTCGATCAGGGTCCTGCTGCCGCAATGGGGTTAAGCCTGGTGATTGGCATCGTAATGGCTGAGGTTATGCAACGCCTGGGCGCTGAAGATGTGCGCGTGAAGTGGCCTAACGATCTCTATCTTAAGGATCGCAAGCTGGCCGGTATCTTGGTTGAGCTCACGGGGAAAACCGGTGATGCCGCGCATTTGGTCATCGGTGCGGGAATTAACCTGCGCATGCGTGAGCCCGCTGCCGACGTCATTAATCAGGGTTGGATCAATCTGCAAGAGGCCGGCATTGATATCGACCGCAATGAGCTGACCGTCACGCTGTTGAGAGAGCTGCGTACAGCATTGCGTAAATTTGAGCAGGAAGGGCTGGCTTCGTTTATCCCTCGCTGGCGTAACCTGGATAACTTTATCGATAGACCGGTGAAACTACTGATCGGTGATAAAGAAATTCACGGCATTGAACGCGGGATCGATCAACAGGGAGCACTATTACTCGAGCTTGATGGGGAAATTAAAACCTTTATCGGCGGAGAAATATCCCTGCGCGGCAGATAATAAAAGCTAAGTGAGCTATTATCTAGAAAATAAAGGGCGTCGCGATGACTCCCTTTATTTTTATACGATATTTAATCAAGAAAATTATTTTCTTAATCTGACACTCTCTACCGCATGATTAGCGCTTTTAGTCATTATCAGACTGGCGCGTTCACGGGTGGGTAAAATATTTTCTTTAAGATTCAGCCCATTAATCTCATTCCACAGCCCGGTTGCGATCTGCACCGCTTCTTCTTCAGGCAATTTTGAATAATGGTGGAAATAAGAGTCAGGATCGGAAAACGCGCCCTGACGGAATTTCAGGAAGCGATTAATATACCAACCCTTTAATAGATCTTCGGGTGCGTCGACATAAATTGAGAAATCAACAAAGTCGGAAACAAATACTCGATGGGGATCGTGCGGATAGTCCATTCCGCTTTGTAAGACGTTCAACCCTTCGAGGATCAAAATATCAGGCTGGTTAATCACCTTATTGCCGTCAGGAATGACATCGTAGATGAGGTGTGAGTAGACCGGCGCGCTGACGTTTTTAGCACCTGATTTAACTTCTGAAACAAACTTGACCAGCTGATGGATATCGTAGGACTGCGGGAAGCCCTTTTTCTTCATGATCCCACGTTCGTTAAGCGTTTTATTGGGATACAGGAAGCCATCGGTAGTGACCAACTCAACGGTGCGATGCTCGGGCCAGCGACTGAGTAAGGCTTGTAACAGACGAGCGGTGGTGCTTTTGCCCACGGCCACGCTGCCCGCGATACCAATAACGTAAGGAATTTTCTGCCCGTCGGTGCCCAGAAACTGCTCAAGAACGGCTTGGCGACGCAGGTTTGAACTGATATAGAAATTTAGCAGGCGCGAAAGCGGCAGGTAGATCTGCGCAACCTCTTCAAGAGACAGGTCCTCATTGATACCTTTCAGTTTCATGATTTCCGCTTCTTTGAGCGTTAATGGCACTGAATCACGTAGGGCTGCCCACTGAGTTCTATCGAACTGTAGGTATGGGGTTGCCAAAGATAAGTCTCTTTTCTTCATAAGTTAAAGTCTGCCCGTTAGCGCAGGTCAGGAAAGGCGTGACACGCCAACTCCAGACAGTAAACCAGCTGGCCATTATAGACAGCTTGTTTTCGGGCGTAGACATTTTTCTTATTAACTTATCGATTTCTTTGATTGAGTTAGCACATATTTAATCACGTATGAGGGGCAGAAATTGGAGTTAAGAGTGCATAACCCATTGTTAAATAATTGTTAATGCACTCATCGAGATTAATTTAGCTGCTGGGAAGATGGCGCAGCATCAGGAATCAACTGCTTAAAATATACTCTCCCACGCTGGCGTGAAGAATAGGATGCTGCCGTTTCTGCCGGCGTTTTGCCTGAACACTGGTATCCCTGAGCCTGGTAAAAGGCTTCTGCAGGCGTTCCCGCCAGGATATCAAGCGACAGTAAACCACGACGTAGGCTAAAAGCGGTATTCTCTAACTCTCGTATCAGCTGCTTGGCTACGCCTTGCCGCCTGGCGGAGGTATCAACGACCAGCGTCGACACGGTTCCACACTGCGCTGAGGCTCCGTTGGAGGCGAGTTCCAGCTGTACCGTGCCCAACAGGCCTTGGTCACTGCGGGCAATCCACAACAAACGCTGATGCTTTGACATCGCCTCACGCAGGTTGTGGAAAAAAGTCTCCGAGGACGCAGGAGGGTGCTCATGGGATAACGTGCCGGGCAGGCTACCCGCGTTGGCATCGTTTAACAGATGCGCCAGTTCCTCGCGATAGATAGGCAACGTGGCGGCGTTGAGTAAGACAATTTTCATATTCGCTTCTCCAGGGTAGGACGTGGGAGTATGTGATGCCTGCTCTTTCCTTTCATAAATACGCTAACTCTCTGGCTTGCCGTTAACCCCAGCCATGCTGCTCAGGGCGTTAGTGAAAACTTCTATTTAAGTTAAGCAATAAGCGCGCCAACTAAAAAAACCTTAATTAACAGGGTTCAGAACAGTTGAAGAGGGAAGTGAAGGGCCTAAAGTGTGCGTTAGATCACTTTTATGGTGCAAAGAGGCTTCATCTATTCTGATTAAAACCTAAAAAAAGGGTTTTTTTTGCCAACTGGCCGCGCTGGTGCGAATAATCGTCCCTGCTAGCGGCTAAAAAACGGCCTCAACTGGCTGCTCTTTAAGCGATAAACAGGTGAAAACAGGCTCAAAAGCACCTTTTTGAATAAAACATGACCGAACGAACAATTATCTCTATTTTTTTGTTGCATGGTCCGCCAAGTCCCCATAGAATGCGCAGCACTTGATGCCGGCTTAGCTCAGTTGGTAGAGCAACTGACTTGTAATCAGTAGGTCACCAGTTCGATTCCGGTAGCCGGCACCATCAAGTACTTAACACAATTAGGTGGGGTTCCCGAGCGGCCAAAGGGAGCAGACTGTAAATCTGCCGTCAGCGACTTCGAAGGTTCGAATCCTTCCCCCACCACCATCTTCCTCTGCGAGGTCGAAACGGCATTAGCCGAATCAACCAGCCAGCAGAGTGTAAGATGAAAATTTATAACCTTGAGTTCCAGGCTTTCAGTTAAATGAAACAGCATGGGTCTTGAGGTGAAGGTGCGGAATTAAGTGTTTCATCGCCTTGTCCCCACCTTGATGTTCTTCAGAAAAATCAGGTAGCCGGGTTCTAGGATGCGGGCATCGTATAATGGCTATTACCTCAGCCTTCCAAGCTGATGATGTGGGTTCGATTCCCACTGCCCGCTCCAACTAACTAGATGTGCTGATATAGCTCAGTTGGTAGAGCGCACCCTTGGTAAGGGTGAGGTCGGCAGTTCGAATCTGCCTATCAGCACCACTTCTAACTTCTCCCTTCCCTGATTTTCTTCTGAAACTTAATTCAAACAAGCAATTGCTTGGTTGATGTGGTGATACCACCGATCTAACCGTGTCTCAGAGGGACAATCGATGTCTAAAGAAAAGTTTGAACGTTCTAAACCGCACGTCAACGTTGGTACTATCGGCCACGTTGACCACGGTAAAACTACCCTGACTGCTGCTATCACCACCGTACTGGCTAAGACCTACGGCGGTTCTGCTCGCGCATTCGACCAGATCGATAACGCACCAGAAGAAAAAGCACGTGGTATCACCATCAACACTTCTCACGTTGAGTACGATACTCCGAGCCGTCACTACGCGCACGTTGACTGCCCAGGGCACGCCGACTACGTTAAAAACATGATCACCGGTGCTGCGCAGATGGACGGCGCAATCCTGGTTGTTGCTGCAACTGATGGCCCTATGCCACAGACTCGTGAGCACATCCTGTTGGGTCGCCAGGTTGGCGTTCCATACATGATCGTATTCATGAACAAATGCGACATGGTTGATGACGAAGAGCTGCTGGAACTGGTAGAGATGGAAGTTCGTGAACTTCTGTCTGCTTACGATTTCCCAGGCGACGACATCCCAGTAGTTAAAGGCTCAGCGCTGAAAGCACTGGAAGGCGACGCAGAGTGGGAAGCTAAAATCATTGAGCTGGCCGGTTACCTGGATTCTTACATCCCAGAACCAGAGCGCGCCATTGACAAGCCATTCCTGCTGCCAATCGAAGACGTATTCTCCATCTCAGGCCGTGGTACTGTTGTGACCGGTCGTGTAGAGCGCGGTATCGTTAAAGTTGGCGAAGAAGTTGAAATCGTAGGTATCAAAGACACCGTTAAGTCTACTTGTACCGGCGTTGAAATGTTCCGTAAACTGCTTGACGAAGGTCGTGCAGGCGAGAACTGCGGTATCTTGCTGCGTGGCGTTAAGCGTGAAGATATCCAACGTGGTCAGGTTCTGGCTAAACCAGGTTCAATCAAACCACACACCAAATTTGACTCAGAAGTTTACATCCTGAGCAAAGATGAAGGCGGCCGTCATACTCCGTTCTTCAAAGGCTACCGTCCACAGTTCTACTTCCGTACAACTGACGTGACCGGTACCATCGAACTGCCAGAAGGCGTTGAGATGGTAATGCCTGGTGACAACGTGAACATGGTTGTTACCCTGATCCACCCAATCGCGATGGATGACGGTCTGCGTTTCGCAATCCGTGAAGGCGGCCGTACCGTAGGCGCTGGTGTTGTTGCTAAAGTTATCGCTTAATCGCTGATAGTTTTTTTGTCACTTTACGTTGACGCAACACACACTAAAAGGGCATCATTCGATGCCCTTTTTTCTACGCTATAGCGCCAGAACCTATCTCATCAGCGATTTATCAGTCATAATCATTGGTGAGATAGGCTCTAGAGATAGCGTAAACACCGAGCGTACGTTCTCGCCTACATTCGGTTTGGTTTGCCTCGCAATGCGAGGCAAAGTTGTTTGTTCTGATTCATTGTGACGGGTTGGTTTATGAGTGCGAATACCGAGGCTCAAGGGAGCGGGCGCGGCCTGGAAGCGGTTAAGTGGATTGTCGTTGCCGTCTTATTGGTCGTAGCTATTGTCGGTAACTATTATTACCGTGCATACAGCCTGCCGTTACGTGCGTTGGCAGTTGTGGTGGTCATTGCTATTGCTGGTGCAGTAGCGCTTATGACCCTGAAAGGCAAAGCAACTGTCGCGTTTGCGCGCGAAGCACGTACTGAAGTACGTAAAGTTATTTGGCCTACACGCCAGGAAACATTGCATACCACACTGATCGTGGCTGCTGTTACGGCAGTAATGTCACTGATTCTTTGGGGCCTGGATGGTATACTGGTCCGTCTGGTATCTTTCATCACTGGCTTGAGGTTCTAACATGTCTGAAGCACCTAAAAAACGTTGGTACGTCGTTCAGGCGTTTTCTGGCTTTGAAGGCCGCGTGGCTCAATCGCTGCGTGAGCACATCAAATTGCACGACATGGAAGAGTTGTTCGGTGATGTGATGGTTCCAA
>CAVUKG010000002.1:0-26787 GCA_963742005.1 uncultured Gammaproteobacteria bacterium | reverse complement strand
CGTTGAAATGTTCCGTAAACTGCTGGACGAAGGTCGTGCAGGCGAGAACGTTGGTGTTCTGCTGCGTGGTATCAAGCGTGAAGACATCGAACGTGGTCAAGTTCTGGCTAAACCAGGCTCAATCAAGCCACACACCAAATTTGACTCAGAAGTGTACATCCTGAGCAAAGACGAAGGCGGCCGTCATACTCCGTTCTTCAAAGGCTACCGTCCACAGTTCTACTTCCGTACAACTGACGTGACCGGTACCATCGAACTGCCAGAAGGCGTTGAGATGGTAATGCCTGGTGACAACGTGAACATGGTTGTTACCCTGATCCACCCAATCGCGATGGATGACGGTCTGCGTTTCGCAATCCGTGAAGGCGGCCGTACTGTAGGCGCTGGTGTTGTTGCTAAAGTTATCGCTTAATCGCTGATAAATTTAGGAATATAAAAGAGGGTGCTTCGGCACCCTTTTTTTACGCCTATTTTTTACTGCTGGCCTCGATATCGTTTCAATGTAAATTTTTTAAATCGTAATTGAAATGCAAAGCATTCTCATTTACAGTTGTGCGAATGGGTTAATTATTGAGTTCGCGTATGTACGTGTGTTTGTGTAATGCGGTCACTGACAAGGTGATCCGTAAAGTCATCCGGCAGCATCAGCCACAAACGATGAAAGAGCTTCGCCAGGTTTGCCCCATTGGAACCGATTGTGGTAAGTGCATCCGGCAGGCCAGGGAGATCCTGGTAGAGGAGCAAGATAACATCACCTACATTATTGAAGTCGCCTGATAAATAGTAAGGGTATTCCTTTCACTCTTTGCTAAGTGGTTCTACACTTCATAGGACCTATAGCGGAGGGCATTCCTATGAAAGGCGATACAAAAATGATTTCGCACCTCAACAAGCTGCTAGGAAATGAGCTCGTTGCCATCAATCAGTATTTTCTTCACGCAAGAATGTTCAAAAATTGGGGTTTGATGCGACTTAACGGCATTGAATACCATGAATCCATCGATGAAATGAAACATGCCGATATTTATATCGAGCGTATCCTGTTCCTTGAAGGCATCCCAAATCTGCAAGACCTCGGAAAGCTTAATATTGGTGAAGACGTTGAGGAAATGCTCAAGTCGGATCTGGTACTTGAACTCGACGGCGCCAAAGATTTACGTGAGGCCATCGCTTATGCCGATTCAATCCACGATTTTGTTAGCCGCGATATCATGATTACTATTCTGGCCGATGAGGAACATCACATCGACTGGATAGAAACCGAGGTTGATTTAATAAGCCGCGTGGGTATCCAGAACTACATTCAGACCCAGATTAAAGAAGAATCAAAAAAAGCCGAACATTAATCTCGATCTAAACCTATATCTTGATGACTATGCGAAATATACATCGAGGAGCAGCCAGGCTAGTTATTTGCTGGCTGATATAGATGGCCCCGCCGACAACGGCAAGGAAGGGACCAAACGGGATCTCTCCCTTGTTTCGATAGAAGCAGAATCGTAAAACAAATGCCACTATTCCGATGGCTGAAGCATACACTGCCACGAAAGGAAGACATTCCCACCCCAGCCAGGCACCTAATGCCGCCATCAGTTTGAAATCTCCATAACCTAATCCCTCTTTTTTAAATGCCCACTTCACAAACCAATAGATTGCCCAAAATGAAAGATAGCCTGCAATGGCGCCAATAACAGAACTGACAAGATATTGCGGCGTAAACACAGCGTGCAAGAGTAAACCTGTCCACAACATTGAAAGAGTCAGAGAATCGGGCAGCTGAAAACGCCGGATGTCGATATAACTGAGTGCCAGTAAGTAGCCGACCAAAATTAAGCAGGTTATAAGTGCATAGCCATGCTCAAGGCTGAGTTGATAAAGCTCGTTAAACATTTAATTTTCCTAATGTTCTGTAGGAAGGCTGAGGATTAGCAGGGAGAATAAGGCTTTGCGGCAGGCGAGCAATCATAAATATTGGGATCAGAGGAACAGGCTTTCGGCTTTGTAGTGCGTCCAGCAAATCAGAATGCAACGCATGGCAGGGGAGGGCAGCATGTACGAAATAAACGCACTTTGTTGCCAGCAGGGGTTGCTTACTTTTCTGAGTTACGTATAATGCGCGGGCTTACCTAATATTGGTAAGCCTAATTCGATTAGAATTAGTTGTCAGACAAAGTAACCGTCTGGCAAACAATACTCCCGATATGGGGGTTATGTGAAGAACGATTACACTCTCCCATCAATCGAAATGGGACCGAGTAGTGGTCATTTTACGTTTAAAATAATTGGAGCTCTGGTCTCATGCAGAACCAAAGAATCCGTATCCGCCTGAAAGCGTTTGATCATCGTTTGATTGATCAATCAACTGCGGAAATCGTTGAGACCGCGAAGCGCACTGGTGCGCAAGTTCGTGGTCCAATTCCGCTGCCGACCCGCAAAGAGCGCTTTACCATTCTGATTTCTCCGCACGTCAATAAAGATGCGCGCGATCAGTATGAAATTCGCACTCACAAGCGTCTGGTTGACATCGTTGAGCCAACCGAGAAAACCGTTGATGCTCTGATGCGTCTGGATCTGGCTGCTGGTGTAGACGTGCAGATCAGCCTGGGTTAATCAGGTCATTGAGCGATTGAGAGGTTGAAACAATGATTGGTTTAGTCGGTAAAAAAGTGGGTATGACCCGCATCTTCACAGAAGATGGCGTTTCTATCCCTGTAACCGTTATCGAAATTAAGCAAACCGCGTTACTCAGATCAAAATCTGGAAAACGACGGTTACCGCGCTGTTCAGGTTACTACTGGTAGCAAAAAAGCTAACCGTGTAACCAAACCAGAAGCGGGTCACTTCGCTAAAGCTGGCGTAGAAGCTGGCCGTGGTTTCTGGGAATTCCGCCTTGCAGAAGGTGAAGAGTTCACTGCAGGTCAAGACATTAGCGTTGAAATTTTCGCAGACGTTAAGAAAGTAGACGTTACTGGTACATCTAAAGGTAAAGGTTTCGCGGGTACTGTTAAACGCTGGAACTTCCGTACTCAAGATGCTACGCATGGTAACTCCTTGTCTCACCGCGTTCCGGGTTCTATCGGTCAGAACCAGACTCCGGGCAAAGTGTTCAAAGGCAAGAAAATGGCAGGCCAACTGGGTAACGAGCGTGTAACCGTTCAAAGCCTGGACGTGGTACGTGTTGACGCTGAGCGCAACCTGCTGCTGGTCAAGGGTGCTGTTCCGGGTGCTACCGGTGGCAACCTGATCGTTAAACCTGCTGTTAAGGCTTAACGTCGAGGAGATAGGAATGGAATTAGTAGTGAAAGACGCGCAGAGCGCGCTGACTGTTTCCGAAACTACCTTCGGGCGTGATTTCAATGAAGCGCTGGTACACCAGGTTGTTGTTGCTTACGCAGCAGGTGCCCGTCAAGGTACTCGCGCTCAGAAGACCCGTGCTGAAGTAACTGGTTCCGGTAAGAAACCATGGCGTCAGAAAGGTACTGGCCGTGCGCGTGCAGGTTCTGTAAAGAGCCCAATCTGGCGTTCGGGTGGTGTGACCTTTGCTGCCAAGCCACAGGACCACAGTCAAAAAGTAAATAAAAAGATGTACCGCGGCGCGCTGAAAAGCATCCTGTCCGAACTGGTACGTCAAGATCGTTTGATCGTTGTCGAGACGTTCTCTGTAGAAGCGCCTAAAACTAAGCTGCTTGCTCAGAAACTGAAAGACATGGCTCTGGAAGACGTGCTGATTGTAACTGGCGAAGTCGACGAGAATCTGTTCCTGGCCGCGCGTAACCTGTACAAGGTTGACGTTCGTGATGTAGCAGGTATCGATCCAGTAAGCCTGATCGCCTTCGACAAAGTAGTTATGACTGCTGACGCGGTTAAGCAAGTTGAGGAGATGCTGGCATGATTCGTGAAGAACGTCTGCTGAAAGTGCTGCGCGCGCCGCACGTTTCTGAAAAAGCATCCGCCGCGATGGAAAAGAATAACACCATCGTACTCAAAGTTGCCGTCGACGCGACTAAAGCAGAAATCAAAGCTGCGGTTAAGAAACTGTTTGAAGTCGAAGTCGAAGACGTTAATACCTTGCTGGTTAAAGGCAAGTCAAAACGTCACGGTCAGCGTGTTGGTCGTCGTAGCGACTGGAAAAAAGCTTACGTCACCCTGAAAGAAGGCCAGAACCTGGACTTCATCAGCGGCGCAGAGTAAGTCGGAGGAGTAAGCACAATGGCAATTGTTAAATGTAAACCTACATCTCCGGGCCGTCGCCACGTTGTTAAAGTGGTTAACCCTGAGCTGCACAAGGGTAAACCTTTTGCCCCGCTGCTTGAGAAATTGAGCAAAAGCGGTGGCCGTAACAACAATGGCCGTATCACCACCCGTCATATCGGTGGTGGCCACAAGCAGACTTATCGTATTGTTGACTTCAAACGCAACAAAGACGGTATAGCTGCAGTGGTTGAGCGTCTGGAGTACGATCCGAACCGTTCCGCGAACATCGCGCTGGTTCTGTACAAAGACGGCGAACGCCGTTATATCCTGGCGCCAAAAGGCCTGAAAGTGGGTGACCAGATCCAATCTGGCGTTGATGCTGCAATCAAAGTAGGTAACACCCTGCCGATGCGCAACATCCCAGTTGGTTCAACGGTTCATAACGTAGAAATGAAACCAGGTAAAGGCGGCCAGATGGCTCGTTCTGCTGGTGCCTACGTTCAGATCGTTGCTCGTGATGGTTCCTACGTAACTCTGCGTCTGCGCTCTGGCGAAATGCGTAAAGTTCAGATCGACTGCCGCGCTACTATGGGCGAAGTCGGTAACTCTGAACATATGCTTCGCGTTCTGGGTAAAGCAGGTGCTGCACGTTGGCGTGGTATTCGTCCTACCGTTCGCGGTACTGCGATGAACCCAGTCGATCACCCACACGGTGGTGGTGAGGGTAAAAACTTTGGTAAACACCCAGTAACACCATGGGGCGTTCAGACCAAAGGTAAGAAAACCCGTAGCAACAAGCGTACTGACAAGTTCATTGTACGTCGCCGTAGCAAAAAATAATTAGAGGATAAGCCATGCCACGTTCTCTCAAGAAAGGTCCTTTTATTGACCTGCACTTGCTGAAGAAGGTAGAGAAAGCGGTGGAAAGCGGAGACAAGAAGCCTTTGCGCACTTGGTCCCGTCGTTCAACGATCTTTCCTAACATGATCGGTTTGACCATCGCTGTCCATAATGGTCGTCAGCACGTACCAGTGTTTGTTTCCGATGAAATGGTCGGTCACAAGCTGGGTGAATTCGCGCCGACTCGTACTTATCGCGGCCATGCGGCTGATAAAAAAGCTAAAAAGCGCTAAGGTAGGAGGAAGAGATGGAAACTATAGCTAAACATCGCCACGCTCGTTCTTCTGCTCAGAAGGTTCGCCTTGTTGCAGACCTGATTCGCGGTAAGAAAGTGTCGCAAGCTCTGGAAACTCTGGCCTACACCAACAAGAAAGCTGCTGGTCTGGTTAAGAAGGTGCTGGAGTCTGCCATTGCTAACGCAGAACACAACGATGGCGCTGACATCGATGATCTGAAAGTCTCGAAGATTTTCGTAGACGAAGGCCCAAGCATGAAGCGCATTATGCCGCGTGCTAAAGGTCGTGCAGATCGCATTCTGAAGCGCACCAGCCACATTACTGTGGTTGTGTCCGATCGCTGAGACTCTGGAGACTAGCAATGGGTCAGAAAGTACATCCTAATGGTATTCGCCTAGGTATTGTCAAACCTTGGAATTCTACCTGGTACGCAAATACCAAAGAATTCGCTGACAACCTGGACAGCGACTTTAAAGTTCGTCAGTTCTTGACTAAAGAATTGGCGAAAGCTTCCGTTTCTCGCATCGTTATCGAGCGTCCAGCGAAGAGCATCCGTGTGACTATTCACACCGCTCGTCCTGGCATCGTTATCGGCAAGAAAGGTGAAGATGTCGAAAAACTGCGTAAGGTCGTAGCGGATATCGCTGGCGTTCCTGCACAGATTAACATCGCCGAAATCCGTAAGCCGGAACTCGACGCTAAATTGGTTGCTGACAGCATCACTTCACAGCTGGAACGTCGCGTTATGTTCCGTCGTGCTATGAAGCGTGCAGTTCAGAACGCAATGCGTCTTGGCGCTAAAGGTATCAAAGTTGAAGTAAGCGGCCGTCTTGGCGGTGCTGAAATCGCGCGTACCGAATGGTACCGTGAAGGTCGTGTTCCACTGCATACTCTGCGTGCGGATATCGATTACAACACATCTGAAGCGCACACCACTTATGGTGTAATCGGCGTTAAGGTATGGATCTTCAAAGGTGAGATCCTGGGTGGTATGGCTGCAGTTGAACAACCGGAACCGGCTGCTCAACCTAAAAAGCAGCAGCGTAAAGGCCGCAAGTAAGGAGAGTCGCTGATGTTACAACCAAAGCGTACAAAATTCCGTAAGGTGCACAAGGGCCGCAACCGTGGCCTTGCGCAAGGTACGGATGTGAGCTTCGGCACTTACGGTCTGAAAGCTGTTGGCCGTGGTCGCCTGACTGCTCGTCAAATTGAAGCAGCACGTCGTGCGATGACCCGTGCAGTTAAGCGTCAAGGTAAGATTTGGATCCGTGTATTCCCGGACAAACCAATCACCGAGAAGCCACTTGAAGTTCGTATGGGTAAAGGTAAGGGTAACGTGGAGTATTGGGTTGCCCTGATCCAGCCTGGTAAAGTCCTGTACGAAATGGACGGTGTGCCTGAAGAGCTGGCGCGTGAAGCATTCCAGCTTGCAGCAGCGAAACTGCCTATTAAAACCACCTTTGTAACTAAGACGGTGATGTAATGAAAGCAAAAGAGCTGCGTGAAAAAAGCGTGGAAGAGCTGAACGTTGAGCTTCTGAACCTGTTGCGTGAGCAGTTTAACCTGCGCATGCAAACGGCCAGCGGCCAGCTGCAGCAAACACACACGTTGAAGCAAGTGCGTCGTGATGTTGCACGTGTGAAGACTTTACTGACTGAGAAGGCGGGCGCGTAATGAGTGACAAGATCCGTACTCTGCAAGGTCGTGTGATCAGTGACAAGATGGAAAAATCTATCGTTGTTGCGATTGAGCGTTTCGTGAAGCACCCAATCTACGGTAAATTCATCAAGCGTACGACTAAGCTGCACGTACATGACGAGAACAACGAATGCGGTATCGGCGACGTCGTTGAAATTAGCGAATGCCGTCCGCTGTCTAAGACTAAATCTTGGACACTGGTTCGCGTTGTAGAGAAAGCAATTCTGTAATAGAATCGCGCTCTCAAAAATAAATAAACGGCTCATGGAGACCTGGGCCGTTTATTTTTTCTACCCATAATGAATAAGCAGTGTTATAATGCTGCGCCCTCATTTGTGGGGATTTCTATATGGCCTATTGTTAGGTCTTATAAGTTGTAGTTGACATTAGCGGAGCACTAACATGATCCAAGAACAGACTATGCTGACCGTGGCCGACAACTCCGGTGCACGTCGCGTAATGTGTATCAAGGTTCTGGGTGGCTCGCACCGTCGCTACGCAGGCGTTGGCGATATCATCAAAATTACCATCAAGGAAGCAATTCCTCGCGGTAAGGTGAAGAAAGGCGACGTGCTGAAGGCGGTAGTGGTGCGCACCAAGAAGGGTGTTCGTCGCCCGGACGGTTCTGTCATTCGCTTCGATGGTAATGCATGCGTTATTTTAAACAATAACAGCGAGCAGCCAATCGGCACGCGTATTTTTGGGCCGGTAACTCGTGAACTGCGTAATGAGAAGTTCATGAAAATTATCTCTCTGGCACCAGAAGTACTCTAAGGAGCGAACCATGGCAGCGAAAATCCGTCGTGATGACGAAGTTATCCTGCTTACCGGCAAAGATAAAGGTAAGCGTGGTAAAGTAAAAAATGTCCTGTCTTCTGGCAAGGTCATTGTTGAAGGTATCAACCTGGTTAAGAAACATCAGAAGCCTCAACCGGCTCTGAACCAACCAGGCGGCATCGTTGAAAAAGAAGCTGCAATTCAGGTTTCTAACGTTGCAATCTTCAACACGGCAACCGGTAAGGCTGACCGTGTAGGCTTTAGATTCGAAGACGGCAAAAAAGTCCGTTTCTTCAAGTCTAACAGCGTAACTATCAAGTAATTTGGAGTAGTACGATGGCGAAACTGCATGATTACTACAAAGACGATGTCGTAAAGAAACTCATGTCTGAGTTTAATTACAATTCTGTCATGCAAGTCCCTCGGGTCGAGAAGATCACCCTGAACATGGGTGTTGGTGAAGCGATCGCTGATAAGAAACTGCTGGATAACGCAGCAGCTGACTTAGCAGCTATCTCCGGCCAAAAGCCGTTTATCACCAAAGCACGCAAATCAGTTGCAGGCTTCAAAATCCGTCAGGGCTATCCGATCGGCTGTAAAGTAACCCTGCGTGGCGAACGCATGTGGGAATTCTTTGAGCGTCTGATCTCTATTGCTGTACCACGTATCCGTGACTTCCGTGGCTTGTCCGCTAAGTCATTCGACGGCCGTGGTAACTACAGCATGGGCGTGCGTGAACAGATCATCTTCCCGGAAATCGACTATGACAAAGTCGATCGCGTTCGTGGTTTGGATATTACCATCACCACTACTGCGAAATCCGATGATGAAGGCCGCGCTCTGCTGGCTGCCTTTAACTTCCCGTTCCGTAAGTAAGGTAGGGTTACTAATGGCTAAGCAATCCATGAAAGCACGCGAAGTCAAGCGCGTGAAACTGGCAGACAAATTCTTCGCTAAACGCGTTGAATTGAAAGCAACTATCTCTGACGTGAACGCTTCCGACGAAGATCGTTGGGATGCCGTTCTGAAGCTGCAGACTCTGCCGCGTGATTCCAGCCCGTCTCGTCAGCGTAATCGCTGCCGTCAAACTGGTCGTCCGCACGCTTTCTTGCGGAAGTTCGGGTTGAGCCGTATTAAGGTCCGTGAAGCCGCCATGCGCGGTGAAATTCCGGGTCTTAAAAAGGCTAGCTGGTAATTGTCACCAATTGAATCACGGGAGTAATGACAGATGAGCATGCAAGATCCGATCGCGGATATGCTGACCCGTATCCGTAACGGTCAGGCCGCGAACAAAGTTGCGGTCACCATGCCTTCCTCTAAGCTGAAATTGGCAATTGCCAACGTGCTTAAAGAAGAAGGCTACATTGAAGAATTTAAAATCGAAGGCGACGCCAAACCTGAACTGGAATTAGTACTGAAGTACTTCCAGGGCAAGGCAGTGGTAGAGAGCATTCAACGAATCAGCCGTCCTGGTCTGCGCATCTACAAGAAAAAAGATGAGCTGCCAAAGGTTATGGCTGGTTTGGGTATCGCTGTTATTTCTACCTCTAAAGGTGTTATGACTGATCGTGCAGCTCGCCAGGCTGGTCTTGGTGGCGAGATTATCTGCTACGTAGCTTAATCGGGAGGAAAGCATGTCTCGTGTTGCAAAAGCACCCGTCGTCATTCCTACCGGCGTAGAGGTAAAACTCAACGGTCAGGTTATTTCGATTAAGGGTAAAAACGGCGAGCTGTCACGTACTATCCATGACGCCGTTGAAGTAAAACAGGAAGATAACGCACTGACTTTCGCTCCGCGCGAAGGTTTTGCAAACGCATGGGCCCAAGCGGGTACCACACGTGCACTGTTGAACTCAATGGTTATAGGTGTTACCGACGGCTTCACTAAAAAGCTTCAATTGGTTGGTGTTGGTTATCGTGCTGCTATCAAAGGCAACGCGGTGAGTTTGGCCCTGGGTTTCTCCCATCCGGTCGAACACCAGCTGCCGGCAGGCATTACTGCAGAATGTCCAACTCAAACTGAAATCGTGCTGAAAGGCGCTGATAAGCAGGTGATTGGTCAAGTTGCTGCAGATTTACGTGCCTACCGTCGTCCTGAGCCTTACAAAGGCAAGGGTGTCCGTTACGCCGACGAAGTCGTGCGTACCAAAGAGGCTAAGAAGAAGTAAGGTAACACTATGGATAAGAAATCTGCTCGTATCCGTCGTGCGACCCGCGCACGCCGCAAGCTCAAAGAACTGGGTGCGACACGTCTGGTGGTACATCGTACCCCGCGTCATATTTACGCACAGGTGATTGCACCTAACGGTTCTGAAGTATTAGTTGCTGCTTCTACAGTAGAAAAAACTATTACTGAGCAATTGAAGTATACCGGTAACAAAGATGCCGCAATCGCTGTAGGTAAGGCAATTGCAGAACGCGCATTGGAAAAAGGGATTTCGAAAGTATCCTTTGACCGTTCCGGTTTCCAATATCATGGTCGAGTCCAGGCACTGGCAGATGCTGCCCGTGAAGCTGGCCTTCAGTTCTAAGGTAGAGGTGTAAGATGTCACACATCGAAAAACAAGCTGGCGAACTGCAGGAAAAGCTGATCGCGGTAAACCGCGTATCCAAAACCGTAAAAGGTGGCCGTATTTTCAGCTTTACCGCACTGACAGTAGTTGGTGATGGTAACGGTCGCGTTGGTTTTGGCTACGGCAAAGCACGCGAAGTTCCGGCAGCGATCCAAAAAGCGATGGAAAAAGCCCGTCGCAACATGTTGAACGTCGCGCTGAACAGCGGCACCCTGCAGCATCCTGTTAAAGGTGCTCACACGGGTTCTCGCGTGTTCATGCAGCCGGCTTCAGAAGGTACCGGTATTATCGCCGGTGGTGCAATGCGCGCCGTCCTGGAAGTCGCAGGGGTACACAACGTATTGGCTAAAGCCTATGGTTCTACTAACCCGATTAACGTGGTTCGTGCAACTATCGCCGCTTTGGAAGATATGAAGTCCCCAGAAATGGTCGCTGCCAAGCGTGGTAAGTCCGTCGAAGAAATTCTAGGGAAATAACCATGGCAAAGACTATTAAAGTAACTCAAACAAAAAGCAGCATCGGTCGTTTGCCGAAACACAAGCAAACTTTGACTGGTTTAGGTCTGCGTCGTATTGGTCACACTGTAGAACGTGAGGATACTCCTTCTGTTCGCGGCATGATCAATCTGGTTTCCTACATGGTTAAGGTTGAGGAGTAAGAGATGCGTTTAAATACTCTGTCTCCGGCTGACGGTGCCAAGCAGGCGCCAAGGCGTGTAGGTCGTGGTATTGGTTCTGGCCTGGGTAAAACCGGCGGCCGTGGTCACAAAGGTCAGAACTCACGTTCTGGCGGTGGCGTACGTCGTGGTTTTGAAGGTGGTCAGATGCCTTTATATCGTCGTTTGCCGAAATTCGGCTTCACCTCTCGCAAAGCTGCGATCACGGCAGAAGTTCGTCTGTCTGAACTGGCTCTTGTTGAAGGCGACGTTATCGACCTAAACACGCTGAAAGCCGCTAACGTAATTGGTATCCAGATCGAGTTCGCGAAAGTAATCCTTTCAGGCGAAGTTGCTCGTCCGGTAACCGTACGTGGTCTGCGTGTCACCAAAGGCGCTCGTGTTGCTATCGAAGCTGCTGGCGGTAAAATAGAGGAATAAGTAGCAGATGGCTAAGCAACAGGGATTAGATTTTCAAAGTGCTAAAGGTGGACTTGGCGAGCTGAAGCGCAGACTTTTGTTTGTTATCGGTGCGCTGATTGTTTTCCGTATCGGCTCTTTTATTCCGATCCCTGGTATTGATGCCACTGTACTTGCTAAAATGCTCGAGCAGCAAAGAGGCACCATCATTGAAATGTTTAACATGTTCTCTGGTGGTGCTCTTAGCCGTGCTTCTATCTTTGCCCTGGGGATCATGCCGTATATTTCGGCATCGATCATTATCCAGCTGTTAACGGTGGTTCATCCAGCGCTAGCAGAAATAAAGAAAGAAGGGGAGGCTGGCCGTCGTAAGATTAGCCAGTACACCCGCTACGGTACGCTGGTTTTGGCCGTATTCCAGTCAATCGGTATTGCTACCGGTTTACCGAATATGCCTGGTATGCAAGGTCTGGTGTTAAACCCAGGCCTTTCATTCTACTTTACTGCAGTTGTGAGTCTGGTTACCGGGACTATGTTCCTGATGTGGCTGGGCGAACAGATTACTGAACGGGGTATCGGTAACGGTATTTCAATCATAATCTTTGCCGGTATCGTAGCGGGTCTCCCGACAGCTGTTGGCCATACTATCGAACAGGCTAGACAAGGCGACCTGCACTTCCTCCTGTTGCTGTTGGTTGCAGTATTAGTGTTTGCAGTGACGTTCTTTGTTATCTTTATGGAACGTGGTCAACGTCGTATCGTCGTTAACTACGCCAAACGTCAACAAGGCCGTCGTGTTTATGCAGCACAGAGTACACACTTACCGTTGAAAGTGAATATGGCCGGTGTAATCCCTGCTATCTTTGCTTCCAGCATCATTCTGTTCCCGGCCACGATTGCATCATGGTTCGGTGGCGGAACTGGTTGGAACTGGCTGACAACAATTTCGCTGTATTTGCAGCCTGGGCAACCGCTTTATGTGTTACTCTATGCTACTGCAATCATCTTCTTCTGTTTCTTTTATACTGCGTTGGTGTTCAACCCGCGTGAGACAGCAGATAACCTGAAGAAGTCCGGTGCATTTGTACCAGGAATTCGTCCGGGAGAGCAAACGGCGAAGTATATTGATAAAGTAATGACCCGCCTGACTTTGGTTGGTGCGTTGTATATTACTTTCATCTGCCTTATCCCGGAGTTCATGCGTGACGCAATGAATGTTCCATTCTACTTTGGCGGCACTTCGCTGCTCATCGTCGTTGTGGTCATCATGGACTTTATGGCTCAAGTGCAAACTCTGATGATGTCAAGTCAGTACGAGTCTGCGCTGAAGAAAGCAAACCTGAAAGGCAATAATCGCTAATCTGGTGTGTTTGCGAAGTAACGGAGAGTAAAAATGAAAGTTCGTGCTTCCGTCAAGAAATTATGTCGTAACTGCAAAATTGTTAAGCGTAACGGTGTCGTTCGCGTAATCTGCAGCGCCGAGCCGAAGCATAAACAGCGTCAAGGCTGATTATCTCGCATATTTTTCTTGCAAAGTTGGGTTGAGCTGGCTAGATTAGCCAGCCAATCTTTTGTATGTAAGCTGCATCACTATTTGAGTATCCTGAAAACGGGCTTTTCAGAATGGTGTTGCCGTATATAAATAGTAGGAGTGCATAGTGGCCCGTATAGCAGGCATTAACATTCCTGATCAGAAACATACCGTGATCGCATTAACGTCGATCTACGGTATCGGTAAAACCCGCTCACAGGCTATCTGTGCTAGCGTCTGGTATTGCCGAAAATGTTAAGATCAGAGAGCTGTCTGAAGAGCAAATCGAATTGCTGCGTGACGAAGTCGCCAAGTTCGTTGTTGAAGGTGATCTGCGTCGTGAAGTCACCCTGAGCATCAAGCGTCTTATGGACCTTGGAACTTATCGTGGTTTGCGTCATCGTCGTGGTCTTCCAGTGCGCGGTCAGCGTACGAAGACTAACGCACGTACCCGTAAGGGTCCGCGCAAACCGATCAAGAAATAATCGGGGTGATAGAATAAATGGCAAAGGCACCTGTTCGTACACGTAAGCGTGTAAGAAAACAAGTCTCTGACGGCGTGGCTCATATCCATGCGTCTTTCAACAACACCATTGTGACTATTACCGATCGTCAGGGTAATGCTTTGGGTTGGGCAACAGCTGGTGGTTCCGGTTTCCGTGGTTCTCGTAAATCCACTCCGTTCGCAGCTCAGGTTGCAGCAGAGCGCTGTGCAGATGCAGTGAAAGAGTACGGTATCAAGAATCTGGAAGTTATGGTTAAAGGACCTGGTCCTGGTCGTGAGTCTACTATCCGCGCATTAAACGCGGCTGGTTTCCGCATCACTAATATTACTGATGTGACTCCTATCCCTCATAACGGTTGTCGTCCGCCGAAAAAGCGTCGCGTATAACGCTGCTTTTAGGATTGTTGGAGAGAGAAAATGGCAAGATATTTGGGTCCTAAGCTCAAGCTTAGCCGTCGTGAGGGCACAGATTTATTCCTTAAATCTGGCGTTCGCGCGATCGATACCAAGTGTAAGATTGATCAAGCTCCTGGTCAGCACGGTGCGCGTAAACCGCGTCTGTCTGACTATGGTGTACAGTTACGTGAAAAGCAAAAAGTTCGCCGTACCTACGGTGTTCTGGAGCGCCAGTTCCGTAACTACTACCAAGAAGCAGCCCGCCTGAAGGGCAACACCGGTGAAAACCTGTTGCAACTTCTGGAAGGTCGTCTGGATAACGTTGTTTACCGTATGGGCTTCGGCGCTACTCGTGCAGAGTCACGTCAGTTAGTTAGCCACAAAGCAGTTATGGTAAACGGTCGCGTTGTCAACATCGCTTCTTATCAGGTATCTCCGAATGACGTTGTCAGTATCCGCGAGAAAGCTAAAAAGCAATCTCGCGTGAAGGCCGCTTTGGAGTTGGCTGAACAGCGTGAAAAGCCGACTTGGCTTGAAGTTGATGCTGCTAAGATGGAAGGTCAGTTCAAACGTAATCCTGAACGTACCGATCTGTCAGCTGACATTAACGAACACCTGATCGTCGAGCTTTACTCTAAGTAAAGCTTAGTACCAAAGAGAGGACACAATGCAGGGTTCTGTGACAGAGTTTCTAAAACCGCGCCTGGTAGATATCGAGCAAGTCAGTTCGACGCACGCCAAGGTGACCCTTGAGCCTTTAGAACGTGGCTTTGGCCATACTTTAGGCAACGCACTGCGCCGTATTCTGCTTTCATCCATGCCGGGTTGCGCGGTGACCGAGGTTGAGATTGATGGTGTACTGCATGAGTACAGCACCAAAGAAGGCGTACAGGAAGATATCCTGGAAATCCTGCTCAACCTGAAAGGGCTGGCGGTGAGAGTTCAAGGGAAAGATGAAGTTATTCTTACCCTGAATAAGTCTGGCATTGGCCCTGTGACTGCAGCCGACATTACCCATGATGGTGATGTCGAAATCGTCAAGCCGCAACACGTTATCTGCCACCTGACTGATGAAAACGCTGCTATCAGCATGCGTATCAAAGTTCAGCGCGGTAGGGGTTATGTGCCGGCGTCTGCCCGAATTCATTCGGAAGAAGATGAGCGCCCAATTGGTCGTCTGTTAGTAGATGCATGCTACAGCCCTGTAGAGCGAATTGCCTACAATGTTGAAGCAGCGCGTGTAGAACAGCGTACTGATTTGGACAAGCTGGTTATCGAAATGGAAACCAACGGTACGATCGATCCTGAAGAGGCGATCCGTCGTGCGGCAACCATTCTTGCTGAACAACTTGAAGCTTTTGTTGATTTACGTGATGTACGTCAACCAGAAGTCAAAGAAGAGAAGCCGGAGTTCGATCCAATCCTGCTGCGCCCTGTTGACGATCTGGAATTGACTGTCCGCTCTGCTAACTGCCTCAAAGCAGAAGCAATCCACTACATCGGTGATCTGGTACAGCGTACCGAAGTTGAGCTTCTTAAGACGCCTAACTTAGGTAAAAAATCTCTTACTGAGATTAAAGACGTACTTGCTTCCCGTGGTTTGTCTCTGGGCATGCGCCTGGAAAACTGGCCACCGGCAAGTATTGCTGACGAGTAACCGGATCACAGGTTAAGGTTTTACTGAGAAGGATAAGGTCATGCGCCATCGTAAGAGTGGTCGTCAACTGAACCGTAACAGCAGCCACCGTACGGCTATGTTCCGTAACATGGCCGGCTCTTTGGTTCGTCATGAAATAATCAAGACGACCCTGCCGAAAGCGAAAGAGCTGCGTCGCGTTGTTGAGCCGCTGATTACTCTTGCCAAGACCGACAACGTTGCAAATCGTCGTCTGGCATTCGCCCGTACTCGTGATAACGAGATCGTGGCAAAACTGTTTAATGAACTGGGCCCGCGTTTCGCGAGCCGTGCCGGTGGTTACACTCGTATTCTGAAGTGTGGTTTCCGTGCAGGCGACAATGCGCCGATGGCATACATCGAGCTCGTTGATCGTGCAGAGTCAAGCGCAGAAGTAGCAACTGCTGAATAATCTGTAGATGCATGAAAAGACCGGGCCTAAGTGCCCGGTTTTTTTACATCTGATATTTTGTCTTTTTAAATCAACACGGTGCTTTTCGAACACCAGGACTATGCTTGCGCCGATCGGCTTGTCACAGATTTCGTCCTGCCCTACGCTTTTTACTTTTATCGCGCTATGCTAATAACCCGTTATGAATTTTTTCCGGTGGAGGCACTATGTTTCTCAGCGATCAATGGGCCGAAAGGCATATTCTCGATGCGCAAAGTAAGGGTGAGTTCGACAACCTTCCAGGCGCAGGTTACCGCTGGTATTGGATGATGACAGCGGTGTACCTCAGGAACTGCGTGTCGCTTATCGAATCTTAAAAAATGCCGGTTATGTGCCAGCAGAAATTCAGGACCGCAAAGAGGCGGTTGATTTACAGCTATTGCTGAGACAGGTTACCGCCAGGTCGGCCGATTATCTTCATGGCCGAGAAAAGACTAAAGGTACTGAGGCTTCGACTGCAACAGGCAGGGATGAACACTGACTTTCTTGACGATGCCGATTATCAGGCCAGGCTGCAAAAGCAGTTCACATGGAGAACAAGATGTTTAAGATTGGTGAATTAGCCAAGCTCGCCGAAGTAACGCCCGACACTGTTCGCTACTATGAAAAACAGGGGATGATGTCTCTGGGCGCGCGTAGCGAAGGCGGGTTATCGGCTTTATACCGATAACGACCTCCAGCGTCTGCGGTTTATTCGCTATGCTAAAACGATTGGTTTTACGCTGGAGACCATTAGTGAACTGTTATCGATCCGCATTGATCCTGCGCATCATACCTGCCAGGAGTCGAAATCTATCGTCGACAGTCGTTTGGCCGAGGTGGAACACAAGCTCAGTGAACTGGTGCGCATGCGGGATTCGCTACAGCGACTTAGCGCGGCCTGCTGTGGTGGCGAACATACAAGTCGCAGCTGCTCGATCATTGAGGCTTTGGAAAACGGTGCCAGCGGCGAGATTGCAAATCCGTAAAATAGGGTCTAGATTTATCAGCGCAGCGTTAATGGCTGCACAACTATAAACTACCCGATCGAGTACTAATGGGTGACAATGAGTCAGTATCAACACAAGAAAGGCGTTATCCAGGATAATGCGATCCAGGCATTGCTGCACGATCCGCTGTTTCGCCAACGGTAGAGAAAAACCTTAAGGGTAAAGGCAGCTACAGTCGTAAAGATAAAAAAGGCAAAGGAGTCAATTGGGAGGGCAGTGTTAAATGTTTTAGCCTTTTAGCCGCTTAAAACGTTTAAAACTGCTCTTCTGATAAAACTCAGTAATAAAAAAGCCATCGTCTCCGATGGCTTTTTTAATATTAAATACCTCACCTACTACAGGCGCGGTGTTTGCTGTTCTTTTAGCAGATCGCGGATCTCGGTCAGCAACACTTCCTCTGCAGTAGGCTTAGGAGGCGCAGCTGGGGCAGCCTCTTCTTTTCTACGGAATTTGCTGATTAACGTAATAGCGCAGAAGATCGCCAGAGCCACGATTACGAAGTCAAAAATGTTCTGAATGAAAATACCGTAGTGCATCACCACTGCAGGCGCAGTTCCCACCGCATCGCGCAGTACCCACTGGAAGGATTTGAAATCTACACCGCCAATTAACAAACCGAGCGGAGGCATAATGATATCGGCAACCAAAGATGAAACAATTTTACCAAATGCTGCACCGATGATAACACCGACCGCCAGGTCGACCACGTTGCCGCGCATGGCAAAATCACGAAAGTCTTTCACGAAACTCATAATGTAACTCCTTGGCAAATCCACAAATTATGTCAAACAAAGTAAAGACCATTTGTTGCATATGCGCTACCGACGTTGGCCGATATTTGCACTACATTTTCCTGATAATTTAGCTTAAGTGTGGTATTTATAGGAAGAATGGGCTCGGTTGGAACAATCTTTCCACATCACGCACGTATTTCTTATCGGTAATAAACATCACTACGTGGTCGCCCTGCTGAATGCGGGTCATGCCATTGGCGATGATCACTTCATTACCGCGCACTACAGCGCCAATTGTGGTACCCGGCGGCAGTTTGATCTGTTCCACGGTGCGACCCACCACCTTGGAAGTGCTTTCATCACCGTGGGCAATCGCCTCAATGGCCTCCGCCACGCCGCGGCGCAGCGAGGATACGCTGACAATGTCTGCTTTACGCACGTGCCCCAACAGCGCGGAAATAGTTGCCTGCTGCGGCGAGATGGCAATATCAATCACGCTACCCTGCACGAGATCCACATAGGCACTGCGCTGAATAAGCACCATCGCCTTTTTGGCACCCATACGCTTTGCCAGCATGGCCGACATAATGTTGGCCTCGTCATCGTTGGTGATAGCAATAAACACGTCGACCTGTTCAATGTGCTCCTCTGCCAGCAGCTCCTGGTCTGAGGCATCGCCATAAAATACGATAGTGTCCTGAAGCAGCTCGGCCAATTCGGCGGCACGTTGCTGGTCACGTTCAATCAGTTTAACGTTGTAATTTTTTTCCAGCCGCATCGCCAGGCCCGCACCGACGTTACCGCCGCCGACGATCATAATGCGCTTATAGGGTTTTTCGAGCCGCTGAAGCTCGCTCATGACCGCGCGAATATGCTGAGAGGCTGCGACAAAGAACACTTCGTCACCCGCTTCGATAATGGTCGAGCCCTGAGGACGAATAGGGCGATCCTGACGAAATATTGCCGCTACGCGAGTATCTATATGCGGCATATGTTCACGCATGGCGGACAGCGCACTGCCGACCAGCGGTCCACCGTAATAGGCTTTTACCGCTGCAATGCTGACTTTACCCTCGGCAAAGTTAACCACCTGTAGCGCACCAGGGTACTCAATCAGCTTGTAGATATAATCGATAACCAACTGCTCGGGGGAAATCAGGTGGTCGATCGGCACCGCCTCCGGCTGGAACAGTTTCTCGGACTCGCGAATGTATTCTGGCGAGCGAATGCGGGCAATTCGATTTGGCGTATTAAATAACGAATAGGCAATCTGGCAGGCTACCATATTGGTTTCATCAGAGCTGGTCACTGCGACCAGCATATCCGCATCTTCTGCACCGGCCTCGCGTAGCACGCGTGGATGTGAGCCATGACCTTGAACGACACGCAGGTCGAATTTATCCTGCAGCTGGCGAAGGCGCGTGGTGTTGGTGTCAACGATGGTAATATCGTTATTTTCACCGACTAGATTTTCAGCCAGCGTACCGCCAACCTGGCCAGCACCGAGAATTATTATTTTCATAGCACTCTCTGTATTGCTTAAAGTGTCTTCAAGGTCCGTCGACGTGTTGCTAAGACGTTAGCCTTTAATCAGCTTAGCGTAATAGAAACCGTCACCACCGTGCGCAGCGGGAAGATTCTGCCTGCCGGGCGCGTCGATATCACCGGTTTCTACCAGTTTAGCCTCCGGATGACGTTGCAGGAAAGCGGTGATCTGCTCACTGTTTTCGTCAGGCAAGATAGAACAGGTGGCATAAACCAGCACGCCCTGCGGCTTGAGGCATGGCCAGATAGCCTCGAGGATCTCAGCCTGTAACGCGGCCAGCTCGGCAATGTCGCTGTCTCTGCGTAACCATTTGATATCCGGATGGCGACGAATAACGCCGGTGGCCGAGCAGGGCGCATCAAGCAGGATCTTATCGAAAGTCTTGCCCGTTGCCCAAAGGTGAGGCTCGCGACCGTCGCCCTGTTTCACTTCGGCATGCAGCCCAAGGCGTTGCAGATTTTCATGCACTCGCTGTAGACGTTGCTGATCGACATCCACCGCCAGCACGTGCGCTTTCGGGGCCGCTTCAAGAATGTGTGTCGTTTTCCCGCCGGGCGCACAGCAGAGATCGAGGATCGCTTCGCCGTCCTGCGGATCCAGCAGATCGACGCTTCCCTGAGCCGAAGCATCCTGAACCGTGACCCAACCCAGATCGAAACCGGGCAGCAACGTCACGCCGCAGGGGGCTTCCAGGCGCAGGGCATCGGCGTATTCAGGATGCGGATGTGCTTCAATTCCGGCTTCGACCAGCAGGGCCAGATAGTTATCCCGCGTGTGGTGCTGGCGGTTTACCCTGAGCCACATCGGCGGCCGCTGATTGTTAGCGTCCAGAATATCCTGCCACTGTTGCGGATAAGCGTTTTTGATCCTTTTTAACAGCCAGCTCGGGTGAAGATAGCGGCTGTCGTTGTTTTGCATGCGCTGCAGCAAGTCAACCTGCTGACGCTGAAACTGACGCAGTACGCCGTTGATCAGCCCTTTTAACTGCGGACGCTTTAGTGCCACGGCGCCTTCAACGGTCTCGGCCAAAATAGCGTGCGGCGGGATGCGGGTATGCAGCATCTGATAGAGGCCAACCATCAACAGGTAGTGCAGCGTGCGCTGTTTGCCGGTCAACGGTTTGGCCATTAGCTGCTGCAGGCACCATTCTAATTCGGGTAAAACGCGTAATGTACCAAAACACAGTTCTTGCAGCAGCGCGCGGTCTTTATCGGCAATACTTTTCTGCAAGGCCGGTAGGACGGTCGACAGTGACTGGCCCTGGTCCAAAACCTGGCTGATTGCTTTTGCAGCAATGCTGCGGAGGTTATAGGTGTTTTTCATAGTCAAAAAGCCGACCTCAGTCAGCGTGCCAACCTTAGCCAGCATAAATAAAGGGGAGTGCAGAACCCGGTATCGTGACGGTGACGATGATACCGGGTGGCGTTATCAGTTTAAAACGCTGCCTGGGGTAAACCATTCACTGCGAGAATTCAGCAGGTCCTGAGCAGACATGGGTTTTTTACCCGCCGGTTGCAGCTGGGTAATATTCAGCACGCCCTGCGCGGTGGCAATCTGAATGCCTTTCTTATCCGCAGCGAGTATCTCACCCGGCGTGAGGCCACTGTTATCAGCATCCACGACCTGAGCCTGCCAGACTTTTACCGGCTGCTGGTCAATAACAAAATAGCTGACCGGCCAGGGATTGAAAGCGCGAATACAGCGTTCGAGTTGAGTGGCGCTCAGTGACCAATCCAGACGGGCCTCTTCCTTGCTCAGCTTCTCGGCGTAGGTCACCTGCAATTCGTCCTGCACTTGCGGACTGGCGGTACCTTGCTCAAGCTGTTGCAGCGTTTCCAGCATGCCCACCGGGCCAAGCTCTGCCAGTGTGGCATACAGTGAGGCGCTGGTGTCTTCTGCGTTAATCGGACAATGGATCTTATGCAGCATATCGCCCGTATCAAGACCGACGTCCATCTGCATGATCGTCACGCCGGTTTCTGCATCTCCGGCCCAAAGCGAACGCTGAATAGGCGCCGCACCGCGCCAGCGAGGCAGCAACGAACCGTGAACGTTGATGCAGCCCAACTTTGGCATCTCTAACACGGCCTTAGGCAGGATCAGTCCATAGGCAACCACCACCATCACGTCGGCCTGTAAATCGGCAACCAGGTGCTGATTTTCTTCAGGGCGCAGAGATTTTGGCTGAAATACCGGGATGTCATGTTGCAGAGCCAGAGTTTTCACCGGGCTTGGGGTCAGCTTATTGCCTCGTCCTGCCGGGCGGTCGGGCTGCGTGAAAACGCCAACAATCTGATGTTCAGATGTTAAAAGCGCGTCAAGATGACGCGCCGCAAAATCGGGAGTACCGGCAAAAATTATTCGCAAAGCGCATTTCCTGTACCAAAGCGGCTATAAAGCGAGCCAGGGAAAATCGGCTTATTAAAAATAGCCTGAGAAAACAGACGCAAGCCGCGGCAGTTAGCCGCGAGCGTTGAGTTTGGCCAGCTTTTCCATCTTCTGACGGATACGCTGACGTTTCAGAGGCGATAAGTAATCGACGAACAGTTTGCCAATCAGGTGGTCCATCTCGTGCTGGATGCAAATCGCCAGCAGTTCGTCGGCTTCCAGCTCATAGCTTTCACCGTTTCTGTCCAGCGCGCGAATTTTGACGTTCGCCGCACGAGGCACCAGGCCACGTTGGTCAGGAATAGACAGGCAGCCTTCTTCAATACCCGTTTCGCCGCTTTGTTCCAGCAGTTCGGGGTTGATCAGCACCAGCTGTTGGCTCTTATCATCAGTGACGTCAATCACGATGATGCGCTGGTGGATATTCACCTGAGTCGCGGCCAGCCCGATACCTTCTTCGGCATACATGGTCTCGAACATGTCGTCCACGATCTGCTGAATTTCGGCGTTAACTTCTTTGACTGGTTTGGCAACGATGCGAAGCCTGTCGTCTGGGAAATGCAATATTTGTAATACGGACATAAATCTCTGGATCTTTATTCAAGGGATTGACGATATATAATCTCTATTCTAGACATTTCCGGCTCTGATTGACAGCATCGTCTATCAAATGAGCGCGTCGTCGCGGCGGCGTCTAACAGGGAAATAGCGACCATGACCCAGCAGGAAGTGTGGCTCAGGTTTTCTGAGGTGCGAGGCCTTGGCGTGGCGAGGTTATGCCAGCTGGTGGATGAACTGATCCAACACGCTCGCCACACGCCCGCGCTGCTTTGTGCGTTGGGACTAAACGATGCGCAGATCGCTGCCTATCTTCATCCTCGCTCTGTCGATATCGAGGCCTCACTCCGCTGGATGGAGGGGCAGGATCAACATCTGATCCCGCTTAGCAGCTCCGACTATCCCGCCCTGCTGAAACAGACCGCCTCACCGCCGCGACTGCTTTATGTACAAGGTTCGCCGGCGTTGCTCAGTGGGCCACAGCTGGCAATGGTGGGCAGTCGCCACTGCAGCCATTATGGTGAACACTGGGCGCAATATTTTGCCGCGGGCCTGGCTAACTGCGGCTTTACCATTACCAGCGGGCTGGCGCTGGGGATCGACGGGATCTGCCATCGCGCGACCCTTGAGGCCGGAGGGAAAACCATTGCGGTGATGGGGAGCGGGCTGCAAAGGACCCATCCACGCTGTCACGCTAACCTGGCAAGGCGCATCCTCGAGCAAGGAGGAGCCCTGGTTTCAGAGTTTCCGTTAACCATGCCGCCGCTGGCACACCACTTTCCACGCCGGAATAGGATCATCAGCGGGATGAGCGTGGGCGTGCTGATCGTTGAGGCCTCACTGCGCAGCGGTTCGTTAATTACTGCGCGTTGTGCTCTCGAGCAGGGAAGGGAGGTGTTTGCCATGCCGGGAGCGGTAGATAGCCCGCACAGCGCAGGCACGCACTGGTTGATCAAACAGGGCGCTTATCTGGTGACGGATCCCATCGATATTGCCGAGCATATCGGCAGCGGATTGACCTGGCTGTCGGCCGAACAGGCGTCTTTTTTTACCGATTCGGCCTCTTTGCGCGAAAAAATTGCCGCCGAAGTAAATATTTGTGCTGAAGTTGCCGAACTTGAATTGCCATTTGTCGATGTGTTGGCTAACGTAGGATATGAGGTGACACCTGTTGACGTCGTCGCTGAACGTGCCGGCCAACCTGTGCCAGTGATAGTAGGTAAACTGCTTGAGCTGGAGTTAGCAGGATGGATCGCAGCTGTATCCGGCGGCTATGTCCGAATTAGGAGGGCAGGCCATGTTCGACGTACTAATGTACTTATTTGAAACTTACATTCACAACGAAGCGGAGATGAGTGTCGACCAAGATAGGTTAACGGATGATTTAACCGAGGCTGGATTTCATCGTACCGATATCCACAACGCGTTAAACTGGCTTGAAAAATTGGCCGATCTGCAAGAGGGCGGAACCCCATCCTATTTACTGGATGCCGATCCTTTTGCTCTGAGAGTTTATACCGACGAAGAAATGAGTCGACTAGACGTCAGCTGCCGGGGTTTCCTGCTATTCCTGGAACAGATTAAGGTGTTGAACGTCGATACCAGGGAAATGGTTATCGACCGTGTTATGGCTCTGGATACCGATGAGTTCGATCTGGAAGACCTTAAGTGGGTCGTGCTGATGGTTCTCTTTAATATTCCAGGATATGAAAGTGCATATCAGCAGATGGAAGAGCTGTTATTTGATGTTAATGAAGGTTATCTGCATTAAGGCTATTTGCCTGACAGATAACGGGTAAATCACAGAGTATGACTAAAGCAACGATTTTTGCTGGGAAGCAAAATGAAATCTGTCCGGAATGCGGGGCCGGTTTGGTGATCCGTAGTGGTCGCCACGGCCCTTTTCTCGGCTGTTCCAACTATCCTGAATGTCAGCACATCCGACCGCTTAAAGCTCAGACCGACGGTCATATTGTTAAAGTGCTCGACGGGCAGCTCTGCCCTAAATGCCAGTCTACGCTGGTGTTACGCCAAGGGCGTTTTGGCATGTTTATCGCCTGTTCGGATTACCCAACCTGCGATCACACGGAAGTTATCGATAAACCGGAAGAAACGTCTTTACCTTGCCCGCAGTGCGCGCAGGGCCATTTACTGCAACGTAAATCCCGATTTGGCAAAATGTTCCACGCCTGTAACCGCTATCCCGACTGTCAGTTTGCCATCAACAACACGCCGGTGGCCGGGAGCTGTGAGTTTTGCCAGTATCCATTATTAATGGAAAAGAAAACGGCTCAGGGAGTTAAGATTTTCTGCGCCAGTAAGCTATGCGGCAAAGCCGTAGTCAAAGTAGATTAAAACCCATGACGACAAAACACCATTCTAACCTGTCTGCCATCGTGCAGGCGCTCAAGCTCGAGCAGGTCGTAGCCTATCCAACCGAGGCCGTTTTTGGGCTGGGTTGCGATCCTGATAGCGAAAAGGCGGTCGAAGCGCTGCTGGCTCTGAAACAGCGGCCGCGTGATAAAGGACTGATCCTGATCGCCGACAGCTATGAGCAATTACTGCCTTATATAGATGACACCCGGCTAAGCGAGGATCGCCGCCAGCAGATTTTTGCCAGCTGGCCGGGTCCGGTAACCTGGGTTATGCCGGCCAGGGCGACGACGCCACAGTGGCTCACCGGGCGTTTTAGCTCGCTGGCCGTGCGGGTTAGCGATCATCCGTTAGTTAAAGAACTGTGCTGCCAGTATGGTAAACCTCTGGTGTCGACCAGTGCCAATCTCAGCGCACAACCTCCTGGCCGCACGGCGGAAGAGGTCAGAAAGCAGTTTGGGTCTGATTTTCCGGTGCTGGAAGGAAACGTTGGCGGGCGTGAAAATCCGTCTGAAATCAAAGATGCCGCCACCGGCGAGCTCATACGTCAAGGTTAAGGAAAATCTGTCATGTCTTCTTTCGCTGTGTTCGGTAATCCAATCAGTCATAGCAAGTCTCCGCGTATTCATGCCCTGTTTGCCGCGCAAACCGGAATTGCTCATCACTACGGCACCGTACTGGCGCCGCACGAGGAGTTCGAAGAAACGCTGCGTCACTTTTTTGCCGCTGGCGCGAAGGGGGCAAACATCACGGTTCCTTTTAAAGAACGAGCTTTTGCCGAGTCTGACGAACTGTCAGAACGCGCCGCGCTGAGTGGAGCGGTGAATACGCTGAAGAAGCTTGAAGACGGGCGCCTGCTCGGCGACAACACAGACGGTATTGGCATGATCAGCGATTTAGAGCGCCTCGGTATGATCAAGGCCGGCGATCGCGTTCTGCTGGTGGGCGCGGGCGGTGCGGCGCGCGGCGTTATCTTGCCACTGCTGGCACACGGTTGTCGCGTTGTTGTCACCAACCGCACGTTTGAACGCGCCCAGCATCTGCACGCCATCTTTGAAGCGAAAGGCGAGATTACCGCCCTGGCGCTAGACGCTCTCAACGGACAGGCGTTTGATTTAATCATCAATGCGACCGCATCGGGGATCAAAGGTGACGTACCCGCGCTTCCGTCAGCCGTTATCTTAGGCGAAACTCGCGTCTACGATATGTTCTATCAGGCGGGGGAAACGCCATTTATTGCCTGGGCTAAGCAGCACGGCGCACGGCAGGTGGCCGATGGGTTAGGCATGCTGGTGGGGCAGGCCGCGCACGCCTTTTATCTCTGGCACGGCGTGATGCCAGACATTGAACCGGTACTGGCGCAGTTGAAGCAGGATCTGGCAGGGTAAGATAAAAGAAGAGAGAGGATCCGTTTTCATGATCCCCTCTCTTCTATATAGATAAGATAGAGAGAAGAGAAAGGGGCCAGCCGTTATTGGTCATCTCCCGACAAGCATTCATCCTTCCATTTAACGTAGTTGTTAGATGAATAGGTTAAACCGGCAATTTCACCCGCGCTCAGCTCGCGCACTTGTTTAACCGGACTGCCTAAATAGAGGTAGCCGCTTTCCAGCCGTTTGCCCGGTGGAACCAGGCTTCCCGCGCCAATCATTACGTCATCTTCAATAATCGCGCCATCGAGCACAATCGATCCCATTCCGACTAATACTCTATTGCCCACCGTGCAGCCGTGCAGCATAGCCTTGTGCCCGACGGTGACGTCTTCACCAATGATTAAGGGATAACCCTGCGGATTATGCGCCGACTGGTGGGTGACATGCAGAACGCTGCCGTCCTGAATATTGCTGCGACAGCCAATCACTACCGCGTTTACGTCGCCGCGGATGGCCACTAAGGGCCAGACGCTAACGTCGTCCGCCAGATCCACATCGCCAATAACTACGCTGGTGGGATCAACCATTACGCGATCGCCAAGTTTTGGACGCGTTCCTTTATAGGATCTTAAAGCCTGTGACATAGATAGTTCCTCTCTGATGAGATTAGTGCTTCCCGCAATATAGTCTTTGGATCGTTGAATACCTAGTTTTGGCCTGGAGGATCGCTGCTAAAATACGCGGATCGCGTAAGAAAAACCCGAAGGGAGCGAAAAATAGGCAGTCAGAATTAAAAGATCAAAAAACACTTGTGG
>CAVUKG010000001.1:0-344755 GCA_963742005.1 uncultured Gammaproteobacteria bacterium | reverse complement strand
AGATAAAATTGAAAAGGGCGATTTCTGTGATAAGAAATCGCCCTTTTTGTTTATCTCCTGCCTTTTCACCACCTTCATCACGCCTGGTTTACCTTAAAACACAAATTTGGCTTCCCCTTTTTTACGATATAAGAGAAAATTAGCGGTTACCACGCTGTGTGCCCGGCCGTAGTTGTCCGACGCTTCTTTCAGGCTCTCCTGGAACCATCCAACGATTTGACTGCATAAAATGATTTACGCAGTTGAATGCACGCAGGCAAACGATTAACAAAAAACTAACGTGCTGGAAAGGGTTAGTTCAGGAGTGATTTTTACATGGCCACGATTAAAGATGTCGCCAAGCGCGCAGGTGTTTCGACGACAACCGTGTCGCACGTCATCAATAAAACCCGTTTCGTCGCCGAAGACACCAAAGCGGCCGTTCGCGCCGCCATTAAAGATTTGCACTATTCTCCCAGTGCCGTCGCGCGTAGCCTGAAGGTCAACAACACCAAAACCATCGGCCTGCTTGCCACCTCCAGCGAGGCGCCCTACTTTGCCGAGGTGATTGAGGCGGTAGAGAACAGCTGCTTCGCCAAGGGCTACACGCTCATTCTCTGCAACTCGCATAACGACCTTGAAAAACAGAAAGCCTATTTGCAGATGCTGGCACAGAAGCGCGTCGATGGCCTGCTGGTGATGTGTGCGGAATATCCGGATGAGCTGCTGGCGATGCTGGAAGAATACCGTTCTATTCCGATGGTGGTAATGGACTGGGGCGAAGCGCAAAACGACTTTACCGACTCGATTATCGACAATGCCTTTGCCGGAGGTTATCTGGCAGGTCGTTATCTGATTGAACGCGGCCATCGTGATATTGGCGCCATTCCGGGTCAGCTTAACCGCAACACCGGCGGCGGTCGCTATCGCGGCTTCCTGAAGGCCCTCAGCGAGGCCAATATTCCGCTGCGCGATGAATGGGTGGTTCAGGGCAACTTTGAGCCGGAGTCTGGCTATCAGGCGATGCAACAGATCCTTAGCCGGAAACAGCGCCCTACCGCGGTGTTCTGCGGCGGTGACGTGATGGCCATGGGTGCCATCTGTGCCGCCGACGAGATGGGTCTGCGCGTGCCGCAGGACATCTCGGTAATGGGTTACGATAACCTGCGCAATGCGCGCTACTTCTCTCCGGCGCTGACCACGGTGCATCAGCCGAAAGAACGCCTGGGTGAGATGGCCTTCACCATGCTGCTGGACCGCATCATCAGCAAGCGTGAAGTCCAACAAACCATCGAGGTTAAGCCGAAACTGGTGGAAAGACGATCCGTGGCCGACGGCCCCTTCCGCGACTATCGCCGCTAACCTCACGCGGTTAAAATAACCCGCCCGCGCGGGCGGGTTATTTACCGCAACCACTCCTGATTCAACGTTTCGCTGTCGCCCAGATAATCGAGCAACCAGCCCAGCGCGGGCGAATGATTTCGCTGGTCCCAGGTCAGGCAGCAGGGGCTGTCGGGAAAATCGTTGACTAATTTCAATACCGCCAACTTTTGCTCGGCAATCTCGTTCTCAACCCGGTGCACCGGCAGCATGCCAACACACAGCCCCTCGCGCAAACAGTCCATCGCACAGGTCCAATCGGGCACCACCAGACGCCGCTGGTTGTCTAAGGTCCAGGTATCCCGCTTGGGCAGGTTTCTTGACGTATCCTCAATGCACAGCGCCGGATAAGGGCGGAGTGCGTCGTCATTCAACGCCTGCCTGAGACTCGCTAAAGGATGCTCGCCGCTGACCACGCAGTGCCAGGGCAGCGTGCCCATGTCGCGAAAACTGAAGCGGCCACCGACCGGCACCGCACTGGTGGCACCAATAGCAACATCGGCACGATCGTCTGCCAGCGCGTCCCATACCCCGTTAAAAACCTCCCCCTGAATAATCAGCTCGGTATCGGGAAAGGCACGATAGAAATCGACCACCAGTCGCCTGATACGACGGGGCTTGACGATGCGATCCACCGCCACCCGCAGCTGTCCGCTCCAGCCGTTGGCCACCTGCTGACACTGGCGCCTGGTGGCTAGCATTTTTTTGATAAGCACGCGGGCATCATCGACAAAAAGCCGTCCGGCCGGCGTCAGTTCGACGTCGCGATGCCGCCTTTCAAACAGCGGTACCGCCAGCCACTCCTCCAGTTGCCGTATCTGATAGCTAATGGCCGAGGGCACGCGATTGAGCTCCTGCGCGGCGGCGGTAAAGCTGCCGTTGCGGGCGACCGCGTCCACCACTTCCAGTGAATATTCAGACCACATACCGCACTCCTTTAGCACCGCGCATCGCCCCGGGCCGTGCTTTCAAATTTTTTCATCACCTGGTGCAAATATTAGCGTTTCACAACCGCTAAGCCAAGCGGATACACTCCGCTGCTGCGAGTACCCTACGATACTTTTGACTGCTTTTTATATTAATAAGAGAACATCATGAAACCCTCCTTTGGATTTTTACTTTATCTTGCCGGATTAAGCATGCTTGGCTTTTTAGCCACCGATATGTACCTGCCCGCCTTTGAAAGCATGCAGACCAGTCTCGCCACCTCGGCCAGCGCAATTAGCGCAAGCCTGAGCGTTTTCCTTGGCGGCTTTGCCGTTGCGCAACTTGTTTGGGGGCCGCTGTCGGACCGCTACGGCCGCCGACCCATCCTGCTCGGCGGGCTGGGGCTGTTTGCGTTCGGCTGTCTGGGAATGATTTGGGTGCAGAGCACCGAGCTGCTGTTAGCGCTGCGCTTTGTACAGGCGGTCGGCGTCTGTGCGGCGGCGGTGAGCTGGCAGGCGTTAGTGGTCGACCGTTATTCGTCCGAGGTGGCTAAACGCACCTTTGCCAGCATTATGCCGCTGGTCGCGCTCTCCCCTGCTCTCGCCCCGCTGATGGGTGCCTGGGTGCTCAATCATTTTAATTGGCGGGTGATCTTTGCCCTGCTGCTGGCGATAGCCGCCCTGCTGCTGCTGTTTACGCTGACGCTAAAAGAAAAGCCTAAAACGGCCTCAGCCCAGGCTCAGCCGAAAATTGGCCTCGCTGCGATGCTCAGCTCGCCGGTATACAGCGGTAATGTGCTGATTTATGCCGCCAGCTCGGCCGGATTCTTTGCCTGGCTGACCGGATCGCCATTTATTTTAAGCAATATGGGCTTCGATGCTTCGGCCATTGGCTTAAGCTATGTTCCTCAAACTATTGCTTTTTTATTGGGTGGCTACGGCTGTCGCATGCTGATTTCCAAAATTAATGGCGCTCGTCTGCTGCCTTGGCTTTTATTGGGCTATGCTATTAGCGTTATTTCACTTTATTTAATTGCAACGCTGACTCAGGCCACGCTAGCAGGACTATTGATCCCGTTCTGTTTTATGGCGTTGGTTAACGGCGCCTGTTACCCGATTGTGGTTGCCAATGCGTTGATGACTTTTCCTGCTAATACAGGAAAGGCGGCGGCGTTGCAGAATACGGTGCAATTAGGGCTGTGTTTTTTATCGAGCATGCTGGTTTCGACTTTTATCAGCCAGCCTTTGAGTGCAACCGTTACAGTAATGTTGACCACGGTAGCGTTAACTGGGATGGGATATTGGCGGATTGCGCGAGGTAGCGAGAGAGAGAAGTCCGGACATCCAGAAGCAAAGCATGCTAACTGATTGACTTAATACCGTTAGGTAACAGTCACATGAACAATATATGCGCCTGTTACGATTTAATATTGAGAATGGGCGCTGTCGAGCTTATACTCAATTCAACATATAAAAATAACACTTTTACAAAACTTTTATCACAAGCAGCTTTTGGGCGCGCGTCACGCGGGTCATTTAGATTTAATAGTGCAAGGATGTTTCACCGAGACGATGATTCGTCAGGTGTCCTCTTTATTTTCCTCTGTTCATAGTCATATTTCAGACAAGACGGATGATCCGTCTGTTCTCATTAGACCTGCCGATAGCCGACGCTTTTTAAGCAGGTTAATAAGTCAGAAGAGAAAGTGATGGAGAAGCTATGAGTTCATCGTGTGTAGAAGATCTGAGTATTCAAGATAATCAGTGGTACCGAATCGCGAGTGAAATGCTAACTATGGCTGGCATAGAAGTTAACGGAACTCGCCCATTCGACATTACCGTCAAGAACCCTGATTTCTTTAAGCGCGTCATGCAGGAAGGGTCATTGGGCCTCGGCGAAAGCTATATGGACGGTTGGTGGGAATGTGAAAGACTCGACATCTTCTTCCAACGCGTGGTTGCCGCCGGTCTCGAAAGTAAACTTCCTCATCACTTGAAAGACACGCTACGTATTGCTGCAGCAAGACTCACTAACCTGCAATCCAGAAAACGCGCCTGGATCGTGGGTAAAGAACATTATGACCTCGGCAACGATCTGTTTAGCAAAATGCTCGATCCGTATATGCAGTATTCTTGCGCATACTGGAAAGATGCCACCACGCTAGAACAGGCACAAGAAGCCAAACTAAAAATGATCTGCGACAAGCTGCAGCTGCAGCCGGGTCAACGCCTGCTCGATATCGGCTGCGGTTGGGGTGGCCTGGCCGAATATGCCGCCCGTCATTACGGCGTCAGCGTATTTGGCGTGACCATCTCTGCGGAACAGCAAAAGATGGCTCAGGAACGTTGCGAAGGGTTGGATGTCACCATTTTGCTGCAAGACTATCGTGACCTGAATGACCAGTTTGACCGCATCGTTTCTGTCGGCATGTTTGAACACGTCGGGCCTAAAAATTATCAGACCTATTTCAACGTGGTAAAACGTAATCTTAAACCGGAAGGCCTGTTCCTGCTGCACACCATCGGGGCCAACCGAACCGACCTCAACGTCGATCCGTGGATTGATAAATATATTTTCCCGAACGGCTGCCTGCCGTCGGTCAAACATATTGCCCAACACACTGAAGGACTGTTCGTGATGGAGGATTGGCATAATATCGGTGCCGACTACGATCGCACACTGATGGCCTGGTACGAGCGCTTCCTTCAGGCGTGGCCAAGCATTGCCGATAACTACACCGGCCGCTTCTACCGCATGTTTAGCTATTATTTGAACGCCTGCGCTGGCGCTTTCCGCGCACGCGATATTCAGCTTTGGCAAGTGGTGCTAAGCCCGAACGGCGTCGATGGCGGGATACGCGTACCGCGCTAGTCAGGGCATAACGTGGTTAAAAAGTTAAAAAAAGCCGGCTACAGGTAATCTGTGCCGGCTTTTTATTGCCCGTGGGGGCGCTATTTATTCAGTAATGCCGACATCACTTATCTTACAGATAGTCGTCTTTTGGCTGCTGTTCGGCCAGCGCGGCGGCGGCGGCCTGTGCCGCTTCACGGCTAGCCAGCACTCGCTCAACGGTATCGACAATCGCCTGCGTCTGCGGATCGATTTCAATATTGATTTTATCACCCAGCCGTTTTGCGCCTAACGTGGTGCGCTCCAGCGTTTCGGGGATCAGATGTACGCAGAAACGCGTCGGCGTTACCTCGCCTACGGTCAGACTAATGCCGTCGATACCGATATACCCTTTATGCAGAATATATTTCATGTATTCCGGGTGCGGCAGGCGGAACCAGATCTGGCGGTTGTTTTCGGAGATCAGGATCTTTTGTACCTCGGCGGTGCAGACGATGTGGCCCGACATCAGATGGCCACCAATTTCGTCATTAAAACTGGCTGCGCGCTCGAGATTAACCTCATCACCCTCTTTAAGATCGCCGAGATTGGTCAGGCGCAGGGTTTCTTTAATTAAATCGAAGCTTACCAGCTGGTCTTCAACCTTAGTGACCGTAAGACAGCAGCCGTTGTGGGCTACCGAAGCACCCAACGCCAGATTCGGCAGCATCTCCACGGGCATTTTCACCACGTGGGTTCTGAAATTAGGTTTTTCATCAATCGACACCACGGTGCCTTTGCCCTGCACAATTCCGGTAAACATTAGGCGCGCCTCGCAAATTCAAAGAAATTATCGCAATTCATAATATTGATAAGTTTGCCGCAGTTTCTGCTGAAATCCAAACCCTAATCGGCAACGACCGCACATCCGCCTGCCTTTGATAAACCAGAGCCAGCCATAATAGTCGAACAGAGACTTATCTCAGCAGATTGATAGTTCTCAAAATTTAAGCATGCAATTTGCATAACCAGCCTGACAAGGTACAATCTTCCGGCAATTTCTCGCTATATTATCGTCGCCCCCGGGTGGCGTTTTTGTTTTATTAACTATTATAAAAAGGTGTAATGCGTGCAGAAGTACCTTACAGAAGCGCGTAGTTTATTGACTCTCGCTATTCCCGTTATTCTGGCTCAGGTTGCGCAAACCGCCATGGGCGTGGTTGATACCATCATGGCGGGTTCGGTCAGCGCAACCGATATGGCGGCAGTGGCCGTCGGCACCTCTATTTGGCTGCCGGCGATCCTGTTTGGCCACGGCCTGCTGTTGTCATTAACGCCCACCGTGGCGCATTTAAACGGCGCGGGCCGCCGTGACAAAATTGGCGATCAGGTGCAGCAGGGCTTTTGGCTCGCCGCTGCCGTATCACTGCTGGTCATGGTCGTTATCTATAACTGTGACCTGATGATTGGCCTAATGCACAACATCGATCCGCAGCTGAAAGAAAAGGCTATTGGCTACCTACGCGCCATCATGTGGGGCGCACCGGGCTATCTGTTTTTCCAGGTTTTACGCGACCAGTGCGAAGGAATGTCGAAAACCAAGCCGGGCATGGTATTTGGCTTTATCGGGCTGCTGGTTAACATTCCGGTTAACTATATCTTTATTTATGGCAAGTTCGGCGCGCCAGCATTGGGCGGCGTGGGCTGTGGCGTGGCAACCGGCACGGTGTATTGGGTGATGTTTATCATGATGCGTCTCTACACCCGTCGCGCCTATTGGATGAAGGACATCGTCGCCAGCCAGCCGTTTGCCAAACCCGACTGGCCAGTGTTGAAACGCCTGGCGCAGCTGGGTTTACCGGTGGCGCTGGCGCTGTTTTTCGAGGTCACGCTGTTTGCCGTCGTCGCCCTGCTGGTCTCGCCGCTGGGTATCGTGGCGGTGGCCAGCCATCAGATTGCGCTTAACGTCGGCTCGCTGATGTTTGTCGTGCCGTTATCATTAGGCGTGGCGGCGACCATCCGCGTCGGGCAGCGGCTCGGTGAGTCAAATCCGGCGGCGGCCAAAGTCTCGGCCTATACCAGTATCGCGACCGGCATTGTAATGGCCTGCTTTATCGCTACCGCCGTGGTACTGCTGCGTGAGCATATTGCACGGTTATATAACACTAATCCTGAGGTGGTAAGCCTGGCCTCGCACCTGATGCTGTTTGCCGCTCTGTTCCAGATATCGGACGCCGTGCAGGTGATCACCAGCGGGGTGCTGCGCGGATATAAAGACACGCGCTCGATATTCTATATTACCTTTACCGCCTACTGGATTTTGGGCCTGCCGATTGGCTACCTGCTGGCGCTGACCGATCGCCTGGTTCCGGCCATGGGCCCTGGCGGATTCTGGTGTGGATTTATCATCGGCCTCACCTTCGCCGCAACCATGATGTCATTACGCATGCGTTGGCTGCAGAAACAGTCGTCATTTTCTATCCTGCAGCGCGCCGGTCGCTAGTTACTTTCGCCATCCGGTGCGCTGTTTTTAGCCAGCGCACCGCAATTAATGTGCAAAAAATCAACGCAATGAGCGTTAGCGCACCAATCGAACACAATATGTGATTAAAATGCATTTTTTCCCTTGCCAGTCATCCGCCAGGTCGTTAATATTCGTCCCCGCTGCCAGCAATGGTGGTTAGAGATAACGATGCGTCCGTAGCTCAGTTGGTTAGAGCACCACCTTGACATGGTGGGGGTCGGTGATTCGAGTTCACTCGGACGCACCAAATCTCCAACAGCGTGACTATCACAGTCAGGCCGTTGAGAAGTCAGATTGCATTTTGATGTGCGTCCGTAGCTCAGTTGGTTAGAGCACCACCTTGACATGGTGGGGGTCGGTGATTCGAGTTCACTCGGACGCACCAAAGCAAACTTGCAGCAGCTTAGGCTATTCCATTTTCATTTCCCGTTTTACCCTGACTTTCGACAACCTTTACTTTCTGCTTTCCACTGTTCACTTTCAAAAAAGTGTTATCGCCCTACCCGATAAATTTCCTGACCTTACCCAGCAGCTTAGCGATTTTAATGCTAACGGACCGCCCTGCCTGTTACCGCTAATTGCCATTTGTTAATGGCCGAATATGCTTTATAAGCCGATGCTTATTTTACGCGGTAAATTGCGCAACAAAGGCGCAGTCAACAGCGCACTATTGCGCATCTTACGATTTTTTATTTGGTTTCCCTCGCCCTTACCCTCTATACTAGCAGCAACAAAAACTGGCACAGTTTATTAGATTGAATGGATTCAGCCCCTTGATCTATCGATATCGTCATACAACAAGCGTTTTCACCCAAAAAACGATTAAAGCTCGTTCCGACATCTTTGTGCCCGTTGAACTTTACACAGCATTTCTCACGTACTCACCTATTCTTAGTAATGTTTTATTCAAACTGAAGCGTTTCCCAAACCAGGTCGTAAACCCATTCAGCGCGGACGGTGACCGTCTTGCCGCCATGCGCACTCTTATCCTATCCATCACAACTTGTAGAAAGAATCGTCATGAAAAAGACTAAAATTGTTTGTACTATCGGACCAAAAACTGAATCCGAAGAGATGCTGACTAAACTGCTTGATGCAGGTATGAACGTCATGCGTTTGAACTTTTCTCACGGTGATTATCAGGAGCACGGTCAGCGCATCCAGAATATCCGCAACGTTATGGAAAAGACCGGTAAGAAAGCAGGCATCCTGCTGGACACCAAAGGCCCGGAAATCCGTACCATTAAACTGGAAGGCGGCAAAGACGCTTCTCTGGTTGCCGGTCAAAGCTTTGTCTTCACCACCGACCAGAGCGTGATTGGTAACACCGAACGCGTTGCCGTTACCTACAGCGGCTTTGCGGCCGATCTGAAAGTCGGTAACACCGTGCTGGTAGATGATGGTCTTATCGGTATGGAAGTGACCCACGTCACCGACACCGAAGTGACCTGTAAAGTCCTGAATAACGGTGATCTGGGTGAAAACAAAGGCGTTAACCTGCCGGGCGTTTCTATCGCTCTGCCAGCACTGGCCGAAAAAGACAAACGCGACCTGATTTTCGGCTGCGAGCAAGGCGTTGATTTCGTGGCGGCCTCTTTCATTCGCAAACGTTCAGACGTTATCGAAATTCGTGAGCACTTAAAAGCGCACGGCGGCGAGCATATTCAGATTATCTCCAAAATCGAAAACCAGGAAGGCCTGAACAACTTCGACGAAATCCTCGAGGCCTCAGACGGCATCATGGTTGCTCGCGGTGACCTCGGCGTTGAAATCCCGGTAGAAGAAGTTATTTTCGCGCAGAAAATGATGATCGAGAAATGTAATCGCGCGCGTAAGGTGGTTATCACCGCAACGCAAATGCTCGACTCAATGATCAAAAACCCACGCCCTACTCGTGCAGAAGCCGGCGACGTGGCTAACGCCATCATCGACGGCACCGACGCCGTGATGTTGTCAGGCGAAAGTGCTAAAGGTAAATATCCGCTGGAGGCCGTCACCATTATGGCCACCATCTGTGAACGTACCGATCGCGTTATGCCGAGCCGCATCGATGGCCAGAACGACAGCCGCAAGCTGCGTATCACCGAGGCCGTTTGCCGTGGTGCGGTAGAAATGGCTGAGAAACTGGACGCCCCGCTGATTGTTGTGGCAACCAATGGCGGAAAATCAGCCATTGCCGTGCGTAAATATTTCCCTAACGCACTGATCCTTGCACTGACCACCAATGAAGTGACCGCACGTCAACTGATCCTGACCAAAGGGGTTATCACCCAACTGGTTAAAGAAATCGCCTCAACCGACGATTTCTACCGTATTGGTAAAGACGCTGCGCTTGAGAGCGGACTGGCGCAAAAAGGGGACAAAGTAATCATGGTTTCCGGTGCTTTGGTTCCAAGCGGCACCACGAATACTTCTTCGGTGCATACGCTGTAACGCTAATATCGTTAAGCAACGATAAAACGCCACCTCGAGTGGCGTTTTTTTTTATCTTAATTCCAGATTTTCAACAAAAGCTTGTCAAATAGGATGTTCTGAAAATGGGACAAGTCTCATGGAATCAGCCTGTTTTAGATAACGTTTTTCAACTTTTATGTAAAAAAAGATGCTTCTTTGAGCGAATGGACAAAATAAAGCATTTGCCGATAAAAATTTATTCTCATTAGAAAAAGGTTTGTGTAATACTTGTAGCGCTACATGGAGATTAACTTAATCTAGAGGGTTTTATAATGAATCGCACTAAACTGGTACTGGGCGCTGTAATCCTGGGTTCAACTTTGCTGGCTGGTTGTTCAAGCAATGCAAAAATCGACCAACTGTCTTCTGACGTTTCAACTCTGAACTCTAAAGTTGACCAGTTGAGCAACGACGTTGCAGCAGTTAAAGCTGACACCCAAGCAGCTAAAGACGACGCAGCACGCGCTAACCAACGTCTTGACAACCAAGCTCACGCTTACAAGAAGTAATATTACTTCTTAATAGTGAAATGGCGCACGCTGTGCGCCATTTTTTTGCCCGTAATTTACTCATCCTACCCCCTCCCTTTTTTATAATTCCTTAATAAGCCTTCAACCTCTCCTATGACGTTGCCACCTTCTCAGTCAACGATGGACAACCGTTTGCCAAAAAACGCGCCCAGTGCGTTGTGGCGGCGTTTAAATGACATTATGGCCTTATAGATTGGCTACAGATGAATAGCTGAATTGGCGAATTGGCGAATTAGCGAATTAGCGAATTAGCGAACAGGCGAACAGGCGAATTCAGCCTGAAATCACGCGTAGGTTAATTCCGGAGTTATCGTCTTTAAGGGCAGTTTTTTGAGATATGAGCAGTAAGGGGATTAGCGCGCCTTATATAGCAAAAGAATGCTAATGAGGCGCGCTATGGCAGAGGCTGCGGATTACGCCATCGCCGCCGCTTTGGCACGAATAGCGCGGATCATCGCTTCCAGACCCTGAGAACGAGACGGGGTCAGATGCTGGCTAAGTTCAAGCTCGGCGAAGAAAGGACGCACGTCGAGTGCCACCACCTCTTCGGCCGTTAGGCCGTGGTACAGGCTGAAAACAATCGCCACCAGGCCTTTAACAATCGCAGCATCGCTGTCACCGGCAAACTCGATATGGCCATTTTCACCGCCGTGCATCACAATCCATACCTGGCTTTGGCAGCCGGAAATCAGATTGTGTGCCTGACGATTTTCAGCGCTCAAAGGCGCTAACAGCGCGCCCAGCTCGATCACGTACAGGTATTTCTCTTCCCAGTTCGGGCACCGGGAAAAGTTTTTAACTAATTTTTGCTTGTCTGGCAAATTTGCCATAAAAAACCATCCTGCTTGTTGCTTATCGTTAACCCAGCAGCAGGCTAATACGTTTTAGCCCAGCGACCAAGCGGTCAACTTCTTCGCGGGTATTATACATAGCAAGAGAGGCGCGGCACATTGCCGGTACGCCATAGAACGACATTAATGGCATAGCGCAATGGTGGCCAGTGCGAATGGCGATACCGTACTGGTCAAGGAAACTGCCCACGTCATAGGCATGATGCTTACCAAGATTAAAGGCAATGACGCCAGAACGCGTTGCAGGGCCATAAATCTGAATATCAGGAATATCGGCCATCGCTTCAAGGGCATAGCTCATCAGCGCTGATTCGTATTCATGAATAGCGTCGAGACCCAGCTCATTGACATAGTCAAACGCCGCGCCCAAACCCATCATGCCACCGGTGTTCGGTGAGCCGGCCTCGAAACGCCAAGGTGCTTTAACGAAGGTGGTGCCTTCCGTCAGGCTAACATGCTTGATCATCGAGCCGCCGCCTTCCCACGGTGGCATTTCATCAAGCAGTGCCGCTTTGCCGTAGAGGATACCGATGCCGGTAGGTCCATAAAGTTTATGGCCGGAGAACACGTAGAAATCACAGTCCAGCGCCTGTACATCGACCTTGTGATGCATCACCGCCTGCGCACCGTCGATCAACACATACAGTCCAGCGGCTTTCGCCTGAGGAATAATGCTTTCGATCGGATTGCGCGTGCCCAACACGTTGGAAACGTGCGCCAGGGCCAGCAGCTTGGTTTGCGGCGTCAGCAGTGAAGCGAACTGGTCCATATCCAGCTCGCCCTGTGGCGTCAGGTGCCAAACGTCGATGTGCAGACCGCGTTCCTGAGCAATCATCTGCCACGGAACGATGTTAGCGTGATGCTCCATCTCGGTGATGATGATGCGATCGCCAGCGGACAGCTTGGTACGGCCAAAGGTGTTGGCAATCAGGTTAATGGCTTCGGTCGTGCCTTTAACGAAAACAATTTCTTCGGCAGATGCCGCATTGATAAATGCGGCGGCCTGCTTACGAACGTTTTCCATCTGCTCGGTCGCTTCAACGCTGAGGGTATGAATTCCACGGTGCACTGCGGCATAGTCGTGGCGATAGAATTCGCTCTCGCGCTCAATCACCTGACGCGGTTTCTGCGCGCTTGCGGCGCTATCAAGGTAAGCCAAAGGCTGGCCGTTAACCTCACGGCTCAGCAGAGGAAAATCTTTACGCACTCTTTCCAGTGGAAAACTCATTACTCACCTCGGTTCAGTCGACCTGCGATCCGCGCAAGAACGATTTTGCGTAGTGTTTCATTGGCAATAGCTTCTGTCAGTTCTGCGGCAAAGGCAAAGATGATCATGTTACGCGCATCAAACGCGTTAATGCCGCGAGCGCGCAGGTAGAACAACTGCTCTTCGTCCATACGGCCAATGGTGGCACCGTGACCACATTTGACATCATCAGCCCAGATAACCAACTGCGGTTTGGTATCAACCTCGGCCTTGTCGCTCAGCAACAGGTTATTGTTGGTCATCTTACCGTCGGTTTTGATCGCGTCTTTAGCGACGTAAATCATCCCGTTGAACACCGCCTTGGCCTTATCATTAACAATCACCTTATGTAGCTGGTGACTGTTGCAATAGCCTTTATTGTGCTCAAGATAAGTACGGGTGTCCGCCAGCTCAGAGTCCATTGGCAGCAACAGGCTGTTCATGTTCAACGTGCTGCCTTCACCGTCGTGACGCGCACTGGTGTGATGACGAGTCAGGCCAGCACCAAGCAGGAAGCTGTTGCTAGTGACGGTGGCATCGCGACCGATAATCAGGTCGTTATGGGCAAAGTGATAGCTTGCCTGGCTTTCGAACGATAGCTTGTAGTGTTCAAGCGTGGCGTTATCACCCACGTTGGCCGTCAAACGGGCGCCGGTGAAGTGGCCTAACTCATTCAGGCTCAGGTAATGCTCGATGATTTCAGCCTTGGCACCGCTCTCGATTTCGAGATGATAGCGATGGTGCACAGTATTGATTTCACGAGAAGCGTCGCGACCGCTGCTGATGTGCAATAGATATAACGCTTTTTCAGCCTGCTTGCCGCGCGGCAAGCGGATCTTGAAACCCTGCTGCGCCAGGCTTTCTGTCAGGTGTAGAAACACCTCGGACTCAATGGCTTCAGGCAACGTCTGTTGAATAGCCGGGGTCAGCTTTTCAATTTCGAAATCACCGGTAGCGGAGTCGCTTAATTCTTGGCTGAAACGGCCATCGATAAACACCAAACGGTAGGCGTCGATCGGCAACGCCAACTCATTCAGCGCGTCGGCGGACAGCGCCTGCTGCTCTGGCAGGAAGAACTGATTGCCTAATAAAGGCGCGACCGGGGTGTATTTCCAGTCTTCCATTTTGGCATGCGGGAAACCAAGGCGCAGAACCTGCTGCCAGTGGTTGTGAGCATGGGAAGACTGCTCGCCACCCAGGCTTTCAAACAGACGGTAAAACTGCTGCAATGCGTGCGAGCTACCGGCTGCGGGTGCATTACTCTTCGTCGGTAAGCCAGCCATAGCCCTGCTCCTCTAACTGTTTAACCAAACTGAAATCGCCAGATTTTACGATGCGGCCTTGGGACAGCACATGGACGAAATCAGGTTTGATGTAGTCGAGAATACGCTGGTAGTGGGTCACAATAATGAAAGCACGCTTGCCGTCACGCAGTGCGTTAACGCCGCTGGCAACCGTTTTCAACGCATCGATGTCCAAACCGGAGTCGGTTTCATCCAGAATACAGAGGGTTGGCTCAAGGGCTGCCATCTGCAAGATATCATTACGCTTTTTCTCACCACCGGAGAAGCCAACGTTGACTGAACGGGTCAGCAGATCGGCAGGCATTTTCAGCAGCTCAATTTTTTCGTCCATGAAATCGGCGAAATCAAAGCGATCCATCGGCGGCTGTTCACGATATTTGCGCACCGCGTTGACCGCAGTTTGCAGGAAGAAGTTGTTGGAGACGCCTGGAATTTCAACCGGGTATTGAAACGCCATGAATACGCCTTCGCCGGCGCGGTCTTCTGGGTCCAGTTCCAGAAGATCTTTACCGTTAAACTCGACGCTGCCATCGGTCACTTCATAATCTTCACGGCCCGCAAGGGTAGCGGAAAGCGTACTTTTTCCTGAACCGTTAGGTCCCATAATGGCGTGCACTTCCCCAGGCTTAATCTCAAGATTGAGCCCTTTAAGAATTTCCTTTTCTTCTACACGGACCTTTAAATTCTTAATGCTTAACATGTGTATCCTTGATTTTGCGTCTGTGCGCTCGTGTTTCTACTAATTCTGTTTTGCTTCAAGTACGGTCTTCATAACCTTCAACATTGCAAGGTTTTAGCCCACGCTGTGCTCTAAGCTAATTGCCAGCAGTTTTTGCGCTTCGACAGCAAATTCTAACGGCAGCTCAGAGAAGACATCTTTACAGAAACCGTTGACGATCATTGAAATAGCATCGTCTTCACTGATCCCGCGCTGCAGGCAGTAGAACAGCTGATCTTCACCAATCTTCGAGGTGGTTGCTTCGTGCTCAAGCTGTGCGGTGTTATTACGCACTTCGATATACGGGAACGTATGCGCGCCGCAGTCTGCACCAATCAGCATGGAGTCACACTGGGTAAAGTTACGGGCGTTCTCGGCGGATGGCAGAATTTTCACCAGGCCACGATAGCTGTTTTGGCTGCGCCCGGCCGAAATACCCTTGGCAATGATGGTCGACTTGGTGTTTTTACCAATGTGGATCATCTTAGTGCCGGTATCCGCCTGCTGCTTACCGCTGGTCAACGCCACGGAGAAGAATTCGCCGACCGAGTTGTCACCTTTCAGGATCACGCTAGGATATTTCCAGGTAATCGCCGAACCGGTCTCGGACTGGGTCCAGGACATTTTTGAGCCAGAGCCTTCGCAAACGGCACGTTTGGTGACGAAGTTCAGAATACCGCCGCTGCTCTCTTCACTGCCTGAGAACCAGTTCTGTACGGTAGAATATTTCACTTCGGCATCTTTCAAAATGATGACTTCTACCACGGCGGCGTGCAGCTGATAGGTGTCACGCACCGGAGCGGAACAGCCTTCAATGTAGCTGACGTAGCTGCCCTCGTCGGCAATCAGGATAGTGCGCTCAAACTGGCCGGTTTTAGCCGCATTGATACGGAAATAGGTCGACAGCTCCATCGGGCAACGCACGCCTTTCGGGATATAAACGAAGGTGCCGTCAGAGGCAACCGCCGCGTTCAACGCCGCGAAGAAGTTATCCTCTGGCGGAACTACGGTGCCGAGATACTGCTGCACCAACTCCGGGTAGTCGTGAATGGCTTCACCAAACGAGCAGAAAATCACGCCCGATTCGGCCAGCTTGTCGCGGTAGGTGGTAGAAACCGAAACCGAGTCAAAGATGGCGTCAACGGCCACTTCTTTGCCTTCACGAACCGGAATACCTAACTGGTCGAAGGCTTTTTCCACTTCGCTGGTGAGGTAATTTTTATCAAGCGCCGGTACGGCCAGAGCGTCAGCGGTGGACTGTTGAGTCGCACCAGGCTGGGAACCGCACGCGTCGTCGCAGCTGCCGCAGGAAGGTGCGGAGTAGTAGCTGTAATCCTGGTAATCCAAAGGCGTGTACTTACCTTTCAGCCAGTGTGGTTCTTCCATTTTGAGCCAAGCACGGAAAGCCTTCAGACGGAACTCAAGCATCCACTCCGGCTCATCACGCTTAACGGAAATAGCTCGGACGACGTCTTCGTTGATGCCGGATGCGAGTTCATCGGTTTCAAGCGCGGTGAAAAAACCTTCTTTGTAGTTATTTTTTTCGCCAGCCCAAGACTGCACGTTGTCTGGAACTTCTACGTTGCTTCTTGACATAATAGTTACATCGCTTTGATTACATGAAAATTACAGGCCAAAACTTTCGCCACACCCGCAGGCATGCTGAGCTTTTGGATTGTTAAATTTGAAGATCTGATTCAGCCCTTCGTGGACATAATCAACCTCGGTTCCATCGATGAAAGGCATGGCTTTCAGCGGGATAAAAATCTGGGCGCCATCGCGCTCAAACACCAGGTCATCGCTGGCCGGTTGCTTAGTTAGGTCGAGCACATAGGCAAAGCCCGCGCAGCCAGACTGCTTAACAGAAAGCTGTAACCCTTTGACTTCAGGGTCCTGGGTCACCAACGTCTTGACCTGCCTGGCGGCGGAGTCGGTTAATGTCACGCCTTGCCATACGTTGTCGTCCAGTGAGAACGTGCCGACATTTTCGGTTTGCATCTGTCTACCTCGTAAATATCAGGATATGAATAGACAACCCAATGGTCTCTATTTTAGTGATTACATCCATCACATCAACCTCTTGTTTTAAGAGGGTATAGCGATAGCGGACGGTTAATGGTTATCGAACCGTCCCCGGACGAGATGCCGCCATTTTAGGCCATTTCCAAGCTATCTCATCAACTAATTGAATAAATTGTCAATTTTTTGTTAAAAAGCGGCAAATTTCTGCATCATGCCCGCATTCATTCAATATTTTGTACTACGATAAAGCCTCCATCGGAAATACCTATTTATGTATTTCCCCTGCCCTATCACTTAATAAGGCTCTTTTTGCCTCATAGCCCTACAATTTATAAGGCTTAAAAAAAGGTTTCTAAAACATTGATCCGCAGCATTTTTGACAATATGATTAATTAATTATGATAATAGTTATCATTCAAATCGGAATGCGCTCATGGCTCAATCGGTAAATGCATGGCTTCAGTCTAAAATTGATGAATATAAATTCAGTGTCCGCGATGCTACCGTCGACTTCTATTTGGCTGACGCGGCATTAAACAGGCCCACGGCCGACGTTAGCCAGTTGAAAAGCTACAACCTACTTTGCCTCAACATGGCAAATCTCTGCCTGCAAAATGGTGACGATCACAGCTACCTTCATGCGCTGGGCAAACTGCATAACCGCTTAATTCATGAGATAAATAATTCACAACGTAGCGAGCTGTTTCAGGTGCAAAGCTATCACTTCGCCCGCCACACCTTAAAACTAATTTGCCAATATTATGCCATGTTAGGCATCTGGGAAAAAGCGACGGCGTTGCAAACAGACTTTGTTAAGCGCGTCCCGTTCCATCTGTAAGCGCAAATAAGTTACGATCGCCAAATAAGCTTAATGTTTATCAGGTTATTAGTTAAGAACGCATTATCAAAATAGTGGCATTCACTGTTAAATAATATTAAAACCTTAAGCAATAACCCCATAAATAATAAGGGTGAAGGCGACAACCGTCTTCACCCTTATTATTATTTTAGCACTAAAAGCGTTTCAAAGTTCGATTACCGCTGTTGTCAGCCGGGAAATACAGCAAAGCCGTTCATTTTCATCGAAGATTTTGATTTCCCACACCTGATTGCGCCGACCGACGTGCAAGGGTCGACAAACCCCGGTGACAATCCCCCCGCGCGCGGACTTAAGGTGATTGGCATTGACCTCAATGCCGACGACCTGCTGATCGCCTTGCGTACACAGATATCCCGCCATCGAGCCCAGCGATTCAGCCAACACCACCGACGCTCCGCCGTGCAATAGCTTAAAAGGCTGAGTGGTGCGCTGGTCCACCGGCATGGTCGCCTCCAGCCGGTCATCCGCCAGCACGGTAAACTCGATGCCTATGTGCCCAACCATGCATCCCTGACTGGTCTTGTTAAGCTCGTCGAGCGTAGTCTCACGTTTCCAGAGTGCCACGGCGTTCTCCTTTGCGGGGGTGATAAAAACCGATACCTGATTAAATCAGTTCCATCAGCGCCTGTAACGGATGGCGTAATCCGTTACCCTCGATGCGTTTCACCTGACTGCGGCAGGAATAGCCGGTTGCCAGACAGCGCTGGCGCGGCAGCCGCTGTAGCGACTGATGCCACGAAAGCTCATAAATTCCCAATGAGTTCTGAATGTTTTTCGCCTCATGTCCGTAAGTGCCCGCCATCCCGCAGCAGCCCACGCTAACGCTCTCAAGCCTGGCGCCAAAGCGAGCGAAGATATCTCCCCACTGCTTACCGCTGGTCGGCAACGCGGTGCTTTCCGTGCAGTGTCCAAACAAGTACCAGGACTCACCGCTTTGCTGCAGTTCCGGTTTGTCGGCCAGCAGGGTAATCAGCCACTCATGCACCAACTGAACCTGGAATGAACCGCGTGACTCGCCGAGAATTTCTTTGTATTCATCACGATAGCAAAGCACCAACGCCGGGTCCACGCCCACCATTGGCATCCCGAGCTGTGACACCCGATTGAGGAAAAGCGAAGTCTTTTTAGCGGTTTTTGCAAAGCGTTGCAGGAAACCTTTTACATGTTGGGCTTTACCGTTAGGTGAGAACGGCAACAGCACCGGTTTAAGATTAAGTTTTTCGACCAGGCGCACAAAGTCGGCCACCACTTTAGCATCGTAGTAGCTGGTAAAAGGATCCTGAACGATCAGCACATACTGGCTCCGCTCGTTGGGTGCAATACTCTCCAGCTGTTCCAGCGTCATGGTCGCGGCGCTGTGACCGGAAAGCTGTTCGCGCAGCGTGGGTGAAGACAGCAGCGGGAGATCGACCATTCCGACGCTTTTGCGGCTCAGCTCGCGCACCCAAGGCTGTTTAAAGAAGAAGTTAAACACCTTTGGCGCACGGGACATCAACGGAGCATAGCTTTCTACGCTAGCGACGACATAGTCGCTCGCCGGTCGCAGATAGCGAGTGTGATACAGCTGCAGGAAACGTGATCGGAAGCCGGGAACGTCAATTTTGATCGGGCACTGGGTCGAGCAGGCTTTGCACGCCAGGCAACCCGACATGGCATCTTTCACCTCATGAGAGAAATCGTACTCACCCTTGCTGGCGTACCAGCTGTTGCGCGTCTTCTCGATTAACGTCCTGAAGCTCACCGCCTGCTGCGGCAGCGCCTGCTCCAAAGCCAGAGGCTCTACGCCCTGCTCGGCAAGTAAACGCAGCCATTCGCGCACCATACCGGCGCGCCCCTTCGGTGAGTGAATGCGGCTGCCGGTAATTTTGTATGACGGGCACATCGGGCTTTTGACATCAAAGTTAAAGCACAGGCCGTTACCGTTACACTCCATCGCACCGCGAAACGCCGTGCGTACCTCAACCGGAATGCGCCTGTCGAGCGTACCGCGCTTGGCAGCATCCACCTTCATCATCGGCTCGTCGCTGTCGAGCGCGGAGCAAATCTTACCCGGATTAAGGCGGTTGGCCGGGTCAAAGGCACTTTTAATACGGCGCAACTCGTGGAACAGCGTGTCGCCAAAGAACGCCGGGCTGTATTCGGCACGGAATCCTTTACCGTGTTCGCCCCACAGCAGCCCGCCGTATTTTGCGGTGAGCGCTACCACTTCATCGGAAATTTTCTTCAGCAGCATCTCCTGCTGAGGGTCGCACATATCCAGCGCCGGTCGAACGTGCAGCACGCCGGCGTCGACGTGGCCAAACATGCCATAGCTGAGATTGTGACTGTCGAGCAGCGCACGGAACTCAACGATGTAATCAGCCAGGTGCTCTGGCGGCACGCAGGTATCTTCGGCAAACGGCAGCGGCTTGGCGGCGCCTTTGGCATTGCCCAACAGGCCGACGGATTTCTTACGCATATTATAGATACGCTCGATACCGCCCAGGTCGGCGCAAATTTGATAGCCGATCACCCCACCCTGCTCATCGCTGATTAGGCCATCTAGGCGTTCACATAACCACTCAAGCTGTTTTTCGACAGCGTTAAGATCGTCGCCAGCAAATTCGACAATATTGAGTCCCTGCACGTCTTTGCCGGGCACGTCGGTGATGTATTCGCTAACGCTATGCCAGACGATATCCTCACGCGCCAGATTCAGCACTTTTGAGTCGACGGTTTCCACCGACAGCGCCTTGGCCTCGACCATCAGGGTGGCATTACGCAATGCGGAGTTAAACGAATCGTACTTGATGTTAACCAGGCGCCTGACTTTCGGAATAGGGGTGATATTCAGACGCGCTTCGGTAATAAAAGCCAACGTGCCCTCGGAGCCGGTCAGGATCCGCGTCAAATCGAAGGTATTGAGGTCGTCGCTAAGCACGTGGCGCAGGTCATAACCGGTGAGGAAGCGGTTAAGTTTAGGGAACTTATCGATAACCAGTTGGCGGTTATCGCGACAGCTTTGCAGCACCGTGTGATAGATTTGGCCAATGATCGATTTTTCTTCACCCAGTTGCTCTGCCAGCGCGGTCGGCATTGCCCGAGTGTCGAGCAGTTCACCGCCCAGCACGACCGCGCGCAGTCCCAGCACGTGATCGGAGGTTTTGCCATAAACCAGCGAGCCCTGACCGGACGCATCAGTGTTAATCATGCCGCCAAGGGTCGCGCGGTTACTGGTTGATAATTCAGGCGAGAAAAAATAGCCGTGCGGGCGCAGGAAGTCATTTAGCTGGTCTTTAATCACGCCAGCTTCAACCTTGACCCAGCCTGCTTCGGTGTCGATATCAAGAATGCGGTTCATATGGCGAGACATATCGACCACAATGCCGCGATTAAGCGACTGACCGTTGGTGCCGGTACCGCCACCGCGAGGCGTGAATACCAGTGATTTATAGCGTTCATGACCGGCTAACCTTGCCAGCAAGGCAACGTCAGAGGTGGCACGCGGGAACAACACCGCGTCGGGCAGCAGTTGGTAAACGCTGTTGTCGGTCGCCATCGTCAGGCGATCGGCGTAGCTTGTGGCCATATCACCCGTAAAACCGTCTTTCTTTAACGCTTCCAAAAAGTCGAGCACCAGTTGAATAACGCCGGGTGCCTGAGAAATTTGTGGGATCATTTTTTACGACTCTATCTTTTTGTTGTTGTCTGCGGGCCTGTAGGCGGCCGCTGGATCCGTGAAACGTATCCACCCTGTCTAAAGCAACCTAAAAACTAACATACTTCGTTTTCCAGCGCTTCGTCTGCTTGTCATAAAAGGTAAATTTTGGCTGGCTTTATAAGGAAAATTCCACCGCCGCTATAGGAAATTAGCCGCTAATACCCCATGCTTAAGGAGATCCTTTGTCGCCAGCTTTGGCCATGTTTTGCTTTCCTATACGAGAATGATTGATGAATCTCCCGAACAAAAATTATGATTTGCCGCAAATCATGTTTGGCGTGCTGTTTATAGCCTTAATGACCATTGCCAGTATTTGGGTCGTCAGGCCCTTTATACTCGGTTTTGCCTGGGCCGGGATGATCGTTATTGCCACATGGCCGGTGATGATCCGCATTCAAGATTTGCTGTGGGGGAAACGCGTTCTGGCGGTGATCGTCATGACCGTGCTGTTAATTTTGTTATTCGTGTTGCCTATTGCCCTGCTTATCTCCAGCGCGGTTGAAAATAGCGCCCCCTTAGCCAAACTGGCCAGCAATCCTTCCCAGCTTCACCTACCCGACTTCGCGTGGCTGCGCGAAATCCCCTTAGTGGGCAAAAGTACCTACAACGGTTGGCATACGCTAATCAACAGCGGCGGCAGCGCGCTGGTGGCAAAAGTACAACCTTATGTTGGCCAGACCGCTGGCTGGTTTGTCTCGCAGGCGGCTAACATCGGCCGCTTTATCCTGCACTGTTCGCTAATGCTGCTGTTCAGTGCCCTGCTGTTTAGCCGTGGCGAACACGTAGGAATGGGTATTCGCCACTTTGCTATCAGACTGGCCGGCGGCCGTGGTGATGCGGCCGTGGTTCTCGCCGGGCAGGCCATTCGCGCCGTAGCCTTGGGCGTGGTAGTCACCGCCATCGTGCAATCAGTTCTCGGAGGCATTGGGTTAGCGGTGGTCGGCATTCCCTACGCTACGCTGTTAACCGTGGTAATGTTTGTCTGCTGCGTGGCGCAGATTGGCCCTCTTTTGGTACTAATACCGGCGATTATCTGGCTTTATTGGAGCGGCGATAACACTTGGGGCACGGTACTGCTCGTTTGGAGCTGTGTCGTGGCTTCGCTAGACAGCGTGCTGCGCCCTATGCTTATCCACATGGGTGCCGATTTGCCTATTCTGCTGATCCTCTCCGGCGTTATCGGCGGGCTGGTGGCATTTGGCATGATCGGATTGTTTATCGGCCCAGTGGTGTTAGCCGTTTCTTATCGCCTGATCTCCCTGTGGATAAATGAAGCCCCTGAACCACAAGAAGATTTAGAAGAGGTTAACAAGTTGCTCGGAGAATAATTTCGCTACTGTCCGGCTGCCCACTGGTATTTAAATAACCAGTTCGGGCAGTTTTAATAAAAAAAACTTCACTATTGGGTTAAACGTTTTATCAAAAATATTTTATGACTATAAATTATATTTCCGCTATATAAGCTACAACATATCGAAATTATAAAAAAAACCGCGCCAAAGTTTCTGCTAAAAACGCCTATTAAGAAAATTCTTAGAGACTAATTCACGGTGAGAACATAGTATTGAAAACAGTTGGAATTTCAACCCTATGATTTATATGCAGGCTTTTACTGAAGCATGCATCCCAAAGAATTGCTGTGTGTAGTCTTTGCCTGTCATTAATGACGGGCTTTTTTTTTAACAATTTTCCCATTTTTCTTCGCAATCCATCGCCACGCTGCACATTTACGGTGCACGGTCTCAATGTTATTTTTAAATTTAAAATATTATTGATAATTCATACCGCTTGAACTGTGTACGGTTCTAATACTTTCGGCAGATTTGATCTGACAAATTTTTGTTAAATTGAATTAAAACCACAGGCTTAGCGATAAATTAAAAAAAACCGCGAACGAATGTAAAATTCGCGGCATTGTGACATTCAATTATTTATTACATCATACAATTGAAGCGCTATTCTCTCTCAGCCAAAGCCAGCCAGGTTTGTACTACCGTATCCGGATTTAAAGACAGGCTGTCAATACCCTCGTCCATTAGCCACTGTGCGAAGTCCAAATGATCGGACGGGCCCTGACCGCAGATACCGACATATTTGCCCTGCCTTTTCGCCGCCTTAATGGCCATTGAAAGCAGCGCCTTTACCGCCTCGTTGCGCTCATCGAATAGCTCAGAAACCACGCCCGAGTCGCGATCCAGTCCCAGCGCTAACTGGGTCATATCATTAGAGCCAATAGAGAATCCGTCAAAGTGTTCAAGGAACTGGTCTGCTAACAGGGCATTCGACGGGATCTCACACATCATGATCACCTTCAGGCCGTTCTCACCACGCTTGAGGCCCTGATTTGCCAACTCGGCCACTACCGCCTCGGCCTGAGCCACGGTGCGAACAAACGGGATCATAATTTCAACGTTAGTCATATCCATATCATTACGTACGCGTTTCACCGCTGCGCATTCTAGGGCAAAGCAGTCACGGAAACTCTCCGAGACATAGCGCCCCGCGCCGCGGAACCCTAACATTGGATTCTCCTCGTGCGGCTCGTATTTCTCTCCGCCCACCAGATTAGCGTATTCGTTGGATTTAAAGTCTGACAAACGAACAATCACCCGCTTCGGCCAGAATGCGGCCCCGAGAGTGGCGATCCCCTCGGTTAAACGAGCAATGTAGTACTCGATAGGACTGTCATAGCCTTGGATTAGCTTAGTAATCTGTTGCTGCAACGCCGGTTCCTGCTGATCAAATTCCAGTAGCGCTTTCGGGTGCACGCCAATCATGCGATTGATGATAAATTCCAGGCGCGCCAGTCCCACCCCTTCGTTTGGCAAACAGGCGAAATCGAAGGCGCGATCGGGATTGCCTATGTTCATCATGATTTTTAGCGGCAGAGTGGGCAGTTCTTTGACCTCTGAGCTTTGAATGCTGAAATCCAGTTGGTCCTGATAAACATAGCCGGTATCGCCTTCAGAACAGGAGACGGTCACCTTCTGGTTTTCACTCAGGCGCTCAGTGGCGTCTCCGCAGCCAACTACCGCAGGGATCCCCAGCTCACGGGCAATGATTGCCGCATGGCAGGTACGGCCACCGCGATTGGTCACGATTGCCGAGGCCTTTTTCATGATCGGCTCCCAGTCTGGGTCGGTCATATCGGTAACCAAAACATCACCGGCTTTCACATGATGCATCTCGCTAATGTTATGTATTATTTTAACCGGTCCGGCTCCAATGCGGTGACCAATGGCCCGACCTTCCACCAGCACCTGGCTTTTACCGTTGAGTTGGTAGCGTTCCATAACCTGACCGTTAGACCGCACGGTTTCAGGACGCGCCTGCACAATATAGAGCTTGCCGCTGTGGCCATCTTTGGCCCATTCGATATCCATTGGGCGCTGGTAGTGCTGCTCAATCAGCAACGCCTGACGCGCCAAATCCTCTATCTCCCGGTCGGTCAGGGAAAATTGTTGGCTCAGCCCTTCCGGCACGTCTTCGATTTGCACCTGCTCACCGTGCTCTTGGCTATCAGCATAGACCATGCGGATCTTTTTCGACCCCATCGTACGGCGCACAATCGCCGGCCTGTTTTTTGCTAATGTAGGCTTGTGCACGTAAAATTCGTCGGGATTAACGGCGCCCTGCACCACCATCTCTCCCAAACCGTAGGCCGAGGTAATAAACACCACCTGATCAAAACCTGACTCGGTATCGAGGGTGAACATCACGCCCGCCGCGGCCAGGTCCGAACGCACCATGCGCTGAACACCAGCCGACAGAGCAACGCCACGGTGGTCATAACCCTGATGAACGCGATAGGAGATAGCCCGGTCGTTGAACAGCGAGGCATAGACGTGTTTTACCGCCGTGAGTACGGCGTCAAAACCCTGTACGTTGAGGAACGTCTCCTGCTGACCGGCAAAGGAAGCATCCGGCATGTCTTCTGCCGTCGCCGATGAACGAACCGCAAAAGAGGCATCCGGCTCGCCTTCAGAAAGTTGCTGATAGGCCTCGCGCAAATCTTTTTCCATCTCGGGCAGGAAAGGTGTTTCGACAATCCATTGTCTTATCTGTGAACCTGCCTGAGTCAGTTGCGCAATGTCGTCAACGTCGGTTTTATCCAGCAGTTCATAGATACGTTGGTTAACGCCACTCTGATCGAGAAACGCGTTAAAAGCCTGGGAGGAGGTAGCAAAACCGTTGGGTACTAAAACACCTAAGTCGGTCAGGTTAGTAATCATTTCACCCAGTGAGGCATTTTTCCCCCCACTTTATCAACGTCGTGCATACCCAGCTGGTTATACCAGATTACATTGCGCAAATCGGATTCAAGATTGGCCATGAAACAATCCTTTCTAGTTTTAGGACGTTAATTCGAAAGTCGGTGTGGTAAGACAAATCCATTAAAATTTCGGGTCACGTTTTACCCAACCCGATCAGACTAGCATAATGATCCATATCAATAAGTCGGGTGAATCGATCCAGCTATTTAAACTTTTTAGCTTTAGGAATAATCGCCGCGAGCTTTGTCTACATGGATCACAAAAAAATGAAATTTTGTTGAAAATCAGCCGGTCAGCGGGTTAATTCTCATTTACGTACTGACCTTACATTAATGGCTGACCGCCTGCTGAAGTAAGGGGAAAAGCCTCGAGGCCACGCGTAAAAATTGCAATATTATTTCAACAATTACAAAAGAATTGCGGCAGGTCTCGAAAAGCCAATAAGAAGTTCAGGCAACACTTTTTAATTATCAATAAACGCGTTAATAATGAAATACAGATTATTAGGAACGGCATTCGGAGGGCTGATGGACAGATGCGTATTTTATATTTCCGACGGTACGGCAATTACCGCTGAGGTTCTGGGCCACGCTGTGCTTTCCCAGTTCCCGGTGAATGCCACCACCTTTTCTCTGCCTTTTATTGAAAATGAGGGTCGCGCCAGGGCAGTGTGCCAGCAGATAAACGACATTTATGAAAATACCGGCGTCAGGCCCCTGGTTTTTTATTCGATTATCTCCCGCCAAGTGCGCGACATTATTGCCAGCAGTCAGGGCTTTTGCCAGGACATCGTACAGGCGCTGGTGGCCCCATTGCAGAGCGAGCTAGGTGTCGACCCGTCGCCAATCGCCAATAGAACGCACGGTCTGACCGCCAACAATATCAGTAAATATGATGCGCGGATCGCCGCTATTGACTATACCCTGGCGCACGATGACGGTATTTCACTGCGCAATCTTGAGCAGGCCCAGGTCATATTATTGGGTGTGTCACGCTGTGGTAAAACGCCTACCAGCCTGTATTTGGCACTGCAATTTGGTATTTGCGCGGCAAATTATCCGTTTACCGCCGATGACATGGACAACATACAGCTTCCCGCCGCGCTCAAGCCCCATCATCACAAACTGTTTGGCCTGACGATTGAGCCTGAACGACTGGCGGCAATTCGTCAGGAGCGGGTAGAAAATAGCCGCTATGCCTCGTTGAGGCAGTGTAGAGTTGAGGTGTCAGAGGTCGAGGCGCTGTTTCGTAAAAACCAGATCCGCTATCTAAACAGCACCAACTATTCGGTTGAGGAAATTTCGGCCAAAATTCTCGACAGCTTCGGCATGAGTCGACGTATGTTCTAAGAGACCTGGTTTTACAGGATGGATGGGCGATGAATAGCGCAAGCTAGTTAAGTTTATGCTGAAATTTGTTGAGATAAGCCGGATAAACTCTTAACGCTGGTTGAATTGCCCTGAATTTGAGTTATTGTGACATTCATCACTTCCCGGCACTCCTGCCGCTGCGAAGAAAAAATTTTAGAGATCCACATGTCACAAACAGATGAACTGCGCACTACGCGCGTTGATAGTTTGATCACCCCAAAGGCACTGGCTGAGAAACTACCCGTTTCCCCCGCCGTGGCGATCAACGTCACCGAATCGCGTCAGCGTATTGAAAAAATAATCAGCGGTGAAGACCAACGGCTGCTGGTTGTCGTCGGCCCTTGTTCGATTCACGATATTGAAGCCGCCATCGATTATGCAGGCAAACTCAATGTCTTGCGCGAGAAGTATAAAGACAGTCTTGAAATTGTGATGCGCACCTATTTCGAGAAGCCACGCACCGTCGTGGGTTGGAAAGGCCTGATTTCCGATCCCGATCTGAACGGCAGCTATCGCGTTAACCACGGTATCGAATTAGCGCGCAAGGTCCTGCTGGCAATCAATGAAATCGGGCTGCCAACCGCGACCGAATTCCTGGATATGGTGATTGGTCAATATTTTGCAGACCTGATCAGCTGGGGCGCTATCGGTGCACGCACCACCGAGAGTCAAATCCACCGCGAAATGGCCTCTGCCCTCTCATGCCCGGTTGGATTCAAGAATGGCACAGACGGTAACACGCAAATAGCCATCGATGCCATCCGCGCCTCTCGCGTCAGCCACATGTTCCTGTCTCCTGACAAGAACGGCCAGATGACGGTTTATCGCACCTCCGGCAACCCGTACGGTCACGTGATTATGCGCGGCGGCAAAACGCCTAATTACTATGCCGACGATATTGCTCTAGCCTGCGAAAATCTTGCCGAATTTGACCTGCCTCAGCGCCTGGTGATTGACTTCAGCCACGGCAACTGCCAAAAGCAGCACCGTCGCCAGCTGCAAGTTGCAGAAGATATCTGTCAGCAAATTCGTAACGGCGGCAGCGGCATCGCCGGGATCATGGCCGAGAGCTTTATACAAGAAGGCACGCAGAAGATTGTCAGCGGTGAACCTTTGGTTTACGGTAAATCAATCACCGACCCTTGCCTAAGCTGGGAAGATACCGAAACGCTGCTCGCCATGCTCGACGACGCGACCCGCAGTCGTTTCTGACTTTTGCAGCGCGGCCACTGCGGCTAGCGTAGCGTTTTCCCCAAGGGCCTAATGGCCCTTTTTTATTTTTTGCCTCATCATTAAGCAGACTAGCTAAGACATTGATAGCAGTAAGCCTTTAAGGCCTAACCTGGGTCCTCAAAGGGTAGAAAATATTTCTTGCCGTAACACGCCATTCACATGATAATGATTATCAAATTGATATTAATTACCATTAACATTAATAGCTATTTGCCTATTAATTATTCGCGAGAACTGCCATGACCCCAGTCAGCTATGAAAACTATCTGCAAGCTAAAGAACAGAACTCGGGAAAATATGCCCGCGACTTGGCCGGTATCCTGGGCGTGAGTGAGGCTGAATTGACCGAGGCGCGCGTCTCCCATGATGCCGTTCGCCTGGATATTGACGCCCGCACGCTGCTGGGTGAATTAGAAAGCGTTGGCGGCACAAAATCGATTACCCGTAACGAGTATGCCGTTCACGAACAACAGGGCGAATATAAGAATCAGCACCTCAACGGCCACGCCGGCCTGGTGCTTAACCCACGCGCGCTAGACCTGCGCCTGTTTCTGAGCCAGTGGCGCTCGATCTATGCCCTAACTGAGCCATCCCCCAACGGCCCACGCCACAGCCTGCAGTTCTTTGATGCGCACGGCAATGCGGTCCACAAGATCTACGCAACAGCGGAAACTCAGCTCGATACCTGGGCGGCGTTAGTCGAGCAATACTCGGCGAAACGGGCGTTGCCGCTGGAGATTACCCCCGTCGAAACCGCCACTGCGGCCGTTGGCGATACCGAGGGTCTGGATGCAGAATGGCGCAAAATGACCGATGTACATCAGTTTTTCCAAATCCTGCGTCGCCGCGCCCTAACCCGCCAGCAGGCGTTTGAGGCAGTGGGTGACGATCTGGCCTATCGGGTAGACAACCGTGCGCTGACCCAAATTCTCAACACCGCCAGCGAAGATAAAAATGAAATCATGATTTTTGTCAGCAACAAGGGCTGCGTGCAGATCTTCACTGGGGCAATCGAAAAAGTATTGCCTCACGGCGAGTGGATCAACGTGTTCAACGCGCGCTTTACGCTGCACGTCGTCGAATCGGCGATCGCCGAAAGCTGGGTAACGCGTAAACCGACCAAAGACGGCTTCGTGACCAGCCTGGAGCTGTTTGCCGCCGACGGCAGCCAGATTGCTCAGCTCTTTGGCCAGCGCACCGAAGGCCATCCGGAACAAAGCACCTGGCGCGAGCAGATTTCAGCGCTTACCGCACAGGGCGTAGCCGCATGAAAATGGCGTTAAAGCTCTTATTCGCCGCCCTGTCAGTGGCGGCATTGCCTGCCACGCAGGCCGCCGAACGCGTCGTCAGCATTGGCGGCGATGTCACCGAAATAGTTTATGCCCTGGGCGCTGGCAACCAATTAGTGGCGCGCGACAGCACCAGCACCCATCCCGATCGGGCGGCCACATTGCCCGACGTCGGCTACATGCGCATGCTCAACGCCGAGGGGATTTTATCCACCCGGCCTACGCTGGTGCTGAGCTCTGACCTGGCGCAGCCCTCACTCGCGCTGCAACAGGTGGCAGATAGCAATGTGAAGGTGGTGCGCGTCCCCGGCAATCCTACCCTCGACACCGTGGTGCAAAAAATTGAAGTTATCGCCACGGCGCTGAATCGCGAGGCGCAGGGCGAGAAGCTGATCGCCGACTATCGCCAGCAGCTCAGCGCGGTGAAAGGCCCACCGCTGCATGTCAAAGTGTTGTTTATTTTGAGTCACGGCGGCATGAGCTCGATGGCTGCCGGGCAAAACACCGCCGCTGACGCGATCATCACCTCGGCCGGAACCCAGAACGCGATGCAGGGCTTCAGCCGCTACCGTCCACTGTCACAGGAGGGCATCGTAGCCGCCGCACCGGACCTGCTGCTGTTAACTACCGACGGTGTGAAAACCCTGGGCGGTCTCGACAACGTCTGGAAACTCCCAGGGCTGGCCATGACGCCTGCCGGGCACAACAGGCGCGTGCTGGTGGTTGATGACATGGCGCTACTGGGCTTTGGTCTTGAAACCCCCGCAGCGTTGGCCCAGCTTCGTCAGGCGGCGGAACAGGTAAAATGAGCAGCCTCAGCACGCCCGCTTATCGACGCATTGCGCCACAGGTCTGGAGTCTGCTTGCACTTGCAGTACTGTTGGCGGTGCTGACCCTGATGGCCGCCAACAGCGGCGCCCTCGCCCTGTCGATCCCGACCCTGCTGCGTCAGCCATTCGACGATCAAATGTGGCAAGTTTGGCTCACTATTCGCCTGCCGCGAGTGCTGCTGGCGATGGTGGTAGGCTGCGGGCTGGCCTGCTCTGGCACAGTGATGCAGGGCGTGTTTCGCAATCCTTTAGCAGATCCTGGCCTGCTGGGCATCAGCAGCGGGGCGGCGCTATTCGTCGCACTGGCGATTGTGTTTCCCTTTTCACTGCCGCTGTTCCTGACACTGTATAGCCAGATGTTTGCCGCCTTCTGTGGCAGCCTGGCCGTCTCGTTGCTGGTTTTCCTGCTCAGTCGTATGGGACAAAACGGGCTGTCGCGGCTGCTTCTGGCCGGCATTGCGATTAATGCCATCTGCGGTGCCGCCGTTGGCGTGCTGACCTACCTCAGCAGCGACAGCCAACTGCGTCAGTTTTCACTCTGGAGCATGGGCACGCTAGGACAGGCACAGTGGTCCACCGTTAGCGTTGCCGCATCGGTGATTATTCCCGCCAGCATCGCCACACAATTTTTGGCCCGCAAACTTAATCTGCTACAGCTTGGCGATGAGGATGCCCATTACCTGGGCGTTAATGTCCGCCAAACCCAGCGCCTTTTGCTGTTGATCAGCGCCTTGCTGGTCGGGGCATCGGTCGCAGTGTGTGGAATTATCGGTTTTATCGGCCTGGTGATCCCTCACCTGTTGCGTATGCAGATTGGCGCCGACCATCGCTGGCTGCTGCCCGGTTCTGCACTGGGCGGTGCCTGCCTTCTGCTGTTGGCCGATACGCTAGCCCGAACCCTGGTGGCGCCTGCCGAAATGCCGGTAGGTCTGGTGACCGCTTTACTAGGTGGCCCCTATTTTTTATGGCTAATTTTACGTACCGGAGGGCAACGACGTGGTTGATGAGCTTATAAACGCCGCCGAACAGCAGGCTGAAAACTTGTTGCAGGCCAGTCATCTCAGCTATTCGGCAGGCAATCGTCGACTGATTAACGATATTTCGCTGCAGTTGAAAAGCGGTGAGCTGGTAGCGCTGATCGGCCCCAACGGCGCGGGCAAATCGACACTGCTCAGGCTACTGACTGGATATTTAGCGCCAGAGTCCGGTCACTGTCGCCTGCAGGGGCGCCCGTTGCAAAACTGGGAACCGTTGGAACTGGCACGCACCCGGGCGGTAATGCGACAAAACAGCGAGCTGGTGTTTGGTTACAGCGTCCGAGAGGTGATAAGCCTCGGCCGCTCCCCGCAGGGTAACGCTCAGCTACAGCGGGCCTTGCAGCAGGTGCTGGAACAAACCGACTGCCAGACGCTGGCTGACCGCGACTATCGCCAACTTTCCGGAGGCGAACAACAGCGAGTACAGCTGGCGCGAGTACTGATCCAGCTGTGGAGCACCCAGCCAACGCCGCGCTGGCTGTTTCTCGATGAGCCGACTTCGGCGCTGGATCTTTACCACCAGCAGCACAGCCTGCGTCTGTTGCAGCAGCTAACACGACAGTCACCGCTGGCGGTGTGCTGCGTACTGCATGATTTAAATCTTGCCGCGCTGTACGCCGACCGAATTTTGTTACTGCATCAGGGAGAGTTGGTGGCGGCGGGAACGCCAAAAGAAGTGTTACAGGCGGAGGTGCTCCAACGCTGGTACCGTGCCGATCTTGGCGTCATCGCCCATCCCGAAAGCCCAGTACCGCAGGTGTTTTTACGCCATTAGCTCGAACAGGAAACCTCGAGGTGCTTACCCCAATCCGGCGGCAGGGCAGCAAAATCGTCAAAGCGGGGGTCATCGCTGTAGGGCTGCTGTAACGCCTGGTGCAGCGCTTGTAAACGGGTAATATCGTCGCCTTCGGCCCCTTCAATCGCCTGCTGGGCTAAATAATTGCGCAGAATAACCCGTGGATTGACTTTTTTCATCGCCCGCTGGCGGGTGGCATCATCCTGCTCTTCCAGCAGCAAGCGCTGGCGGTAGCCCTGATACCAATGGTCGAACGCCTCGCGGTCAATAAAGTCGTCACGCATTGCGGCGCGCGCTTCACCACGCTCTATTTCGCTCAGCGCGCGGAAGGTGCGGGTGTAGTCGCTCCCCTCTTTGGCCATCAGGCTGAGTAACCCGGTCAGCACGCCGTTGTCCTCTCGACTCTCACTAAACAGTCCCAGCTTGGCGCGCATCAGTTTGCCGTATTCGAGCATCAGCGCCGGTTCGTAGGCTGCCAGAGCCGATTGTAAATCTTCCGTAGACATCAGTCCGGACAGCGACTGAGCCAGCCGATGCAGATTCCATAACGCCACCGAAGGCTGATTGTCAAAGCTGTAACGTCCCTGATTATCGGTATGATTACAGATAAAGTCCGGCTTGTAGTCGTCCAAAAATCCGTAAGGTCCAAAATCGATGGTCAGGCCAAGTATCGACATATTATCGGTGTTCATCACGCCGTGAGCAAAGCCTACGCTCTGCCATTTCGCCATTAAGCGCGCGGTACGTTCCACCACATCGGTAAACCATAATCTGTATCGTTCAGCGCCGTCGTCCAGCGTCGGCCAAAAATGCTCAATGCAGTAATCGGCCAGCATGGCTACCTGCTCTGGCTGCTTACGGTAGTAGAAATGCTCGAAATGACCGAAGCGAATATGGCTGGGGGCAACGCGTATTAGCATCGCGCCACGTTCGGTTTGCTCACGATAAACCGGCTCGTTACTGGTGACGATAGTCAGCGCACGCGTAGTCGGCACCCCGAGATAGTGCAGCGCTTCGGAGGCCAGGAATTCACGCACCACGGAGCGCAATACCGCCCTGCCGTCGCCCATGCGGGAATAAGGCGTTAGGCCGGCCCCCTTGAGATGCCAGTCGAGACGCCTGTCGTCAGCCAGCATTTGTTCACCTAACAACAGGCCACGACCATCGCCGAGTTGCCCTGCCCACTGGCCAAACTGGTGACCGCTATAAACCTGGGCCAGCGGCCGCATGCCGGGAAAAAGTTTGTCACCGCTCCAGTAAGCCGAGTTTTCGGCCTTAAACAGCTCGGGTGCAAGGCCCAACTCCTGCGCCAGCGGGGCGCTGTGATACAGCAAACGGGCACCGAGCAGCGGGGTCGGCTGAAGTTCGGTATAAAAACCGGGAAGCTGGTCGAAATAGCGGTGTTCAAATTGCGGCATAGAGCCCTCGTTAAACCATCCAGCTGCGCATCAGTACCTGACACTGTTCGCGGACGGTGCTTTTAATCAATGCCATTCTTGCGGCGGGAAACTCGCTGTCGGCCGCGACTGAACTGTAAATAGGATGTTTTATAGTATAAAACGTAGTGGCCAGCCCAAACAGCGCCAGCGAACGAATTTGCGTACGCTCATCGTCCGATGTAGTACCGGAAATACGGGCTACCAGCCGAGCACCGGCCTGATTAATATGGTTGACCAGCTTGTCGTTAAAACGGCTGGAGGCGCGTTCCGGGCCCTGCCCCATCTTGATACGCGCGTGAAACAATCGACGCTGATTAGCCGCATTATTGTTTAACACGCGTTCGAGCACGGTATCCAGCATCTGACAAAACATCTCGATACAGGCTTCCGCATCGGGATCCTTGACCTCAGCAATACGCTTGAGCAGCGGTTCAAACCACACATAGCTCTCTTCGGCCAGGTAGTCTGCACAGGTGACATACAGTCCTTCTTTATTTTCAAAATAATACTGCAAAGCCGGAGTGTTCACGCCTGCATGCCTGGCAATGGCGCGAGTTGAGGCTCCTTCAAAGCCCAATTCGCCAAACAGCACAATCGCGCTGTCGATAATCCGCTGCCGTGTTTCGTCGCCGCGGGCGTAGCCTCCAGAGTCTGGATGCCGCAGCTGTTTAGTTAGGGCGTTATCTGTCATGGCTCTCTTCCAGTAGCAAAACATGCGAATTATAACAGTCAAATTACATAATAAAAGTATATCACTTGACACAAATGTATCATTCGGAATAATTATATCGGTCGGAATAATTTCAATCATAAGGTTAATTCAGTGCTATTAGCAGCTATGACAGCGTCTTCCGAGGCGACCCCCGCAGTAAGTGTTCAACCAAAATCCAATAAAAAAAGGCTGCTATTTCTTAGAATTACCGCCCTGGTAGGGCTCGTTTTGTTGTTGGCTTTCTTGTATTGGTTTTTCATTGCTCGCTTTAACGAATCAACGGATGACGCCTACCTGCAGGCCGATAGCGTCACGCTGGCGCCTAAGGTCTCTGGCTATGTCACCAAGGTGCTCGTCAAGGATAACCAGTGGGTGAAAGCCGGTGATCCGGTGGCACAGTTGGAAGATGACCAGTATCAGGCCCGGGTTAATCAGGCCAGCGCCAATATCTTGGCCGATCGCGCCGCGATCGATCAGGCCAGCGCCGAGATCAATCATCAGAATGCGCAGATCGAGCAGGCACAGGCCCAGCAGCGGGCCGCGCAGGTGCAGCTCAGCTATTCGAATCATGAATATCAGCGCTATCTCCCGCTGGCCGCCAGCGGTGCCGAGAATCAGGAAAAGCTGGCCGACCTGCGTCGCAGCCGCGATCGGGCACAGGCCGATTACGATGCCAATGTGGCGGCGGTAAAATCGGCTTCGGCGCAGATTCAGTCCATGCAGGCGCAGATTGAGCAGGCGAAAGCACAGCTGGCGTCGGCGGAGGCCAACCGTGCGCAGTCCAACATCGATTACCGCGGCACCGTGATTTACAGCCCGCTGGCTGGCCGAGTGGGCGATCGCGCGGTGCGCGTGGGCCAGTATGTCCAGCCGGGCACCCGCCTGCTGACCGTCGTGCCTGAAAATGATATTTATCTGGTCGCAAACTTCAAGGAGACCCAACTGACCCATATGCTTCCCGGTCAGCGGGCAACGCTGCACGTCGACGCCTTTCCCGGCCATGATTTCAGCGGCGTAGTCGACAGCTTTGCGCCGGGCACCGGTTCACTGTTCTCCCTGATCCCCCCGGATAATGCGACCGGAAACTTTACTAAAATCGTTCAGCGCGTTCCGGTGCGGATCCGCATCACCGACAGCAGCGATGAGGTCAAACGCCTGCTGGCGGGGATGTCGGTCACCGTAGATGTCGACACCCACCCTCATCAATCCCGGGCGCAGCCATGAGCAGCGCTACGCTAGCGCCCGCCCAGGGCAACGCCTCGGTAACGGACTGGATTGCCGTTTTTGCCGGGGCGCTGGGCGCACTGATGGCGACGCTGGATATTTCGATTACCAACTCGGCGCTGCCGCAAATTCAGGGTGAAATTGGCGCAACCGGCACCGAGGGCACCTGGATCTCCACCGGTTACCTGCTGTCAGAAATCGTGATGATCCCGCTGGCCGCCTGGCTGAGTCGCCTGCTGGGCCTGCGAAACTTCCTGCTGGGGTGTGCGCTGCTATTTATCGTATTTTCGGTGATCTGTGGCACCTCTGGCAGCCTGACTCAGATGATTATGGGTCGCGTGGGTCAGGGCTTTGTCGGTGGCGCGATGATCCCCACCGCGCAGATGATCATTCGTACTCGTCTGCCGCGACACCAGCTGCCGCTGGGGATGTCCATTTTTGGGGTGATTGTGATCCTCGGGCCGGTAATGGGTCCGGTCGTGGGCGGATGGCTGGCCGAGAACGTGAGTTGGAACTGGTGTTTCTTCCTCAATCTGCCGGTAGGGATCGGCCTGATTGCGCTACTGCTAAGCGGATTACCGAAAGAGAAACCACACTGGGAAGGCTTTCGCGAAGCGGACTGGTTGGGGATAGTCGGCCTCAGCGTGGGGCTAAGCTGCCTGACGGTAGTGCTGGAGGAGGGCCAGCGCGACAACTGGTTTGATTCAACGCTGATTGTTTGGCTAACCATTGCGATGGTTATGGGTTTTGTGCTGCTGAGTATTGCGCAAATCACCGCCAAAAAACCGGTTATTCGCCTTTCACTGTTGCGCAATCCGCGCTATGTCAGCGTGCTGCTGATCGTCTTTGTGGTAGGAATGGGGCTGTACTGCGTTTTATATATACTGCCGCAGTTCCTGAGCGGGATTGCCGGCTACAACGCACAGCAGTCGGGCATGGTAATGCTGGTTTCAGGTATACCCAGCCTGCTGATGATGCCGATACTGCCGCGCCTGTTGCGCAGTGTAGATATCCGATTTCTGGTAATTGCTGGTGTAGCATTTTTCGCCTCCAGCTGCTTCCTCGACATCTCGCTGACGGCGCAAAGTACCGGCGATGATTTCTTCTGGTCACAGCTGCTGCGCGGTGCGGGGCAGATCCTGGCGATGATGCCGCTGAATCAGGCCTCGATGGCGGCGGTCAATGATGACGAGGTTGCCGACGCCGCAGGTATTTATAACATGATGCGCAACCTCGGCGGTTCGGTCGGGCTGGCCCTGTTGGGGATCTTTATCGATCGCCAGCAAAAAATGCACAACGACGTGATCCGCGAATCGGTAACCGCCAATTCCCCGCTGGCGGAGAGTCGGCTAGCGGCCAGCGCCGGGCAGTTTTTCAGTCAAAGCGGCGATAGGGTGCATGCCAAAATGCAGGCAATGGGGCAGCTGGCAAACGAAATGTCCCAGCAGGCGCTGGTCATGACCTACTCCGAATCATTCTACGTTTTAGGGCTGGCGCTGGTGTGTTGTATTCCATTAGCGCTGCTGTTGCGCGCTCCGCGTTTAACGAATAAGTGACCGATGATGAATAATAAATTGAAGCATTATGCTCCATTAAGCTGCCTGGCCCTGCTGTTGGCGGGCTGCAGCGTAGGTCCCGATTACCACGGTACCCCAAAGCTGCCGGTTAGCACCACCTTTCCCCGCCTGCCACAGTCGGGAGTCGGCACCGGCCAGGCACAGTCGAGCTGGTGGTTGGCTTTCCATGACGATCGCCTCAATCAGCTAATTACCAATGCGATGCAGCATAATCCGGATCTGGATATTGCCCGCGCTCGTTTACGAGCCTCTCGCGCTTCATTAGCCGGTGACCGCGCCCAGCAGTTGCCGAAATTGGACGCCAGCGGGGCTCTGGTGCGCGCGGGATTACCCGACAGCGTGAGCGGAGACTCGATTGATAATCCGCTTAACCTCTACAGCAGCGGGTTTGATGCCAGCTGGGAGTTGGATTTGTTTGGCCAACAGCGGCGCACTACCGAGGCCGGACAGGCACAGCAACAGGCCAGCGAAGCCAGCCTGGCGGATACTCAGGTGGCGATTGCTGCCGAAGTGGCAAGCAATTATCTGCAACTGTGCGGTGCTCAGGAGCAGCTCGCAAATCTGCAACAAAACCTAAGCCTGCAACAGCGGATGCTCACGCTGACCCGTCAGCGTTTCGCACGCGGCGCGGCAAACGACAGCGACGTCAACCGTCTCGAAACTCAGTTCGAAAACAGCCAGGCAGAGATCCCCAATCAGCGAGCGCAAATTAACGGCTATAAGGACCAGTTAGCGTTTTTATCCGGATTAACCCCGGGCGCATTGGATCAGCTGCTGTCAGGCGCGGTGAAACTGCCTGCCCAGCCTGGTGAAGTCAACGTCGGAGATCCGCTAGAGTTATTGCGTCGGCGCCCCGACGTGCGCAACGCTGAACGCAAATTAGCGGCCAGCACCGCGACCGTGGGCGAGCACGTGGCCGATCTTTATCCTAAAGTTACCCTGCGCGGTATCCTCGGCTTTAGCAGCGATAGCGGCAGCCAGGTATTCAACCACGGCAACCAGTCTTGGTTACTGATCCCGATGTTGCAGTGGAATATTCTCGATTTTGGTCGTATTCGTTCGCAAATCAACGTCGCCAAGGCGCAGCGTGACGAGGCCGAAGCGCAGTGGCGCAAAACTGTCCTGGATGCGCTGCGCGATGCCAACGGTTCGCTGTCACGCTACGGCGAGCAGCGTCAAACGCTGGTTAACTATCTCAACGTTGAACACACTGCCGGGCAGGATCAGCGGTTGATGGAACAACGCTACAACGCGGGGGTATCTAGCCTGATTGACGTGCTCGATACCCAGCGCACCGAGCTAAGCGCCAGTCAGAAACGTATCCAGTCACAGACCAGTCTGGCACTCGATTATGTGGCATTGCAGAAGAGTTTGGGCCTGGGTTGGCAGTCCTAAGAGCCGTTTCACTAATCTTAGGGTAAAACGCTGCATTTACCCTAATTGTACAAAATTTTATGCCAACCCGTAGAAAGAGGTGAAATTAAACAATTTTGTCAGCAAATGCGATAGCCATTGAAATTCATAAATAACCTCCCTAAAGTACGCCGCTTACCTCATATTTTTCAGCGAATTACTTATGACTACTGGCCACATGCTGATCCCGGTTGCCGTAATTTTGGCCTGCGCGGGATACTTCCTGCCTTTCCTGATTGCCGATCGGAAAAAACATAAAAAATTACCGGCAATCTTTGGGTTAAATCTTCTGCTTGGCTGGACCGTCATTGGCTGGATAGCCGCGCTGGTTTGGGCTCTCTCCGCTAATCCGCAGCCTGAAGCCGTCTACTCCGAAGAGTCATGATGCGACGGCATGAGGCCAGGCATGGCGGCCCGTTGCCAGCGATAGGTTTAGAGAATTAACAAGCCAAAGTTAGGGGAAAGCTTTTTATTCTCGAACTCTCTGACCACAAAGGTCTGATAGGAATAGGACGGCGTTTCCTTAATATTTTTCACCCACACCAGCTTATATCTTGCGGTGGGTATTTTAGGGCCAAATACGTCTCCCACGGCGTTAACCAACACCGTTGACTTATATATAACGTGGCAGAGGTCGATTGCGGCCGCAAACAGTTTAGCTCCGCCTGCAATAACCAGTTCGCTCCTCCCCTGCTCCTCGGCTATTTGTATGGCCTCCTGTAATGTCGAGACGCGCCTGATTTTTTGGTTCTCTAACGCCTGAGAACTTATAACAATAAGCTCTTCTATCGGCAGGTAGCCGGATAACAGTTGATAAGCCTGGCGACCCACGACGACCAACTTGTCTTTGGTGACAGCCTTAAAACGCTCCTGCTCATCTTTAGCCTGCCAGGGAACCGTATTTTTCAGACCGAGTACGTTATCCTGCGATGTAGTATAAATCATTGAAATTAAAATCATAAAAATCTCTTAAAAGGTTGATTCACTCTTGGCCTGATTCCTCCAGCCTATACTAATGCCGCCTTCCTTTGTGGCACATTGGATACCTTTATCAGCACTAGTACGGCTAAAATTAATAGGTTGAGTTACCGCCTCCCTCGGTCAATAGGGTGATTTTACCCATTCATAATTTTGAAATTATAGTTAACAGGCAAACTAATGATTGAAAATTTAAGGTAAAAATCAGAAAAATTCGAATGGATAACGGGAGGGAAAACAGTCGTTTGTTGAGGGATGTTGCGGACTAATGCTTTAGAATTAAAAGGAAATTGTGGTTATAAGCCGGTATAAGCTTAATTAACATCACCCGCAGCGCAAAAGTTGAATACAATTTGCGCTGCGGGTAAACATTTATATTCGCCTGGCTTGCCAATAGGTCTTACGCCAATAGGCGTTATCCAGGGAGGAGCGGATCACGCCTCGCGAGGTTGAGGCGTGAATAAACTCATCACCGCTGTCGTAAATACCGACGTGCAGACCGTTTTCTCCGGCGCCGGTTTTAAAGAAGACTAAATCCCCCGGCAGGAGCTCTTTACGGGAAACGCGGGTGCCTATTTCGGTTTGTTGCGCGGTGGAGCGAGGGAGAATAACGCCAAACCTGTCGCGGAAGGTGCGGAACACAAAGCCCGAGCAGTCAATGCCGCCTCTGCCTAACCCACCGTAGCGGTAAGGCGTCCCGTGCCATTCGCTGAGTTGGTCGTTAAGTTTAGCTTTAACAACTCGCGAGTTTGACAGCTCACCGCTGGGCATCGGCCCGTGGCTGCTGCAGCCGCTAAGGATCAGTGCCGCCACTACCATCAGTGAATAGAAAAATCTTGAGCGCTTATGCATTGCTTTCATTCCCTGGCAGACCCTCTACAATCTTCCCACGCACGCAGCGCGCACAAAAAGGATAACTTGCCGTTATCTAAGGATTAAAAGAATTTAGCGCTATTTTATCCGCCATCCAACAAAAATCGCTTCCGGTGCTAAAAGAAAATAGCCGCCTTGAACCTATTTTAGCGCCCGTTTGGCCGATGGGGCGTTGATCAACCACACACCGATCAGGATTGACAGCGCGCCCAGCGATTTCAACGGCTGCATATTTTCATGGAACCAGGGCAGCCAAACTGCGGCCAGATAGACCAGTGCGTAGCTTAGGCTCAGCAAACTGTAGGCACGATTTAGCGGCAGCTCGCGCAGGGCAAAAAACCAGCAAATCATGGATAAGGCGTAGCCCGCAATACCGCAACAGACAATGAATACCGGCAGTAAGTTATTCATTACCAGAGGATAAAGGGAGGCATCCAGTGCAAACGTCGGCATATGGCTCATGCCCCACTTCATCAGCAACTGCGCCGCGCTGACCAATATCAGGCTGCCGATGCCCCACGCGTAACCTTTCAATGGCTCAATCCCATCATTAATACCCCTAACATGATAAAAACAACGCCCAGCCAGTGGCGGCGATCGATCGCCTCGTCAAAAAATCCGCGCGCGCCGAGCGTGATCAACACAAAATTTATGCTCAGCATCGGATAGGCAATACTCAAGGGTAATAGCTGAAGCACGCGAAGCCAGATCAGCAGGCCACAGCCCATGAAAAATATGGCAACGATCATCCAGCGCACGATCGTTCCCAGATTGCCCGCCACCTGAAGTTGACCCGCCTGTGCGGCCTTCTTCTGACAAAGTTGGCCAGCGCAGGTCAGGATACTGACGATCAGCACCAACAGGTAACCGATCATGGCAGCTTTTTATAGAACAGCAGCTTCAGACGATCGTTACTGACTTCGCTATCCGCCGGGGGAAGACTGGCCGCCTTCTGCTCACTGATATTCTGCTTGATAAGCAGCGAAACGTTGCCCTGGTGACGCGCGTTGAGTAACCACTGCGGGAACTCGCTGGCGCTAACATAATGCCCCTGGGCATCGGGGTAATTCAGGCCATATTCCAATTCGCCTTTTTCATCGAACATGAAAATATCGCTGCGGCGTAATTCCCAACCCAGTCCGGCGGCAATACCGACGTCATCGCTCAGCACAAAGCGGCTCTGTTGCAGCAGCGAGACGTTTTGCTGAATGAACGCCTGCGGCTGTTTCGAGTTGATGACCTTTTGTGGGATGATCTGCCCTACTAACAGTGTAAACACCAGCGGGCAGGCGGCGGACCAGTACCAGCGGCGGGGCAACGTGATGCTCAAAGCCCCCGCCAGCGCCCAGGCGACAAAGCAAACAATCGCGATAACGACCTTATTCAACTCATCCGCCTGGAAAACGGCTTTAACGTGAATAGGCAAAATTCCTGCCACCGCGACCAGCGCCACCACGGCAACCGAACCGAAAACAATGTTAATTACGCCGTTGATTTTAAGCGCGCGCGGGTTCGCCGATTGACGTACCTGTTCGAAATAATCGGCCATCAGCAGCGCGAGAGGGGCAAAGCACGGCAGAATGTAAGTCGGCAGCTTTCCCTTAGCGATACTGAAGAAAATAAGTGGCATGACTGCCCAGCTTAGCAGGAAGAACAGCTCTGGCCTTAGTACCCGCTTCTTCCAGCCGCTGATCAACGCGCCCGGCAGCAACCCCAGCCACGGCAATACCCCAAGGCACAGCACCGGAATGTAGAACCAGAAAGGCGCGCTGTGTTGGGCATCCTTTTCAGCGAAACGTTGAATATGCTCAACCCAAAAGAAATAACGCCAGAAATCTGGCTCTCGTTCACCTATAGCAATGACCCACGGCAGGCTGAACAACGCGGCGGCGGCGATCGCTAACGGCCCCCAACCCAGCAGAGTCTTGAAGCGTTTTTCACGCCAGACTATCGGTAAAACGGCGATCACCGGCACGGCCAGCGCCAGGAAGCCCTTGGTCATAAAGCCCATGCCGCAGGCCAATCCCAGCGCAATCCAGCTCAGGGTTTTCTGCCGCGTTCCACTGGCCCGCAGGCAGTAATAGCTGCTCAACATGGCGGCATTCATCCACAGCGTAATCATTGGATCCAGAACGCTGTAGGTGCCGATACTGAAAACTAGAGTGCATGAAATAAAGATCAGTACCGCAGTGTACGATTTCTGACGATGGCTCCACATCAGATTAGCCAACCACAGCACCAGCAGCGCACTCATGGCAATGGAGAACGCGGAGCCAAACCGCACGGCAAAGTTGGAATGGCCAAAGATCATCTGGCTAAGATTATTCACCCAATAACCGGCATCCGGCTTTTCGAAATATCGCAGCCCTAAAAAATGCGGGACAATCCAGTCACCGCGCTGGATCATCTCACGGCTGATTTCCGCATAGCGCGTTTCATCAGGCATCCATAGCGCACGCAGGTTCAGCGGTACCAAATAAACCAGGGCAAAAAACACCAACAGCGCAAAACCGTAGGCGCGCTTAATATTGTTCTGCATTTAACTTATTCCTGTTTCCTGACATCCTAACCACCCTTCACGACCGGGAAATGGCGCACGCACCACGCGGCCCACCGGCAAGGTAAGACGATCCTCAGGAATTAAGCTTCCCAATGGGCAAAATTCAATCCCCTGCTGCGCGGCGCGCGTCAATAGCTCATCGAACATCATCGACAGCGACATGCCTTCTACTTCGGCGTGAATGGTATAAACCGACAGCTCGCCATCGTGGGCTATGGCATCAAGAATAAAATCGTTGAAACCCTCCTCTTTGACCTGAGTGCCAATCACCTCGTCGTAAGTGGGCAAGGTCACCGGAATTTGCATCGTCCCCGGCTGCCCATTGCCCAACAGCGGGCGGAAGATAGCGCTGCCGCGACAGTCGCTGTTATAGCGGAAGTTGAATTTCTCTTTAACATCGATGACGCGCTGATCGCCACGCCAGCCCGCGACCGCGGAACAATCCACCGGCCTGCCGATGCTGTTTTCCAACGCCACCAGCCCCTTGCGCACCTGCTGTTCAAGCTGCTGAGGCGTCCACTTTTCGACCTTAGCCTGCCAGCCCTGATGATCCCAGGCGTGCAAGCCTATCTCGTGTCCGGCGTCGGCCGTCTGTTTCATCAGCGGAGCAAAGTCTTTGGCAATAATCTTGCCAGGCCACGCCGTTCCTGCCACTAAAATATCCAGCCCGTATAGCGAGGCCGCGTTGGATCGCAGCATTTTCCACAGAAATTTGGGACGCAAAAGGCGCCATAAATGGCGCCCCATGTTGTCTGGCCCAACGCTGAAAAAGAAACTGCCTTTGATTTGGTGCTTATCCAACAGTCTTAATAACTCAGGGACACCCTTGCGGGTGCCACTCCAGGTATCGACATCAATTCGCAAGCCCACTTTTTTCATTCCGCTGGCCTTATCCCTTATGTTCAGGCAACTCTACCGAGCGCAGGAAGAAGTCCAGGGTGTCGTCAATGGTTTTATCCATTTTAACTTCTGGAGTCCAGTTCAGCAGCTTGCGGGCATTTTTGATGCTCGGTGTACGGTGGGCCACGTCCTGATAGCCTTTACCGTAATAGCTGCTGCTTTCGATCAGTTTCATGCCGGCAAACGGCGGGAACTGGTCACGCAGCGGGTGCGCATCGAAGCTCTTAAGCAGCATCTCAGCCAGCTCGCGAATGCTCGCCTCGTTGGTTGGGTTACCGATATTGATAATCTCGCCGTCGCAGAGGTTGTCGCGATTTTCAATAATTCTGAACAGCGCCTCAATCCCGTCGTTAATGTCGGTAAAGCAGCGTTTCTGCTCACCGCCGTCGATAAGCTTGATGGGTGAACCTTCAACCAGGTTGAGGATCAGCTGGGTGATGGCGCGAGAGCTGCCAACGCGGGCTGCATCGAGGTTATCCAGACGCGGTCCCATCCAGTTAAACGGACGGAATAGCGTAAAGCGCAACCCTTCTTTGGCGCCGTAGGCCCAGATAACGCGGTCAAGCAGTTGCTTGGAAACCGAGTAAATCCAACGCTGCTTGTTGATTGGGCCAACGATTAGATTCGAGGTATCCTCATCGAACTCTTTGTCATCGCACATGCCGTAGACTTCAGAGGTTGAAGGGAAAATAATGCGTTTTTTGTATTTCACGCAGTCGCGAACGATCTTCAGGTTTTCTTCGAAGTCCAGCTCGAACACCCGCAATGGGTTGCGGGTATATTCGATAGGCGTTGCGATTGCCACTAGCGGCAATACCACGTCGCATTTTTTGATGTGATATTCGATCCACTCGGAGTGAATGCTGATATCGCCTTCGACGAAGTGGAAATTCGGGTTATCCATGAAGCGGCTGATCGCGTCTGAGCTAATATCCAGACCGTAGATCTCGTATTTACCGTCTCGCAGCAGGCGTTCGCTGAGATGGTTACCGATAAACCCGTTCACGCCAAGGATCAGCACCCGAGTGCGGCGTTTCAGAGCGGCGTTAGGCAGTCCGGCCAGGCGCACGTCGGGCATAATGCCCATTTCCAGCGCCAGACGCGTTCCTTGAACGTAGAGACCAGACTCATTCTGACCGGCAACGATTTCCAGCGCGCCTTGACCACAGGCAATGACCAGCGGCTCGGCTGATAGTACGGTGCCAGGCTGTTTATCGTGCGGCTTGTCTAAGACGTTGGCGCGCCAGATAGTCATTTTGCGCTGGCCCAGGTAGGTGAATGCCCCCGGATACGGCTCAGTCACGGCGCGGATCAAATTGTTAATCTCGGTCGCCGATTTATGCCAGAGGATCTCGCCGTCTGCGGCGGTGCGGCGGCCAAAGTAGCTGGCCTGCGACTCATCCTGCGGGGTCAGGGTTATCTCGCCCTTTTTCAGCACAGGAAGGGTACGCTGGAGCAGCGACTCGGCCGCGGCGCGCACTTTGCCGTGCAGCGTCAGCGCGGTGTCTTGCGCAGCAATGCTTACCGCCTGCTGAGCAACGATGTCGCCCGCGTCAGGACGTTTCACCATTTTGTGCAAGGTCACGCCGGTTTCGGTTTCGCCGTTGAGCAGTGCCCAGTTAACCGGCGCGCGGCCACGGTAGCGCGGCAGCAGTGAACCGTGCAGGTTGAAGCCGCCTTTTGGCGCCAGCGAAAGCAGCTCTTCGCTCAGCATATTGCGGTAGTAGAACGAGAAAATAACCTCCGGCTGAAGTTCACGGATGCGGTTCACCCACAGCGGATGATTAACGTCTTCCGGGGCATAGACCGGCAGATTAAGCTCCGCGCCGGTGCGAGCGACCGAGGCGAAGAAATTATTTTCGTCGGGCGAGTCGGTATGCGTGAACACCGCCTGCACCTCATAACCCGCCTCAACCAAAGCCTTGAGGCCAACGCAACCAATATCATGGTAAGCAAAAACAATCGCTTTCATTATTTAATATCCTGATCTTTAGCGTTATCTACGGCTTTTGCGCCGATGACTTTTTGAACGAAATAGCGTGGGCGAGCGCGCACGTCGGTATAGATACGACCGATGTATTCTCCCAGCAGCCCCATGCCAACAAATTGCGCACCGATAAACATAAACAGCAGGGCGAACAGCGTGAATACGCCTTCCGCAGCCCATTCGGGGCCAAGGATCAGGCGCATCAGAATCAATACCAGTGCCAGTAAAAATCCGAATAGCGCAATAAAACTGCCTACCACGGAAAGCATACGCAGCGGAGTGGTGGTCAAACAGGTGATCAGATCAAACATCAGGTTGATCAGCTTCATCAGGCTGTATTTCGAGTCACCGAATTCGCGCTCGGCGTGCAGAACCGGGATTTCAACCGTCTTGCGCGCAAAGGTGTTGGCGAGGATTGGAATAAACGTGCTGCGCTCGTGGCAGTTCAGCATCGCCTGCACGATGTGTCGGCGGTAGGCGCGCAGCATGCAGCCGTAATCGCCCATCGATTTTCCGGTCGCCCGCTGGATCATCATATTGATGATTTTAGAGGCGTTCTTACGGAACCAGGAATCCTGGCGATTGGAGCGCACCGTGCCCACCACGTCATAGCCCTCTTCGGCCTTGGCGACCAGGCGTGGGATCTCTTCCGGTGGGTTTTGCAAATCGGCATCCAGGGTGATCACCAGGTCACCGCTCACCTGATTAAAACCGGCCATAATCGCCGAGTGCTGGCCATAGTTGCGGTTTAACAGCACCGCAACCACGCAGTTTTCAGGCTGTTCAGCGGCCTGTGTTAACAGCTCGGCGGAGTCGTCCGTGCTGCCATCATCGATCAAAACAATTTCAAACGGCACGCTCAGTTGGCGACAGGCGGCAATGGTGCGTGAAAGCAGAACCGGCAGGCTCTCTTGCTCATTGAATACGGGAATAACCACCGAAACTTTTTTGATTACTTCAAACTGAGCCACTACTGCTTCTCCACCAGGGATTTTAACGCATCAACCACCCGGTCAACGTCGCTATCCTGCATATCAGGGAACATCGGTAAACTGCACAGGCGCGCGGTGTTCCACTCGCTGTGGGGTAAAGACAGCTTCGGGTAACGATCGCGGTAATATTTTTGCGTATGGGCAGCGCGGAAATGCAGCCCGGTGCCGATATTCAGCTCTTTCAGACGCTCCATTAGCGTGTCGCGATTAAGCCCGCAGCGCGCCTCGTCGACGCGGATCATAAACAGATGCCAGGTGTGCAAATGCGGATAGTCTGGAACCTGCATCGGCAGGAACGGCGTACCCTGCAGCTTGTCGAGATAGCGTTGGGCGAGAGCGACGCGGCGGGCGTTCATCTCGGCCAGTCTTTTCAACTGCACTACCGCTATCGAGGCATGAATATCTGAAAGATTGTATTTGAAGCCCGGTTCAATCACTTCCGCCTGTGGACGACGGCCCTGCACCTGACGGTCAAAGGCGTCTACCGCCAGGCCGTGGAATTTCAGCGCGCGCACTTTATCGGCCAGCGCGTCATCATCGGTGGCGACTAACCCACCCTCGGCGCAGGTCATATTTTTAATGGCATGGAAGGAAAAGATTGCCGTGCCCTGCGCGCCAATCCAGCGGTCGCGGTATTGCGTGCCTGCCGCGTGAGCAGCGTCTTCAATGACGGCGATATTATGGCGATTGGCGACCGCGTAAATGGGGTCTAAGTCCAGTGCAGCTCCGGCATAGTGCACGGGAATAATGGCTTTGGTTTTTGGGGTAATGGCCGCTTCGATATCTGCGGCGCTGACCATTAGCGTGTCAGGGTCGACGTCGATCATCACCGGCTCAGCGCCCAGCAGAACGATCATGTTCAGCGTGGAGACCCAGGTTTGCGATGGGGTAATCACCTCATCACCGGGTCCAATGCCCAGCGCCAGAAGCGTGACGTGCATTCCACCGGTGGCCGAACTTACCGCTATTGCGTGTTTGCAGCCAAATGCGGCGGAGAAATCCTGTTCCAACTGATGCGTTTGCGGCCCGGTGGTGATCCACCCAGAGCGTAAAACCTGTGCAACGGCGTTGATTTCTTCATCACCCATTGAAGGGCGGGAAAACGGCAAAAAATTATCCATGGAGCAGATCCTGTAATTTTAGGACGGCAAAAGGGCATTAGTTGAAGCAAACTGTATAGGGTAGTTATTTAACAGCAGGTAAACGCACGCTAAAAAAAGCAGTCTGGATTATTGTGGTTTAATCTTAATTTAACATTAAGGATATTCAAGTATTTGACAAGTAAAGGGAAGTATTTTTTAGAATAAATTTATCGGTTGTTGCACACGGCTTAAGCAATAAAAATAGCAGCGGGCAGAAACGATGTTACGTATGATCCATCAACAATAACTAAAAATAAATCACAGGGAAATATAAATTTCATAGCAGCATTTATTTTTAATTGCCCAGTCACAAACTGGATAAATAATTAGCGTTTAACCTGACTGAAATTAAGCGGTCATAATCCAGGGTTTACCTTCGAAATGATGCAGTTTGAAATACACTCCATAGTTAGTCGTTAAACGTTCGGGCTGCATGACCTCCGTCGCGGTTCCGTTGGCAATCACCTCGCCTTTCGACAGCATCCATACCCAATCGGCGTGCTGCAGGGTATGATTTAAATCATGATCGCTGATAATCGCTATCCCGCCTGCCGCACAAAAATCCTTTATTATCAGATCCAATGCCTGCTGATGGGCAATGTCCAGCCCGCTGGCAGGCTCGTCGAGCAGCAGCAGGCAACCTGCGGGATTTAGTGCCGGCCAAACCTGCAACAGGGCAGCAACCAGCCGCACGCGCTGCCATTCTCCGCCGGAAAGGCGGGTGATTGCCTGCCCGAGTTTATCGCTCAAGTGCAGGCGTTCGCACAGTTGACTTAATGTTTGATCGACCGCCAACGGATCACTGCCCGCTATTTGATGCAATGATAAATATTGGAATACCGGCATCGCGGACAACGGTAAATATTGTTGGCATAAATAACTTCGATAGCGTGACAGCGCCCTACCCGATAATTCTGCCATTGCTCTCCCGGCAATAAGCACCTCACCGCTCGCGGGCAGTATTCCGGCTATAGCGGCCAGCAGGCTACTTTTGCCTGCCCCATTAGGCCCGATAATGTGCACTCGGTTACCCGGCAATGCGTTCGCGCTAAACGGTAATAAGCGCGAAGTGACCGCCAGATGGTTTATTTGCAGCATCAATGAGTCCTTGAGCAATATTGTCGATGGCGAGAAATCACAGGGCGTCAGGCTCCGCCCTGTTGATTACTTCGGCTTATTTCTCTAACGCTTTTTTGATAGCCTCGGTCAACAGCGGATCGTCCGGCGTCAGATCCGGGGCAAACCGCGCGATAACCTGACCGTCACGACCCAGCAGAAACTTTTCAAAGTTCCATAGGATATTTTCTGGCTTAGCAGGTTCACGACCTTTGCTGGCCAGGCGCTGATAGAACGCGCTGCCCTCCGGCAGAATGGCCTTGGGCTGTGCCGCAATCAGCGATTTGTAGAGCGGATGACGGCCTTCGCCGTTGACTTCAATTTTACTGAACAGCGGGAACTTGACGCCAAACTGGGTGCTGCAAAAAGTCTGGATTTCTTCTTCGCTACCAGGCTCCTGAGCGCCGAACTCGTTGCACGGGAATCCCAGCACGGAAAAACCCTGGTCATGCCAGCTTTCATACAGGCTCTCAAGCCCCTCATACTGCTTGGTCAGGCCGCACTGCGAAGCCACATTAACCACTAGCACAACCTCGCCTTCAAAGGCGCCCAAGGTGGTGGCTTTGCCGTCAATGGTGGTTAACTCTGTGTTATAAATTGTATTACTCATGAGTCATTTCCTATGGTAGTGGAATGTAATAACGGTGAGATGGGCTTATTTCATACCGGGCCGGGTAGCGAGGCGACGTCGACCGGGTTAATCATGGTTGTCCGCCCGCGCAAGCAGCCAGATAAACAGCGGTGCGCCCAACACGGCGGTAACCGCGCCAACCGGTAATTCGGCCGAAGACAGCGCACTCCGTGCGATAACATCGGCAAACAGTAATACGCCTCCCCCGGCCAGCGCACAGGCCGGCAGCAGGCGGCGCTGATCGGTTATGCCTATCAGCCGCAGGAGATGCGGGATCACCAGGCCAACAAAGCCAATCACGCCGGCAAGCGCCACGCTGAGGCCCACAATCCAGCCCATCGCCACCACCAGCAAATTACGCCACAGTACCACCGATAATCCCAACTGCTGGGCCTGGCTAACACCCAACGAGAGCAGATTCAACGCGCGGCCCTGACAACACAGCCACAACACCACCGGCAGCAACAGCAGGCCCAGCCATGACTGCCGCCAGTCGATACCGCCAAAGCCGCCCATCATCCAGTACATTAGCTGGCGCAGATCCAGGCTGGAACTAAAGTACACCGCCCAGGTCATGATCGCGCTACAGATAATGCCAATCGCGACACCGACCAACAGCAGGCGTGAGTGGGCAAAAAGTCGGCGACGGGCGAAATGCAGCAATAGGAAGGTGACCGCGAGCGCGCCTAAGACGGCGCTGAGGCTCATGATCCAAGTCGGCAACAGCCCGTGGCCGAGCATGACGCAGATCACCAGCGCGACGCCACCGCCGCTGGCCACGCCAAGCAGACCGGGTTCCGCCAGCGAATTTTCAAACAATGACTGCATCACGGCGCCAGAAACGGCGAGCCCGGCGCCGACCAAAATAACCGCCAACGCGCGAGGCAGGCGAATTTGCCAGACAAAAAGTTTAGCCGTCGGGGTCAACCATTGATTTGGCCACAGCCAGCTATCGCCGGCACACAGGCTCAGCATCAGCGCTACCGCCAGCAGCAGCGTCAGCAGCAAGATCCGCTGACGATCGCGGCGCTTTTGCTGTTGCTCAAGCTGAATAAACGCAGGAGAAGATGACATGTTCGCGGGACAGACTCCAGAGGCTTCTCGTTGATTATTTCCCTATATTAAACAGTTAACGCCATATTTGAATGTTTAAAAAGGTTCAGGTGGCACAAAGCAACAAAAAAGCCGCCGCAGTTAACTGCGACGGCCATTGAATTTAGCTGAACTGTCTGCCGGAACCCGAGGGTAAAATACCCCTCTTAGCTGTGTGGGCCGCTGGTTGGCGGGATAGGAGCACTGCCGTTTACGCCGTGCGTGCCGTTACCCTGGTCAGGGCGATCGCCCTGACCGTGCGGCTGCGGTCTGCCCGCGTTATGCTTCGGCGGTGGCGCAGCATCCCAACGATTACCGTGCCAGTATTGGCCACGACTGTTGCGCTCGCCAATACGTTTGTTTTGGTGTTCACGCCACCACTGCGGCGAACGCCAGGTGTAGCCATCCCAGTAGTTACCGTGGCGGTCTTTATCACCGACGTGAACAGAAAGACCTGGTGCATTAACACTCACAGAGGCCGCTTGCGCTAAATTTACCTGAGCGATAGCAGGCAGAGCCAAGGCTACGCACAACATTAAATGAGATTTTTTCACGACGTGTCCCTTAATAATTTCTAAAAGTTTACTATCCGATAAAAATAACCCGTTCAGTAAAAGAATAGCAGACTATAGAAACATTGCTGACTTTCGGTGAAATAGCGGCAGGCTTACGAAAAGAAGACATTTGTATCTGGCGTGAAATAACTTATTTGAATTATGCGTAAATAACATTCAGTTTTCATAACTGCGCTAACAACTCTTAACGCTAGTCTGACAACAGATATATTTTGTTTTATTTATAATCGAGCTGTTTAATCAAACCAAGGAATAATTATGCGTCGTATTTTGGCATTCGTTACCGTAGTTCTGGTTGCCTGCAGCCTGAGCGGCTGCTTATTCCCTCCGTTCTGGGGCCCTGGTGGCGGCGGCGGCGGCGGTGGTGGTGGCTGGCACGGTGGTGGTGGCGGCGGCGGTTTCGGCGGCGGTCCACACTAATAGCGAAAGTCTTTAGCCTGAGTCTGTTTCGTGTTATTAATCGAAATTATTTAGCTTAAGTTAAAATGACTTAGCGGTACTGTATTTCTACCGTTCAGATTACAGTCAATTATCGAGGGGGCTTCGGCCCCTTTTTTTATTTATCTGAATGCTTAAATAAAAAAAGCTGCATTAATTAACCCACCACGCATCATTAAAATCGCCAAAGCGATTTAAGATAATTCCCTTTTTAGCGCTGGAATTTAATCTATCAGACTATTCCTGCCGTTCCCAACGGATTAACGCTATCTTTTCACTTTCATTAAATACTTTTCAATCTACACGTTTTTACCTCGCCTTCCCGCTGCTCGCCTGCTCCATAACCTGGGTCATTGCAAGTTAAGACGGGCCCGTTATTCAGCATGGGTCTGCTATTCAGGACGGGTCAACGGCAAAAAAAAAGGCCGCATCCGCGGCCTTTTTATCACACTGATTTACTCTTTCGGAGTGGCGTTTTCCACTCTGCTCTTCAACTTCTGCCCTGGACGGAAAGTCACCACACGGCGCGCCGTAATAGGAATGTCCTCGCCAGTTTTCGGGTTACGCCCCGGACGTTGGTTTTTGTCACGCAGATCAAAATTGCCAAAGCCAGACAATTTAACTTGTTCACCATTCTCTAAAGCACGACGTACCTCTTCAAAGAACAGCTCAACCAGGTCTTTGGCATCCCGTTTGCTCAGCCCGAGCTTTTCAAACAGGTGTTCTGACATTTCAGCTTTAGTAAGCGCCATAGGTTCAATCCCTCAAGGATGCTTGGAATCGCTGTTTTAGAGCCTCTACGCATCTTGCGACGGTAGCGGCGATCTCCTCTTCTTCCAGTGTACGAGCGGTATCCTGCAATACCAGACTGATAGCCAGGCTTTTAAAACCTTCCGCTACGCCCTTGCCACGGTACACGTCAAATAAGTTTACGCCAACTACCTGATTTGCGCCAACTTTCTTACACTCTACCAAAATATCGTCTGCGGCAACGTTTTCTGGCACCACAACCGCGATGTCGCGACGGTTCGCCGGGAAGCGTGAAATCTCGCTCGCATCAGGCAGGACGCGGTCTGCGAGGCTGTTCCACAACATTTCGAACACCACGGTTCGGCCATTTAGATCGAGCTTACGTTCCAGTTCAGGATGCACTACTCCAATGAAACCAATACGTTCGCCGTGTAAATAAATGGCAGCACTCTGTCCCGGATGCAGTGCCGGGTTAGCTTCGGCCTTGAACTGGATAAGGTCTAATTTGCCGGTAAGCTCCAGAATCGCTTCAAGATCGCCCTTCAAATCGTAGTAGTCAACGGCATTACGCGCCAGGTCCCAATGCTCTTCATTGCGATGGCCTGAAATCACGCCAGAAAGCATGACATCCTGACGGATACCCAAATATGCAGCCGAATCAGGAACAAAACGCAGACCGCTCTCGAACAGGCGCACGCGGCTCTGCTGGCGATTCTGGTTGTAAACCACTGAAGAAAGCAGACCGGTCCACAGCGAGAGACGCATGGCTGACATTTCAACCGAAATTGGGCTTGGCAGCAGCAGCGCTTCTTCGCCCGGATGCAGCAGTTGCTGAACCTTAGGATCGACAAAACTGTAGGTGATCGCCTCCTGGAAACCGCGATCGACCAGCAGATTTTTCACGCGCTTCAATGAAAGGTCGGCTTCACGATGCTGGGTCATTTCGAGATAGGCTTTAACCGGCACGTCTGGAATGTTGTTATAGCCGTAAACGCGGGCCACTTCTTCAATCAGGTCTTCTTCGATTTGCATATCGAAACGCCAGCTTGGCGCAACGGCAGTCCAGCTGCCCGCCTGCACGTCGACTTCACAGCCGAGACGCTGCAGGATATCGGTAACCTGAGCGTCTTCAACGTGATGGCCAATTACGCGATCCAGCTTTTCACGACGCAGCGTGATTTTCGCCGCCACCGGCAGCGTAGCTTCGTGGCTTGCATCGATAACCGGACCCGCCTGACCGCCGCAGATTTCTAGCAGCAGCGCGGTAGCACGCTCCATCGCCTTGTATTGCAACTGCGGGTCAACGCCGCGCTCGTAGCGGTGTGAGGCGTCGGTGTGCAGGCCCTGACGGCGTGCACGGCCGGCGATCGACAGCGGGTTGAAGTAGGCACACTCCAGCAGCACGTCCTGAGTTTGTTGGTTAACACCGGAATGCTCGCCGCCGAAAATACCGCCCATCGCCAACGCTTTCTTATGGTCAGCAATTACCAGCACGTCGTCGTTAAGCTTGGCCTTGGTGCCGTCAAGCAGAGTCAGGGTCTCGTCTTTCTGCGCCAGGCGCACGACAATGCCGCCCTCGATGCGATTAAGGTCGAACGCGTGCATTGGCTGGCCCAGTTCGAGCAGCACGTAGTTAGTCACATCCACGACCGGATCGATCGAGCGAATACCGCAGCGACGCAGTTTTTCGCTCATCCACAGCGGAGTCGCGGCGGCAACGTTGATGCCTTTAACCACGCGGCCAAGATAGCGCGGGCAGGCTTCGGTCGCCTGCACCTCGATTGGCAAGGTGTCAGTAATGGTGGCGGCAACCGGAGACATATCCGGCTCGGTCAATGGCAGTTGGCTAACCACGGCCACGTCACGGGCGATACCGATAATACCCAGACAGTCGGCGCGGTTTGGCGTTACGCTGATCTCGATAGTATTGTCATCGAGCTGCAAGAATTCACGGATGTCGGTGCCAATAGGCGCATCCAGCGGCAGTTCGATGATGCCTTCGCTTTCGACATTGATACCCAACTCGGTGAACGAGCAGAGCATGCCTTCGGATGGCTCACCGCGCAGTTTTGCAGCCTTGATTTTAAAATCACCCGGTAGAACGGCACCCACGGTCGCCACGGCCACTTTCAGGCCCTGACGGCAGTTTGGTGCGCCACAGACGATATCTAACAGGCGATCGCCGCCCACGTTGATTTTGGTCACGCGCAGTTTGTCGGCGTTGGGATGCTGGCCGCACTCGACGACTTCGCCGACCACCACGCCGTGGAAGGCGCCGGCAACCGCGTCAACGCCGTCAACTTCCAGACCGGCCATGGTAATTTGTTCGGATAATGCTTCGCTGCTGATGGCTGGGTTTACCCACTCACGCAACCAGAGTTCACTGAATTTCATGTGATATTCCCGCCTTACTTAAACTGTTTGAGGAAACGCAGATCGTTTTCGAAGAATGCACGCAGATCGGTCACGCCGTAGCGCAGCATGGTTAAACGCTCCATGCCCATACCGAAGGCAAAGCCGGAGTAAATCTCCGGGTCGATGCCGACATTGCGCAGCACGTTTGGATGGACCATGCCGCAGCCCAGCACTTCGAGCCATTTGCCGTTCTTGCCCATCACGTCAACTTCGGCAGAAGGTTCGGTGAACGGGAAATAGGAAGGACGGAAACGGATCTGCAAATCAGCTTCAAAGAAGTTGTTCAGGAAATCGTGCAGCGTGCCTTTCAGATTGCTGAAGCTGATGTCTTTATCGACGATCAGACCTTCCATCTGATGGAACATCGGGGTATGTGTCTGATCGTAATCGTTACGATAGACGCGTCCCGGCGCGATGATACGAATAGGCGGTTGCTGGTTTTTCATGGTGCGGATCTGCACGCCAGAGGTTTGAGTACGCAGCAGGCGCGTCGCATCGAACCAGAAGGTGTCGTGATCGGCACGCGCCGGGTGGTGGCCTGGAATATTCAGCGCGTCAAAGTTGTGATAGTCATCTTCGATTTCAGGCCCGGTTTCCACTGAGAAACCCAGTTCGCCAAAGAAAGTCTCGATACGATCGATGGTGCGAGTCACCGGATGCAGACCGCCGTTTTCGATGCGACGGCCTGGCAGTGAGACATCGATAGTCTCTTCAGCCAGTCGCGCATTCAGCGCGGAGGACTCCAGGTCGTGCTTGCGGGCGTTAAGGGCATCCTGAACCTCCTGCTTGGCCTGGTTGATCACCGCACCGGCTGCCGGACGCTCTTCCGCTGGCAGCTCGCGCAGCGAAGTCATCTGGAGGGTCAAATGCCCTTTTTTACCTAAATACTCGACGCGGACTAAATCTAGCGCGGCGACGTCCTGGGCACTCTCTACGGCTGCCTTGGCGTTGGCAACCAGTTCTGCGAGATGTGACATTGCTTTCCTCTTCTTCTGGTCGATATGACCCGATGTGAAATAAAAGTATGAGTAACTGATTTTCGAATGGGCAATAGCAAAAAAAAAGCCTCCACAGGGGAGGCTTTAGCGCTAGTTTCCGTTTCTTCTCTTACGCGCGAAAGCCTTCCTGAGTCAGGCGCTAAAGTAAAAAAAGAAGCGGAAAATAGCAGCATTCATGCTTGCATTACCTTAAATATCTGGGGTTTATCAATACAATATAAAAGAGGGAGCAAGCTCCCTCTTTCACCTGACTTACGCCAGAGCTGCTCTCGCTTTTTCGACCAGTGCAGAGAATGCCACTTTGTCGAATACTGCGATGTCAGCCAAGATCTTACGGTCAATTTCAATAGAAGCTTTTTTCAAGCCGTTAATGAATTTGCTGTAAGACATGTCGTTCTGACGAGCTGCTGCGTTGATACGCGCGATCCACAGCTGACGGAACTGACGTTTCTTTTGACGACGGTCACGGTAAGCGTATTGACCAGCTTTGATAACAGCCTGGAATGCAACACGATATACGCGCGAACGGGCACCGTAGTAACCTTTCGCCTGCTTTAAAATTTTCTTGTGACGTGCACGTGCAATCACACCACGTTTTACGCGAGCCATATGCTCTCCTGAGTATTATTCTTGATTAAAAAAAAGTGATATATCTTTAAACAGATATATTTTTAAGCGTACGGCAAACATGCAGCAACGAGACCCAAATCGTTCTTGGATACCATGCCTTTTGGACGCAGGTGACGTTTACGCTTAGTCGATTTTTTGGTCAGAATATGACGCAGGTTAGCGTGCTTACGCTTAAAACCGCCATTGGCAGTCTTTTTGAAGCGTTTAGCGGCGCCGCGTACTGTTTTGATCTTTGGCATTATTAATAATTCCACTTCGCATTGTTAATAACATGAATCAGTAAGGCGAACATGAACCACAGCGTGCGAGCACGCCGTGATTCAGGCTACTTGTAGAGCCTTATTGTTTCTTCTTGGGTGCGAGCACCATAATCATCTGACGGCCTTCGATCTTCGTAGGGAAGGATTCGACCACTGCCAGATCAATATCTTCACACAGGTCTTTACGGACGCGGTTAAGCACTTCCATACCGATCTGCTGGTGCGCCATTTCACGACCGCGGAAACGCAGGGTGATCTTGGCTTTATCGCCATCTTCCAGAAAGCGAATCAGGTTGCGTAGTTTGACCTGATAGTCGCCATCATCGGTACCAGGTCGGAATTTGATTTCCTTAACCTGAATAACTTTTTGCTTCTTCTTCTGTTCTTTGGTCGATTTGCTCTTCTCGTAGAGGAACTTGCCGTAATCCATGATTCGGCAAACCGGCGGCTCGGCATTCGGACTGATTTCTACTAAATCAACACCAGCTTCCTCAGCTTTTTCAAGAGCTTCATTCAGACTCACAATCCCAAGGGGTTCGCCATCGATGCCCGTGAGGCGAACTTCTTGCGCGCGAATTTCTCTGTTAATGCGATTTGGACGCGCCGGTTGAACTCGTTTTCCGCCTTTAATACTTTATTCCTCCAGTTGATGAAGACTTCTGCTGCGGATCTCCGCCAACAGTTTGTCTACGACTTCGCTAACGTCGAGGCTTCCCAAGTCTTTGCCGCGGCGAGTTCGAACGGCAACCTTGCCTGCTTCGACCTCTTTATCGCCACAAACTAACATGTAGGGAACACGACGTAGCGTGTGTTCGCGAATTTTAAAGCCAATCTTCTCATTTCTCAAGTCGGCTTTAACGCGAATACCTGCATCTTGCAGTTTTTTCGTCAATTCTTCGACGTAAGGCGCTTGTGAATCGGTAATATTCATCACAACGGCCTGTACCGGTGCAATCCAGGTTGGGAAGAAGCCCGCGTATTCTTCAGTCAGAATACCAATGAAGCGTTCCATTGAACCTAAAATTGCTCGGTGAATCATTACCGGAGTCTTACGATCGTTGCTTTCGCCGATGTAAGTTGCGTCTAAACGCTCAGGTAATGAAAAGTCGAGCTGCACGGTACCACACTGCCACGCACGATCCAAACAATCATGCAAGGTAAATTCAATTTTTGGTCCGTAGAACGCCCCTTCACCCGGCTGATATTCGAAAGCGATGTTATTTTCGACTAATGCAGCGGCGAGGTCGGCTTCCGCACGATCCCAGGTCTCATCGGTACCGATACGCTTGGCCGGACGCGTCGACAGCTTGACCACGACCTTCTCGAAGCCAAAAGTGCTGTACACGTCGTAAACCATTTTGATGCAGCTGTTTACTTCATCGCGCACCTGCTCTTCGGTACAGAAGATGTGGGCGTCGTCCTGGGTGAAACCGCGCACGCGCATCAGGCCGTGTAAGGCACCTGACGGCTCGTTACGGTGACAGCTACCGAATTCGGCCATGCGCAGCGGCAGATCGCGATAAGACTTCAACCCTTGGTTGAAAATCTGCACGTGACCCGGGCAGTTCATTGGCTTGATGCAGTATTCACGGTTCTCGGAAGAGGTGGTGAACATCGCATCCTTGTAGTTGTCCCAGTGGCCGGTTTTTTCCCACAGCACGCGGTCCATCATGAACGGGCCTTTCACTTCCTGATACTGGTAGGCCTTCAGCTTCATGCGCACAAAGGCTTCGAGCTCACGGAAGATAGTCCAGCCGTCATTGTGCCAGAACACCATACCCGGCGCTTCTTCCTGCATGTGATAGAGGTCAAGCGCCTTACCAATTTTACGGTGGTCGCGCTTGCCCGCCTCTTCGAGACGCTGCAGGTATGAGTTGAGCTGTTTCTTGTCGCCCCACGCGGTGCCGTAGATGCGTTGCAGCATTTTATTTTCGCTGTTGCCACGCCAGTAAGCGCCAGAGGTTTTCTGCAGCTTGAAGTGGTGACAGAAGCGCATGTTTGGCACGTGCGGACCACGGCACATATCAACGTATTCTTCATGATGATACAGGCCAGGACGGTCGTCATGGCTGATGTTTTCATCAAGAATGGCAATTTTGTACTGCTCGCCGCGACCTTCAAAGGTATCGCGCGCTTCCTGCCAGCTGACTTTCTTTTTGATAACGTCGTAGTTCTTTTCAGCCAGTTCGTGCATGCGCTTTTCAAGCAGATCGATATCTTCCTGAGTCAGCGTGTGGTCGAGGTCGACGTCGTAGTAAAAACCGTTGTCGATAGTCGGACCGATAGCCATCTTGGTGTGAGGCCACAGCTGCTTGATAGCATGGCCCAACAGATGCGCGCAGGAGTGACGGAGAATTTCTAATCCGGCTTCGTCCTTGGCGGTGATAATGGCTAATTGAGCATCGTTCTCGATAAGATCGCTGGCATCAACCAGCTCACCGTTTACGCGACCGGCGATACAGGCTTTCGCCAGGCCCGGGCCGATATCCAGTGCGACATCATAGGGAGAAACGGGATGGTCAAACTGACGCTGACTCCCATCAGGGAGAGTAATTACAGGCATGATCTTTCCTCATCTACAGTGGTGCCCCACACGACAGAGCACATATAGAAATATATGTATTTGAATTCAGTAGGTTGATTACGTTATTCGACTTTACCTTGCCAAATATATACACGCCTGCATTCTAAAAACGGCAGAACGGAGGGTGTGACGCAAAGAACTGCGGGGGAGTGTATCACCCGTAAAGCGCATTTTTCCAGCAACTTACGCGGCTTTTTTCTGGAAATGAGCCGCGATGCCTCGCCAAGCCCGCCATGACGGCAAACGGCGACAACGCGGCCCGCACATAAAGTTAAAAACGCCCCGCGGTGAGATCCACTGGGGGGCGTTTTTAACCAGCAACGGAAGCAGACTGTCTTAACGCATAGCCAGATAGGCGTTGTTCACTTTCCACAGATAGCGCGGTGCCTGCGCGGCAGGATGGTTATTCTGTATATGCTTGTAGAACTGTGCAGGGGTTAGCTGGTTGATTTTTGCCACGGCATAAACCCGGTCTTTCGAGAAGGTTCTCAGCAGTGCGCCAGCGCCGTTTGCATAAGCAACCGTAGTTGCATAACGCAGGGTCTCAGGATTATTAATCCCGGCCAGCTGCTGCTGCAACATGCTTAGGTAAGCGGTACCTAAATCAATATTAACGCGTGGGTCTTTAAGTTCGTGGGTGGTCGGCTGTCCGTCGCGTCCTTTCAGCCGGTAGGCGTCGCGACCGGCAGTTGAGGCCTTGAGCTGCATCAAGCCAACGGCGTTGGATTTGCTCACTACACCGGGGTTATAACCCGACTCGACCTGAATAATCGCTTTAACCAACGTTTCGTCTACACCGTAGGTGCTGGCCGCCTGTTTAATCACCGAACCATAAGGGCCCTGATGCATTAACGAAGAGGCTTCTTCAACGTGGGAGGGTGGAATCAATTTGCTTGTTTGCATTGGGGTTTGTTTTGCGCACCCCGCCAAAAATAGCGCAGTCATCAAATATAGAAATTTGAGTTTCACTTGAGATCTCTCGCGACTTGGACGAAAGCCAGCATATACACATTTTTTGAACACGAGAATATTTTTTTCGGCTATTATTAAGAATGGTAGATGAAACAATAATCTAAGGAATTAGTCGATCGGATAATTCCTGTATTAATGTCTGTTTTAGGTCAGGAAACATTTAATATTGTTGTTTACCGGTTCAGAATTATTGAAACTCGCTATTCTACGCGGTTAAAAAAATGAACTCAGTCAGCCGGGCTGTGCGCTCGATCGGAGTTTTCCCGCATTAAAACCGCTAACTTAATGAATTATCTGGCCAGTCCGAAGGGGTGATACCATGTGGCAAGCCGTTAATCGTCTGTTGAGTGAACATCTTGGAAGTGCAGAAATTCGCGAACGCGTTGAGCTGCCAGGCGGAGAGATCCACGCCGCCTGGCGCCTGAGCTATGGCGAGAAAGAGGTCTTCGTAAAATGCAACTCACGCGAACTGCTGCCGCTTTTTGCCGCCGAAGCTGACCAAATCGCCCTGCTCGCCAAAAGCAATACGGTGCGCGTGCCCGAAGTTTACGGTGTGGGAAGCGACCGCGATTACAGCTTCCTGCTGCTGGAATATCTGCCGCTCACCCCGCTGGATATTGATAATGCCTACCTTTTGGGGCAACAGCTGGCCGCACTGCATCAGTGGAGCGAACAGCTTGAATTCGGCCTGGACTTCGACAACGAGCTCGCTACCGTGCCGCAGCCTAACGCCTGGCAGCGCAAGTGGTCGACCTTTTTCTCCCAGCAGCGTATTGGCTGGCAGCTGCAGCTTGCAGCGGAAAAGGGCATGAGTTTTGGTGATACCGAATTGATTATCGAACGGGTGCGGGCGAAACTGCAAAATCACCAGCCACAGCCTTCGCTATTGCACGGTGACCTGTGGCCGCACAACTGCGCTCAGTCGGCGCAGGGTCCGATAATATTTGATCCGGCATGCTACTGGGGTGACAGAGAATGTGATTTGTCCATGCTGCCGCTTTACCCGAATATCCCCCATCAGCTGATTGACGGCTATCAGAGTATTACTCCGCTTCCCAATGGCTATATCGAGCGCCAATCGGTGTACCAGCTGTATTATTTATTGAATCGCAGCAACCTGTTTGGCGGCCAGCACGAGGTGGTCGCGCAGCGCGCTATTGAGAGATTATTACAGGATAAATAAGCGCCGTATTGCGGGATCATTCGAGTAAAAATAAAGCCTGGATCTGCTAACAGATCCAGGCTTTTTATTTTGTTTACATCGACGGAATGAGTTCGACAGATTAGCCAAGTAGGCCTAATAATTTCAGAACAAAATAAGCCACAATTGCAATAATTAGCGGCAGAATATATAACGGGAAAACCTGCAGCAGGATGGTATGACGAGGAATAATAATCTTCTCTTCGATCTGCTGCTGAGTCCTGGCTTCGCCGGCGCGAGCTTGCTCTAGAATTAGCTGATCCTGCACGCCTTCACGAATGTGGCGCACCTGGCGCGACATTCGCGCGCCGCTCGCCTGCAGGGCCAGTCCGACAAAAATCAGCCAATAAATCACCACGAACATAATATTGGCGCTGGTAATGCCCTGCCCTAATACCGGCTGCGGCGCGTTGTACCAAAACGCGTTCAGGAATGGGGTATTAAATTTGGCCATATCCACCATCACGTGGATGAAATCAAACATTACCGCATTAATGCCCTTTTCGCCTTTAGACTGGGCATAAAAGAAATTAAGCAGCGATATAACCGTGGAGAGCAAAGCTGGGATAAAGATCACCCATCCCAGGATGCGTTTTAAGACGGCAACGCGGCCTGCCTGTTGATACGTCATGAATTCCCCTTATAAGGACGTCTCATTTGAAGCATCAGTGTAACCATAGTTGATCAGACCTGCCCAAAATTTTAGTTAACATCTTTGAATGGCTCATTTTTTCCGCACTGAACGCCGGATCTGACTGTGCTATGCTCTTTTTATCCTCGAGCTAATGCAGTGTAACTGGGAGTTTTAAAAATGAGTCATGTAAAACCCGTTCAGGCCGCCATTTTTGACATGGATGGACTACTGATTGATTCGGAGCCTTTTTGGATGGAGTCAGAACTGGAGGTGTTCTCCAGCATCGGCGTCGATATCTCCAAAAAACATCTCGTTCCCAGCACCCTGGGTTTGCGCATCGATCAAACGGTTCGCCAGTGGGCGCGCGTGCTGCCGTGGCAGGGCCCCAGCGAGGCCGACGTCACGGCGCGGATCATTGCCACTACGATTGAAAAAGTCGCCTCGACCCGCCCACTGCTGCCGGGCGTGCATCACGCGCTGCAACTCTGTCAGGCACAGGGCCTGAAAATCGGTATCGCCTCGGCCTCGCCGCTGCATATGATCAATCAGGTGCTGGAGATGTTTAACCTGCAGTCCTATTTCGAGACGCGCCGCTCAGCGGAACATCTGGCCCACAGTAAGCCTCATCCCGAGGTCTATTTGCTGGCCGCTGCCGACCTGGGTGTTGATCCGCTGGACTGTGTCACTCTTGAAGATTCATTTAACGGCATGATTGCCACCAAGGCGGCGCGGATGCGTTCCATTGTCGTGCCGGACCGGCAATATGCCGAAGACCCGCGCTGGTCATTGGCCGACGCCAAACTCTCGTCATTGACCGAGTTGACCGCGACACATCTTGGCGTGTAATTTTTAGCCACTGATTTAGGGCGATTCATCGCTGACTTTACCATCGATCAACCCATTACACTGTCACGAGAAAACTATTTTTAATTTATTTATCAATGAATTGACAAATAGTTACAGCGTAACACCTTCCGCATAAAAGCGCTTTCATCTATACTGGATAAAATAACAGTTATACGGTTCGGATGCATTATGACTGCGGAAGGTCACCTCATTTTCTCCATTGCTTGCGCAGTGTTTGCCAAAAAAGCCCAACTTTCACCGGAGCTCGCTCACGGTGACTGGTGGCATATTATCCCGGCGTCGTTGTTAACGTCCCTGCTTCCGGATATCGATCACCCTAAATCTCTGCTCGGGCAACGGCTGCGCTGGATCTCCCACCCCATCGCCAGAATGTTTGGCCATCGAGGATTCACGCACAGCCTGTTGGCGGCGGCCGCTGGGGTGTTTCTATTAAAAACCCGACTTCCCCACGACTGGGTCATCCCTATCGATGCGCTCCACGGCATGGTAATCGGTTATTTAAGCCATATTTTGGCCGATATGCTGACCCCGGCCGGCGTTCCGCTGCTGTGGCCCTGTCGCTGGCGTTTCCGCTTGCCGATCATCACCAGCCGGGATGGCAACCAGATCGAGCGGATGTTTTGCCTGATTATGGTAGGCCTGACGCTGTTCTGGCCTAACTGGTCGCCCATTATTGATGCAATCAATCCGCACGGCCTGAACTTTATTTTGAAATATCTCACCTAAAGGCGGTGATAAAACCGCCATATCGGTTGAGATAAAGACAAATTAAGGCAAAAAGTTATAGCCCATTCTCTTTGGTTATAAAGACGCACCACGACAGTCTGATATTCTACGCCCCTGGTTACATTCTGAAATGCCGCGTTTTAGCCGCATTATCAAAACACTTTTCTAAGTTTGTCTGGAGCTTTGGGTATGAGTCTCGCGCTGGTATTAAACGTGGTGGTTTTTGTTGCCCTGCTGTTGTTGTTGGCTAAATCGAGCCGATCGCAGTGGAGTCTGGCCAAGAAGGTTCTGGTCGGCCTCGTGTTCGGCGTGGCATTCGGCCTGGCCTTGCAGCTGATCTATGGCCCTGACAGCGCCGTGCTTAAAAACTCTATCCCGTGGTTCAATATTGTCGGTAACGGCTACGTGCAGCTGCTGCAGATGATTGTTATGCCGCTGGTGTTCGTCTCGATTCTGAGCGCGGTAGCGCGCCTGCACAACGCCACCTCGTTGGGAAAAATCAGCTTCCTGACCATTGGTACGCTGTTATTTACCACGATGATTGCCGCGCTGGTTGGCGTTTTCGTTACCCGACTGTTTGGCCTGACCGCCGAAGGGCTGGTGCAGGGCACGCAGGAAACCGCGCGCCTGGCCGCGATCCAAACCAATTACGTGGGCAAAGTCGCCGACCTGACCGTGCCGCAAATGGTGCTATCATTTATTCCCAAGAACCCGTTTGCCGACCTGACCGGTGCCAGCCCAACCTCGATCATCAGCGTGGTGATTTTCTCCGCCTTTGTCGGCGTAGCGGCGCTGCAGTTGGTGAAAGATGATGCCGAAAAAGGCCCTAAAGTATTGGCATTTATCGACATTATGCAGTCATGGGTAATGAAGCTGGTACGTCTGGTGATGAAGCTCACCCCCTATGGCGTGATGGCGCTGATGACCAAGGTGGTCGCCGGTTCAAACATCCACGACATCATTAAGCTGGGCAGTTTTGTGGTCGCCTCCTACCTCGGCCTGGCAATTATGTTTGCCGTTCACGCCCTGCTGCTGTCCTTCGCCGGCGTAAATCCGGCCAGGTTCTTCCGCAAGGTGTGGCCAGTGCTGTCATTTGCCTTTACCAGCCGTTCCAGCGCCGCGACGATCCCGTTGAGCGTGGAGGCCCAGACTCGCCGTTTAGGTATTCCTGAATCCATCGCCAGCTTCGCCGCCTCCTTTGGTGCCACAATTGGCCAAAATGGCTGTGCCGGACTTTACCCAACCATGCTGGCGGTCATGGTCGCGCCTACCGTGGGCATCAACCCGTTTGAACCGATGTGGATTGCCACGCTGGTAGGGATAGTCACGCTGAGCTCCGCCGGCGTTGCGGGCGTGGGCGGCGGTGCCACCTTTGCCGCACTGATCGTGCTTCCTGCGATGGGACTGCCGGTGACGCTGGTCGCGCTGCTGATTTCTATCGAACCGCTGATCGATATGGGGCGCACCGCGTTAAACGTTAGCGGCTCAATGACTGCTGGTACGATCACCAGTCAACTGATGAAACTTACCGATAAAAAGGTGATGGATGAGGAGGAGCACGCCGAGCTGGCGCATCGCTAGGTTACGCCGTTAGACGCTAAAAGGCGAAGCACTGGAATACACCAGGCTTCGCCTTTTTTATGCCACCGCCCAGGGATTAAAACGGGTACTGATGGAAGCCCAGCTGGCCGGAGATATTGCGCGCGGCGGTGTGCAGCAGGGTAATGTAATTTTCTCTGCCTTGATCGGTGAAACGGAGGGTCGGGAAGGAAATGCTTAATCCGGCAATCACTACGCCAAAGCGATCGAATACCGGCACCGCGATACAGCGCAGTCCCAATTCCTGCTCTTCAATATCTTCGCCATAGCCCTGCTGCTTCACCTGAGCCAGCGCGATAAGCAGGCCGGGCGCATCCATCAGGGTGTTATCGGTGCTACGAGTGAACTGCAGCTCGGCTAACAACGCCTCAACGTCGCTATTTTCGCTCCATGCCAGCAAGACTTTACCGATCGCGGTGCTGTGCAACGGATTACGGCGACCAATGCGCGAGTGCATTCGCAGGTTGTACATCGAGTCGATTTTATGAATGTAGACAATGCCGTCCTGGTCCAGCGCACCGAGGTGAATGGTCTCACGAGTCTGGCGTGAAATCTCACGCATCTGGATATCGGCGCTGCGGATCAGATCCACGTTTTGCAGCGCCTTGGCCCCCAGCTCAAACAGTTTTAGCGTCAGGCTGTATTTCTCTGACTCCCCTTCCTGGTCGACATACCCCAGCGATTTCATGGTCTGCAGGAAACGGTAAACCGTGCTTTTAGACATCATCACGTGTTGGGACAGCTCGGTAATGCCTAGCTCACGTCTGTCTCCTAGCGCTTGTAAAATACCGAATACTTTCAACACTGATGAGACGGAATCGGGCTGCTGGTCAACGTCTGCGCTCGCCATAATCTGTTACCTGACAGAAGATTGTATCGTGCATTATTTCATAAATAAAAAGCGGATACTTTTTTGTTTCATAAAAAATGGAACGCTATTTCTATCTAAGTGAACCGTGCCAAATCCTGCTTGTAATAAAATTGTTAATTCTGGTTACAATTAATAAAGCCCTGGCTAAATGTCCACTTCCTCTGGCGACTAGTTAGCGTGATAATATTTCCCTCACTTATAAGCACAATGCTGACAATCAGACATGACAACCACGGTTATTGACGGACTTCCGCTGCCACAACGCTATGGGGCCATTTTCACTATCGCACTGGGGATCACTGTTTCGGTCCTGGACGGGGCTATTGCCAACGTGGCGCTGCCGACCATTGCCCAAGATCTCCATGCCAGCCCCGCATCCTCAATCTGGATAGTCAATGCCTATCAGCTGGCCATTACTATCTCACTCCTTTCACTGTCCTCGCTGGGCGAAATATTCGGTTACCGCCGGATCTACATGACCGGACTGGTGGTATTCAGCCTGACTTCGCTGGCCTGTGCAATGTCAGATTCGCTGCTGACCCTGACCGTCGCGCGGGTGCTGCAGGGCTTCGGTGCCGCCTGCATCATGAGCGTTAACGTAGCGCTGGTGAGGATAATATATCCGCAGCGCTTCCTGGGACGCGGGATGGGGATCAATGCGCTAATCGTGGCCGTTTCTTCTGCCGCAGGACCCACGGTTGCCGCGGCCGTGCTGTCTTTCGCCAACTGGCCGTGGCTGTTTGCCATTAACCTGCCTATCGGCGTGATTGCCTTCTTTATGGGCCTGAAGTTTTTACCGGCCAATACCAGCAAAGCTACCGGGCGTAAGTTTGACTTCATCAGCAGCATTATGAATGCGCTGACCTTTGGCCTGTTGATTAGCGCGATAAGTGGCTATGCGCAGGGGCTGGATCATCGGCTGATTTTGGGCGAACTGATCGCGCTAGTGATAATTGGTTGGTTCTTTATCCGTCGTCAGTTAACCAAACCCTCACCGCTGCTGCCGGTCGACCTGCTGCGGATCCCCATTTTCACCTTATCAATTTGCACCTCAATGTGCTCGTTTGCCGCGCAGATGCTGGCGTTTGTCTCACTGCCGTTTTTCTTGCAGAACACTTTGGGGCTGGATGCAGTGGCCACCGGCCTGCTGTTAACGCCCTGGCCGCTGGCCACTATGGTGATGGCGCCGATTTCCGGGCGACTGGTCGAACGCTTCCATCCGGGGATCCTCGGCGGCGTGGGGCTGGTTATCTTTTCAATCGGGCTTTATTCACTGGCATTGCTGCCTGACCACCCTTCTCATTTAAGCATTATCTGGCGAATGATCGTCTGCGGCGCGGGCTTTGGCCTGTTCCAGTCGCCCAACAACCACACCATTGTCTCCTCCGCACCGCGCAGCCGCAGCGGCGGCGCCAGCGGCATGTTAGGGACCGCCCGACTGTTGGGGCAAAGTACCGGTGCGGCAATGGTTGCGCTGATGTTCAACCTGTTTAGCGCCAACGGCACCCACGCCTCGCTAATCCTCGCCGGTTCGCTGGCGCTGGCCGGTGCCATCGTCAGCGTAATGCGCATGACGCAAAAACTGGTCGAACAGCAAAAAGCCTGACCCGAAGCAGCGATAAAAAAAGGCCCGGCAACGATTGGCGGGCCTTTTTAATGACTAGTGGGATAGGTCATTAATCGACGATTATTTAAGGTATTCGCCGCTGCGCAGGGCTTCAATACGCTTGTCCAGCGGCGGATGCGACATAAACAGTTCGCTGAAAGTTTTCGACTTACCGTTGATGCACAATGCCATCATGCTGCCCGCTTCCTGCGGTTCATGGCTGGTTTTCAAACGTTGCAGCGCGGCAATCATCTTCTCGCGGCCTACCAGCTTGGCGGAACCGGCATCGGCGTAAAACTCACGGTGACGAGAGAACCACATAGTAATGATACTGGCCACGATACCGAACACCAGCTCAAGCACCATCGATACGGCAAAATACACCAGCGGATTGCCGTTGCTGTTATTCTCTCCATCGCGATCGCCGGACATAAAGCCCGCGGCAATCTGCGCCAGAATACGTGAAATAAAGATCACGAAGGTGTTAACGATGCCCTGGATAAGGGTCATGGTCACCATGTCGCCGTTGGAAATATGGCTGATTTCATGGGCGATAACCGCCTCGGCCTCGTCCTGACTCATGCTCTGCAGCAGGCCGGTACTGACTGCAACCAGGGAAGCATCGCGGCGCGCGCCGGTTGCAAAAGCGTTGATATCCGGTGCGTGATAAATCGCAACCTGCGGCATTTTAATCCCCGCCTGCTGGGACTGACGGCTGACGACATTCATCAACCAGCGTTCGGTATCGTTACGCGGCTGTTCGATAACCTCACCGCCGACCGAGCGTAACGCCATCCACTTAGACATCAGTAAAGAGACAAATGCTCCGCCAAAGCCAAACAGCCCGGCCATGATCATCAGTCCCATCACGCTGCTAGAACGAATGCCTGTCAGGCTGAGTACCAGCCCGAAAACCACCATCACTGCCAGGTTAGTCATCAGGAACAACGCTATACGCATCATAAAATTAATACTTCCTCATTGTTGTTGTCTTTTTCAAACAGGATATCGCGCTATCTTGGCGCAGATAATTAGATCCTATGGTCATACTCACAGGATTCAAGTATTGGCAGCGGGTAACGGCGATAATTCACAATACTTTACATTTTGAAGCGTTTTGTCGACGCAGGCGGCGTACAAACAGGATAAAAAAAGCCACCTGTGCAGGTGGCTTTTTACCGGGTGACGTTACCGCAGACGGGGGCTTATTTAGCCTGGCTGTCTTCTAACTTAGACAGGTCAACGGCAATATTGTCGGCTTCGTCGAGATACGGATCCGGCGCAACGTAATCTTTCGGCAGGTCGTCGAGAGACTTGATTGGCTTTTTACCTTCGCGTGCAAAACGCTCATTCAGACGAGTCAGGCGCGTGGCGTCATCTTCTTTGTCTTCTTTATCACGCTGAGCGTAATTCAGTGAGACGACGTTTTGCTTGTCTTTATTAGCGTTGAACTTGGCAATATCCTGCTGGATATACTGGAACTCTGGATCCTTCGCGATGCGGGCATCGTGCTCTTTCAACAGTTCAGGGATCAGCGGTGTCAGATCGCCGGTCTTGGTATAGTCCGCAGCTTTGATACTGTCCCAAGGCATGGCGTTATCTTCGAAGCGCTCGCCGACGTCGTTATCAATCAGGCCCGTTGGCATGACGATATCCGGCGTGACGCCCTTACGCTGCGTGCTGCCACCGTTAATTCGATAGAATTTCTGGATGGTATATTGCACAGAGCCCAGCGCAGGCCATTCAGGACGCAGCATCTGATCGTAAATACGATTCAGTGAGCGATACTGCTGAACGGTGCCTTTACCAAAGGTCGGTTCACCGACAATCAGCGCACGGCCGTAGTCCTGCATCGCCGCGGCAAAGATTTCCGAAGCCGAGGCGCTGTAACGGTCGACCAGCACCACCAGCGGACCTTTGTAATAAACCACACCGTCATTGTCGCTGTCCTGGCGAATTCGGCCGTTATTATCACGAACCTGAACCACCGGACCACTCGGGATAAACAGACCAGACAGTGAAACAGCCTCGGTCAGTGCACCGCCACCGTTGGTACGCAGGTCGATCACCAAACTGCTGACGTTCTGCTTGGCCATCTTCTGCAGCTGAACTTTAACATCGTCGGTCAGGCCAACATAGAAGCCAGGAATGTCCATCACGGCAACTTTTTCATTGCCGACTTTCTTGATGGTCAACTTGGCGGCGCGGTCTTCAAGGCGAATTTTCTCACGGGTTAAGGTGATAGTTCGCGTCTTGGTTCCCTTGCCGGCCGGTAAGACTTCCAGACGAACCTTGCTGCCTTTTGGACCTTTAATCAGCGCAACCACGTCATCAAGACGCCAGCCAATAACATCCACTATCGGCTTGCCTGTCTGGCCAACGCCGACAATGCGGTCACCGACTGCAATGGATTTGCTCTTGGCCGCCGGGCCGCCTGCTACCATCGAGTTGATGACGGTATAGTCGTCATCGCCCTGCAGAACCGCACCAATGCCTTCCAGAGAAAGGCTCATTTCAGTATTAAACTGATCGGTGCTGCGCGGAGACAGATAGTTGGTGTGTGGGTCTATTTCGTGTGCAAACGCGTTCATCACCAGCTGGAAAACGTCTTCGCTGTTGCTCTGCGTCAGACGCTTCATCGCAAAGCGATAGCGTTTACCGAGAATATCGCGAATTTCCTGATCGTTTTTACCGGTCAGCTTCAGGTTCAGCTCGTCATATTTGACTTTCTGGTCCCAAAGTTGGTCCAACTCGGTGGAATCTTTCGGCCACGGAGCCTTGGTGCGATCGAGGGTAATCGAATCATTACCGGTGAAGTTCATTGGGCGCTCAAGCACGGACAAAGCATATTCGTAGCGTTCGAAACGACGTTTCTGCGCCAGATTATACAAAGCGTAAGGCGTGACCAATTGACCGGATTTCAACTCTTCACCCAAGGTGCCACGTTTATCGGCAAACTGGGCGACATCGGAAGCCATGAATACGTTATGGCCGTTGTCGAGCATGTTCAGGTAACGATCGAAAATTTTACCTGAGAAGTCCGCATTAAGATCGAATTGACGATAGTGCGAACGGGTAAAGCGTGCAGTAACACGCTCACTAACCGTTGCGTCTTGAGGTTCTTGTGCCAATTGCGGGAGTTGACTGATAGTGACCGGTGCACTGTCATTCGCAAAGCTGGTGTTAACCAGACCCGTTCCCGAAAATAGCAGACCCGCAATTACGCTTAATCTGACAAATTTGTTCATGCCTGAGTTGGCCTCCGTATCAGAACTGCAAGTGTTCTGCGCGTACGATCATCGCCAGACCCGAAGAAAGTTGCACACGAACGCCGTCTTTTGCAATTTCTAAAACGGTAGCGTCCATCGCACTCTTGCCTGCTCTGACTTTGATTTCCTGACCAATTTGCAGTTTTGTGATGTCTGTAACTGGCACCTGACGCGGTTCGCTCACTTCACGTACTGGACGTGGGGTGCGCGGTTTGCGATTTTCTTGACCAGAAACAGCGGCAGGCGCATTTTCACGACGCGGAGCAGGTTTTTTTGCTGCCGGACGTGGGCGACGCGGCTCGGCATTTTCACCGTTGGCTTCGCGGCGCTTGGCCTGTTGCTCGGCACGTTGTGCCTGAACGCGGGCTTTTGCTTCTTCCAATTGTTTACGGGCGTGCTCAACGTGCTGTTCTTCAAGAACACCACAGGCATTACCGTCAAGGTCAACGCGCTGAGCGCCAACTTTAACGCCATACAGATAACGCCAACTTGAGGTATACAGGCGCAGAGCAGAGCGCAATTGTGTTTTGCTCAAACTCTCTTCGCCCTGAACGCGTTCTACCAGATCCTGAAAGATACCGATCTTTAATGGACGCGCTTCACCTTCGGCGCTAAAGCAAAGCGGGAAACGCTCTGCCAAAAAGGCGATGACTTCTTTACTACTGTTCAACTTAGGTTGATTTTCCATGAAATTTCCTGATTACAACGGGTTTGCCAACCGGCGCAGGCATGAACAGGCGACATTATAATGACCCCGTCCGTAAATGCTACGTTATCCGTCGATCAACTTGCGATCAAATTGACATATTTTGCAGCATCACTGTTTTCCAGATGCTTGCAAAGCCCGGCTACCAATTCTGTTAGCCCCTGTTCATCCACTTCGTCGAAGCGTTGATAAATAGTGCTATCGATATCTAAAACACCTATAACCTGACCGGAAACGGTCACAGGCAAGACAATTTCTGCGTTGCTGGCGGCATCGCAGGCGATGTGTCCCGGGAAAGCGTGCACGTCACCGACCCGTTGCACCGCGTTCTCGGCCACCGCCGTTCCGCATACGCCTTTTCCTACCGGAATGCGCACGCAGGCAATTTTGCCCTGAAACGGACCCAGCACCAGCGACGAGCCGTCCATCAGGTAAAAGCCCGCCCAGTTAACGCCCTCAAGACGCTCATAGAGCAAGGCACTGACGTTGGACAGTGTCGCAATAAAATTGTTTTCCCCGGCGATTAACGCGTTCAGGTCACGTTTTAATTCCGTGTAGAATACTTCTTTAGTCATGTAGTAACCGTTAGAACCTAAAGGTAGACCGCTATTTTGCCTGCTTAGCCTCTATAAAATAAGCATTAAATGCGTATCTCGACAAGGTTAATCCTATGTGACTTCAAAAAGACTGGCCTACAATATATGTTTTGCCAGAGACAAATGGTTGTTCTGACGTTTGCATGATACGTTATTTTATCTAAAAATCCTGACCTTCTTGGCCTTTCAGGGGCCAGATAATTAAAATGTCCGGTATTTGATACAATCAGTCGCCGTTTCTACAGGTCATTTTGCTTACAGGTCCTATGAAAATACTAGCCGTATCCGCTCCGTTACCGCCCAGACGCTTTCAGCGCTGTAACGAATGCGACTACCTTTTTGCCCTGCCGGCGTTGCGCAGAACACAGACTGCGCACTGCCCGCGTTGCAATAACAAGATTGAAAAAGGCAAGGTTTGCTCCCTGCCGCGCCTGCTCATTATAGCGGTATGTATTCTTTTGCTAATGCCTTTTGCCTACACCGAGCCGCTAATTAGCATCCGCCTGTTGGGCACCCGCATCGACGCCAGCCTGCTAGAGGGTATCTGGCAGATGACCATTCAGGGTTCGCCGCTGACCGCGACGATGGTCGCTTTCTGCACCATCGGCGCGCCGCTGACGCTGGCGTGCTCGATTCTTTACCTGCATTTTGGCAGCAAATTGGGCATGAACCTCAAGCCGGTGCTGCTGATGCTCGATCGACTGAAAGAGTGGGTGATGCTCGATATCTACCTGATTGGCATGGGCGTCGCCTGCATCAAAGTCAAAGACTTTGCCGATATCGACGTGGGCCCGGCACTGGTGGCCTATATTTCCATGACCATTCTGGTCACTCTGACCCAGATCAATCTAAACATCGGGCAACTTTGGGAGGAGTTTTACCCACAGCCTCGCCCGAAAGGGGTGCCTGATTCGCTGCTGCTGTGCATCTCATGTCAGTTTACCGGCCATCCTGACCGGCTGGGACGCTGTCCGCGCTGCCATTTGCAGATGCCCAAACGCTACAAGCACAGCCTGCAGAAAACCTGGGCCGCGCTGATTGCCGCGATGGTGCTACTTTTCCCGGCTAACCTGCTGCCCATCTCAGTGATTTACACCAACGGACAGCAGACCAAAGACACTATATTTTCCGGCGTGGTGTCGCTCTACACCTCCGGCAATGCGCCGATTGCGGCGGTGGTATTTATCGCCAGCGTGCTGGTGCCGTTTACCAAAGTGATCGTGCTGCTGACGCTGCTATTGAGTATCCACTGCAAAGCGCATCAGGGATTGAAAACCCGCATTCGCCTGCTGCGGCTGATCACCTGGATTAGCCGCTGGTCAATGCTGGACTTATTCGTTATTTCGTTAATGATGTCATTGGTTAACCGTGACCAATTACTCGCCTTTACCATGGGTCCGGCCGCCTTTTACTTTGGTTCTGCCGTGATACTGACTATTCTTGCCGTTGAATGGCTGGACAGCCGCCTGATTTGGGATGCACATGCAACAACAAGACACGCCGAATACACCGATTGAAGCACGCGTCAAAAGCAGACGTCGGATCTCTCCTTTCTGGCTGCTGCCGTTTATCGCACTACTGATTGCTGGCTGGCTGGTTTACAGCAATTATCAGGAACAGGGCACCACGGTGACCATCGACTTCCAGTCCGCAGCGGGTATCGTGGCGGGTCGTACTCCCGTGCGTTATCAGGGGGTTGAAGTGGGTACCGTGCAGTCGCTGAGCCTGAGTAAGGACCTGCGCACTATCATGGTCAAGGTCAGCATCCGCAGCGAGCTTGCAGATTCCCTGCGTGAAGGCACCCAGTTCTGGCTAGTGACGCCCAAGGCCTCGCTGGCCGGGATTTCCGGTCTCGATGCGTTGGTAGGCGGTAACTATATCGGCATGATGCCCGGCACCGGTAAGGAACAATCCCACTTTACCGCTCTCGACACTCAGCCGAAATATCGTCTGAACACCGGAGAGCTGATGATCCACCTGCACTCCAGCGACCTCGGCTCGTTAAGCAACGGCTCGCTGGTTTACTATCGGAAAATTCCGGTCGGCAAAGTCTATGATTATGATATTGAATCCGGGAACAACGGCGTCACTATCGACGTGCTGATCGACAAACGCTTTGCCCATTTAGTAAAAGATAATAGCCATTTCTGGAACGTTTCCGGTTTTAAAGGCAACTTTAGCCTCAGCGGCGTGAAGGTCGAAATGGAAAGCCTGGCCGCGCTGGTCAACGGCGCCATTGCGCTCGACTCCCCTGCTGACGGTAATCAGGCCAAGACCGACGAGTCCTTCGAGCTTTACCCTGATTTAGCGCAGAGCCATCGTGGTGTCGATATCAGCCTGGATTTACCCAGCGGTGATGGGCTAAGCGAAGGGCATACGCCGCTGATGTATCAGGGTTTACAGGTCGGTACGCTGACGCAGATAAATCTGCAACCGGGCGGCAAAGTGACCGGCAAGCTTATCCTGGATCCGTCGGTTATTGATCTGATGCGCAGCGGTACGCGCATCGAGATGAAAAGTCCCAGGATCAGCCTCAGCAATGCGAACCTCAGCCAGCTGCTGACCGGTAACACACTCGAACTTATCCCAGGCGAGGGCCAACCTCAGGAGCACTTTACCGTGCTCGACAGCAGCCAGCGCATGCTGCAGGATCCGGGCGTACTGACCCTGCAACTGCTTGCACCGCAAAGCTACGGCATCGATGCCGGTCAACCGCTGCTGCTCAACGGTATCGTGATTGGCCAGGTGCTGGACCGCAAGCTGACCGATCAGGGCATCGTGTTTAACATCGCGGTGCGTTCGCAGTACAAAGGCCTGCTGCATAAAGACAGCAAGTTTGTGGTCAACAGTCGCCTTGATGTGAAAATGGGCATTGACGGCCTGGAGGTGCTCGGTGCCAGCGCGCAGGAGTGGATTGACGGCGGTGTTCGCGTGATGCCGGGTACCACGGGAACGCCTTCTGGCCAGTATCCGCTGTATAGCAACGCGGAAAAAGCCGAGAATGGAGTCAAAGGCGATAAGCCAGCGGCAACCCTGACGCTGACCGCCAAGAGCCTGCCGGATATTCAGACCGGCTCCGTGGTGCTGTACCGCAAATTCCCGGTGGGTGAAATTGTCGACGTGCGGCCTAAAACCAACGAGTTCGAAGTCGATGTCTATATCAGCCCCGAATATCGCAACCTGCTCACGCCGAAAACGATTTTCTGGGCCGAGGGCGGTGCCAAGGTGCAGCTTAACGGCAGCGGCCTGACGGTGCAGGCTTCGCCGCTGGATCGCGCGTTAAAAGGCGCCATCAGCTTCGATAATCTCGACGGCGTGACGCGAACCAAGGGCAGCATGCGCGTGCTGTATGAGAACGAAACCGCTGCCCGCGCGGTGGGTAGCCAGATTACCCTCAACACCTATGACGCCAGTAAAATATCTGCGGGGATGCCGATCCGCTACCTGGGCATCACCATTGGTCAGGTTGAATCGCTAAAATTGGACTCGCAGCTGAATCAGGTCGCCGCACAGGCGGTGCTGTATCCAGAGTACGTTGACACCTTTGCTCGCCTCGGGACCCGCTTCTCTATCGTTTCGCCTGAAATTTCGGCCGCGGGCGTGCAGAACCTGGATACCCTGTTGCAGCCTTACATTAACGTTGAGGCAGGGAAAGGACCTCCTAATCGCACCTTCGATCTGCAACAGTCGACGATTACCGATTCACGTTACACCAACGGGCTGTCGATTGTGGTTGACGCCACTGAGGTCGGCTCACTGCAAATTGGTACCCCGGTGCTGTTCCGCGGTATCGAGGTCGGTACGGTCACCGGATTTAATCTCGGCGTGATGGCCGACAGGGTCAACGTCTCGCTGTTGATCAGCAAAAAATATCAGTACCTGGTGCGTGATAACACCACCTTCTGGCTGGCATCAGGCTATAACCTGCAGTTTGGCCTCACCGGTGGCTCGCTTAAGAGCGGGACTTTCCAGCAATTTATTCGCGGAGGGATTGCCTTTGCGACTCCACCGACCACCCCGATTGCGCCAAAAGCCTCGACCGGCCATCATTTCCTGTTGATGACCGATGAGCCGAATAACTGGCAGCAGTGGGGAACGGCTATTCCTAAAAACTGAGCGCTTTAACACCTTCGCTGTCCCGTAACGCGGGCGGGCTTCACGTTGAGGCCCGCCCGCTTGCTTTTATTCACGCGCCTGCTGCATGAGTCAGCTATCGCCGTTTCGCCGACTTACCTCCACCCCGCCTCGACCAATTAGCCTTTTTCTTATGGCACTTTTTGCACAATGATCTAAGCTAAAGATTGGCCCCACTGGTCTTACCTGTATGCTTTTTGATGCGATACAACCGGTGGGTTAACCCTAGTCTTCATAACGTGACATTCAACTGAAACCACAGGAAGGGGAAAATGATGGGGAAATCCAGCATACGAATAGGCAGCTTTGAGATTGATGACGCACAGCGGTCATCGCCGGACGGTCAGGGCGGAGACAAGGTGCGTATACCTTGCAAATCCGATCCTGATTTATGCATGCAGCTTGATGCCTGGGACGAAACCGTCAGCGTACCGGCGGTGGTCGATGGCCGCCAGTCAGTGTTATACAAAGAAAAGTATGACAGCCAGGAAGACGAGTGGATTATGCGCCTTGAATAATCCGTGGCATCAGTGCAACACCCCGCCCGGCAAAGAATTGGGCAAACTGGCTAATGGCTATTTTGATGTTGGACTGCGTGGCCTCGTTGTGGCCCGATGGATTATGAAAGGTGAGAGTTTCCTGCTCGACGGCAGTGACTAGCACCAGATGTCCGCCGGTACGGGGTGGCGCAATTTCGGGATGACGGATGCCGGGATGCACCGAGGCAATAAAGAATTGGTTCTTTTCCAACTCCGCGGCAATATCTGCGGCAGTCATCTCTACCCGCACCTGCCCGGCAATCTGTAACTCCTGTCGTAAAAACTCCACGAACGGCGCATAAATCAGCCCGCGAATATTCTCACCCTCTCGCACATAGGCCCCATAAGGCAGGCTGCGGCGGGTTAACTCAAGGATCGGGACAATTTCACCGGTGGTGGCCGCTAACGCCATCTTCAGGCAGCACATGCCGCAAACGTGATTGGCCCATTCGATAAACTCTTCCTGACTGGCTGCGCCCGAGGCGGGCCACTCCTCGATATCCTGCAAAAGTTTGTTGCGGCTAAGAATATCGGCGGCGGAGGAAGGTGACTCCCACTGGCTAAAATAAGGGATAACTAACGAGGACGGTGTATCGACAACGGGATCGGGCAGGTTAGGTTTTGCGGTGCTCAGCATCAGGCTCATTCTCCTGGAATAACCGGCCAGCCCGCGAGGCCGACCGGTTCAGTCAATCAGAATTTTTCAAGCAGCGTAAACTTCATCAACAACAGCGGCATATCTGGGGCAAACATGTCATAAGCCTCAAAGAAACGCTGCTGATCGGCACGCCAGGTGGCCAACGTCCCGTCGCCCTCACCCTCGGCCAAGGCATGTTCCTCGGTTACCAGGTCGAACGGCACCTGTTTGACTTCGGTCAATTTGACGGCACACACCGGATGGTTACGGCCGTCAACCACCACGAACACTTCGCCAACTTCCGGCGTGCCTTCGTCGTCAAGATTGGCACAGGTCGCGGTTTTGACTCCAGCGATCACTTTATTTGCCAATTCGTCAGCCAGCGCCTCGTTGTCACCAAAAGACCAACGCTCTGCGGCCCTGTACTTTTGCGGAATTTGAGGGAGCATAATTTATCCTTTTTATTAAATCAGTCTACGGGTCTACCCTGTAAACATTAGCACGAAAATCTACACTTATTGCGGGCACTTTACCGGCAGCGTCTTCGGCCACAGCCGCGTGCTGCCGCCGTTGTAAAGCACCTGCACGCCACACTGGTGAGTGACGCGCGCCAACGGTTTGCCTGTCGCATCTAGCATCATCGACATGCTGCCGGTCGAGACAATTCCCACACCGCTGTTAAACGCAGAAACCGCATCATACACCGGCGCAATAACGAAGTTGCCCTGCGCGTTGACATAACCATAGTTTTGACCCACGCGGGCGAAAGCCAGCCCCTCGGAGATAAGCCCCAGATCGGCGAAATCCACCGCGGCGGCAGGATGACCCTGCGCGTCAATCCAGGTTTTAGTGCCATCAGGTTCGGTGAGCACCGCCTGGCCGCCCTGCATCAGGCTGCCCACGCCGGACACGGTCACCACCAGCTTACCGGTCGCGTCGACATAGCGCGTCGCGGCGGCGCCGTCGTCGGCGTCATAGGACACCGACATCTCGCTGTTCGGCGGCAGGACCCAGCTGCCGTCAGGCATCGCGGCGACGCGCACGCCTTTTTCATCGATAAGCTCGGTACCCTGCGGCTGTACCCGCAGCGCGCGAGAGTTCACAAAGGCTGAACCGGGAACGATTTGTGGCGCTATTTGCCAAATAGCCTGCGCGTTGAGATACCCCACCTGCGGCTGACGTGAAAGCTTGACCCAGTCCCCGACCGCCGAGATTTTGGTTTGCTGCTCGTGCAGATCGATATCGCCTTTAGCGTTCAATAACCACGACTGACCTTCCGCCGAGGTAGCCAAAATACGCCCATCGTTGAACTGATTAACATTGAGATCGCCGGTCAGGTCGATGCGAACCTGGCCATCGTTAGCAATAATTTTAGACTGCTGGGACGAGGCCGCCTGGTCTGATGATTGAGGCGCTGGCGTCAGCTGCCACAAAGCGTCGTTGATACGGCGAACGCTGGCATACTCCGCCGCGACCAGTGGCTTGCCGCTGGTGGTGATGATGCCCCAACGGCCGTCAGGCGACTGAACGTCCGCTAAGCCGTTAGCATAGCTGCCAACCGCTTGATAAGCCGGTGCGCTAATTACCTTCTGGTTGATGACATCATAGATGCCCCACTGCGCCCCTTCAGCGGCGGTCTGGCGGAAACGGAACCAACCGTTGCCAATAGACTGCAGTTCGAAGGCATCCGGCAGAGCAAAATGTTTGCCGCTGGCGTCAATCGTCGTCAGCTTGCCATCCTGATAATCAAAGGCGTAGCCATTAACAAATGGCGCAATGTTGTCTTCGGTGAGCGGAATAAGCGTTTTTCCCTGCGCATCAATCACGCCGGTGCCCTGCTCGGTTTTAACGATAAACTGCTGCGCCATGCCGTCCTGAGCGGAGTCGCTGCTGTCGGCTGGCTGAATATCCAGCCATTTACTTTCAAGCTGTACGCTGCCGTCGGCACGAATAAATCCGGCACCCGGCTTGCTGTCATCGGGATCTGGCCGCACCAGCGCTAACGGGGAGTTGGCGTCCGTCTGCTGAGGGCCAAGTGGCTGAATACGATAGTCGTTCAGCTGCTCAGCACTCTTGGCATTGAGCAACATTTTACCGGCGTTATCGACAATGTTAATCAGCTGACCGCGATCGTCGTGCAACCACAGGCGATCGTTAATCACCTCTGCGTTGTTAACCTGTGCCAGCCAGCCAGCCGACTGATTGCCGCCGATCAGGTTACCATCAGGAGAAACAATCGCATTAACCTTGTTCTGTTCCCCGCGGGTGGTCAGCAGGAAGCGGCCGGTCGGCTGATCCAGCGGCGCGCTGCCTTTTGGCAAGATTAACGGCTGTTTTTTGCCGGCAACGTACACCGCCAGGCCCTCTTTGGCGCTGTTATCGAGCAGGAATTCGGCCTGCACCAGCAAGCCCGCGGCCGCGTCGTCACTCAGCGTGGCGACGATATCACCGCTGTTGTCGAGCAAACGGTTGGCGTCGGCGGTTGTAGCCAACCAGAACTTATCGTTAAGCGCCTTGACCGACTGATAGACCGGGTCGACCAACGTACCGTCTGAACGGATCAGCTGAATGCCACTTGGGACTTTGGCCTGCGCCAGCGAGCCGTTGTTATCGCTGACGCTAATCTCGCTGAACTGCGGTTCAATGCGCCATGTCAGGTCTTGATCGGCTATACCAAAGCCTTTGTCGGTATCTCGGGCTATAAACAGATCGCTGTGACCGAAAGGCTGCACCACTTCCATTTTGTCATTGGCGACGTGGCGCTGTTCATCAGGCGACAGCAGCACCGTTTTGTAGCTCAGCGACAGTCGCGCCGGGTTGCCGTCGCTTAGCTGAACGCCATCTACCAAGGCGTCCAACGGTTTGCCGACGGTTTGGCCCTTACGATTGATAATTTCGGTTTTACCGCCGCTGCTGACCACCGCAAGCTCTACCTGAGTGAAGGCCCCGGCCTTATCGAAGGTCGCAGGGATCACCCATTTGCCGGAATTATCGATGTAGCCCCATTTATTATTCAGCTTCGCGGCGGCAAGGCCGTAATGAAAATCGCCGACCTGATCGAAAATCGGCTTGACGATCAGCTGACCATGATTATCGAGGAAGCCCCAGCGATGACCGCTCATGTTTTTGGCTAAGGCCACATCGTCGATTGCCAGGTTGGCATCGGGCAACAGCACCGCCGCACGCCCCTCATGTACCGGACGAATACACAAATTTTGCGTAGCGGGCTGCGCCAGCTGTGCTCGTTGCGCGCTATCGGTAATACTCGACGGGCCAAAACAGGGATAGTCGCTGTCGGCGACGGCCGGCAACGCAACCGCCAACAGGCCCATCGCGCCGCCCACGGCGATGACCTGAGTCACTGCTCGCGACAGCGGCTTGATTTTACTCTGCCAGGTATCGATTAACGGCTTCATTGCGCGCCTCCGGATTGAACGGGGCTGGCACAGTTGACCGCTTTAGCAGGCCAAACTTGTTTACCCTTAGCGTCGAGAAGCACCCGCTGATTGCAGCGCAGTGGCAGCTGCGCCTGCACGGCGCCGTCGGTATTGATCAGCTGCACCAGGCCTTTAGCCGCCACCCAGGCACGCTGCTCGCTGAAATCGCTGGCCCAGTCAAACTTGGGCAGAGTGGTGAAACTGCCCGCGCCGTTGATATAACCGATCTGCTGACCGTAGGTGTCCTGCTTCACGGCACGGGCACGGGTGTCTTTCATCGGCCCGACCGCCGTAAAGTAAGAGCCGATTAGCGGTTTGCCATTGGCATCAATAAATCCGTAAAGACCGTTAGCGCCCCTAAGCGGCACCATTCCCTCGCTGGATCCCGCTATCGCAATGCTGTTCAGCCCCGGATAACGTTGAATTTCGTTACCTTGAGTATCCATCAGCACCGTTTCACCGGTCGAATCATCATTAAAGGCTACGCGATCCATCGAGGCCAGCGGCTGTGCGCTATCCTTGTCCGCCAGCGGCTCAACGCCGTTGGCATCAATTAGCGTAATATGTTTATCGCTGACCGCGCTGGCCCAGTTCTGCGGCGTGACGAAATTAAGCGCAGCAGAATAAATCGGGGCTATTTGCCATTCACCCTGGCTATCGATGGCACCAAAGTGCGGGCTAAAACTCAATAAAGCCCAGTCGCCGTCAATGCGGGCGGTCTGTGGAACAATCGCCTTGCTCACCACCGAGCGACCATCGTCATCCATTAGCGCTACGCCGCCGTTGGCAGGCTGGATAAGCCAATGATCGTCGCCGACTTTTTGCGGATTACTCTGCAAGTCACCGGCTAACAACAATCCCGTTACCGCGCTATACAGGCTGTAGTGCACATTACTGTCATGGTTCTCGCCCGGCTGGTCGTCATCCGCCACGACAAAAATACTATCCCCTACTGGCTGCGGCTTGCCGCTGCGTGCGGCATCAGGCGCTATCGCCCACTGCCCTTTCTCATCGATCACCCCCCAACCGGCCTCTACTTTGGCCAATGCATAGCCATTCTGGAAAGACTCCAGCTGGGTGAAGCTGGCTGGGATTTTCGCGCTGTTGCTGGCAAGATCCCAAATACCCCAGCGACGAGCATTATTGGCACCCTCGGTGTAAAGCAGGCTGCTGCCAGAAATACCCTGCGCGGTCTGCACCACCCGGGTAGGCACATCAACGATATTACCCTGTGCATCGATTATCTTGCGGCTTGCTACCTTGTTGTCATCCACCACGGTGGCCCAAGAATATTGACCGGAGAAAGCATCGATTTGTTTAAATTTCGGCTGCACAACCCACTGTCCATTAGCGTTAACCGCGCCCGCCTGACCATTTTCGGTTTTCACCACCAGCGGTCCGCTGGGTCCTGGCACAGCCAGCTCAGACCACTGCGGATCGGAGAAAACTTCGCCCTGGGCGGTTAATATCGCCGGGCTTTTCTTGCCGTCTAGCGGCGTTAGCAGTGCGATAGGCAGGTCGGTAGCAGGCGCCGAGGCCATTTCATCGATAGCTCGGCCGCCGAGCGGCTGGAATTTATACTCGTTCAACGCGGTGAGCGTGGCGGGCGTTAACAGGGCAACGCCGTTGCTGTCATAGATTTGAACCAGCTGCGGGGTTTTGTCTTCGCTAGCACGGCCGTTGGCCTGCAGGATCAGCAAGTGTCCATTTTGAGCCAGCAGCTGTGGGCGGTTAGCTTTAATGTCGATGACCCGATTGTCGGCACCGATCATCACCAGGCCTTTACTGCCTTTACCGATTAGCCAACTGCCCCAGGTTTGATAGTCCTCCCCTTGTTCAGCGGGAATATTCTGAGTTTTTTCCAATTTATTGCTGAGTAATTGCTGAGTATTGTTAGCATCGACCACCAGCCAACTGCCCGAAGCCAGTGGCTTAACGGACTTATACTGCTCTTTGCTCAGGCTCACGCCGTTACGGTCAAGGAAGGTCCAGGTGGTTTTACCCTTCACCGCCACCACGTCGCCGTTGAGCAGCGGTTCATTACGGGTTTTCAGCTTCATGGGATCGATAGCCCAGGCGCCGTTATCGTCCAGATAGCCCCAATAACCGCTTTGCGCCGTATCGCGCTGCTGCGCCGGGATCAGGCCAGACTGCGGTTCGTCGAGGTTCATCACGTCATCTGGCAGTGCAACCGAACGGCCGGTGGAGGCATTCCACAACGCCGGTGAGATCTGCAGCTGCACGCTAGCCAACGGTTGTCCCTGCTTAAAACCCGCAGAGTCGAGCGCGGCAGCAAACGGCAGCGTTTTGATCACCGCGCCCTGGCGGTCAATCAGCGCCAGGCGGTTTTCGGCCACTACCAGCGCCGTACCCTTGGCGTTAAAGTCCGTTGCCCGGCTAAAGCGTGGCGGAATTGCCAGGTTGCCTTTTGCATCAATATAGCCAAACAGGTCATCTTTCTTGACGGCGGCAAGCCCGTTAACAAAACCGCGAGCCTGACGGTAGGCCGGTTCGATAGCCATGTTACCTGAGGTATCAATATACCCCCACAGCCCTTGCTGTTCGTGGCTTGAGCCCATCAATACCGCAGCCAGCCCCTGCTGGAAAGGCTGTTGGCAGCCGTCGGCGGTTTTTGGATTGGCGCAGGCTTTTAACCAGGCCTCGTCGGCGTGGGCCGGCACGGAAAATACTGAACCCAGAACCAATGCCAATGCACTGAAATTCATGACGTGTTTTAGTGTTTCGGAATAAATCATCCGATTCCCTTTTAACTGAAAAATGATGAAAAGTTTGACGCTGGAACCCAAGCAGATCCATTAAGGCACAGCAGGCAGCGAAAATGCGATATTAATCAACTTCAATGAACTGTTGTCCGCTGTTTCTTATAGGGTGTCAGCTTGCGCGATAAAAAGCAGCTATTTTATTAACTGTTAACCCATCAATACACTTTATAACGTTATGATTGTGTAAAAAACCCACATTTTAAGCATTCAAACGTGACAAGATGGATGAGCCCTGCCGCAAGTCTGACTTACCGCCCCACAGGCTGCGCTCGTTGCGCTGTTTGCCAAAATTCTGTTCTTAAATTACTCGCAGTTACAGGGCGATAATCCGTCCTGCTGCGGCAGGCTACTCAGGCATTGCCAAGCGCGCAGAGACATTGCATTCTGTGTTACGCATCACGTTCTGACCCGCGCCTGACCCACGATAGTCGGGCTCATCCTCTTATAAAAAGAGAAAGACTTAGACATGACTGACAAAAATCTTTGCACCCTGGCCGACGTAGCCGATTTAGAACCCGGCCTGCGTGAAATTCGCCAACACCTGCACCAGAATCCAGAACTATCGAACCAAGAGGCCAAAACCGCTGAGCTAGTGGCTAAAAAGCTGCACCAGCTCGGCTTCGAAGTCACCACCGGCCTGGGGGGATTCGGCGTCGTTGGCTCGCTGAAAGTAGGCAACGGCGCGCGCAGCATTGGCATTCGTGCCGATATGGACGCCCTGCCGATTACCGAGCAAACCGGCCTGCCTTACGCAAGTCAGGACAGCGGCAAGATGCACGCCTGTGGTCACGACGGCCATACCGCCATGCTGCTGGGGGCGGCAGAACAGCTGGCACGCAGCCGCAACTTCTCCGGTACCGTACATTTGATTTTCCAACCGGCTGAAGAGATTGGCTTCAACAGTGGCGCAGAGCGTATGCTGGCTGAAGGCCTGTTCGACCGATTCCCGTGTGACGCAGTATACGGCCTGCACAACCATCCGGGTTATCCCGTGGGCAAAATGATGTTCCGCCCGGGTCCGTTTATGGCGGCCTGCGACACGGTTAACATCACCATTCACGGCAAAGGCGGACACGCGGCACGTCCCCATATGACCGTTGACCCGATCCTGGTTGCCAGCAGCCTGGTGGTGGCACTGCAGAGCATCGTTTCACGCAACATTGACCCTAATGAGACTGCGGTCATCACTATTGGTTCCCTGCATTCCGGCTTCGCGGCCAATGTTATTCCTGATTCTGCCCGCCTGGAAATGAGCGTTCGTTCGTTTGATAACGGCGTGCGTAAAATCCTTGAAGAGCGCATCACATCACTGGTGACCAGCCATGCAGAAGGCTATGGCGCTCGCGCAGAAATTGACTATGTCCCAGGTTATCCGGTGCTGGTCAATCATCAGCAGGAGACCGAATTTGCCACGCTCGTGGCTCAGGAATTGTTGGGCAGCGACAATGTGGTTGCCGACCTGCCGCCGATTTCCGGTAGCGAAGACTTTGCCTATTTCCTGCAACAGAAACCGGGCTGCTTCCTGCGTTTAGGCAACGGCAACAGCGCCGTACTGCACAATCCGGCCTACAACTTCAATGATGAAAGCCTGCCGTTCGGCGTAGCCTACTGGACCCGCCTGGTTGAGCGTTACCTGCCGGCATAAATTGTAGCGGCAGCAGGACTCTCACTTTAGCGACAAAAACCAAACCAGCGCATGCCAAGATGAAAATGATTGGCGTGCGCTGCATTGTAATCAGGTCCAATAATGTTGCCCATAAAGGGGCAACCTGCGCTAAAAACCTGATGCAGATAGTCCGACGTTTTCCCTGTCTCCTTCCAGCTCCCGGCCACGGTAATGGTTTCCCCGGCGGACATTTTGAATCCCGCTAAGTCTACTGCATCAGCGGTGGCGTGCTCACTCAGCCTGCCCTGTGCACGATGATAAATATTGCGACAGGCAAAACTGCCAAGATGGTCAATACGCACCAGCTTTTGCTCTAGCACGCTGTTGGCCAGCGGCGCGGCGGCCTGAACAACAAACATGGTGGTACTGACCGCTAATGGACAGCTGGCGAGAAAACTTGAACTCAGCGCCACTGGGCCAAAATTCTGAATTCGCACGGCGTCGCTCAGCGGGCACTGGCCCGTAGTACTGCCGACCTTCTTAAAGCTCAGTAAACCTGCGGCCTGCGCCCGGTCCAGCACCGCCTGGCAGGCAACGGGATTTTGAGCCAGGCGTCTGAGTTTATAATGGGTGATTAAACCCGGAGGATCGGTCACCGACAACGGCGTGAAGGGATTGTATTGCGCGGGCAATTGCTGCTGCAGCCAGGGGAAGAGTACCACACCGGTAGCCAGTAAAATTAACGTCAAAAGAACATAGCGCATACTCTTTGCTCCTCCGGCGACCTTGGCATGGCGAATTTTCTATTATAGTGAAGGATATGCGATTTATTTGAAAAGAGGCCAAGATGGAAACTAACGCTGAAAATACCGTCGCCATCCGGGCGAACATTGTGGCTATCGGCGGGGAGAGTGGCGCTGATTTGCAACAGATTACCCCCATTGACCACTATATTCTGTCCTTGAGTCAGCGGGCCAGTCCGCAAATACTCTATATTTCCACCGCCAGCGGCGACGCTGCCGACAGAATCGACCAATTCGAGCAGAAATTCACTGCGGCGGGGCATAAAGTGCAGATCCTCTCGCTGTTTCGCACGCCCTATCACACCGTAAAAGAAATTGATGAACTTATCTCGCAGGCCGACGTTATCTTCGTCGCTGGCGGCAATACCCGCGCCATGCTGGCGGTGTGGCGAGAATTTTCTATCGACCAACAGCTGAAATCTGCTCTGCGCCACGGCACCGTACTCTGTGGAGTCAGCTCAGGGGCCATTTGCTGGTTCGACCTCGGCCATTCAGATTCCGGCGGCGGCTATTCGCTCATCCCTGGTCTGGGACTGATTACCGGCGTGATGTGCCCACATTTTGGATCGGAGCAAGGGCGAGAGGAGTCGTTTAGTAAATTACAGCAAGAACAGAGTATTTTTCCGGCCTACGCCGCAGACGACGGCGTTGCCCTGCACTTTCGTGACGGCAAGCTTGAGCAGATTATCAGAACCGACGCGGCCAAAAACGGTAAATCGCTGGTACTGCTCAACGATAGCGATCGGCCCATTGACGAATAGTGTCTTGACCAAAATGCGCGAGGATCACTTTGAACCAGGCGGTAAACTGTTGTGGGTGCTGCCTGATGGCGCTGAATACCTCAGCCACCTCGGTCCACTTCCACCCTTCCGCCTCGTTTGGATTCAGCGCGGGCTCCTCGAGGAAAGAGCCGGTAAAGGTGTGGTTATACTCATTTTCGACCAGACCGTTAGAAACATCGACCCGATAAAGGATCTGATCCACTTCACTGAGCTGGCAGGTAAAGCCCATCTCTTCGTACAGCCGCCGCGTTGAGGCCGCGAGATTAGTTTCATTCGGACGCGGATGACCACAGCATGAGTTTGTCCATAACCCGCCAGAGTGGTACTTGCTGCTGGCACGCTGCTGGAGCATCAGTCTTCCCTGATTATCAAAAACAAATACCGAGAAAGCACGATGCAGATCACCCTGCCGATGCACCTGCATCTTGGTACCGACGCCGACTTTGTTATCCTGCTCATCAACTAAAATCAGCCGCTCTTCTTGTTCTTTATCTACAATAATCAGGGACATAACTTTATTTCACTCGTGTCAAACTATAATGTTGTGCGCTGTTCAAGGCTGTTTCATAAGTTTGCGGTGTGCCGTCCAACTGCACGGTCGTTGCCTTGTCTAGTGAAGTGATCGCGCAGGAAAACTTCACTTTCAAACTGTGCACTCCGTTGGCCACATAAAGATCCGCATACTGGTTTTTCTGCAAACCCGCCGCTTCTTTATTATCGACATAGACGATTAACGGGCAGCTGTCGTCAAAAAATGACCCGGCTAGCTGGGGTTGGCGATGAACTCGAACTTGGGTGGTATTGGGTTTCGGGGTGGCATAGGCTTGCAGCACCTGCTGGGTAGGTGCATAAGGACCGGCAGAACAGCCGGCTAACGCCAATGCAGCACAGGGTAACATTAACTTTCGCACGTTGGTTTCTCCGCGAATTAACTATCGTAAAGTGAATCGCCGCTGCAGCGATATAAGTTCACAAAGCTAAACCGTGGCAGAGTAAGTGTTATGCATATATCGGCAATGTCTGATTTAAGCCGCAACTAAGGCTACAATGTTACCGTCGATGCAGCAAAGGGGTAACGTCGATAATGTAACCGAAGTTGTCGTTTCAAAATATTCTTATGATGCGTTTCCCAGAATATTGCCCGTCTCAAACTCTACGTGCCCACCGGGTTGGAAATGATGTGGCTGAAAGTCTTCACGCCCCAGAGGGATCACTTTGGTTATCTCACCTTCGAAATTACCGTCTTCAGCCTGGGTGATTAATGCCTCGAGTCGATAACTTACCGGCGGTAAACCCACTGGAAATGTCACTAAAGTGACTTTGTCGCCGGGCGTAAAATGCGTCAGCAGTTGAAGAGGTGCCTGTTCAAAAATTACTTCGCTCATTTTCAGTTCCTTTTGGATGAGAAAATTGCTGGATAGAGGCTGTCTATTGCAGTCTGTTACGGCAAAACGTCTTACTAGGGCGATTTCTTACTACATTGATTTTTTACTACAGTGATTTCTTTCCACATTGTTAGCGTAGAACATTTCCCGTTATTTATTTGCGGCAACGATGGGGTTTTTAAACCCCGCGATAAATTTAACACTTATATCAAGGATTCTAAAACCTCCCCTCTCTAGACAATCGCGGCAGCGAAGATTCCCTATGATTTATCAAACACTTCCCCATCAAACCCGTTGTAACAAAACGGCATGGAATTCTCTATTTTCGGCAAACTTAACAAGCAGTTACTAAAATTTTAACATTACTTAAATAGCACGAATTGCACATCACAAAGTTGTACATATCAAGACTTATGTATAACTTTATAGTGTGCTCCTCTGGGGCGTGTAACGAAGATGCTTTGCATTGCCACTAAGGGTGCTAGATGATTTCCACCCTTAGTGGTATTTTTTTGGGTTATTTCCAGGAAACTTCAATCAGGGACAGGATGACGCTAACTATCAGAAACGCAACGCCAAACGACGCTGCGCTGCTAAACCGCATCGGATATGTTTCCTACCGCGCTCAGTTTGAGCATTTATGGCAATCGCGCGAAGAGCTGGAAAGCTATCTACAGCATCAGTATTCAATCTCGGCAATCGAAAAAAGTCTACAGGATCCTGCTGACCACTGGCTGATTGCCGCTACCGATCAACCCATTGGGTTCGCTAAACTCAATTGGCAAAGTGCCCTACCCGCCGAGAGCCTTTCAGGGGCGCTGCTGAGTAAAATCTATCTGCTCCCCGACCAGGTCGGCAAGAAATACGGCGAAACGCTGTTCAGGGCGGTGATCGAGGAAGTCAAAGAGCGGGGAGAAACTTTTCTCTGGCTAGAGGTGCTCAAGAATAATCCGCGTGCGCGAAAATTCTATGAGTCGCTCGGTATGAGACATATCAAAGACGTACTGTTCACTAGCGCTACGCAGAGCAGCAAGGTGCATATTCTGGGGATGGGGGTTTAGTTGGTCCTGACTTCAGCCTATAACTTTAGAGGCTTATACTTACTGTAAATCCTGTTAATTACATCCATAGGCTCTAAATCTAACAACCTTGCTAAATGCAAAAATTCAACGATATCTAACCTTCTTTCGCCATTTTCAACTTTAGCGATAAACGATTGTGGCCTGCCAAATGCTTCTGATAGTTGGGCCTGAGTCACTCCCCTCTTCTTACGCGCTTTTTTCAGCATACCGATCACGTACTGATAGTCTTCTGCGTAAACCGATGCCATAAGTGAAATCATCCTTTGAAAAATATCCTAAAATCGAATATCTTCTACAAAGCCAAATATCCCAAAATAGGATATTAAAAACAATTTAAGTTATCTGCGGGTTTTATCGATTTATGGCTAATAAGGAGAGAGTAATGGAAAGGAAAAACTGGCATCACGCGGATATCATTGCCGCACTGCATAAAGCAGAGACAACCTTGGCTGCGCTGTCACGTCAGCATGGATTGAGTTCATCAACGCTTGCTAACGCGCTTAGCCGCCCGTGGCCTAAAGGAGAATGGCTGATAGCGAATCGGCTTAGCGTGCATCCATCAGTGATTTGGCCGAGTCGATATTTTGATAATGATGGGGTGTTGAAGGATAGGAAGGGTCGTGAGGGAGGCTAGCACGGCATCTATCAGCAGTGGCCGCTGCAGAAACGCGGCCTCGTCGACCAGGTAAAGCGTCGTAAGGTCACCGCGCCCGATGTTATCGCCTGCCTCGCCTTTGATTACGGCACCGGTTTCTGGGAATTCAACGCGCATATAGGGTGCGTGTTTTTTGTCGCTCCACGATCCGCGAAACTCAACCGGCAGCGTTTCAACGAATTTACGCGCTTTCCAGAACAACGCTTTCGGGTCGCCGGTGCTGTCCACATACTCTTCTTTGCGCGAACCGAAGCCGATCACCATTTCTTTGTTGAACAGGCACAGGGAGCACGCCATCCCGATTGCCGTCCAGCTCAAGCCCATTTCGCGGCTTTTCTCGGTAATGCCGTTCTCCATGTTCTCGCGGCGGTCCATTATCCAGTGTATCCATTCCTCCTGTTTCGGAAATAGCAAAAATGGGATCGTTACCGGCAGGCCGTAGTCGATGTTGCGGGGGTCGGTTGTCATACCCCAATCAATGATGAACTGCGCGGGGTTATCGCGGTAGAAGGCTTTCAGCGCCGGGAGCATTTCAGGCTGCTTTCTGAGGCGCTCCAGGCGCTCCATGCGCCATTCGAATACCAGCCCATATTCCGGCTTTTGGAAGTCGAACGGGAATGGGATAGGCATAAATTTCCATAATGTTTATATTATGAGCGGAATGTAACAAATCGTGAGGACCATTTTTGGAGATGATGCATGGCTACAGTTGATGATGTTGCAGAATGGATGGTGTCCCAATTGAACAAAACGCACCGGCTTTATCAGGAAGTTATTGTAAGAGATACAAGGGCAAATTTCGGCGGTGCATTTGTTTACATCAATGACAGTGGAAACTATGCAATCGATAAAAAGGTATTAGTTAAGTTTAGGAAATTAACAGACGACATAGCTATATGGGAGCGTGGTGATAAAGCTTGGCGTAAAAGGGAAAGCTACGACAAGCCAGGACGACAACAAGATTGAATATTCCCCTCATACCTTTTTGTGTTCATCGGTATTAAAAATTGATTCTTAAGCTCATAGCATGGAGTCCTGTATGGAAAATAGAGTTAAAGAGCGATTGATTGCTCTCACTAGAGATCCTAGTCCTGAAGTTAGGGGTGCAGCTTGTTATGCCTTAGGGGAAGTTAGATTAAAAACTCAAGAAATAATTGATAGGTTGATAGAAGTTTCACAAGATCACGATTCTGAAGTTAGAGCAGAAGCTTCAAAAGCTCTCGGCCGTCTCCATAGACCACACTAAGATTAAGATGCAGACGTATCTTAAAGTTGCTTGCGACAGTAAATAAGTTAAATGCTCTCAATTTAGGCCTTTTTAACATAATGGTTCTTATCTGCACTGCGCCAAAGGCACTCACCGTGAAAATCGACTGAGTGCCTTATTTCTCTCAATCATCCCGCAGAATTCGTAAAAAATCGCCTGCATAAATCGTGCATAAAATTGGCCTGATTTTGCATAGCGGTTTTTCGAACCGAAACGGGTATTTCTGGCAGTTATCCCATCATTCGGCGGTAAGCATCTGCGGCTTCGTCCGGTGAAAGGTTTTTGGTGTCCGTTCTCTCGGGCTCACCTTCAGGTTTGCCCAATTGCAATTTCAGCTTACCGACCTCGAGTTCAACCTTTTCGGTTGTGGCCACTCGATAAGTGGTGTCCGCTGATGCTTTGCTCACTACCGCAAGCGTGTGCTCAATCGACTCAATGCGCACCGTGTTTCGCATCATGGCCTTATCGGCAGCGGTAATCTTTTCGTTCAACACCTTTGCAGCGTCAACCTCAGCATCTTCCAGCTGAGATATCTACCGCCCGATATTCTCAGAGGCTACCAGGTTGCTAGCGCGCAGCCGGAATAATTCATCCTCGAGCGTCAGTGAGTTAGCATCCTCGATCACCTCGTCACTGAGCAGCAGCCGGCGGGCGTAGCCACCATGTTTCAGCGCTGCTTGGTTACGAGGCTTAAAGGCGTTCACCGGCGGGTCAGTACGCGCACCGCGTATCGGTTTCGTATTTCCCAACGGTTCGCGGTCACCCTCTCCCCCTGCGTTCTTTTTCTCCTCGCCACTATTGGCAGGCGCTGCGGGCTTTGCCGTGGTACGCACTGCTTTTTTTGCGTACCGCTTTTGCGTACCTGCGTACCTTTTTGCGTACCGGATTTTTCCTTGCGTACCCATCCGTTTTTTTTGGCGCGCTTTCTAATCGCCCCTTCACTGATGCCGTGTATCTTCTCCATGTCTCGCAGAGAAAGCTGCCCGGCACAGTAATCGCGCTCGAGGTCGCTCTCATCCGGTTTTGACATTGGTCACGCCCTTATTAAAAAAGCCACCAGCAGCCAAGCTCAGGGTGAGCAGGTAGGTGCCTTTGGTGGCTTTGCTTGCGCATTACGCAGTAGCCTCTTGAAGCTACTCTGTGATGCCAAAAAAAACCGCCCTTAGGCGGCATTACCAGTTTTTCTAGCTAATTCACGAATCCCTGATTTTAACTTTTTTAATTCAATTTCTGTGCTAGTGATTGATTGTTTAATTGTTTTAGCGGCTTCTTGGGCTAATGTTTGTCCATTTACTAAACTAAAAAAGGCATTGGAAGAATTTGCTGTAATACGACCTAACTCTGCCGTATGCACTACCAATTTGGGAAAATATAAAAACAGCAACGCTTCAAGGCTATCATGTGTACCCGACTCCAGAGAGTCCTTTTGAAGAAGTTCATGAAAGCTTTTTTCTGTGAGCTTCCCTAACGCCACACTCAATTGCAATAGTTGGATATTGCATATATATTTACCCCATTTTGAAACAAGTATATGTAGTTCCTCGCTTTTTTCTCTAAATATTTTCAGGTTTTCTTTCTCTATTTCATAACCGACCTGTCTTTCCCAATTTTTTTTACCGAAAATGTAAGTAAGAATACTACCTGCAATGGTCCCTCCCAAAGCAGCGCCCGCTGTTATGAGATTGCCCCAAGGAAATTGGCTAGCTGCAACAATAGGTTCGGTTGTCATGTAATCCCCCTTTGAAGAAAGAAGGTTAATTTATCACTAAGTTTGATTATTTAAATCATTATCGAGCCCACTCGCTGAATGGACTCTGCAATGCTACTTAGATGTGAAACTTATTTTTCAGCGCGACTAGGTCGGCCTCCGCCTCTCTGCCGAACACCTTGATGCCGTGTTCGATGAAGGCTACTACCTCTTCAAAATCCGCTTTTAATGCTTCCAAAGGCGAAAGTGTTAAATCCAGAGCTGTGCTTTGGGCGCCGGAATCATCACTCACGTTTGCAGTACCGGCTGCGGTAGAACTGTCAGTAGATGCCTGGGTAGATGCTGACTTGCTTGCATCAGCGCTGGCGGCACTGTTATCGGCAACAGCTACCGCTGCAAACAGCACAGTGCCGGTTGAAGTGGTACCGTCCGCCAGCGTACCGGTGACGGCGTATGTACCAGCTGTGGAACTGGTCAGGCTGACGATGGCCACGCCGGTTGCATCGGTTACTGCTGAGGCTGGATTAATCGTTACCGCTGCATCTGAGGTCAAGGTAACGGTTTGGGCTGCCACAGCGACGCCGGTTGAGTCGGTGACTTTCACCTGCAGGCTGTTTGCGGTAGAACCGTCAGCGACTGCGCCATTGGTAGTGGTGGACAGAACTAAAATGAAATTAGACATTTCTGTTTCCTGTTTTGATGCCTGTACGGCGGGTTTTAAATAAATGCTTTATAGCCAAGTCGTGAAGCGCTTAATCATTTTTTGTGACCTCATGAGAATGAAACTCATGTTTTTTGACATAAAAAAACCGCCCGTAGGCGATTATCGAAAAAGCCCGAGAGGTATATCACCCCTGCCAAATACAAAAATTTCATCTCTATTAGTCACAAAGGTGTAGCGTCCCAATGGGCCATCGTCACTGTAAAATTCTATGCTCATTTTTGGAGCTATATTTTGCAAATAAACCTGACTTAGTGGGTTTTCTACAATGTATAAAGTTTCGATATTGTATTCTTCATCAAACCATATATATCCATCAAGTTTGATGTGTTCGGGTGCTATTCCTACTGTCAAATCGTTCATACCTAAGCCTCATAACTCTGAAGGAAGCCTATTATAACATTTCAAAAGCGGCGAAATTTCAAACTACCGAAAATCACCTTATTGGCGGCCTCGAGATTTTTCTATCTGAAAAATCGCACTAATTTGACTATTGCAGTTCTGAATATAAGTAAGCAGCAATTCGTTCCAAAGAACGGAGGCGCCATAGGTCAACGGGTTAGCAGGTGGTGGTGAGGGATCGCATTCCACCAGCAGACTTGCCGGTATCGGTGTTTCCGGCACCTTGACGAGTTTTGTTGTAGTGCTCGAGCAGGCTGTCATTAGCGGCAGTAGGAATAGGCACCACAGCGCATGGAGCCGTTTCGAGTACGGTTTTAATGACGGTCTGCCAGTCACTGCTTGCTGAGGCATTCGCTTTTTGCTCATTGAGCGCGGCTCCGGCGATCTGGTTGAATATTCCCACGCTGAGCGCCTGGGATTTCATGATAAATTCGGCTTCATTTTTCTGTTGGGTTAGCGCTGTCAGCGCGCTGGCCTGAGATACTGTTTTGCCGAAGTAGTGAAATGCAATGGCCATCAGCAGGCCAATGCAAGCCAGGATTATTACCGTGGTGAACAATGCAATTTTATTAATCATGGCTGCCCCATCAGGCATACCTGCCTATCGATTTCACGCCGGTTAATTAGGCCGCGATTACGTTGCTTATTGACGTAGACCCATTTTCGCAAATCGTCGCAGGCTTCTGCGGTCTGTCCGGCGTTTAGGTGGCGTAGCAGCGAGGAATGCATGAATGAGCCCACCCTGACGTTGTATGCAAAGGAGTAGAGCGCGGCGCGGGTGTAATTATCGATAGGCACTTTAACCGCGGCGTCGACGGCTTTTTTAACCGGTACCAGGTGTTTAATCAGCAGCGCATTGCATTCCGTGTCTGAGTAGTAATGCCCGGGCACAACATCCGGGCCGGTTATCCCGCTGCATACCGTCCACACCCCGCCAACATCACGATAAGGGGCACTTTTTTGTCCCTCTACCCCTTCCGGGCCACCGAGTAGCGCAATTGCAATGGTTAATGCCGTTCCCCCGGCGACTTTAGCAATTTTGCTTCTTAACGCAGGAGACATAGTCATGATATCTACCAAGGAATAGAGTTTTATGATTGGAGTTAATTGTTAATTTGGATGACTGGCGTTGCGTAAAAGATATTATTTCCTGTCGAGCGTCCCGGATTCCTTTATTGCAGCACGAGTTCTCTCAAGAAGAAATTTCCTTTTCACAAACTCAGTACGAAGTAATTCCACATACCCCAAAACCCCAATTACCAACCCCAGAAGACCTAACACTAGATATAATGAATTTAACGTAGCCGCACCAAAGAGCGAGGATAATGTAGCAATCCAAGCTCCTATGTAACTAATTGTTTTTGAGTAATATTCTATAAATCCCATAACGCCCCTTAATGGAATGACGCCATAGTGTTAAATTATCTGCGCCATGTTTTTTTTAAAAGTTTTATGAATAAGTTCCACAATGAGTGTTCTTTTTCAATTCGTTTGATGAATTCATCATCAACTTTAATCCTAGCCTCCGCGTCTTCTCGGGAGTATCCAATATCTAACCACAACTTTATGCGCTGTCTTTTAGTAGACCAATTGCTATACCACGTGAGAACTCGTATAACCAGACCAAACCCGAGGCTTATCATTGCTACCATGAAAACGGGTGTAGGCATTTTTTTATAATGCGCAATCACTCCCATGAAGTAAGACTGTATGAAATCAATCATGCCTGGCACCATTTTGAAAACAAAAGCTCATTATCACAGAAATGGCACCGACACACAGCCTTTTGATGACTCACTATGCAACTCAAAATAAAGTTAAACTAGTTTTTGCGGACCGCATGAGTACTTTCTTAAAAAAGTTAGCTGCCCACCTGATCCATAACGCCTTTGACTTCGCCCGCCACGTCCTCGGTTTTACCTCGGAGTCATCATCGCGGCCGTGAAGCTAGGCACGAAGTATTTCCGTGCGCTTTTCATCCTCGGTTTGCCTGGCCTTAGTGCCCTGCTTATTCACTAAAAATGATGCCAGCGATAAGCTCGCACCCTGTAATACGCAGAACACGTATACCCACTGCTTAGCAGTAAGACCTGCGGCGCTGGCAAGGGCTATACACGTTGCCCAAAAATGCGTCCAATGAATGTCGTTCTGTTGATTCATTTCATGTTCTCCACCTCCAATGCTCGTTGGCTATGTTCTGTAGTCGTAAGGAAGCAGCGCGAGAGCATGAAACTAAGCAGATTGAATGGGGCTGATTGCTCGACGCTAAATTTGTGCATAAAAAAGGGCCACCGAAGTGCCCCCTTTGAGAGTTTTTAATTTTCAAGCAGCGGTTAATTCAAGCTGCTTTCCTAAGGCCAATAAGGCTTTTTGGATGGTATCGATCTTAGTTGAATGCTGTAGATCGAATAACCTCGTTACCTCTTGCTTTTTAACGCCCATTTCTAAAGCCAACTGACTTTGAGTCATGCCAGAATCAATGAATGAATTAAGCATAAGTACCTTCGCCGCCACACTCGCGGGTACCTCAACATAATCTTCAATCACGGCGCTCGGCGCAGGAACTTTTTCACTATCTTCGAAATAAAACTCGAAGGCGGTTATCAAAGCATCCAGCGCCATATGCAAGGCTTCATCCCGAGATCCACCCTGAGTTATGGCCTCAGGAATATCGGGGAAGATTACGAGGTAAATACCCTTTTCAGATTCTAACTTTACCGGATATCGCATGATTTTTTGGTGAACTTCCACGAGTATCAGCCCCTGGTTCAAGGCTAATTTTTATTTAAAGCCAAGTTGCTTAAGAATCGCTTTCCTGAGTCGTTCATCCAACTCAGCGCTAGGATGTCGAGGCATTACACTTCTTTTGCCCTCGTATCTCAGTTTCCAGTGGTTAGTGCCATTTGAAACTTCGACCCCCTGCGATTCAAGCCACCGCCTGAACTCGTTCTGCTTCACCAGCTCTTCTTATCTATTGAACATGTAACTAATGTTAGCATTAAAGCTTACTGAGTCAACATTTTTGCTTACTTAAATTGAGCAAAGTCCGCCGACGTTCCACGAGATTCGCAGTTTAGCCGGTAGACTCTATGAAAAGGAAAGAGGGAAGGAGTTTGCACGGAGACTTATGGGGCATAAGTCAGAGAAAATGGCCAAAAAATACCTTGATTCAAGGGGGAAAGAATACGAAATTCTATAAAGACCGAGTATAGCATTTCGGACAAATTTCGGACATTTTCGGTTATGGTTGATTTTTTTCCTTTAAAATCAACAACTAAAAAAAGACCGAATACTATCTTCGGTCTTTTAAATCAATGAGTTAAGTTCATTAATGGCTCATTTATGGCTAAGCAATTAATAGAGTCATTCTAGCGGGTGCCGTTTTCTAAGGCCTTCAGCAAGCACTAGTTTTGAAGAACCGTTTAGACTGAACAAGGCTATTACACTACCAGTGAATGTAAGGTAAAGAACAATAAGCCATCTATTTAGTAAACTTAATGCCATAAAGTGGGTGTAGATATTGTTCGGTAATAAAATATGAAAGGTTAATGGAAGTGTAACTAAATATACTCCTCCAAAATAAAAAATACTTTTGACAACAATTACTATACGTCGATATAGTTTGATTTTATGTCTAGATTTCCGCCACTCAAATGAAAGAGGACAAGGCTTAATCATAAGTAAATTACTGCATTTTCTATATTGATCGATATCCCTTGTTGGGTCCTTGCTATTAATGAGTGCCATACGTTGCTCTTTTGTAAGAATTGATTCTTTTGTTATTGCAGCATACCCATATTCAATAGAAAGATTTTTAAGTTGTTCTTCACCTGAAATTTTATACAGTTCATATACGAACTTACTAAGCTCTTTGCGTTTTTCAAAGAGGCGGTCTGTAGGAAAAACCCATCCTTTAAACAAAGCGATAGTAGTAACCAAAGTAGTAATTACTGGAACTAAATATTTTACTATTAATGATAATGTTTCTTCCATAGCTACATAACTCTCACTTTTTTCAACCAATCAATAGGCGAAATTTTAAATATGTTTAATCTAGAGCGGTAGGTTAAGAGAACCCTAGCATATCTGCCCATTCGTAGGGTTCTACAGCCTCGCCAGTCTCTCTAATGATAATAGCACCATCGATTCTATCGAGAATGAAGGTTCTTACTTCTCGCGCTAGATAGCAGTAGCCTTTCAGGTAAAACCCATCATAACTAATGACATCTACCTCGCGGAACTTTCTTTCACCTTTGGCGTTAATATATAAAAATGCTATTTTTTTTAGAAGTTGTTGACTGAGTTTCTGAGATGGACTCGGTTTAAGGCCACTTTTTCTTCTTTGGGACTTTAGGATACGTTGACGATATTCTACATCAGCTTCGTCGGTTTCAATCTTTAATATAGCTTCTTCAATTTCATGAGCTTCTAAGGCCTCTTTATGCTCACGAAATATATCTTCATTAGAAACCAATTTTTTACTTTTCTGGCGATTAATGTAATAGATAGCACTGACGCCAGTCATGATCATAAAAATACTTATAAGTTGATATTCGGGAGTTGCTCCGATAGCCCCAGCAACTAAGAAGTACCACAAGGCAAACAGTGATTTAAGCAGCTTTTTTATAGCACTTTGTTTATTTAAACATATGCAACGAATAGCCCATATTGCAAAAGCAATCGAGATTAGTAACAAAATGGCTTCCATGCTCATTCCTTTTAAAAGTTATACTCCATTGTCACAACGATTTTCCCCGTTATCGTGACTTCCTCAATGCCACAGTTAAAACTGGCTCCCTTATTAATAACGCTTATTTTTTTACCAGGCAACAAAATAACGTCATAAATGTCGTATTTGTCATCTATTCCTAAGATCCAGCGTCCATTACTAATATCAGTTACTCCAAAGTCTACAATCCATGATCCAGAGTTACTATAGACAAAAACCGGCTCATTAAATTCATATGAAATAAAGGTAATATCAGCTTCAAAGTTTCCACTACTTTCAAGTCTGCCAGCATTTAAATACTTCTTTGGTATAGTAAAATCTGTGTGGGCAGTAAAGGACTGAGTCCCTTTTCCAGTCGCAAGCCACTGTAAGGAAATCCCTGTATCAAGGGCACAGGCAATAACTACTTCACCAGGGAAATAGTCTCGTCTAATCCAGGTACTGATCGTACCCGATGAAATGCCAAGTAAATCACCTAACTCTTTCTGAGTGCTAAATCCGTAGGCATCTAATATTCGCCTAAGCACGGCCTTTCCTCCAGATGCCAGGATCTCATCTAAAAGCGGTTTGCCCTTCTTAGGTTTGTCATTAATTTCAAAACTTGCATTTGCAAGTTCTCCAGTAACAAGCCAATTTGCATCGGCGCCTGTATCAAGAGCGCATTGCAAAATTACGTTGCCAGGAACCTGGCCGCGTTGAAGCCAGCTAGCGGCATTACTTTTAGCTATACCCAACTTGTCGCATAGTTCTTTTTGCATTGTAAACCCATATGCAGAAAGGATTCTTTCTAACACATCGTTTGCAATAGCGTTTTCAAGGCGCATTTTTATTACCACACATCGCTAAAATACGTTTACAGTTCAAACAAAGCGATCTAAAGTGCATACACACCACATGTAACACCATAGAACATCACCAACTAAAGGGAGATACTGCGTTATGCATATTGAAAATGCAAATACTCAGGTTGCATCTGACCTGCTCAGTTCCAAAGAGTTTCTGGACGGTATAACCGCTCTAATCATGCCCTCGGTTTGTAAGCTGCTTGGCGAGGCTATTGAGAGAGCTGCCGTCATCACCTCATCTGCGACCATGTCAAAACAAGACTTTGCCGCCGCCAACCGTATCAGCGTGTCTGTTGTTGAAAAATGGATTGCCAATGGGGTCGTCCTTTTGGCTCCTACCCCAACATCCACTGTGAGGCGGAATATAACCTGCAGACAAACCGGCAAAGAGCGCATCGACGTGATGGAGAAACACGGCAATGCGCTGATAAACGTCGCGGCCTGGCGTGAAAAAAATCGCCAACAGGCACTCAAATGTCGCTACATCAAACCATAACTTGATTATGCAAGTTTTAAAGGATTAAGCATGTTTGATTATAAAGTCTCTACACACGGCCACTATGAGGGGGCCTGCCGAAGATTCGCGCTAGCTCACAATCTTAAAGAGCTAGCAGCCAAAGGCAATATGTCTGCGCAGGTGCTACGTAACAAGTTGAACCCTGACCAGCCGCACAGGCTCACTATTGAAGATTTGATGTTGCTAACTGACCTAACGGAAGACCCGACGCTATTGGACGGCATGTTAGGGCAAATTAACTGTTTACCCTCCGTTCCGGTGAATGAAGTAACTGCCGATAAGCTTCCCGTTTATGTCATGAAGGCGACCGCTGCCGTCGGCACTGTGGCTGCAGAAGCAGTATCGACTGAGGCAATGACAACATCACGCAAAAATGCTTTCACAGCTGGGATCAATTCGGCAATTCGCTGCTTAACGCTGGCAGGCCTGACGGTACATTCACGTATCCAGGCTAATCCGGCGCTGGCCTCTACGGTGGATGCCTTTAGCGGCTTGAGTGCATCGGTTGGACTGAGTTAAGGAACCCACTATGCCAATTTCAATTGCGAAATTGTTAAAGCAGCAATCACCTTATCGTTATTTTGGTAATGGCTGCCTTGAGTTACCTAATGGAACACGCTGGACCCCCGGACAAGACCAAAAGGCACTATTAAGCGATCTAACGTCGAAGCCACGTAAATCATTACTTCAACGTTTTTTTGTTTAAGGAGACAACATGTTATTAGCTAATGAAAGCCAGAGATCTATTGGCATTGAGCGCATTTCACAAATCAAGCGCCATTATTTTCCACACAGAAAAAATGTTGCGCAAGATACCTTCGATAACGCCCCGCTGCATCTAAGGAAAACAATCTGTTTTCACGCGGGACTTAGAGCACGCCATTTAAATATGTCATTTTCAGAACTGAGCTTTAACGAGCGAACTCAGGTTGTCGAAGCCTTGAATTCAATAATTGAGACCGCAAAGGCTCTTCCGTCAATAGTCAGCCTCGATGACTGTTACTTAAACAAGCAGTAAATAACACAGCAGCGATAGTTGGCGTAACCACCCGCCAGGATTCGTATTGCCCAAAAAAGGAGTTGAGCATGAGAAAAATAACTACCCATAAAGATGCAGATAACAGCATTTTTTTACGGGCGCTTAATGAGGCTCGTTGTGATGAAAGGAAAAATCAGGCGGTTTACATGTCCAGCAGGCTTGAGAGCATGGCGGCTTACATCATTCAGCGTGAAATGAACGGTAAAGAAGCTGCAGAAGCGTTGCGTACTGAGGCGGTGCGTATCTCTAACGAAGCGCTGGAGGTTCAGTAATGGCTGACTTATTGGATATTGCCCAGGAGCGCCAGGAACACACTCTCAACTCACTGATTGAGAAAGCACGTTTTAAAGTAACCGGGGTTTCCGCCTTTTGCTGTGTAGATTGTGATGCAGTGATACCAGAAGCCCGCCGCATTGCGCTGCCGGGTGTCACCCACTGTGTTAGCTGCCAGCAGAAACTTGAAGCCCAAAGAAAGCATTTCAAGCAATGATCCAAGCTAAAAAATGGGCTTATCCCTGGAATGCCCCGCGCCCTGCGATCGCAGGGCCGGAAAGACCGCTTACCCGTGATGAATACCATCAGGGGCAAGCTGTTTTAGCCAAAGTAAAAATATTGCCGTATGAACTCAGTAAAAAATTGATTAGTCGTCACAATTACCTTTTGAAAGAGAAAGGCATCCACACTGCCAATAAATACCTCGTTTTTACTGTTGGCCGCACTATTCTCCCCCGCATCGAATCTGTAAATAAAGCCCACGTCATGAACATTGAAGCGTCGGTGCATTTTTTATCTGAGTCTGATGAATACAACCGGCTGGCGGCCATGAAAGACAAGGATCTGAAACGGCTCTGCATGCGCATAGCGGGTCAGCTAATACAAATTTATGAAAGCCGGTGTGATGTGCTGTTAAAGCAAAATGCGGGTAACAACAAGATTCTTTTCGATGACTGCACACAGATAAAACTTTATGGCCAGATAGCAGGCATGGCGCGCGCGTTTAACGTTAAGCCTATGTTCTGGGCGCGTTACCGCAAAGGCAAGCTGAACGCTGGTTCGGCAATCTCCAGTTTGTCACGCCTGGTCAATAACGAATGGTGGGAGGGACAGCTTAAAACCCAGCGCACGCAGTGGCGCGAAGCATTATTGATTGCGACCGGTTCGGTAAGTCGAGATAAGGCCGCCTCGGCTTATGCCAGCGTTCAGGCTATCCGCGAGGTTAAAGCTCGCCGCCTTTCAAATCTTGAGTATCTAAAAAGCTGTGAGTTAGAGAACGTCGAAACCGGTGAGCGTTCTAGCCTGATAGAAAAAGTAATGGCGAGCATTTCTAATCCCGAGATCCGCCGCATGGAGCTAATGAACACTATCGCCTTTACTGAAAAATATGCCGCTGATAAAGGCGATGTAGGCATGTTTATCACCATCACCACCCCTTCCAAGTATCACCCGACGCGGACCGTCGGCGCGGATAAGCGCGTTCAGTTTAATCATAACTGGGATAAGCAAGCCTACACGCCGAAAGACGGTCAGCGCTATCTATGCAAAGTGTGGGCAAAAATACGTACCGCCTTCAAAGACCACGGCCTGAAAGTTTACGGCATGCGCGTCGTAGAACCGCACCATGATGCAACGCCGCACTGGCACATGATGCTGTTCACCACTCGCACCCAGCGTCAGCCGATCGTCGACATCATGCGCAAATACGCCTTGAAAGAAGACGGAAACGAGCGCGGCGCGGTGAAGAACCGTTTTGACTGCAAGCACATGAATAAGGGCGGCGCAGCCGGTTATATTGCGAAGTACATCGCCAAAAATATTGACGGCTATGCGCTGGAAGGCGAGCGGGATTTTGAAACCGGCGAGCTACTTTCCGATGCCGCAGCCGCGGTCACTGCTTGGGCAGCAACGTGGAGGATCCCGCAGTTTCGCCCTATTGGCCTGCCTGCAATGGGCACTTATCGCGAGTGCCGGCGTATTCGTTCGCTCAATCTAACGGATACTTTTGACCAGGAGGTTGAGGCGGTACGCGCCGCTGCCGATGAGGGCAATTTCGCCGCATACATCACTGCCCAGGGTGGGGCGAATATTCCACGCGACAGCCAGACCGTGCGCATAGCCCGTCGCGCAGCTGCTGAGCTTAATGCCTACGACGAGGAAGTTAAAAAAGTTGTCGGCATCTTCGCGCCGCATCTGGGCGAATCCCACGTTTATGAAACCCGGACCACGCAATGGCGGATTGTCTCCGCTGCCGTTGACGTTAATCTTTTGACTTTAAAAAGCGCCTCTGGCGCGCCTCGGAGTCCTGTCAATAACTGTGGGTTGGGCGAAAGCACGGCAGAAAAAAATAGCCCCGCTGGTGAGGCTGGGAGCCATGCAGAGGCATTATTTGACGAACAACATGCGGTGATTGACTGGACGGACACTGCCGCCGTGAGGGCGATTGTGGCGCGTATTAAAAGCGATTCACCCAAGGTGGTTCGCCTACAGATAAATCATCCCCCTTTTAAGCACAGGAAAATTGCTCCATCGGCCAGGCTAACAGCTGAGGAGCGAGCAAGGATCCCAAAAATTCGGCATGACTTAACGATGATGGGAGTGAAAGCTGAGCTATGGGAGCTGGAAGCTCTAACCAGAGGAGCCAAATTTAAATTTGGTGAACTGGCATTTGACTTCGGTAAGATCAAAGACTGGCCGGACTTTTACTAATCTCGAAGAATTATTTATCCCCCGAAAGGCTCTTCAGGCCACGTCATAGAAGATATTGCTGGCAGCTAGTGTCCCAAATAAGCTCTAAGGGAGTCCGCAAAGCTACGATATTTCTGGAGATAATATTTAATTACACTACTATACTGTATATAAAAACAGTATCTTAAGGGAGATTAAACATGGAGGGTCCCGATACACAACAGTTAACACTGATTCGTATTCGCCTGGTGGCAGACATCGCCAGGGCTGCGCAATGCAGCAAAGACGAATTTGAGATGGTCATCGACTTGATTTTCGATATGGCCGATTTGGCGATCGCAGCGAATGACAGGGAGCACCCCGGCACTCATCTAGGGACAGATGACCCGGAAGGTTGGTAGTTCTTCCCCGTGCATGCACAAGGTGCATGAATTCGCATGATCCAAATAGGATCCCTAGCCCACCTAAAAGCCAGGCCCCGCCTGGTTTTTTCACTTCAATGCAACTGCATTAAAAACAGCCGACAAAGCGGGCAGGCGCGGCGGGGAAAGTATTGCGCGCTAATAACTATATGTTAAAAGATTTTTGTAGGCTACATCGATGAAATTAAAGTAAAATATTTAACTAAAGCATACAAAATTAGTGAGTACTCAATTTAGTATTATTCAAATCTAATCTTGGGCAAACTCAACTGATTAGACTTGCGATGAAGGTTTAAATGCGTTTGTACTTAAATGGTAAATAATGGGGGTTGTTAATGGCTTTTATGGTGGAAAATTGTCCAAGATGTTCAGCTCAGTATATTAACTTTAAAATAATAGGAGCATCTAAATATTTGACCGTTGCGCCTACCGATAGAACCAAAGTACACGGGGATTATTATGAGATGCAATGCGTTTGCTTAGGATGTAAAAAGTCCACTATTTTTAATGTGTTACATAAAGAAGGAAGGCATAACTTTGAAGATGAACATTTGATGGGACTAGTGGGGAACATCAAAGAATATGTAAGCATAATAGGGCCTGTTACTCCCGCAGATCTAAGCTTTGAACTCCCCCCTGAGCATTTACCACAAGATATTGAATTAGCATTTATTGAAGGCTCAAAATGCCTATCAATCAATTGTTTCAATGCTTCAGCGACTATGTATCGATTATGTCTTGATTTCGCTACAAAAGATTTATTACCTCCATTGGGTGAAGAACCAGGTACTAAAATTAGGAGAAGTTTAGGATTGCGCATGGGTTGGCTTTTTGACAACGGACTCCTACCTGAAGCACTAAGGGACCTTGCGGAATGTGTAAAAGATGATGGCAATGATGGGGCTCATGAGGGAATTTTAGATGAAGAGTCAGCGTTAGATTTAAAAGATTTTGCTTATATTTTACTCGAAAGACTTTACACAGAAAAATACAGACTTGAACAAGCTAAACAACGAAGATTGGAGAGAAAACAAGGTAGCGGCTCTTAAGGAGCCGACTATTACTATCTTTGAGCATCTAAGCAATAGTGCCGGAAGTGGATCACTTCCACGCCCAACCACTCATTAACCTCTTTCATCCGCTCCTGTAACGGCATCAACTCATTCCTAACAAAAACCTGCGCCGCTTTCTCCACATCCCCGAACCCGCCTGCATTGTCGGGGATGATACCCATCATCTGCGGCGGCACGCGGTGCGCGCTTAACAGATCGTCACGGCTGACCTTTTTGATATTGAAGAAATCATCTTTGGTGGCAACCTCGCTGAGCGGCAAAATCTTGATGCCGTCCGGCTTGCCGTTGGGCGCATACATAAACAGGTTACGAAAATTCCCCAGCCCTTTGGTGTCGCGCATCGCCTTACGCATTTGGTCAATATCGCTGCTGCTTTGCGCCGCGTCGGTCATGTAGAGAATGTATCCGGCATGCGCCCCGTTCTGGTAATACTTACGGCGGAACAGCGTGGCCGCCTCGTTCAGCCAGGCGCTGTTCAGGGCGCTGAGATATTCCGGCAGGCCGTACAGCTCCTGATTGATATCCGGCTCCAATAGGTGAAACACGCTGCCCTTTTCAAACTCATGCGCCTCTTTCCAGTATTGCGTAAACCAGTAAACGCCCTCCTCCGCGCCCCTGCGGGTATATTTCGCCGGTGAGGTTTCAAGCCGCAGCGGTTCGCCAAGCGCATTTCGACGCAGCTCCAAAAACGCATTTCCAAACACCAGATAATCCAGGACAAATTTGCTGAACTCTTGCTGGCTCAGCAGCGGGTGCGGGATAAACGTCGACGCCAGAATGTTACGTTTAACGTAAATTGGCGAGCTGTGGTGCACGGCGGCGCGTAGACTACGCGCCAGTCCGTCAAAGCTCACCGGCGGCTCATACCAGCGGCTGTTCCCGATGCACTCGACATAATCCAAGATGTCCCGCTTATCCATCACCGGCGACGGCTCACCAAAGGTAAACGCCTCGATCTGCGACGCGGTTTGGGTGTGTTGTTGGAAGATAGCCTTACGGCCCTTGCGCTTACTCATTAGTTGAACTCCAGAATATTCGGGCTTAGATTGCCGTTAGCCGCGGTGAGCGGTTCGTTTAACAACGTGTGCATGATTGCCCAGGCAACGTCCGCGTGGCTGGCTAGTTCGCTGCGGCTGGCCTCGTAGGTCGAGCGATTGCCGCTGGCGGTCATGGTTTTGCGGATTGCCATAAAGCTTTGTGTAATGTCGGTGCTGCCGGTGTCGTACTCCAGACGGCCGCTGGTGATGGTGTCTTTGGTTTTGAGTACCATCGCGGTTTTGATTTCCGGTGAATAACGGATCTCCCTTGCAGCGGGAAAGAACTGGCGTACCAGTTGGAAAACGCCTTGCCCGATGCCGGTCGAGTCGATGCCGATATATTCCGTGCTGTACTTCTTGGTTAAATCCTCAATGGATTTAGCCTGGGCGGCAAAGTCCATGCCGCGCCACTGGTGACGCTCGAGCACGCGGAACTTGCCGCCGTGAACCATTGGTGGTGCGACCACGGCACAGCCCGCGCTGTCGCCGGTGTGCGAGGGGTCGTAACCAATCCAAACGGGGCGATAATCAAAGGGGCGCAGGGAATAAGGATTGAAGTCCAGCCATTCTTCAAGGCTGTCGACCATGCAGGTTTGCAACTCGGCGAACGGGAACACCGACGCGGCATCATCCACAAATTCGCACATCAGCAGGTTGTCGTATTCTGCCGGGCTGTACTCGAGCGCCAGCTGATCCAGGTCGAATAGGTTACAGCCACCGTTCAGCGCATCCTCAACCGTGACAATCTGCCGCCACTGCCCGTCGTCACACAGCACGCCTTTAGACAGGTGGTCGTAGCTCAGATCCAGCTCGATACGCGACGCCTTATCGCGGCGACCTTTGTTGAACAATTCACCAGACCAGAACGGATAAGCGCTATGCGCCAGGCTCGACGGTGTCGAGAAATAGGTGGTGCGCCATTTCTTATGCAGCGACATACCAGAGGCAACTTTGCGCAATTCCTGAAACTTCGGTATCCAGAAATACTCATCCAGATACAGGTTGCCGGTGTAGCTTTGCGCGGTTCGCACGTTGGTGCCGAGAAATATCAGGCGTGCGCCGTTGGACAGCACAATCGGATCGCCTTTCAGGTCAACGTCAACCTGCCGCGCAAAGTCGATGATGTAGTTTTTGAAAACGTGCGCCTGGGCTTTACTAGCTGAGAGAAATATCTGATTACGGCCGGTGGTTAGCGCATCGAGCAGAGCTTCACGGGCAAAGTAATAGGTTGCGCCAATCTGGCGCGATTTGAGGATGTTGCGGATACGGTGCTGCAGACCTGCCTCGTGCCAGTGCAGTTGATAGTCGAACGCTCCCTCTAAGAAAATCTCAGTGAGTTTTTCCGTGGCTTCTTCGCTGAACACGTTCTTGATCACCGGCGCGCGCTCCCCCTTATTACGGTTGCGTACGTTGGGATTGAGATCTGCCTCGTTGCCGGACTGACGATAGCGGTCAACTCTCGCCAGACGTTCAATCTGTCGGCCCAGCAGGTCGATTTCTTTAAAGTCCCTCCCGTCTTTGGCATCTTTCGCTATCAGCTGAATCAACCGCGCTTCCATGCTGATTTCCACTCTGCTAATGGGCGCAACGGCTTCCCATGCGTCGCGCTTTTTCCAGCTCTGCACGGTCGGGGCTTTTTGGTGCAGCGTCTCCGAAATCTGACGGACGGAAAAACCCTGCCAGTAAAGCAGGGCTGCCTGTCGGCGAGGGTCGCTGATGATGAGGGTCGGAGTTGTATTCATGGCAACAGGCTACCGAGGCACGCCCGCGCCCGCCCGTAGTGTCTGTTGTGTGAAAAGGCGCACAACCGGTGTTCGTTGTGACTTCGCGGCAAGGTCTAGAAACTGGCCTTTAACTCGAAATAAATCACCACCGGAGCAAGATTTATGACCGTAAAAGCAAAGCGTTTTCGTATCGCCGTTGAGGGTGCCACCACCGACGGTCGGGCGATTTCTCGTGAGTGGATCTCGCAGATGGCGACCAACTACAACCCGACGATGTTCGGTGCGCGCATTAACATGGAGCATCTCAAGGGTTACACCCCCGACAGCCCTTTTCGCCGCTATGGCGACGTCACGGCACTGACCGCCGAAGAAATTACCGAAGGGCCCTTGCAGGGCAAGATGGCGCTGTATGGCGACATCAACCCAACCCCCGATCTGGTTCAACTCAGTAAGGCACGGCAGAAAATCTACACCTCAATTGAGGTCAATCCTAAGTTTGCCGACACCAATGAAGCCTACCTAGTCGGACTGGCGATCACTGATGACCCCGCGAGCCTTGGCACCGAAATGTTGGCATTTAGCGCGACGGCCACGCTCAATCCTCTGGCAAGCCGCAAAACTCACCCTGACAACCTATTTACCGCTGCGATTGAAGCCGAGCTGGTTTTTGAAGAGGTCAGTGATCCGGGTGTTTCGCTGCTGTCGCGCATTATGGCCAAGTTTGCCAACAAACAGACTACTGACGACGAGCGGCTGGCTGACGTGCACGCCGCCGTTGAGGAGGTAGCCGGATTTGTTCAACTGGAAACGGAACAGGTGCGCACACAGATTGCAGCGGTTGAAAGCTCTTTTAACGCCCAGTTGGCCGACGTGGTGCTGGCCGCCGAGGCGGATCGCGCCGAGTTGGTCGAGCTGAATCGAAAACTGTCGACCCGCGACAGCTTCACTCAAGCGCGTCGCCCGCAGTCCAGCGGCGGTAACGGTAAAAGTGAAGTGCTGACCGACTGTTAATTACGGCCTGCTGGCAACACGGCGACCGTCAACACCCGAACTGATTAGGATAAAAAATGCGTCAACCTACCCGTTTTAAATTTAATGCTTTCCTGTCTCGCCTGGCCGAGCTGAATAACGTTGAAACCGGTGACCTAAATAAGAAATTTACCGTCGAGCCGTCCGTTACTCAGACGCTGATGAACCGCGTGCAGGAGTCATCCGAATTCCTGACGCGCATTAATATTGTACCGGTCGCTGAAATGAAAGGAGAAAAGATCGGCGTGGGCGTGAGTGGCTCCATTGCCAGCACAACCGACACGGCAGGCGGTGACGAACGCGAAACCGCCGATTTTGCCTCACTAGATAGCGAAGGCTATGAGTGCGTGCAGGTTAACTACGATTTCCATATTCGCTACAACACGCTCGACCTGTGGGCGCGCTACGAAGATTTCCAGACTCGCCTGCGCGACGCCATCATTAAGCGCCAGGCCCTTGACCGCATCATGATCGGCTTTAATGGGACTACCCGTGCAAAGTCATCCAGTCGCGCCAGAAATCCGCTGTTACAGGACGTGGCCGTAGGCTGGTTGCAGAAATATCGCAACAATGCGCCAGCGCGGGTGATGAGCAAAATTATCGATGATGATGACGTTGTGGTGTCCGAAACAATTCGCATCGGTAAGAACGGCGACTACGCCAACCTTGATGCGCTGGTAATGGATGCCACCAACACTCTGATTGAGCCGTGGTATCAGGAAGACCCTGAGTTGGTGGTGATCTGCGGTCGCCAGCTGCTGGCAGATAAATATTTCCCGCTGGTTAACCAAACTCAGGCAAACACCGAAGCGCTGGCCGCCGACATGATTGTGAGCCAGAAACGTATTGGCAACCTGCCCGCCTACCGCGTGCCTTATTTCCCGGCTAACGCCCTGCTGATCACCCGCCTGGATAACCTGTCTATTTACTGGCAGGAAGATACCAACCGCCGCATGGTCGATGAAGTCGCCAAGCGCGACCGCATCGAGAATTACGAATCCATCAATGAGGATTATGTGGTGGAAGATTACGCCTGCGGCGCGTTGGTTGAAAACATTCAGCTGGGTGAATTCCCCGCCCCGGAAGAACCCAAAGAAGTCGATGAAGTCGCCGAAGCCCCTGCGGGAGAGTAAGCCATGTTAAGCCCTGCCCGCCGTCACATGATGCGCCAGTCTGCGATCGAAGCTTCGCAGCGGGAAACTGGCCCGCTGCGCTATGCCAACGGCTACGAACGGATGCTGCTCAAGCTCAATGAAGACAAACGCACGCTGAAACAGGTGCGCTCGATGGAAAAGAAAGCCGAGATAAAGCGAAAACTGCTTCCCGACTATAACCCGTGGGTAGACGGCGTCTTGAGTGAGGGGCGCGGTTCGCAGGATGCCATCCTGATGACCATCATGATCTGGCGTCTCGATGCCGGAGACATTACCGGCGCGCTGGATATCGCCCGCTACGCGCTGCGCTTTGGCCTGGTGCCACCGGATAACTACAAGCGCAACAGCACCGCCTACCTGCTGGCTGAGGACGTGGCCGAAGCCGCAACCCGCGCCTATACGGCAAAAGAGGCGGTAGATCCCGCGCCGCTGCTGGCAACGCTGGAGATGACCAATACGGAAGACATGCCTGACCAGGTGCGCGCCAAGCTGCACAAAATTATCGGCTATGTACTTCGCGATGCGGGCAGGGCTTTGGAGGCGTTAGAGCATTTAAAACGCGCGTTGCAGCTGCACGATCGCTGCGGCGTCATTAAAGATATCGAGCGACTGGCGCGTGATATACGCAATCAGGCCAGCCGCTAAAAAGAATGCTCCCCGAGCAGGACGGCACGACGGCTGCACCGGTTTTACCGCGTTCATGCCGTCGTCCACCGTCCCCCATTCAGAGGTCACTATGTCGCTAGTAATACCGGCTCCGAAGCCGTCAGACGCCGACGAAAAACCGATTAAAAATACCTTCTTCTGGCCGGACGTTGACCTGATAAGCCTGCGCGCCTCGCTACGCTATGAGGGCACCGTGACCGCCGAACGTTTACGCCAGGCGGTTAAAACGGCTATCGCCGAAGTAAACGCGGAACTTTACGACTATCGCACGGCGCAAATAGCAGCGGGCTACCTGACCCTTGCCGACGTGCCTGCCGACACCATAGACGGTGAAAGCATCAAGCTGACCCACTACGAAGCCGCCGTGTGTGCGCTGACCGGCGCGACGATTGTTGAACGCTATCGCGGCTATGACGCCAGCGGCACGCGAAAGGCCGAGGAAATCGACGTTTCGGCCTCGGAGTTTTGGCGTGATGCGCGGTTCAGTATCAGCAAGATTGCCGATCGTTCGGCCTGCATTATCGGGCTGCTGTGATGAGAGTGTACGCACGTCAGGGAGATACCCTCGACTTACTTTGCTGGCGCTATTACGGGCGTACCGCGTCGGTTTTTGAACAAGTCCTTGCCGCCAATCTGGGTCTGGCGAGCATGGGAGTCATTCTCCCTCACGGTCACGCGGTAGAACTGCCGGAGGTGACAGCCTCCACCGTGCGCGAAACCGTTCAACTTTGGGATTAAAAATGGAATGGATTAAATCGGCCGTGGCCTATTTCGTGGCGATCCTTTTGGCGTGGTTCTCGCGCCATTCACCGCAGGATATCGCCTTTATCGTCGGCAGCCTGGTCGCGGTCGGGACACTCATTATCAATCTGGTAAGCGCGATTGTTAACTGGCGCTATAAGCGCAAAACGTGGGAACTGCTGCGGGCGCGAGGAATGAGCGAAGAGGAAGCGAATGAATACACTCGTTAAACGCTGCCTGGCAGGTGCCGTGTTAGTAATCGCCGCGACCTTGCCGGACTATCAGCAGCTGCACACCTCACAAGCCGGCTTACGCCTGATTGCCGATTTCGAAGGCTGTCAGCTTTCACCTTACCAATGCCAGGCGGGAACGTGGACCAACGGTATTGGTCACACCGCCGGTGTCATTTCCCGCAGTCAGGTGACCGAGCGTCAGGCGGCAAGCAACCTGATTGCTGACATCTTAATTGTTGAACGGGCCATTTCACGATGTATGGCCATCACGATGCCGCAGCCGGTTTATGACGCGGTGGTGGCCTTCGCCTTCAACGTGGGTATTTCTGCAGCCTGTAAATCAACGCTGGCATTTTTTATCAATAAAGGGGAATGGCAAAAAGCCTGCAACCAACTGCCCCGCTGGGTGTATGTGCAGGGAGTGATTTCTGCAGGGCTGGAGCGTCGTCGCCAGGCCGAACGCAAACTTTGTATGAGCGGGGTGTGAGATGCGCACTGTCATCGGTTTGTTGACTGTCGCGCTGTTGGCACTATTCGCACTGGGTGTCTACAGCCATCACCTGCGCGGCCAGCTGGCAACTGTTAATCGGACAGTCGCTACCTTATCTGCCGGGATTGAAAGCCGCGACGCCGCAATTGCTCGCCTGCAAACCGAGTCAGCTGAGCGTGAAAAAAGCGAACTTGCCCTACGCGTATCGCTCGGCTATGCCAGCTCAGCGGCGCGCAATCGTGAAGCGAAAATGCAGAGGTTAATCACTGAAAATGCAACCCTCAAAGATTGGTTTAATACTGCTTTGCCTAATGATGTTATCCGGCTGCAACAGCGCCCCGCTTTTACCAACGCCAACGATTATTTACATTGGGTGTCCGAGGGTAACAAGCTGCCCGTTTCCGGCCAGTGATCCTAAAACCAACGGCGACCTGAGCGCCGATATTCGCCAGCTTGAAGGGGCGCTAGCCGCCTGCGGCCTGCAGATCGAGGCTGTAAAACTTTGCCAGGAGAATCATCATGCTAAAACCGCAACAGCTGCGTGAGGCCTTAACCAAGGCATCCCCTTATCTGCAACGCAATCCCGACAGCTTCAATATGTTTATCGATCGCGGCCGCGTAGTCTCGACGCTGGCCCCGTCGCTGTCGTTCGAATATCAGTACCAGGTCAATATCGTTATTACCGACTATTCCGCAGACGTGGATTTGCTGGTTGTGCCGATACTTGCCTGGCTGCGCGTCAACCAGCCGGACATTATGGCCACGCCTGAAAAACGCCAGACCGGTTATACCTTCAAGGTCGATGTGATCAACGACAATACGGTTGATATCAGCATTGATTTGCAGCTTACCGAGCGGGTTATTGTGAAGGAGATCGACGGCGCACTGCACGTCGACCATGTGCCGGAACCGGCAGAGCCGGAAAACATCACTCGCCCGTGGCAATTGTACATACACGGTGAGTTAGTAAGTGAATGGCATGAGTGATTTTCAGGTATTTGAAGGACGTTTAGCGGCGCTGATCGCCAACCTCTCGCCCGCTGCACGTAAGAAAATGGCCGCAGAGATTGCAAAGAAGCTGCGCACCAGTCAGCAACAAAACATCAAAGCCCAGCGCGCCCCGGACGGCACGCCGTTTGCAGCTCGAAAAAAGCAGCCGGCCAGGGCCAAGAAAGGTCGTATTAAGCGTGAAATGTTTAGCAAACTGCGCACTAATAAGTACCTGAAAGCCAAGGCTACGGGCAATGATGCGACCCTAGAGTTTGCCGGGGCCGTTCAGTGGATGGCGCGAGTACACCATTACGGCCTGCGGGACCGACCGTCTAAAATTAGCCAGAATAAAGACGTGCGGTATGATAGCAGGCCGTTGGTGGGAATAAGTGAATATGACGTTCTAGAAGTTGAAAAAATAATCTTGAACTATTTTTAACTATTGAAAATATTTACTTTATATATCCTATTTGATTATAGTTATACAAGCGATGATTAGGATCATTAGCTTTGTAAAAAATCAATATTTTCCTCAATAATATCAAATGGTTCTAATGATTGCTCCGCCTTAGCTTTATCAGTTAACAAAACTTCAATCAGTTGTGCTTTAATGGCTTCTTGATCTACGCCCGTTGTTATTTTCTTTATCTTGTCTGTGCTCATGAGGAAGTTCATAATCCAACTGTATGTGGTTATGATTTTGTTATTGCAATATTTATGAGCTTTTACTAGATTACCAAGACTATACATGAAGTTGGTGAAATCTTGATTTCCCGTGTAAAATCTAATTGAGCTATCAGAAACCATATCAGTGCTGTGCGGCGCCATAAAACTTGCCCTTACAGACCAAGCCTTTAAATCTATTATTTCAAATTTATTTAATGAAATCTCAGGAAGGCCCGAACTTCCTGCGAATAACCTTAGTTCATGAATTATCAAATGAATGGAATTTAAATACTTATCTAGGTAAAAAGCATTAAACATTATATTACCCTCATCAATATAAACATCACCATTCTTAAGATCATTATTACTTTGAATTTCCAAGGCAAGGTGAATAGCACTTAAGCATTCAAAAATATAACGACTTTCACTCTCATATTGTTTGTTTTTAATGCGAGTGATGATTGATCCTATTGTTTGACTAAGCTCAACCAACATAGACACCCTAGGATCATCCCCTAAAAAAATTGAAGTATCACAGTGATTGAAATTATTTTCAGGGAATATCTTTCTATATAAAACAGTGCGATTTATGAAGGAAATGCTACTTCTTTCTCTCGACTCAATACTATTTAAAATGTCGTTAAACATCTCCAAATGAATCTTGTATTTTTCAAAGGTGGATTTTTCCCGCTCTGATTTGATTTGCTCACTACGAACCTTATTATTTTCAGCATCTTGTTTAATCAAAAAGAGCAATGTTGCCGTAGTAGCTAAACTCCCTGCTAATGTAAACAAACCACTTAAAAGAGAGCCAAAACTAGACCAGTCATCACCTTTAGATGAAAAATCAACATAATGGAAAAGTGAATTATCATTCATTTTATAAAAATAAATAATTAAAGGAGTTACTGAAATTCCGAATATTATAAATATGGCCGCAAAAACCACTTTCTTACTAATAAATATATTATTTTCATTTTCAACACTCACAGCATTACCCCATCAATGTTAGCTTTTATCAGTACTTGTTTTGCCATTGATAGCACATAAATATTAGTTTGAGTTAGTTTATAATGGCGGTGCATCATCGTCACATGAATCTACTCCCTGAACTAAACGATACCCTGCGCCTAATCCGCAACCTGATCCGCATTGGCACCGTCACCGAAGTTGATTTGGTGGCGGGCAAGTGCCGCGTGCAGACCGGAGAAAACCACACCGACTGGCTGCAATGGCTGACCGCCCGCGCAGGCAATTCTCGCACCTGGTTCGCCCCATCGGTGGGTGAGCAGGTTATTATTTTTTCCCTGGGCGGCGAGCTTGACGCCGCGTTCGTGCTGCCCGGCATTTTCTCCGATGAATTCCCTGCGCCGTCTGCTTCTGCCGAAGCGCTGAACGTAACCTTTCCTGACGGTGCGCTGATCGAGTACGAACCTTCAACGGGCGCGCTAATCGCCGTCGGCACCAAAACCGCGAACGTTGAAGCATCCGAGTCCATCACCGCAAAAACCAAAGTTGTGCTGGTCACCGCGTCGCAAAAAATCACCCTGGACACGCCGACGGTAGAATGCACTCAGCAGCTGATAACCAAAACTTTAACTGTTACCGACGGCGGTGAGCTGCGCGGAGCGTTTAGCCACTCCGGCGGCGCGTTCACCTCCAACGGCGTCGCGATAGACGATCATAAACACGGCGGCGTCGAAAGTGGTGGTTCACAGACCAGGGGTACCTATGGCTAACGCAAATTATCTCGGTATGAACCGCGCGACCGGCGAGGCTATCGACGACCTCGACCACATCCGCCAATCACTGAGTGACATTATTGGCACGCCCATCGGTTCGCGCGTAATGCGCCGTGAATATGGCTCGCTGCTGTCCGACCTGATTGACCAGCCGCAGAACGCCGCGCTGCGCCTGCAAATTATGGCCGCCTGCTATATGGCCGTATTGCGCTGGGAACCGCGCATCACGCTGACCGGCATCACTTTTGAGGCCGGAGACGCCGGGCAGATGGTTGTCGAGATGACCGGCAAGCGAGTTGATACTTCTTCAACCTTTTCTCTTTCACTACCGGTGAGCTAAAACTATGGCGATTCTTGACCTGAGCCAGCTGCCCGCGCCTGACGTAGTAGAGGCGCTGGACTACGAAAGCCTGCTGGCCGAACGTAAAGCCACGCTAATTTCTCTTTATCCGGAGGACGAGCAGCACGCCATTGCTCACACGCTGACGTTAGAGTCCGAGCCGATTGTTAAGCTGCTACAGGAAAATGCCTACCGGGAAGTGCTCCTGCGTCAGCGCGTTAACGAAGCGGCGCGGGCGGTGATGCTGGCATACGCGACCGGCTCAGACCTTGACCAGATGGGGGCAAATTACAACGTTGTGCGCCTGACGCTGGTTGCCGCAGACGATAGCACCATTCCCCCAACGCCTGCCGTAATGGAGAACGATAGCGATTTTTTACTGCGTATTCAGCAATCTTTCGAAGGGCTAAGCGTCGCCGGTCCGACCGGCGCTTACGAGTGGCACGCTCGCAGCGTTGACGGGACGATCGCCGACGCATCGGCTATCAGCCCCTCCCCGGCCACCGTCACCGTTACCGTGCTTACGCGCGACGGTAACGGTGAGGCCAGCGCTGCACTTCTATCGGCAGTTGAAGCCGCCCTAAATGCCGAAAATGTACGACCGGTAGCCGACCGGGTCACGGTGCAGTCGGCGGTAATCACAAACTATAAGGTTAGCGCCACGCTTTATCTTTATGACGACGTGGCGGCAGGCCCGTGCCTGGCCGAGGCTGGTAAAAAGCTCGCGGCATTCATTGCCGAACAACGCAAGCTTGGCCGCAGCATTCGCCGCCAGGCATACGCTGCCGTGCTTCGGGTTGCCGGGGTTGAGTACGTTGCATTAACCGAGCCAGCCACCGACTTTATCCTGGACAAAACGCAGGCAGGAAACTGCACCGAAAGCACCATTGAGATTGGGGTACGTCATGACTGACCGGCTTATGCCCGCAGGCTCCAGCGTGCTCGAAGTAGCCGCCGCGCAGGCCTGCGCCCAGCTTGAAACCATCCCCGTACCGCTTCGCACGCTGTGGAATGCCTACGACTGCCCGCTGGCATTACTGCCCTATCTGGCGTGGGCATGGTCGGTAGATAGCTGGAATGAAAAGTGGTCGGAGTCCACCAAGCGCTCGGTGGTGGCCGCCTCGCGATCGGTGCACCGCCACAAGGGCACCATAGGTGCGCTGCGTCGTGTCGTTGAACCGCTAGGTTATTTAATCCGCGTGATCGAGTGGTGGCAAAGCAACGAACAGCCGGGCACTTTCCGGCTTGAAATCGGCGTGCTTGATACCGGCATTACCGATGAAATGTATCAGGAGCTTGAACGACTGATAGCCGATGCAAAACCCTGTAGCCGCCACCTTATCGGGCTGTCCATTAACCTTGAAACATCCGGCACCTTACCGGTTAGCGTTGCCAGCTACGCCGGCGACACCCTGACCGTTTATCCCTACAGCCCCGAAGTGATCAGCGTTGGCGGTGCTGGCTATTCTGGTGTAGGTATTCACATCATTGACAACGTGAGAGTAAATGCATGACCGCAAAATATTTTGCCCTGCTAACTAACCTCGGCGCGGCCAAGCTGGCGAACATGGCCGCGCTGGGCACCCAACTGCAAATTACCCAGATGGCCGTCGGTGACGGCAACGGCGAATTGCCCTCACCTAATCCTGCACAGGCGGCGCTGGTCGCAGAAAAGCGACGCGCGGCCCTTAACTCGTTAAGCATTGATACCGCCAACAGCAGCCAGATTATCGCTGAACAGGTTATTCCCGAAAATGAGGGCGGTTTCTGGATCCGTGAAATCGGCCTGTATGACAGTGACGGCGATATGATTGCCGTGGCGAACTGCCCTGAAACGTACAAGCCGCTATTGCAAGAAGGAAGCGGCCGCACGCAGATTGTGCGCATGATCCTGATCGTCAACAGCACTGAGGCGGTGACGCTAAAAATCGACCCGTCGATTGTGCTGGCGACGCGTCAGTATGTCGATGAGGCGGTAATTGAGGTTAAGGCATACGCGGATAATTTAATGAGCGCGCATCTTGCCGCCACTGACCCACATATGCAGTATCTGGAAACTGCTAACTATTTCTCTGAACTTAGCTCATTAAACGATGCTATACGCAAAACTCTTCACGGGAATATTGACGTTGCGGGTAAAGCTTTCGCGATGGATAGTGATATTACCCGACTGGATGATACGTCGATTACGTCTAAGACACAGTTTGTTAGTGTTTCAGGAACTATTGAAGACGGACCATTAGGCAATGTCACTTACGCTGCGACCCTGCTTAACATTCGTCGCGTGTGGGATGAAGGCAATTCCCTGACTCAATTGATATTCTCAAATGGGGAAATGTATATCCGCACGGCGGGTGGCGGTGAAGGCAAATTCAATTTCGATGCAATTTCCACTAATGCAAATGGTTGGCGCAGGATTTATGACGAATCAACCCCGCCATCGGCTAAAGAGGTAGGTGCACTGGCGCTTATGCCAGGGTTGACCTCTGACCTTGATAGTGTAAACGCCTCAGGCATCTACCCCGTATCGGCCGCTGCTCCGAATAACCCTTCGCTAGGCTCTATTGGAGTATTGACGCACCTTAACTATAGCGATACGCGCTTTGTGCAGGAGTTTGCTACAGCAGTGGCAACTGCTGCCTATACCAACCGACGCTTTATACGCTATGGAGCGATTTCAGACAACAGCACTACTTGGTCAACCTGGACGTCAACCACGCAGCGGCCTACAGAAGTCAGCACACGCGTTGACCTTAATGTGCTTACAGAAAGCGGAAATTATTATGGTGGGGGCTTTATTAATGGTCCGGTGTCAATGTCTGGAGCATATGGCACAGTACAGGTTATAGCATCTGGTTCAGGTGGCGTTATCTCGCAAAACATACATGCAGTAACTACCAACAGAAGGTATTTCCGTTCCTACAATGGTGCGGTAAACGGCTGGAATAATTGGGTCGAGGCGGTGCGGGATGACGCTGTAATCAATAACCTTGTGCCTGTCGGCATTCCGCTGCCGTGGCCCACGGCGAACGCCCCGAGCGGCTGGCTAAAATGCAACGGTGCGTCTTTTAGCGCCACGGCTTATCCCGAACTTGCTAAGGCCTACCCCACGCTGAAACTGCCCGATCTGCGTGGGGAGTTTATCCGCGGGCTGGATGACGGGCGCGGCGTGGACAGCGGTCGTAAAGTCCTGACCGCCCAAGGCCATCAACTCGCCAGCCATGCGCACAATATCTCTGCCTGGGATGCCTATGACGGTTCGGTGGTCACGCCAAACGACAAGAAGGGCGACCAGCTGTTATCTACTGATAACGCGATTACTTCCGGTGGTGGGGTTAACGGTATGCTTAACATTAAATACAGTACGCAGCTGACAGGCGGCAATGAAACTCGCCCGCGTAACGTGGCATTTAACTATATCGTAAGGGGCGCGTAATGGCTGACTCAATCAATGAAATCAGTGCCAATGTGGGATTAGTTGAGAACGAAACTTTGCCGATCGAGGAGGGAATTGTTTATCCCAGCCTGGACGATAACGGGCTGGCGACAGCGTCGGGCCTATTGACGGTATATAACTATCACTCAGTTACAGGCGAATATACCGACAGCGTTGAAGAGTATGTCTCTGTTGGCGTCGGCATTGCTGATTATTCTACCTGCCACCAACCGCCCGAGGCGGTGGATGGCAAAGCCCGCATCTTTGACGGTACCTGGCAGTTAATAAACGATTATCGTGGCAACATTGTCTACAGCACAATAGACGGTTCTGCCCGTGTCGTGACAGAGCCAGGAGATTATCCCGCAGGCACAACCTTGCTCAAGCCAGCAACCTTGTATGATAAGTGGAACGGCAGAAAGTGGGTAACCGATAAAGACGCGCGGCAGGCGGCGTTAATCAAAGATGCCGATAGCGAAAAGGCGTCAAGGATCAGCGAGGCCAATAACAAGACTCAGGCATGGCAAACGCAGCTGCTGCTCGGCATGATCAAAGACAGTGATAAAGCCATGCTTACGGAGTGGATGTCGTACATTCAGGCGGTGCAGGCGGTTGAAACCAGCCTGGCTCCCGCTATTAGCTGGCCGGAAAGGCCTGCAGAATAATCTATGAAACGATGAACAAGCGTCCCTCGGGGCGCTTTTTTTATGTCTTCGTTGTGTGAATGGCGATACGTCCGTGAGCGGATGCTCCTCCAGCGCGGGCGCGGCATGCTAGCCGCACCCCCTATGATGGAGCAAAAACAGATGGCTGATTATCATCACGGTGTGCGTATCGTCGAAATCAATGACGGCACGCGCACCATTTCAACCGTATCGACGGCAATAATCGGCATGGTCTGCACTGCCGAAGATGCCGACGCCACGGCTTTCCCGCTGAATAAACCGGTGCTACTGACCAACGTGCAGGCAGCGATCGCCAAAGCGGGCACCAAAGGCACGCTGTCTGCCGCGCTGCAGGGTATTGCTGACCAAAGTAAGCCGGTCACGGTCGTGGTGCGCGTGGCAGAAGGCGAGACCGACGCGGAAACCGTCTCCAACGTTATCGGTACGACCGACGAATACGGACGCTATACCGGGATGAAAGCGCTGCTGAGTGCACAAACCGAGCTTGGTGTTAAACCACGGATTCTGGGCGTGCCAGGGTTAGACACGCTGGAGGTCGCGACCTCGCTGGCGGCTGTTTGTCAGCAGCTGCGAGCCTTTGGCTATATTTCTGCGTGGGGCTGTAAAACCCTGTCAGAGGCTGTCGCCTACCGCGACAATTTTAGCCAGCGCGAGCTAATGCTGATCTGGCCGGACTTTATCAACTGGAACACCACGGCCAATAAATCCGAGACGGCCTCCGCCGTATCGCGCGCGATGGGGCTACGCGCCAAAATCGACCAGGCTACCGGCTGGCACAAAACGCTGTCCAACGTCGGCGTGAACGGTGTAACCGGCGTATCGGCGAGCGTCTTCTGGGACTTGCAGGCCGTGGGCACCGACGCTGACTTGCTGAATCAGGCCTGCGTCACCACGCTTATTCGTAAAGACGGCTTCCGTTTCTGGGGTAACCGTACCTGCTCCGACGACCCTCTTTTCCAGTTTGAAAACTATACCCGAAGCGCGCAGGTGATCGCGGACACTATGGCTGAGGCACACATGTGGGCTAACGATAAACCCATGACCCCATCGCTGATAAAAGACCTAATTGACGGTATCAATGCCAAATTCCGCGAGCTGGTCAACGCCGGTTATCTGATTGGCGCAAGTGCCTGGTATGACGACAGCGCTAACGATAAAGACACCCTCAAGGCGGGCAAGCTGTTTATTGACTATGACTATACGCCCGTCCCGCCACTCGAAGACCTGACATTGCGCCAGCGCATCACCGACACCTACCTGGCTGATTTCTCTGCATCCGTAAACAGTAATTAAGGAGCCTCCAGCATGGCTTTGCCCAAAAAACTAAAGATGTTGAATTTGTTCAACGATGCCAACAGCTATCAGGGCGTTGTGTCCTCAATCACCCTGCCCAAGCTGACCCGCAAACTTGAGAACTATCGCGGCGGCGGCATGAACGGCACCGCACCGGTCGACCTTGGGTTAGATGACGATGCACTAACAGTTGAATGGTCGATGGGCGGTATCGACGATCTGGTGTTAAAGCAGTGGGGTAGCGCCCAAATTGCAGGCGTGCCGCTGCGTTTTGCCGGTTCTTACCAGCGTGACGACACCGGCGAGACAACCGCCGTCGAAGTGGTGATGCGCGGGCGTCATAAAGAAATTGATATGGGTGAGAAGAAACAGGGTGAAGACACCGAAACCAAAGTCTCTACCCAATGCACCTATTACAAACTGATTTGGGGCGGTCAGGAGTTGGTCGAAATCGACACCATCAACATGATTGAAAAGGTGAACGGCGTAGACCTGCTGGCAGAACACCGCAAAAACATCGGCTTGTAGCCTGCCCGGCCAGGACTAAACCGCTGGCCTTCACTGAACTTTTAAAGAGAAAAATATCATGGAACTGAACGAAAACACGGTGACTTTGGAAACCCCGATTAAGCGCGGTGAAACCGAAATTAGCCAGGTAGAGATTATCAAACCTAACGCGGGTTCATTGCGCGGCGTGGGCCTGGCCTCGTTGGCAAATGCCGACGTCGACGCCCTGCTGATTGTCTTGCCTCGCCTTACCTTACCCAGTCTTACTAAGGACGAGGTCAGCAATATGGACCTGCCTGACCTTGTGACACTGGCAGGGAAAGTGATTAGTTTTTTATCGCCGAAGTCGGAGAGGTAGAGTGGCCGCGTGGGCTTATGGTTAACGACCTGATGGCCGATATCGCTATTTTATTTCACTGGCCACCCTCTGAAATGTTCAATATGACGCTGGTCGAGTTAATGGACTGGCGTCACAAAGCCTTATTGCGAAGCGGAAACACTGATGAGTAACAGCTTGAAATTGCAGGTGCTGCTTAAAGCCGTTGACCAGGCGAGCCGCCCTTTTAAAGCTATCCAGAATGCCACCAAATCCCTGTCAGGGAATGTCAAAAAGACCGAAGAAAACCTGCGGCAATTAAACGCCCAGGCCTCCAAAGTTGAGGGTTTTCGCAAAAGCAGCACCCAGCTTGCAGTCACCACCCAGGCACTTAAAAAAGCGCAGCAGGAAACCGCCGCGCTAGCCATTCAAATCAGGAACACAGCCAACCCGACCAAGGCCCAGATCCGCCTGTTTGAACAATCCAAACGCGCGACCGCCGAATTACAAACTAAACAAACTGGCCTGCGCCTTTCCGTGCAGCAGCAGCGGGAAGCACTGAATGCTGCCGGTATCTCGACCAAACGGCTCAGTTCGGAGCAGCAGCGCCTCAAATCGGCAGCCGATGCGGCAAGAAACAGTCTTGTCCGCCAGAAGCAGGAATTAGCACGCCTGAGCCAGCAACAGGAAAGACTTAATCGCGTCAGTGAGCGTTACCGAGCGGGACAAGGGTTGTCGGGCAAAGTGCGAGGCGTGGGTGGCGCAGGTGTGGGAATGGCCACGGTCGGCGCAATGGCGCAGCTGGCCGTGCTTAAGCCAGGCTTTGACTTTGCACAAAAAAACTCGACGCTACAGGCAACGCTGGGGTTTGAAAAAGACTCGCCAGAAATGAAAGCACTACGGACTCAGGCGCGGCAAATAGGTGACAACACGGCAGCCTCTTCTGGTAATGCAGCGGCGGCTCAAAATATCATAGCCAAAGGAGGTGGCGATGTTCAGTCGATTATGGCCGCAACACCGGTCACGCTGAATATGGCTTTGGCGAATGAACGTTCGATGGAAGAGAACGCTAAACTTTTAATGAGCAGTAAAAATGCCTTTGGTCTGACTAACGATCGCGTCTCACATCTGGGTGATGTGATCTCCTCCACGCTAAACAAAACGGCGGCCAATTTCGAAGGGCTGAATGATGCCCTGACCTATATCGCACCCGTCGCGAAAAACGCTGGTGTTAGCGTTGAACAGACCACCGCAATGATAGGCGCACTGGCTGATAAGGGGATTACCGGCAGCATGGCGGGAACGGGCACGCGCGCCATGCTTATGCGCCTACAGGCTCCGGTCGGCAAAGCAGTTGATGCGCTGGGAGAGTTGAAAGTTAAGACCGCAGACAGCAAAGGCAATATGCGACCTATGTTCACTGTTTTGAAAGAAATACAAAAATCTTTCAAAAGGAACAAGCTTGGAACAGCACAGCAATCCGAATATATGAAAGTCATTTTTGGACAGGAAGCAGCCGCATCGGCGGCAATACTGCTGGATGATGCATTGAGCGGCAAGCTGGAGAAATTAACCGAAATATTCAGGCAAGCGGATGGCAGCACCGAGAGGCTGGTTAACATTCAGCAGGACAATCTCGGCGGTGACCTTAAGCAATTGAAGTCAAGTTACGAAGCGGTCGGCACTGACCTTTTTGACCTGCAGGACAGCAGCTTGCGAAAACTCACCCAGAACTTAAAGGCATTCCTGCTAAAAGTTGATGAGTGGATTAAGAATAACCCCGAGCTTGCGCGAGGGCTGGGCAATGCTGCAACGGCTGGCCTGGTGCTAGTCGGTGCCATTGGCGCGCTCGGGCTGATTGCATGGCCGGTGATGGCCGGACTGAACATGCTGATTGCCGGTGCCGGGTTCCTTGGCGCTGCATTCAGTATTGCTGGGGGCACGATTACCGGTGTCTTTGGTGCAATAACTCTCCCTGTCGTCGCAGCGGTTGCGGTCATTGTTGCGGCCGTATTAATGATCCGCAAATACTGGGAACCTATTAGCGCCTTTTTTGGCGGCGTAATGGAGGGCATCATGGCCGCCTTTATGCCGGTCGGTGATGCGCTGGCCCCGTTCACCGATCATTTCGGATGGCTGGCCGATAAGGTCAAGAGTGCGTGGAGCTGGTTTAAAGAGCTGGTTGCGCCGGTGAAATCAACGCAGGAATCGCTCGACAGCTGCCGCAACGCGGGGAAAAAATTTGGTGAATGGATTGGCACTGCGCTGCGTACCCCCCTCGATGCACTCAACCAGCTGCGCACTGGGATTGACTGGGTGCTAGATAAGCTCGGGCTGATTGATGATAAATCTAACGGGCTGGCCGACAAGGTTCCCAGAAATGACGAACCAGGCAATGCGGCATTCGGTGGCGGTGGTTATCAGCTGTCCGCAGATGAAAGTATGCCCTTTGCTCTCGGGGGCGCAGTAAGTTATGTGCCGGTGACGGCAGGCGTGAGCAGTGGTTACGTTGACCGCAGCCAAACGACCAACCACTACCAGATAACCATTCCGGCAGGCATGAGTAAAGACGATGCGCTAGCGATGATGGCCCAAGACCGTCAACGGCAGGAACGTGACCGACTGGCACGCCAGCGCAGCCAGATGGGAAATGACTAAGGAGCCAATAGCATGATGATGACTTTGGGCATGATGGTGTTTATGCGTCAGACCCTGCCCTATCAGGGTTTACAGCACAAGGTCGATTACCGCTGGCCAACCAATAGCCGCGTGGGACAACGTGCGACGGCGCAGTTTCTGGGACCGGGCGATGAAAAAATGACGCTGACCGGCAGGCTCTTGCCGGAAATCACCGGCGGAAAGATTTCAGTAGTTGCCCTCAAAGCGCAGGCTGACCTTGGGCGCGCCTGGCCGCTGATTGGCGGGGATGGCACCATACACGGCATGTACGTGATTGAAAATATCGAAACCCATTCATCGGAGTTCTTTGCCGATGGCAGCAGCCGCCGGATAGAGTTCACTGTGGATCTTCTGCGCGTCGATGAGTCATTAATCACGATGTTTGGTGATTTAAGAAAGCAGGCTAGCGACCTTCTGGGCCAAGGCAATAGCCTGGCCTCTGGCGTGCAATCGGTCATAGGCAGCATGGCTTCCCAGGCGGGAGGTGCCTTTTCATGATTGGCGTATCCGCTGGGGCAGAAACTACCCCTGACTTTATGCTTAGCCTCGACCAGCAGGACATCACGAAAAATATCCGGTCGCGACTGATTTCCCTCAATCTCACCGATAACCGCGGCTTTGAAGCTGACCAGCTTGATATCGAGCTTGACGACGCCGACGGGCTGATAGCCATGCCGGAACGCGGAGCCGTCCTGTCAGTTTTCCTCGGCTGGAAAGGTACGGCGCTGATCGGCAAAGGCAGTTTTACCGTGGATGAGGTCGAGCATCACGGCGCGCCAGATACGCTAGTGATCCGCGCACGAAGCGCAGATTTTAGAGGCTCACTGAATTCGCGCCGAGCTTTGTCCTATCATGATACGACGTTAGGAGAAGTGGTTAAGCAAATTGCCGAGCGCAACAAGCTTAAAGCCTCGCTGGCTGACGGGCTGGAAAAGATTGCGATACCGCATATCGATCAAACTCAGGAGACGGATGCCAAATTTATTACCCGACTGGCAACGCTAAACGGCGCAGTAGCTGCCGTGAAACAGGGGCTGTTGCTGTTTATCAAACCGGGCAGTGGCGTTACGGCCAGTGGAAAACCTATCCCACAAATCACCCTCACCCGCCAAGACGGCGACCAGCACAGTTTCAATATTGCCGACCGTGGCGCATACACCGGTGTAACCGCAAGCTGGTTGCATACTAAAGATCCGGCCCCAAAAAAGGTCAAGGTGCAGCGTAAGAAAAAGCAGCGGCATCTGCGCGCCTTGCAGCATCCGAGCGCCAAAGTAGCTAAGGCCAAGACAGTAAAAACACCGGAGGCCCGTGAGGGGGAATATATGGCGGGAACAGAGAATAACGTACTCGCCCTGACAACGGTCTATGCCACTAAATTAGCTGCCATGCGCGCAGCAACCTCTAAGTGGGACAAACTACAGCGCGGAATTGCCGAATTCTCGCTTACGTTGGCTATGGGCCGCGCGGATCTATTTCCAGAAATGCCGGTATCAGTCAGCGGATTTAAGGCGGTGATTGATGCTCAGCCTTGGATTATCAGCAAGGTGCAGCACAGCCTTAGCAATAGCGGTTTTGTCACCACGTTGAATTTAGAGGTGCTGCTGTCTGATGTGGGTTATGAAGAAGCAGAGTTAGGGTGAATTTGATTATGCAAGTTTATTCTTGCATAATCAAACAAGTGAACGTTTAACTCTAAAAATTCAAGCTATAGGCGGGTAAAAACATGATGAACTGCCCAATGTGCCAACGTTCGGCGCATACCAGATCCAGCCGCTACCTCAGTACTGAAACAAAGGAACGCTACCACCAATGCACCAATATTAACTGCGGCTGCACCTTTAAATCTTTAGAGTCGATCACCGATATCATTGTAAAACCAACATTAATCAACCCCGTCCCTCCGCATCCAGGGCGCAGCGATCAAGGCAATCTCTGGGTATAGTCCCCTGCCCCGCTGATGTGGGGCTTGTTATACCTGCTGTGTGAAGCTCAAAAAATAAACATTGAATACTGTTTTTTCATACAGTATTTTACCTCATGTTCTATGAGGTCACATTATGCCCGTTAGAAAGCTTCCCACAGGAAAATGGTTGTGTGAATTTTACCCTACAGGCCGTGAAGGTAAGCGGATAAGAAAACAGTTCACGACTAAGGGTGAGGCCATAGCTTTTGAGCAATACAAACTAGAAAAGGCAAATGCCAAACCCTGGCTGGGCGAAAAAGAGGATAAGCGCACACTCAGCGATTTAGTCGAACTTTGGTACAAGCTGCACGGTTGCTCACTCAGCGACAAAAAAGGTCGCCTGGGTAAACTGAGGATCATTAGCAAAGGCATGGGCGACCCGATTGCCATCGATATCACCGCCAAAGACTGGGCGCACTATCGCGATCGCCGCCTGCGCGGACTGATAGATAATGGTTTTAACACCAGTGAAAAATCACGCAAAGTCACTACCGGTACAGTGAACTGCGAGCATGCTTTTTTGCGGGCGGTTTTTAATGAGCTTAAACGTTTGGGGGAACTCAACTACCCTAACCCACTGGAAAACGTTCGCGAGTTTGATCAGCCTGAAAGAGAAATGGCCTGGCTAACATTAGACCAGGTTGCCAGGGTGATGGCCGCCTGCGAACTTCACGGAAATCCTGAGTTAACGCTTATAGTCAGAGTCTGTCTGTCAACCGGCGCACGTTGGAGCGAAGCCGCCAAGTTGAAAGGCTCTCAGCTCTCCCCCAATAAAATCACCTTCATCAATACCAAAGGTAAGAAAAACCGTTCGGTACCCATTAGTCAAAGCCTTTACAACGATCTGCTGGCCCGCAAAGACCAGGCCTTTGAGCCATGCTATAAGCAATTCTATCGGGTGATCCGGTTAACCGGCATTACACTCCCCGAGGGCCAGATGACCCACGTTCTACGCCACACCTTCGCCAGTCATTTTATGATGGCCGGGGGCAATATTATTGTGCTGCAGCGTATTCTCGGTCATTCGGATATTCGGGTAACCATGCGCTACGCGCACTTCGCTCCCGACCATTTAGAGGACGCACTAACCAATAATCCCTTATCAATTTTAGGCGCTCAAATCGCTGCCAAAAATGGCGACAAAATGGCGACAGAGGGTCCTACAGGGAGGAATGAGGGGTAACAGTGTGGGGCTAAGTGATTGATTTTACTGTAAGTGGTTGATTCAAAAAGGGCATAAAAAAAAGACCGAATACGATTCCTATATTCGGTCTAGGGAAATGGCTCTTGGGAGAGAGCCGTGCGCTAAAAGTTGGCATTGATGCAGGCTGTTAAGCCTTACATGTTAAAGCGTAGTTTAGGCACGGTGCTTTTCCAGCCGGTTTGACTGCAAGTGATAGTAACTTTAAGAAATTAGTTTGAATTTGTGACCAGAGCCTCAAAACTAGCCGTTAACAGACAAGTCAGTTGTTAAATGAGGATATGGGGGCAGAGGGTGAACCATTCTTTAAGCTACGCTCGCATAACGTAGGCAATGGCTTATCTCTATTAGAACGATGATTTTGGAGCAGGATGAAAGGGAGTTGGCCGTTGTTAACCCATCTCATTCAATAGACGTGCATATCTGACTCAACGGTGAAATATCAATACTTACACAAAAGTTTTTTAACAAGTAAAATTTCCAGACTTTTACATTTAGCAGGTACAGTCACTGTTATTCAAAGGAAATTAAAAATAATTTAAATTATTGGCTATAACATTCATATTATTAAATTAGGCAACTCTTGGTATTTCTTAACCATTAAATTAACAAATCGATACTCATTCACTATGCTGAGTTTTTAAAACTTTTTCTAACTTTGTTATTTCTAATTTAGAATTAATTGCATTGATGTATTTTATTAAGAACGGCAATGTGGGTGTGACACCCCCCTTCTCCATACGACAAATATTTTGATAGGCTATTCCGGTTAACTTGGCAACATCTCTTTGGGTGAGCTTTTGTAATTTCCTGAGGTTGCGCAAAGTTGAAATCATATTGACAATTTCAGTAGATACGAAATCATTATTCTGATTTATTACTCTCACTATAACGTTTCCTTCTGGTCATTTTATTAATATGAGAACCTATCTCGCTCGGCATACATAACCATTAAAAGAGTTATTATTGAAAATTAACGAAGCTTCTTAAAAGCTAGATGATCTTGCACTCAAATGCAAGACGTTAAGAAAGTTACTTTCGGTTAACATATAGAAAAATTAATGTTTCCGCATCATGTTAATCTGGAGTATATGTTTTTATGATGGGGCCGATCTGGCCTTGAAAGTAATCAGTCATGGTTACATGTAATAACCTTTCTCGATTATATTTTGAATAAAATGTAAAAACACTTAGATTGCGGTGGCGATAATTAATTTTTAGGATATATTCATACAATGATCTAATAAACCAAAGAAACAATCTTCAAGGTTCAGTCATTGATAATAAAATCACTCTTCCAACCTCACGGAAATAAACCATGAACCTTGTCGATCTGACATTAGCTATTTATCAGTAAGTTATCGTTAATAAAGATAATAAATCTCAACTACCTAGGTAATATACTGCCGAAAAAAACTTTTTTGCAACACAATTGATTTCAATAGCAATATGAGCAATGCAGCAGCGATACGGTTAACTACCGATGTACATTCATGAAAAAATAAACTGAATTTTGGAGTGAACATGACGAGCTTAACTAACCTTCCCCCTTTATTAAGTGACACCCTATACATTGAAGACTTTGCTTCTGATGAAGAAGAGGACTGGTCTGGAGCTATCCAGAGATGTATAAATACCGCAATAGCCAATAAAATCCCTAAAGTGCGGGGAGGCAACGTATACAATATAAGTACTGGGATCACCATCTGTTACGCGGGTAATTATGGTCTTGATATTGACCTTGCTGGTTTAACAGTGACTTCCGATTGGAAAAAAAACACCACACTATGGGATGCTACTCCTATAATACTTATTGGTGATGACGTTTCTAATATCGTGAATATGAACGTCCGTGTCGGCATCATAGATGGAGGGGGTTACGCCGATGGAGTGAGCATTAATGGTTTTGGTTATGCCCTCTCTGAAATCGACTTAGGCTTCGTAAGCAACTGTATTAATGTCATAAAAAGTGGCCAGCAAGAATGGCCAAATGCCTCATTACAGATTAGAGGTAAATATTGGGTAAACAACTGGCTTGGTATTTACCTTGCTGCTAATCCTTCAGGTGACACTGCAGGTCCGCCTATCGTTGAAGGATGGAAAATAAAGGTCCTATTCTGTGCTGCGAATAGACTTTCAGGGTACTGGTTTAGAAACGCAGGCCAGTATGCTCAAGTTGAAGGGGATCTAGATTATAACGGAAAATATCTGACTATTATTCAAGCTGGTGACACGACAGATTTTGATGATATTAAAAAAATTCAACAATTGCGTGCCAGCGGTGGCAGTAGCAGCGCGGAATACATAACCTATTACCACTATCAGGGTCAATTGCATTTGGTTTTTTTTGAAGATAACGATGTATCAATAGGCTCTGGAAAATTGCCATTTGTAGCACAAGGCGAGAATATTACTTTTTCGGGGTTCAGCAATGTTCAAGTTAATGTGGCAAAAGTTATCAATGCTGCGAATAATCCTTCTGGCACCAATTTTTTTGATATCCTCCATGATTTCAGCAACTCACCTTTCGGAAAGATCAGCGTCCAATGCGGGTATCTCTCTGAAATTATTGGCGATGGACTTCATACCTCAGCATTAAATTATCACAATAGTTATAACCCATTGACTAATGTTGTTAATGGTTTTGCGGTTGGTAACTCCGGTACTATAATGTCTTTATACGATTTTGCACAAAGTGATAAACCCTTTGCTACGATATCTCCAGAGTTTTTCCATGTAGATAAACGACTCTACCTACAAGATCATAAAATATCTGGCGTGACTACCGCTTCATATATCCCGCAGTCTTCAGCAAATCAGGAGTTTTATGACCTTCTAAGCCTTAACGATACTTCAATAGACAAGTATGAGCGTGAGGGATCAGATTGGTTGATAAATATCACTACCGATTTTCATGGCATCCGGGCATCAATGACGGTGAGTATGTGGGGCAAAACTGGAATAATGGTTTCTAACGAAAAGTTATCCGGTGAGTCGGTCTTTGAATATCGATTTGTCGAAACATTTGATAGCGATGGGCAAACGGTCACCGGGATTAATCTTCAAGTTAGACAAACCCCTCAACCGTATATGTTTTTCTCCGTAACCAAAACGAGGAAAGGATAATGGCAACATTACACAGCTCTAACGATCGCGCTAATCTAAACTTTACCCCTGATAACGTTGCAGAACTTCCTGCAGGTACGCTTGTAGGGTGGGATGGGAAAAAGTATTCATTTAATCCAAGACTTTTGGCAGCAGCCGGTGTCGACCTTTCCAAACGACCTATGGCGGATATTTGGGATTTACTGGGTATCGGCGGACGTATCGTTCAAGATCCCAATGCCAACTTCCCGCTTTATCCTGCCATGGTCGCTGACCTGATTAAAACAGAAACAGCTTCTGGAGACCTTGAAGAGGTGCTTGCAACATTAAATAATAATATTGTGACGCTGACAAACGCATTAAATTTTGAACGTAAGATTATCATGGTGCTACTTACTTATTTAAATAATTATAAAATTATGCCATCCGCAACGACCGAATAAAGTGAGGAGTGATAAATAGGATGCATATAAGTCGAATTAGCCTATTTATCGACTTTTATGCATCAATCCGACGTATTTTGACCGTTAAAGCCTAAGGATCAGCACAGGGTTTCGGCACGTTCAATAAACGGCGCAAGGCTCATCTTATGGCCCGGATTTTTAGGGTCATCAAGCTGAATGGTGCTCAGCGGCAGCGCGCTGGCCATGCCCTGTTTTACCTGCTGGACAGCCACGTCGTTTAACGGATACTGGGCCAGCGTGCTGTCATTAATAACATACAACGCCTTGCCTGGTCGGCACTGCAGCATGACTTCTTCGCGCGTAAATGCCCAGGCTTTGCCAAACTGCAGGCGGCTGACGGTAACAACCTGGGGGGCTGCAAAGCAGCTGGCTGAGAGAGTAAACAGCAGACACCCAAGCAGTGTTTTCTTCATGACGCTTCCTCGTTTAAATTTTAAAAATCATTCTTGCAGCAAGATGACGCTTAACCGATTTAATTTGGCGCTAGGGTAGCAAATAGGCTGACCAACGCAATAACCAAAAGGGCCAATGCGAACTCTGACCAACAAATGATTATCATCCGCCGCTGAGCAAGATTGGCATGTCTGGCCAACTGTGGCACCAGTCGATAGCGGTTATAAATCGCCACCGCGACCATGAGTAGCACCAGCGCGGCCTTGCATACCAGCAGCAGTTGGTAAGGTGAATGCATGTCAGTTGGCCAACGCTAGCAGGATTAACGCGCTGTTTATTACCCCGCTCAACGCCACTAACGCAACGGCGGCGTGGCCATAGGTGGAAAACCTCAGCAGGGTCTGGATGGCGGCTGGCCGGGTTATTGGTCGATGGGTAAAGGTCATGCAGCTTAGCAGCGGGATCAGGCTGCCAAACCAGTAAGCGGCGCTCAGCAGATGCACGACGTGATTACCGCGTTGCAGTACGCCCAGCAAGCCTTCATGCATGGCGGCGTGGCCGATGAAGGCTTGCCCGATGAGCATACCCGCGCTGAGTAATATCAACAGCAGGTAGCGCCCCGGTAAGCCGTCAAGCAATGCAACCAATAGCGCGAAAACGGCCAGCAACATGTGCCAGCGCCAAACGCTACCGAAGGTGGTGGTGAGCACCAGCATCCAGACATTGAGATTGGTGGTATCGGCCCAGCCGTTGCCCATCACGCCGGCCTGAATGGCCAGCATCAGGAACGCACTAAGCGCCGAGACGATGGCCGATAAGGTCATCAGAGTCTGGCTTTTGCGCGCCAGCGTGGCGGTAAAGACCTCCGGGGCCAACAGGCGGGTAAAAACGCAGGTGCCAAAAAGCTGCATCACCGAAATGAAGTGTACAAAGCGGCAGATAACGAAAATTGACGCCAGGCTCATCGCATTACTTAACCGTGAAGCCGTACGTGCCTTGGGTTTTATGGCCGTCAACGGAAACGACGTGCCATGAAACAACATATTTTCCGCTAGCCAGTGGCGCAGGCAGCGCGATTAACACCTGAGTGTTGTCCTTCGCCGCTAATTTAAAATCACCGGTTTTTACCGGCTGATGGTCAGGACCACTCAGTTGAACTTGGCTAAAGCTGGGTTCAACGCCCTCGCTAAAACCGAGCGTAAGTTCGGTGGGCGACACGCTAACCTGGCTGTCCGCAGCCGGGGTCTCGGTTTTGAGATGTGCGTGGGCAAAAGCCTGTTGTGAAATCAAGCCCGCAACTAACACGCAGGCAGAACTGAAAATACGCGGACGCAGCAGTTTTTTAATTGACACAGTTTATCCTTGGCTAAGTGAAGGTGAAAATTTCACGCGCAACTCTAACGCAAACCGGCGCTGGGATCTGTGAAAATTAACCGCTATACAATGCTGAAACCTGGAATTAGGCAATAAGTGCACAAAAAGTGCAGCGGAGGGCGCAATAATCTTATGGATATTAAGGATATAACAACGAAGCGCGGAGCTCGTTAAGGAGCTCCGCGCGGATGACGACAGAAGGGTTCAATATTGAAATCGGGCTACTGTGCTAAAGATTAAATTACCGGCGTTTGCGCGACAATTTCTTTCAAATCTTTGTCAACCAGGAACAGGCCGTTGCCGGTGTTGCTCACCAGACCCAGCTTATCGATAACCGATTTGAACAGCGTTTCTTCTTCATGCTGCTCGGCCACGTACCACTGCAGGAAGTTAAAGGTCGAGAAATCTTTCGTGCTCATTGCCAGATCGGCAAGCTTGTTAATCTCTTCGGTGATCAACTGCTCGTGCTGGTATGCCACATTGAACAGCTCAGCCAGTGATTCAAATTCTGAACGTGGAGCCTCAATGCTGCCCAGCAGCGGCAACGCGCCGGTATCGCTAACGTACTTGAACAAACGCTGCATATGGGTCATCTCTTCGCGGGAGTGTGACATCATGAACGCTGCGGCACCTTCAAAACCTTTATCGCTACACCAGGCGCTCATCTGCAGATATAAATTGGCTGAGTAAAACTCAAGATTCAGCTGGTCGTTAAGCTGTTTGATCATATCTTCTTTAAGCATAATGAGGCTCCGGAAATTTAATAAATTTAAATTTCTTAATTAGTAGATTGCGTTATTTCCAAGCATTATGCCCAACTCCACTTAAAATAAAAAGTCCTGATTCCGTTAATTAGCAATAATAACAATTTAATGTTTAACGCATTGATTTTTAATAATTTAAATTTCCACTCAAATAATAATAAAGTTGTTATTGATAATTATTCACACCAATTAAAGCCTTTAAGAAGAATCATTCTTATTTCGATTATTTATTATCGGACGTAAAACTCGCTTATTAATATTGATTCTAAAAGATGAATATAAATGATTGGTAATCTCATTTAGATTATCTCAGCCAGATAAGACTTACCCTATGGGCATTCACCTGCGCCTCCGGGTCTTGTACAATGTGGGCCTGGCGATAAGAAATACCGATGAGCAGGAACAAAAATGAAACGTAACTTGGCCGAAATCAGCAAAGAAGAAATGGATAAAATCAATGTCGACCTGGCAGCCTCGGCCGTGGCTTTCAAGGAGCGTTACAATATGCCGGTGGTAGCAGAGATAGTAGAACGTGGGCAAGCGGCCCATCTGCGTGAGTACTTTCGCGAGCGGGTGGCGTTTTATCGTGCAGAATCACATAAATACTCTCGCCTGCCCTATGAGCCGAAACAAAAATAATCGGCTTCACAGGCCAGGCGAGCAGGAATTAGCCGCGGGCGAACTTCTGGTTGGCACGGATCAGCTGATCAAGAATAGCGGGTTCATTAAACGAATGCCCCGCTCCTTCGATAATATGCAGCTCGGCCTCGGGCCATGCCTGTGACAGGTCCCAGGCATTTTGCAGTTGGCAGGCCATATCGTAGCGACCATGAACGATCACCGCGGGAATATGGCGAATTTTATCAACATCGCGCAGCAGCTGATTGTCGGTCTCCATAAAGCCCAAATGGGTGAAATAGTGATTCTCGATGCGGGCAAACGCCAGGGCAAAGTCGTCTTCGCCAAACGAGGCAGAATCTTCGGTCGGTAACAGCGTCACCGTCTCCCCTTCCCACAGGCTCCATATTTTCGCGGCCTCAAGCTGAACGGCGCGATCGTCACTGGTCAGGCGGGCGCGATAGGCGGCAATCACATCCTTACGCTCTTCTGCAGAAAGAATAGACAACACATTTTGCCATTTTTCCGGGAAAAAACGCGAGGCGCCGTCCTGGTAATACCACAGCAGCTCCTGCTTTCTAATGGTGAAGATGCCGCGCATGACCAGTTCACTGACCCGCTCGGGATGCTTCTGCGCATAGGCCAGCGCCAACGTTGAGCCCCATGAACCGCCAAACACCAACCATTTTTCAACGCCGGCCATCTCGCGCAAGCGCTCAATATCCTCGACCAGGTGCCAGGTAGTATTATTTTCAAGACTGGCATGGGGTAAAAATCGCCCGCAGCCCCGCTGGTCGAAAAGCATGACGTCATAATCGTTGGGATCAAACAGTTGGCGATGCACCGACGAACAACCGCCGCCCGGGCCACCGTGGAGGAATACCGCAGGTTTGCCTTTGGGATTACCGCTTCGCTCCCAATAAATCTGATGACCGTCTCCGGTATCCAGCAATCCACTGGCGTATGCTTCCCGAGGTAAATACAACCCTTTCAGTCTAGGCATGAAATTTCCTGTTGTTTTTATCATTCCAGTGTATTGAATTACTTGCGCGTCTTAATAACAACGTATCCAGAGGTAAGGGTCAATCTCCTAACGGCCATCATGCCTAAAAAAAACGGATTTTTCCGATCGGTAGCACAGTAAACCAGCGCCCCTGTGCAGATAATAGGCGTTCGCCTACGGTGGGCAAAAAGATCCGCCGTTTTAACAAGCTATTGGTGAAAAAAGCCGGCTCGTCTATTGCAACTTTCCGCAAATAGGCAGTAAATAGCTTAGCAACCCAATCCACCCCGCTATAGAGAGGCATGTATGAGTAAAGGAATGGATAGCAAAAAAAATGCGAAGAAAAAGCCATTGAAAACCCCAGCTGAGAAAAAAGCAGACAAAAAGGCCAAGAAGGCTTCTGCTTAACCCATGACTTCGTATCAAGATAAACCCGCCTAACGCGGGTTTTTTGTTTAAAGGCCAGTGTCGTAACCCTTCGAGCGTATCCAATGAGTGACTTTATTATTGCTGCGGCACAAATCACCTGCCTGGCCGGTAATATCGAAGAAAATATCAATCGCCATCTTCATGCCGTAGCGCTCGCCGCTGCACACCACGTTAATCTGCTGATTTTTCCCGAACTGTCACTGACCGGCTACGAGCCCGAACTCGCGCGCAATCTGGGTCTGACATTGCAGGACGCACGTCTTGAAACGTTGCGCAATCAGGCAAAGACTCACGATATGACCCTGGTTGTTGGTGCGCCGCTGTGCTGCAACGACGGTGATGCCCTCTATATTGGCGCCATTGTCTTTGCCCCCGACGGCACGCTTTACTCCTATACCAAGCAGCACCTGCACGACGGTGAAACCGATTTCTTCACCGAGGGCCAAGGCGGTCCGCAGCTGACTCTGGGTAACCAGACGCTTGGGCTGGCGATTTGTGCCGATATCGGCGTAGCATCCCATCCGCAACATGCGGCCGACAACGGCGCCAATATTTACGCTGCCGGGGTGCTTATTACCGAACCGAGCTACCGGCGTGAGAGCGAGATGCTTCGCGGCTATGCCGAGCAGCACGGTATGACGGTGATCATGGCCAACCACTGTGCGCCGACCGGAGGCTGGAGTCCGGCGGGTAAAAGTGCAATCTGGTCCGATCGAGGTCAGGTGATTGCCGTTGCCCCGGCCAATCAGGATGCGCTGGCGATCGCCAGAAAAAGCCAAAATGGCTGGCAAGGACAGGTCGAGCTGATAAGCTATCAGGGGATGTAAACTATCAGGAGCAACAGACATGACTTTTAGGGTGATCGATACAGAAACCTGCGGATTTAACGGCGGTGTGGTCGAAATTGCCTCGGTTGACGTGGTGGACGGCGTCATCACTCAGCCCATGAGCGACCTGGTGTGCCCCGATCGCGAAATCAGCCCGCAGGCGATGGCTGTCCATCGCATCACCGAAGATATGGTGGCAGACAAGCCGCGCATTGCCGTGGCGGTAAGAAGATACCAGAACCACCCTTTTTATGTAGCCCATAACGCGGCGTTCGATCGCGCGATGCTGCCAGAGATGAACGGTCAGTGGATTTGTACCGTCAAGCTGGCCCGTGAGGTGTTTCCCAATCAGCCAAGCTACAGCCTGCAAAATCTGCGCAGCAGTTTGCAGTTAGACACCGCGCCTCCGGCCCACCTGCACCCGCACCGGGCACTGTACGACTGCTATGTCACCGCGGCGCTATTACAGCTTATCTTAAAAGAGACCGCCTGGAGCGCGGAGGAGATGGTCGCGCTGGTCGATCGCCCTACGCTGCTGCGCACGCTTAAATTTGGCAAGTATCGCGGACAAAAGATCGCCGAAATTGCCCTTAAGGATCCGAGTTATCTGCGCTGGATGCTCAAGTCAATCGACAACCTGAGCAGCGATATGCGTTATAGCCTGCAGCACTATTTAGACTGTTAAAAACCGTTTTACAGCTAAAAAAACGGGCGGAGTCGATACCCCGCCCGTTGTGATAATTGAGTAAACTCTGCGCTTACGCTAACCCGCGGCTATTTTTGCTCACTCAGCGCAATGACGAAGGCATATTCCATCGCGATGTCCTCATAGGCCTTGAAGCGCCCCGATTTTCCGCCGTGCCCCGAATCCATATCGGTATACATCAGCAGTTGATTATTATCGGTTTTGACATCGCGCAGCTTGGCGACCCACTTGGCCGGTTCCCAGTATTGCACCTGAGAATCGTGTAAGCCGGTGGTCACCAACATGTGCGGATACGCCTGCGCCTGCACCCGATCGTAGGGGCTATATTGCAGGATATAGTCGTAGTAGGCTTTTTCGTTAGGATTGCCCCACTCGTCGTATTCGCCGGTGGTCAGCGGGATAGATTCATCCAGCATGGTGGTCACCACGTCAACGAACGGCACCTGCGCGACAATGCCGTGATAAAGCTCGGGCGCCTGATTGATAATTGCGCCCATCAGCAAGCCACCGGCGCTACCGCCCATCGCATAAACCTGCTGGCTGTCGCCATACTGCTGGCTCACCAGCTCGCGGGTGACATCGATAAAGTCGTGGAAGGTGTTCAGCTTGTTAAACAACTTACCGTCTTCGTACCACTGCTGGCCGAGGTCGGCACCGCCGCGAATGTGCGCTAGCGCAAACACAAAACCGCGATCCAACAGGCTTAAACGACTGCCGCTAAAACCGGGATCCATGCTGCTGCCGTAAGATCCGTAGGCGTAAATCATCAGTGGGTTATGGCCCGGCTTAAAGGTATCTTGACGATAAACCAGCGACACCGGCACGTTAACTCCGTCGCGAGCGGTCACCCACAGGCGTTCGCTGCGATAGTTGGCCGAGTCGAAATCCTTAACTTCCTGCTGCTTGAGCAAGGTGCGCTCACCGGTGTCGAGATCCAGTTCAAACAGCGAACTGGCGGTGGTCATCGAGGAGTAACCGTAGCGCAGCAGTGAGGTGTCGGGATCGGGATTAAACGACAGCCAGGTCACATAGGTAGGATCGTCAAACTTCAGCGATTTTTCTTCGCCGCTTTGCCAGTGAATTTGGCGCAGGTGCGTCAGTCCGTCCTGGCGTTCCTCGATCACCAGCCAGTCGCGGAACAGGCTGAATCCCTCAAGCATGACGTCATCGCGGGCGGCGATCAGCGTCTGCCAGGAGGCCTCCTCGGCGCTTTCACTTTTATACAGCCCAAAGTTTTTACCGTCCTTGTTTGAACGGATATAGAAATGGCCTAAATAGTGATCAAATGCGTACTCGTGATCCTTGCGGCGTGGCACGAACAGCCGCGGCTCGGCCAGCGGATTGTCCGCATCCAGCAACAGCACTTCCGAGGTAGTGGTGCTGTCGAGATGGATCAGAATAAAGCGCTCGGAGGTGGTTTTATCCAGCCCGACGTAAAAGGTGTCGTCTTTTTCTTCATAGATCAGTACGTCAGTAGCCGGATCGGTGCCAACCTGGTGACGATATACCTGATAAGGCAGCAGCGTGGTCTTATGCTTACGCACGTAGAAGAGCGTTTTCGAGTCGTTGGCCCACTCGGCACTGCCCGAGGTGTTGCTCAGGACCTCTTCAGACCAGCTGTCGTCTGTCAGGTTCTTGACCCGAATATCATACTGTCGGCGCGACAGAAAATCTTCCGCCACCAGCAGTTGGCTATTATCAGGGCTCACGTCGAGGCCGCCGAGGGTGTAAAACTCGCGGTCGGCAGCGCGCTCGTTGCCGTCGATCAGCGTCTGCCAGCGATCGCTCTCACCTTCCGGCTGGCGGAAGTAGATTGGATACTCATTGCCCGGCTCATAGCGAGTCTGATAACGATAACCGTGCTTAACATAGGGGACGGAATGATCCTGCTGGGGAATGCGGTCAACCATTTCCTGATACAGCTTTTCACGCAGCGCCTGATGCGGCTGCATTGCCTGTTCGGTCCAGGCATTTTCAGCCTGCAGATAGTTAAGCACGTCTTCATCGCTGCGCTCATCGTCGCGCAGCCAGTAATAGTCATCTACGCGCGTGTCACCGTGCGTGGTGATAGGAAACGGACGTTTTTCAGCCTTTGGAGGTGTCATCATTGTTGGGTGTTGCTCCTCTCGGTGTATTTCAGGTTGCGATCGGCTCGCGTTGACCATTAACGCAATAAAACTGCTTTGCAGTTTTTGCCTTTAATCTTGCCTTCCTGCAAACGCTGTAGGGCTTTCTTGGCGCTGTTTTTGCGGATCGCCACGTACGCATGGATAGGGAACATATCTATTTTTCCCACCTCGGCGGCGGTTAAGCCCGCGTCGCCCGTCAGGGCACCGAGGATGTCACCCGGACGGATTTTGGCTTTACGGCCGCCGTCAATGCACAGGGTCAACATTTCAGGTTCGAGCGTGGTGGCGGGAGCGGCAAGCGCCTGGGCAGCCGGCTGCCATTTAAAACGTTTATGGGTGTAGTCTTCCAGCGCGGTCACGCGGCCCATTTCCTGCGGCGTCACCAGGCTTACCGCCAGTCCGCTGGTTCCGGCACGGCCGGTACGGCCTACGCGGTGCACGTGCACTTCCGGGTCAAAAGACAGCTCGTAGTTAATCACCAGGCCCAGCTGTTTAATGTCCAGCCCGCGCGCGGCGACGTCGGTCGCAACCAGCACGCGGCAGCTGCCGTTAGAGAAACGTACCAGCACGCGGTCGCGGTCACGCTGTTCTAAATCACCGTTGAGGGCCAATACGCTGATACCCTTGCTGGACAGCGTGTCGGCCACTTCCTGGCAGTCGCGCTTGGTGTTACAAAACACCACGCAGGAGGTTGGCTGATGCTGATACAGCACCGCGGCCAGCAGCGCTAAACGGCTATGGCGGTCGGCCTCGATAAATACCTGTTCGATGTCGGCAACGTCTTCACCGCCTTCAATTTCGACGTTCAGCGGCTCACGCTGGAACTTGCCGCTGATGCGCTCAATGCCTGCCGGATAGGTCGCGGAGAACAGCAAGGTCTGACGCGACGGCGGCGTATAGCTGACCACGTCTTCGATGTCCTCGCTAAAGCCCATATCCAGCATGCGATCGGCTTCGTCGAGCACCAGAATTTTAATCTGATCCAGCTTGAGGGTGCCCTTGCGCAGGTGTTCCTGAATACGACCCGGCGTGCCGACCACGATATGTGGCTGATGCACCAGCGAGTCGAGCTGTGGCGCAATAGGCTGGCCGCCGCAGAGGGTTAGAATTTTAATATTCTGGGTGAAGCGCGCCAGGCGACGCAGCTCTTTGCTGACCTGATCCGCCAGCTCGCGCGTTGGGCACAGCACCAGAGACTGGCAGAAAAAATCGCTCACGGTGATTTTATCCAGCAGGCCGATACCAAAGGCGGCGGTTTTACCACTGCCGGTTTTCGCCTTGGCGCGCACGTCCTGTCCGAGCAGGATGGCAGGAAGCGAGGCTTCCTGAATAGGCGTCATTTGGGCGTACCCCAACTCTTCAAGGTTGGAAAGCTGTTCGGATGGCAAAGTCAGGGTGGAGAAAGAATGCGTGCTCAAGGCGATAACTCTTTATATAAGGCGAATAAAACGGAACGGCGCAGGATAATCGGCACCATGTAATGCGGTAGATAATAACAGAGAAGGCCTGGATGCGCCTTAGCGCTCTACTTAAGCGGACAAAAAATCGCGGGATCAAAAAAACCCGCAACGCAGGCGGGTTTTAAAAAACGTTTTCTTGTCATCTAGTGCCGGGCATAAAGCCAGCAAACTGATTACAGAGCGGTAACGTTAGCAGCAGACGGGCCGCGCGGGCTGTCTTGAATGGTGAATTCTACGTTCTGACCTTCAGCCAGCGTTTTGAAGCCATCGCTGTTGATTGCAGAAAAATGGACGAAAACGTCTTTAGAACCATCAGCAGGGGTGATGAAACCAAAACCTTTGCCTTCGTTAAACCATTTTACCTGACCATTTAACTTACTCATTTTACTATCCTTTACTTTTGAAAAAGCCGTCGCCTCTATCGCGACTGCCTGACTATTAACGCATATTTGCGACAATCACGCAAATTCACCCCTTAACGCGCAATCGTTTTCGTCATGCGATAATTTGCTATATAATGCGCCGAAACATTGCAGAGTCGCCGGAAACGGGTTGCAGGCTCTGCGTTAATAGTTTTAAAAATTATTGATTTTTAACGATTTTATTCAACGATAATCTCACCGACAACGAGTTAGGTATCCAGCTATGTTAACCATCGGAACTGCACTGCGCACCGACGCTACTCGCGTCATGTTATTGGGCTCTGGCGAATTGGGCAAAGAAGTGGCGATCGAATGCCAGCGTCTTGGCCTGGAAGTGATCGCTGTCGATCGCTATGCCGACGCGCCCGCGATGCAGGTTGCCCACCGCAGCCATGTGATCAACATGCTGGATGGTGAAGCGTTAAAACAGCTGATCGAAAGCGAACGCCCTGATTTTATCGTACCGGAAATCGAAGCTATCGCCACCAGCATGCTGGTCGAGTTGGAAAAACAGGGCCACAACGTGGTGCCTTGTGCAGAAGCCACCCGCCTGACCATGAACCGCGAAGGGATCCGTCGCCTGGCCGCCGAAACGCTGCAGTTGCCGACTTCAACCTACCGTTTTGCCGACGACGAAGCTAACTTCAGGCTGGCGGTACAGGAAATAGGTTATCCGTGCATTATCAAACCGGTAATGAGCTCCTCAGGTAAGGGGCAAAGCCTGATCCGCAGTGAAGACACGCTGCAGGCCGCCTGGGATTATGCCCAGCTTGGCGGTCGCGCCGGCGGCGGTCGAGTGATCGTCGAAGGCCTGGTTAAATTTGATTTTGAAATCACCCTGCTGACCATCAGCGCGGTTGACGGCATTCATTTCTGTGCGCCAATCGGCCATCGTCAGGAAGACGGTGACTATCGTGAATCCTGGCAGCCGCAGCAGATGAGCGATTTAGCCCTGCAACGTGCTAAAGATATCGCTGAGAAGGTGGTCAAGGCGCTGGGCGGTCACGGCCTGTTTGGCGTTGAGCTGTTCGTCTGTGGCGACGAGGTGGTGTTCAGTGAAGTGTCGCCTCGCCCGCACGATACTGGCATGGTCACGCTGATTTCTCAGGATCTTTCCGAGTTTGCCCTGCACGTTCGCGCCTTCCTCGGCCTGCCAATCGGCAACATTCGCCAATTTGGCCCTGCCGCGTCGGCGGTGATCCTGCCAGAATTGACTAGCCATAATGTCAGCTTCAGCGGTCTTGAGCAGGCGCTGGTCGGATCAAATCAGGTGCGTTTGTTTGGTAAACCAGAAATTAGCGGCAAACGTCGTTTAGGCGTAGCGCTGTCGATAGGCGAAACCGTTGAGCTGGCGGTTGAAACAGCCATCAAGGCCGCAGCTGCGGTAGTCGTTAAGGGTTAATGGCGGGTATAAAGCAGAATTAGAAGTAGAAATTAATTATCGTTGGCCGTTGTGTGCTTAAGCAGCCACAACGGCCAACATCGGCTTAACGCGACTTATTCGTCTTCATCATCAAAGATAACCGTCACGCGGTCACCTTTGTGGGTCTCACGGATTTCGGCAGCAACCGTGGCGATCGCCTCACCGCTGCTCATGCCACCCTGCATTAATTCATGGATGCGATCGGCAGCAACCTGCTGCTCATTGTGTGAAAGTGATGGCATACCGGTAAGCATAAGTGTGTTCCTGTCAGTGTATCGGGCTTAGCTAGCTATTATACCCCTTAATCTGCCGATGACCTACCGACATCAAATCTATGTTAGGATCCGACGGTCAGGAACCGCATTTTCACCGTGTCAGGAACTTTCGTATACCATGCCAGCCGCCCAGCCTCTCGAATTTACATCATTACCTTATCAATCCGACGCGTTGCTTACCCGCTTTGCGCCATTGTCGGCTTTGCCCTGGGCCATGCTGCTGCACTCTGGTTCGGCCGAACATGCGCACAACCGTTTTGATATTCTGGTCGCCGATCCGCACGTGACCCTGACTACCCGCGGGCAGCACACCGAGATTTCGCGCGCCGGGCAAGAACAGGCCGAGCTAAGCGACATCGACCCCTTTACCCTGTTGCAGCATGAGCTTGAACGCAGTGGGATAAGCCCCGCAGTGAATAAAGATTTGCCGTTCCTGGGCGGCGCGCTTGGGCTGCTGGGCTACGACCTCGGCAGAACGCTCGAGACCCTGCCCACGCTGGCCGAGCGGGATATTTCCCTGCCGGATATGGCGATGGGGATTTACCACTGGGCGCTGATTGCCGACCATCATTTGCAGCGCCTGACGCTGGTGTCGCATGGCGATATTGCGGGTCGCCTGGCCTGGCTGACGCAGCATAGCGCCTCGCCTGTGGCGACGGCCTTCTCGGTAGACTCTGCCTGGCAGGCTAATATGACCCGCCAGCAGTACGGCGAAAAATTCCAGCAGGTGCAGGAATACCTGCGCAGCGGTGACTGCTATCAAATCAACCTGGCCCAGCGTTTTTCGGCTCATTATCAGGGCGATGAATGGCAGGCATTCCTGCGTCTAAACCAGAGCAATCGTGCGCCCTTCTCTGCCTTCCTGCGCCTGCCCGACAACGCGGTGCTGAGCCTGTCACCCGAGCGCTTTATCTGGCTTGAGGAGCAACGGATCCAGACTCGGCCGATCAAGGGCACGCTGCCGCGCGGTGAAGACCCTGCAACCGATCGCCTGCAGGCCCAGCGACTGGCTAATTCTGAGAAAGATCGCGCTGAAAACCTGATGATCGTCGATCTGCTGCGCAACGACATCGGTCGCGTGGCGGTTCCCGGCAGCGTCAAGGTTCCCGAGCTGTTTGTGGTTGAGCCTTTTCCGGCGGTGCATCACCTGGTCAGCACCATTACTGCGGACCTGCCCAGCGGCTGTCACCCCGCCAGCCTGCTGCGTGCCTGTTTCCCTGGGGGCTCAATTACCGGTGCGCCAAAAATCAGAGCGATGCAGATTATCGAGCAGTTGGAACCCCAGCGACGCAACGGTTACTGCGGGAGCATTGCCTATATCAGCTTCTGCGGCACGATGGACAGCAACATCACCATTCGCACCCTGTTGACCGAGAACGGCAAAATCTACTGCTGGGCCGGGGGCGGCATCGTGGCCGACAGCCAGGAACAGGCGGAATATCAGGAAACTTTTGATAAGGTGGCGCGTATTCTGCCGCTGCTCGGCGCAGGTATCGCACCGTGAACAACGATCGCCTGCCGGCCGAGGTTGAAGATTTTGTCCGCCGTTTTCAGCTGCATTTACCGACAGCGCCCGCGCGCAAGGCTGTCGGCCAACGGCAGGCGGCGGTACTGATCCCGATTGTCTGCCGTGAACGGCCAACCCTGTTGCTCACTCGCCGCTCTGACCGACTGCGCAAACATCCCGGACAGGTGGCCTTTCCTGGCGGCGCAACCGATGCAACCGATCCCTCGCCGGTATATACCGCACTGCGTGAGGCCTATGAAGAGGTGGCGATCCCTCCTTCCAGCGTACGAATACTGGGTCAGTTAGATCCGGTCGACAGCAGCACTGGATTTCGCGTCACACCGGTGATTGGGCTTATCCCCGTCGATGTGCCACTGCATCCCAACGAGGACGAAGTGGCCGAGATTTTCGAAATCCCGCTGCAGGAAGCACTGAACTTTTCTCGCTATCACCCGCTGGAGATCCATCGCAAAGGCCTGCGCCGTCAGGTCTATTTTTCCTGGTATCAACAGCAGTTCGTCTGGGGCATGACTGCCGGAATAATCCTGCAACTGGCTCAGCAAATCGCCCATTAACGGCGCTATTTAGCGCACATTTTTCAATACTCTGTGAGCCATGTCATATCCGGCTTGATACTAATGCGATGAATTACTTTTTTTCATGCGAAAAACGCTGCGTTTCCCTTCACAGGCTCTTACACTATAACTCTTACAACCGAACAATAAATAAGCATTATTTGGGCAAAGCGGCTACCCATCACGTAGTGAAGCCGATATTCATCTGCCAGGAGTCTTTAAGTGATCAGCGTTTTTGACATGTTCAAAGTGGGTATTGGCCCGTCCAGCTCTCATACGCTGGGCCCAATGAAAGCGGGCAAACAGTTTGCTGATGATCTGTTGGAAAAAGACCTATTGTCTGCCGTCACTCGCGTAGCGGTAGACGTTTACGGATCGTTGTCCCTGACCGGTAAAGGTCATCATACCGACGTCGCCATCATACTTGGCCTCGCGGGCAACAAGCCGGACACCGTGGATATCGACGGTATTCCGCACTTTATCAAAGACGTGGAACAACGCCAGCGCTTGCAGCTTGGCGAAACCCAGCACGAGGTTGATTTCCCTCGCGATACTGGCATGGTGTTCCGCGGGGAAAACCTGCCGCGTCATGAAAATGGCATGCAGATCCACGCCTTCGTCGGCGAACAAATGATATACAGCAAAACCTACTACTCGGTGGGCGGCGGTTTTATCGTCGATGATGAGCATTTCGGCCAGCCGGTACTCGATGAGGTAGAAGTGCCTTACGCGTTTAATTCTGCCACCGAGATGCTGCAGAAGTGCCGCGATACCGGGCTTTCGCTGTCGGGACTGATGATGAAGAACGAACTGGCTCAGCACAGCAAAGCTGAGATCGACCAATATTTCGAGACTATCTGGCACACCATGCAGGCGTGTATCGATCGCGGCCTGAACACTGAAGGCGTGTTGCCGGGCCCGCTGCGCGTTCCACGTCGCGCTTCGGCGCTGCGTCGCATGCTGGTGTCTAACGACAAGCTGTCGAATGACCCGATGGTGGTCATTGACTGGGTCAATATGTTTGCGCTGGCAGTTAATGAAGAAAATGCCGCCGGTGGCCGCGTCGTCACTGCCCCGACCAACGGCGCCTGCGGTATCGTCCCTGCGGTGCTGGCCTATTACGACAAGTATATCGGCTCGGTCAGCCCGGATATCTATCAACGCTATTTCCTGACCTCCGGCGCTATTGGCATTCTCTATAAGATGAACGCCTCTATTTCGGGTGCCGAAGTGGGTTGTCAGGGCGAGGTTGGCGTAGCCTGCTCGATGGCGGCGGCGGGCCTGACTGAACTGCTGGGCGGCAGCCCGGAGCAGGTTTGCGTCGCGGCTGAAATCGGCATGGAACACAATCTTGGTCTTACCTGCGATCCGGTGGCCGGACAGGTTCAGGTGCCCTGTATCGAGCGTAACGCCATTGCTTCGGTAAAAGCGATCAACTCGGCGCGCATGGCATTGCGTCGTACCAGCGAACCGCGCGTGTCGCTGGATAAAGTCATCGAAACGATGTACGAAACCGGCAAAGACATGAACGCCAAATATCGCGAAACCTCGCGCGGCGGTCTGGCGATTAAAGTGCAGTGTGACTAATTGCTCCACCTAAAAGGGGCGAGCATCAGCCGATGTTCGCCCCTTTTTTAATGCCGATTGTTTACGCTTATCGTTTAATACTGAGTGTCTAATACTGAGTGTTTAATTCTTATTGTTTAATACTTAGCGTTCGCCGTCATGCTCATCGCGATACGGCACTTTAGTGATCCTGACCCGTTCGATGCGGTATTCCGATACCTCAAGCACCGCAAAGCGCAGTCCGGCCATCTCGATTATTTCATCCTGTACCGGCATCTGCCCGGACTCTGAAAGCAGCAAACCGGCCAACGTGGCGTAATCGGCATTAGCGCTGACCAGATCCGAGGTATTCAGCAGCTGTTCCAGCGAATGCAGATCGGTACCGCCCTTGGCAATCCAGCCATCGCCGTCAACTACTACGTCTGGTGTTTCATCTTCGTCGGGGAATTCGCCGGCGATCGCCTCCAGCACGTCGAGCGGAGTCACCAGCCCCTGGATCACGCCAAATTCGTTGCTAACCACCACTAAACGGCCTTTCGCCCGGCGCAGTACCGCCAGCAACTTGATCACGTCCATCGTTTCAGGCACCACAATCGGCGGCGTTTTAGCGGCAAATGCCACCATATCCTCGCCATTTTCTAATGCCACCAGCAGGTCTTTTGCCCGCACTACGCCGATGACCTCGTCCAGTGACTGACGGCAAATCGGGAACAGGCTGTGTGGCGTGTCCAGCAGTTGCCTACGAATGTCGTCCGCCGAACGTTCACAGTCGACCCATGAGATATCATTGCGCGGTGTCATAATGCTGCGCAGGGTACGCGCGGCCAGGGTCAACACGCCGCTAATCATAAAGCGCTCTTCCTCGGCAAAGGTTTCATCCTTTGCTGTCGCGTCATCGTGATGCTCCTCCTCATGCCGGTCGCGCTTGCCGCCCATCAAACGATGGATTGCCTCGGCGGTGCGTTCACGCATGGGACGATGGGATTGGCTTTTCAGGAAATTACGCCGTGCAATCTGGTTAAACAGTTCAATCAACACCGAGAAGCCAATCGCCGCGTACAGATAGCCTTTAGGGATATGGAAACCAAAACCTTCGGCAATCAGGCTCAGACCAATCATCAACAGGAAGCTAAGGCACAGCACCACCACTGTAGGATGGGCATTCACAAAGCGAGTCAATGGTTTGGAGGCCAGCAGCATGACGCCCATTGCGATAACCACCGCGGTCATCATGATGGCCAGATTGTTTACCATGCCCACGGCGGTAATGACCGCGTCGAGTGAGAACACCGCGTCCAGCACCACAATCTGCGCCACCACCGCCCAAAATCCTGAATAGCCGCGATTGCCGTGACCCAAATCGCTGTGCCCTTCCAGCCGTTCATGCAGTTCGCTGGTGGCTTTAAACAGCAGGAATAATCCCCCCACCAGCAGGATCAGATCACGACCCGAAAAGGTAAATTGCGCAATGCTAAACAGCGGCGCGGTCAGTTTCACCATCCATGAGATAAGCGAAAGCAGCCCCAGGCGCATTACCAAAGCCAGCGAGAGTCCAATGAGTCGCGCCTTGTCACGCTGCTGCGGTGGCAGTTTGTCGGCAAGAATGGCAATAAACACCAGGTTATCAATACCCAGCACAATTTCCAGAACGATAAGCGTCAGTAAGCCGACCCAAATCGAGGGATCCATTAAAAATTCCATAGCAGACTCCGTAAACGGCGGCGCGATGGCCTTGCATAAAGGGGGATGTTTTTTTGGGGGATCAAAAATGTGGCGGTAGCGAGCGTGATAAAGCGTCTTCGGTGACAGTCCATAGGGTGGGCTTCAGCCCGGCACTCCTGCGTAATAATTAGAAACATAATGTAACAGGTAAGATTGCTTTCGCAAAGCCTCTTTTAAGGCGATTAAACGAGACCGCGCCTAAGCTTAGTTGTTTCGTGGCATAAATGATTGAAATGCCCTAAACAGCCCCTGCAGATTAAATTGCGACGCCGAATAGCAGACAGTCGTCACAAAATTTATTTTTTCACACACTAAAATAAATCCAGTCGAAAGCGTCGACCCATTTTTACCGAGTTGGCTTATTGATTTTTATAAAACAAAAGGAAGGCAGAGTTTTTTTGACTCAAAAATAATGTATGGAACACAGCATTCGCCAAGGGATCTCACTGGCGAATTATAAAAGCTTTATCACTTATGTGCATAACCCGCCCAGCGGGTCACAAGAGGAGGTAGCGAGTGAGCATTGCTATTATCATCGGCACCCACGGTTCAGCGGCCGAACAGTTGCTGAAAACCACCGAAATGTTAATAGGCGATCAGGATAACGTCGCCTTTATCGATTTCGTGCAGGGGGAAAATGCCGAAACACTGATTGAAAAATACAACGCCAAGTTGGAAAACCTCGACAAGAGCAGCGGCGTGCTGTTTTTAGTCGATACCTGGGGCGGCAGCCCGTTTAACGCCGCAAGTCGTATCGTGGTCGACAAAGAAAACTACGAGGTGGTTACCGGAGTTAACATTCCGATGCTGGTCGAGACTTTCATGGGTCGTGATGACAACCCTAGCCTCACCGAGCTCACCGGCATTGCGCTCGAAACCGGCAGATTAGGTGTCAGGGCATTGAAGTTCGTCGAGCCCGAGTCAGTTGAGCCGGAGAGTGATAAGCCCGTTACTGCCCCGTCCGTTGCTGCGCCGACGGCCACTCCCGCCGCCCCGGCCAGGGTGCTTGGCCCTAACGATCATATGAAGATCGGCTTGGCACGCATCGATGACCGTCTGATCCACGGACAGGTCGCGACCCGCTGGACCAAAGAGACCAACGTAAACCGCATCATCGTGATCAGTGACGAAGTCGCCGCCGATACCGTGCGCAAAACCCTACTGACGCAGGTCGCCCCTCCCGGCGTCACGGCTCACGTGGTCGACGTGGCGAAAGCCATTCGCGTTTATGACAATCCAAAATATGCCAATGACCGCGTTATGCTGCTGTTTACTAACCCTACCGATGTGGTGCGGGTGGTCGACGGCGGCGTAAAAATTCCTTCGGTCAATATCGGCGGCATGGCGTTTAAACAGGGCAAAACTCAGGTCACTAATGCCGTCTCGGTCGATCAAAAAGATATTGACGCGTTTAAGAAATTAAATAGCCAGGGTATCGAACTTGAAGTGCGCAAAGTGTCTTCAGACAGCCGTCTGAAGATGATGGATTTGATTAGCAAGATGAATTAATAAGCCCCGCTTGGGTAGCCCGGCCTGTTACGCGGCTTTGGGCTGGTTAAGCGAGCATTATTTTACTCAGCTACCTTGGTATAGGAGAAGGTCAATGGAGATCACCACACTACAAATTGTGCTGATATTTATTGTCGCATGTATTGCCGGGATGGAATCCATCCTGGATGAGTTTCAGTTTCACCGTCCGTTAGTGGCCTGTACCCTGATTGGTATCGTTCTTGGGGACATGAAAACCGGGATTATCATCGGGGGGACGCTGGAAATGATCGCCCTGGGCTGGATGAACATTGGTGCCGCCGTGGCTCCCGATGCCGCCCTCGCCTCGATAATTTCAACCATTCTGGTTATTGCCGGCGGGCAGTCAATAGGCGCCGGTATCGCGCTGGCTATCCCGTTGGCTGCCGCAGGTCAGGTGCTGACCATTATCGTTCGTACTATTACCGTTGCCTTCCAACACGCCGCCGATAAGGCCGCCGAAAAAGGCAATCTCAGTGCTATCTCGTGGATACACGTCTCGGCGCTGGTCCTGCAGGCAATGCGTATTGCCATTCCTGCGGCCATTGTGGCGGTGTCCGTGGGCACTAGCGTAGTCCAAAGCATGCTCAGCTCTATCCCGGAAGTGGTCACCAGCGGTCTTAACATCGCCGGTGGCATGATCGTGGTAGTGGGTTATGCGATGGTTATCAATATGATGCGCGCTGGATATCTGATGCCGTTCTTCTATCTGGGCTTCGTGACCGCCGCATTCACCAACTTTAACCTGGTGGCGCTGGGCGTGATTGGCGTAGTGATGGCGGTGCTGTACATCCAGCTGAGTCCAAAATACAACAAGTCTTCACAGGCTGCCGGACCGGCTCATGGCGTTAATGACCTCGACAACGAATTGGACTAAGGGTGAGAGAAATGGTTGATCAAACTCAAGTAAAAAAACTCACGCCCGGCGATATTCGCGGTGTGTTCCTGCGCTCAAACCTGTTCCAGGGTTCCTGGAACTTTGAACGTATGCAGGCGTTAGGCTTCTGCTTCTGCATGGTGCCGGTTATCCGTCGCCTGTATCCTGAAAACAACGACGAACGCAAACAGGCGATTAAACGTCACCTGGAGTTCTTTAACACTCATCCTTACGTAGCGGCTCCGGTACTTGGCGTGACGCTGGCCATGGAAGAACAGCGTGCCAACGGCGCGCCAATCGACGACGCGGCAATCAACGGCCTGAAGGTTGGGCTGATGGGGCCGTTAGCCGGCGTGGGTGACCCGATCTTCTGGGGTACCGTACGTCCGGTGTTCGCGGCGCTAGGTGCCGGTATCGCGATGAGCGGTAGCCTGCTCGGGCCTCTGCTGTTCTTCGTACTGTTCAACCTGGTGCGACTGTTGAACCGCTACTACGGCGTGGCGTATGGCTATAAAAAAGGCGTCGATATCGTTAGCGATATGGGCGGCGGCTTCCTGCAAAAGCTGACCGAGGGGGCGTCGATTCTCGGCCTGTTTGTCATGGGCGCGCTGGTTAACAAGTGGACTCACGTTAACATTCCGCTCGTCGTCTCCAAGATAACCGATAATACCGGTCATACCACGGTCACTACGGTACAGGGCATCCTCGACCAGCTGATGCCGGGCCTGGTTCCTCTGCTACTGACCTTCGGCTGTATGTGGCTACTGCGTAAGAAAGTCAACGCGCTGTGGATTATCATGGGCTTCTTTGTACTGGGAATTTTTGGCTATTGGATTGGCCTGCTGGGCCGCTAAGCGCTAAGGTTCAAACGGGGGCATAACCGCCCCCGTTTTTTTATCGGAGGGAAACGCGGGATGACGGTTACGGATATTGCCCTGATTATCTTTATTTTTGCGCTATTGGCTTATGCCGTTTACGATGAATTCATCATGGGTAAGAAAAGTGGCACCACGCTGCTCAAGGTTTTACTGCAACGCCGCAATAAGCTGGATGCGGTAATTTTTATCGGCCTGCTGGGGATATTGCTCTATAACAATCTCACTGCCCAGGGCAGCCCGATAACCACCTATTTACTGGTCAGTCTGGCGCTGATTGCGTTCTATATCTCTTTCATTCGCTGGCCAAAGATGCTGTTTAAAGCCAGCGGTTTCTACTACGCCAATATCTTTATTACCTACGATCGTATCAAGGCCATGAATCTGTCGGAAGACGGGATTTTAGTGATCCAATTGGAACAGAAGAGGCTGCTGGTGCGGGTTAAACAGATGGACGATCTCGAACATATTTATAAGTTTATGGTTAACTATCAGTAGTTAACCATTCATTATACTACGGGCGGTTATGCCGCCTGACGGGTTATTAATCGAGACGGCGGAACAGGCTAATGGTGAAATCCGTTTCGCAGCTAAACCTTTCACGCTGCAACAGGTCCTGCATCACCGCCTCGGTGGCGCGCCAGGCAAAAGGCGTCATCTGCAGCAGATCAAAAGCCTGTTTCCCGTTAAGCGTCATCTCATAGCCCAGCGACTCAGTACTCACCCGCTCGAACCCTGCCAGAGTTTCTTCAGCGTCGCTGTGCAGTTGAACCTGTTCATAGATCAACCCTTTTAGCTGATAGAGGTGGCGCGGCCCCGGTGCGACGGTGAGTACCCATCCCGAAGGTTTCAACACCCGATGCAACTCAGGCGCTTTGCAAGGCGCGTAGATACGCACGACAGCGTCCAGTGAGAGGTCTGCAAACGGCAGCCGATGGCTGGAGGCTACGCAGAATTCGACCTTGCCGTAACGCCTGGCGGCATAGCGAATCGCCACCTTGGCCACGTCGAGGCCATAAATCTGCATCTGGCGACGGGCGTTTAGCCCTTGCTCCACGGCAGAGGTGTAATAACCTTCGCCGCAGCCGATATCCAGCAACGATTTAGCCTCGGTCGATAAATGTTGGTCTAACAGCGTGACCAGGCGATCGCGCAGCGGCTGATAGTGCCCACCTTCCAGAAAGGTGCGTCGAGAGAGCATCATCTCGGCGCTGTCACCCGGCTCTTTCGAGCGCTTGTGTTGCACCGGCAGCAGGTTTACATATCCCTCTTTGGCATTATCAAACTGGTGATTGTTTTCACAGCGCCACTGTTTATCGAGGCGTTGGAGCGATTGATGGCAAAGAGGACATTGATAAGTCATGCGTATTTCCAGAAAGGTGAAGCTGCCGATTTTCTCATTCGGGCACGTAGCGGAGGGCTGCGCTAAGTGTAAAGAAGCCAATTGCAGGTTGCAAATTTTGCCAGACATCTTAGGAAGATTGACTCGTTCGATTAAATCTATTCTATTAATCTCTTATCATTAACCCGTACTGATTAACCATAAGTGATGCCATGAGCGACATTTCTGCCCTGCTTAGCCAAGTGCCGTTTATCCAACACGGCTTTGGTGCCAAACATGCCCTGCTGCCCGCAGCGTTGCAACCTTACCAGGCGAGCCAACCGTTAAAAAAACAGGTTCACGGCGTGGCGATCGTCGAGGTAATTTCTGCCCAGCAGGCCTGCGGTGAGGCCGACGGATTTTACACCGAGCAACCGGGCATTATGCTTAGCGTATTCACAGCCGACTGTCTGCCGGTGATATTCAGCCATAAACAGGGAAGTGCGGTCGCGGTAGTGCACGCCGGTTGGCGCGGTTTACGCCACGGTATTCTTGAACAGATGGCGCAGCGCATCAATCAATCGGGGACAACGCAAGATTGGGTCGCCTCTATTGGACCTGCCGCTGGCCCGTGCTGTTATCAGGTGAGTCAGGAGCTGGTTGACGAGTTCCGGCAGGGCCTGGATTTACCCGCCGATTTAATTTCGCCGTCATATCGCCATCTAGACCTGCCGGCGATTGCTCACGCTAAACTGATCCAGGCAGGGTTTTCGGCGGTTGATTTCGCCGGTAGCTGTACCATCTGTACCCGCGATCTGCTCCCAACCGGCGGCGAGCTAACGCCCGAGCTTGAACTACAGCAGGCTCCGCGCCACAGGTACACCAGCTTTCGGCGCAACAGCCTGAAACGCGCCCTGGACCCTTCTATTCGTGGGATCAGCGGCCGCAACCAGCAGTCAGGGATTATTATCTTGCCAGCTTAAGGTCTTGGCTGCTGCCAGAGGACAAAAACAAAAAAACCCGCAACCAGGCGGGTTTTTTTAATAGCTAACGCTGCTTAGATAGCAGTTACGTTAACTGCAGATGGGCCTTTCTGGCCATCTTGGATTTCGAACTCAACGTTCTGGCCTTCAGCCAGAGTTTTGAAGCCGTTACCCTGGATTGCAGAGAAGTGTACGAACACGTCTTTGCTGCCGTCAGCTGGAGTGATGAAACCGAAGCCTTTAGACTCGTTGAACCACTTAACTTGACCTTTGATCTTTGCCATTTCGAGTATTTCCTTTGGATTGTTTAAACCGCCCTTCGGCGTTACACAGACAAACTTGAGTCGTTACTGCTTGAGGCACTAAGATAAGAATCGGCAAGGAAGCGGTATTCAACGATAACGTCTTTACTCAAAACTTCTTTACTGAAAATGCCACACATATACAGAACTGCACCTCGTTTTACCTATAAGCGTTATCACATACTCTGATTTCGATGGCAAGCCATTTTTAATCAGTGATGGACCTGTCGCACATATTTGAGCCAGTTAAAGGCACTTATTGCCAAGCGAGGTCAAAATAGGTTGATACGATGCGTGCTTTCTGCTTGGAACTCAGCAGAGCCTAACATTCAAATCAATAACGACCCGACTTTGATTATTGATCAATAATCACCTGACGATAAGAGTTAGCATCAATTTTTAATGAATCATTATGGTATTTGATATAACACAAATCAAATTTACACAAGCTTTTAAACGTTTTTTTCAGTCAAAAAACCGTGGCACCCTAAGCCATCGCTATCAGTCATAGCAGGCCTCTCTGCGTTTTATGGCGAAAAAATATACCACAGAGGGCGCGGAGTTCATCGTGCATTAATCTGTGCATACTTTGCGCTAGCGCAATACGCTGGCCGATTGATTATGCATCATTCAATTCAGGCATATTGGTGCTAATCTGGTGCAACTTGTCTGCCGGGGTTATTAAACTGCACCTTTAGCGTGCGTATTAATGGTAAAGAAATAAATTCGCTCCAGACATATTTGCTGCAAATTAGTTGTTTTTTTGCGCAATCAATATTTATTTAAAAGCAAAAAAAACCACAAAACAGAAATTTTACAGCAAGGTGAATTTTATATTAAATAGCATAATTAAATTTAAAATAAGATATACGAATTACAGAATTATAAATCTACTTTTTTTATTTAGACCGGCGATGAGCCAGTCAGAAATTTTATTCATCATATTACAAATCGGCGCGTACGGCCGCCTCACGACTCCTCACAGGTTGCATCAGTTACTTAACAACTTTGATACAAACCCAGTCAGGGCGCAGCCTGCGGCTCAGAGCACAAACGTTCACAGCCCAGAGAGTTAGAGAAGTTGATAGCAGGTTAAAAGGCCTATTAGCTCAGAATACTCAGGCAATAATCAGACTTAAAAGGGTTTTATTCTAAATTTTAGCAGGCGGTAAGTTTTGATTTTAGAGCTATAAATGGCGAGTTTTTTACGATATTGGCCTTGATTGGCGATAATTACCAAGGCCAAAAAGTCGTTTTTTACTGATAAATGCGCTCAACGGGGAGTATTTGGGCGCTAATAATTGGCGATAATAATAAAGCCCCATACCGGGTTACAACGACAGATGCTCGCCTATTTTTAGCGGTGAGAAACTTTCTGCACTCAGGCCGTCATCCTCAATCGCCAGGACTAATTCTTTGGGGGGTTCATCTAAAGACTCATCGGCTAATTCAAAAACGCCCCAGTGGATCGGCACCGCTCGACGGCACTGCGTTTCCTTAAACACCTTAACGGCCTGCTGCGGATCCATATGATGAGAGTGCATGAACCATCTTGGTGCATAGGCACCGATGGGAATAGCAGCAATATCAAAGGGCCCCAAACGCTCTCCAATTTGCGTAAACTGCTCGCTGTAGCCGCTGTCACCGGAAAAATAGAAGCTTAAATCGCGATGCTTAACCACCCAGCCACACCATAACGAACGATTTCTGTCCCACGGCGTGCGCATACTCCAGTGTCGTGCAGGCACGGCGTGAAAGCTGACGCCCTCTAATATCAGCGCGTCCCACCAGTCCATTTCTTCAATATAGTGTGCGCCCTGCCTCTCAAGCCACGGCTTCATGCCCAGCGGTACCAGAAATATGGCCTGCGGAAAACGCTTCACTAATTTTCGGATCGTCGGTTTATCGAGGTGATCATAGTGATTATGGGAGATCATCACATAGTCAATCACCGGCAGATCGCTCACGGCCGCCGCCGCTGGCGTTCTGCGTTTGGGGCCATAGAAGCTCACCGGCGATGCGCGATCTGAAAGTGCCGGGTCGGTCAGGATGTAGCGCCCGGCCACGCGTAACAACAAGCAGGCGTGCCCTAAAAACCACAGGCGATCTTCGGTGCCGCTGAAATCAGGCGTTTGGCACCAGGTACGGATAAAGTGATCGTAGCCGTTGCCCGGTGGCTTGGGAAAACCCTGAGCTTTACGTTCCTTGCGCCAGCGTTTGAGATCGCCATCGCTGCGGGTCTCCGGCTGCGGATTAGTAAAACCTTGCGGGGTGTGATGCGGTTTAGCAGGATCATAGTAGGGATTTTTTTCGGACATAATTTCCCTTATCGATTAATTGATTAGTAGGCAAAGTTGAGACAAAAAAGGCGTCTATCTCTTTATTAACACAAAGGTTCGATGTTTTTCACTACAAAAAGTGCAAACTGTTATTTGCAAAGAGACGTCAATCCTGGTCAAGATTGTTTGACGATCGGCGCCATTAGGTGGATCCCTGCGGGTTAAAAAAACGTAAAGCCCCGCCGGAGAGTCAAACCACCGATGGGGCTTTACGTTTTACAACTTTTAAAACTTTACACTAAGAGTCGGTTACTAGTCAGGTCGGTTACTGTTTTCACTGTCAGCCTAAACTCAGGCTGCCATCCCGCAAAGCTTGGTCAGGTTTCGGGCTCCAATCATTAAAGTCGCAACATAAGACTGTTTCCGCGTGACGACTTCTACTGCAACGCGGGAGTCTTTGTATTTGATCAGGTAGGTTGAGGGCCAGCCCTGGCGTCTTTTGCCATAGGCTTTTTCGTGGCTATCGATGGCTGCATGAGCCACGACCAGATGAGAGAGAGTGGTATCACCTTTAATGATGCGCTTCATAATGGACTCCGTCTTAGACAAAACTGTCAAACTGAGGAAACATTACTCACTTGATACTCATCGCATTCTGCGACGCTTATTCGAATCACTGCTTTGCTTGGATCTTGTAACAGAATGAGTATCTGTCCGCTTTTAGCTATGCGCAAGTTTTACTTAATAAAAAACAAATCATTGCCGCACGCAGTGGCTTGGCACAGCTCGCCTGCCACTCCCCTTCTGGGCTGGAAATATGGGCGCACCAGTCTTTATTTTCGGGCAAATCATTGAAATTTAGGTTAATTTTGTTGGCACAAATAATTGGCCAAGCGTCGGAGGGGTTATTGCAGTAGTCCTTACCTTTCATGCCTCCGTAGGGATACCACTTATCGGGATCTTCCCCGGTCAATAAAGCGATATTGTGATTCAATTCGTTGTCGTGCTCTTCAGACCATTTAATCATCGGGCAATCATCCTGCGGTGTCGTTACATGACACGCTACCGCAGAATTAAGACAGTTTTATGAACAGGCATCGGGATAGCGCAGCAGCAATAAAAACCGCCAGGCAACGCGGTATTCTGCACGGCAAATGGCTTATCTTTCAGGAACAAACTTTGAAAAGTTCAGCGCGGGATCATCATCCCGATAGCCGGGTGAATCTTTAACCTGCGCGTTAACTAACTGTTCGAGTAACTCAGTCTGACGACGCTGCTGCTCGGCAATTTCAGCCAGCAGCCGTACCTGGAGATTAGCTTTCACACTGGCCCGGTTTACGACAAACCACAGCAGTAAAAATATCAGCGCTGAGAGTGCAAACAGCATCAAAGTGGCCAGGCTAGTTTGGCCCAAGACTTGATCGAACATTGATGACCCTACCGTGTGATTAACCAGGTGCCTATCTTATCATCGTCTGAAATACAGGGAAGGTATTCGCAAAAATACGGAAGCTTCTGAGAGGCCGAAGCGCTACCAGGGAATAAATGAGGTGACTGAACAAATCCCGAGATCGAAATTGCCGCCCTGATCGCAATAGCTATTCAGAGCTAACAAATAAAGCCCGACACAAAGCAGCACGAAAACGATGAAGGCAACAATTTTCCTGACTGAAAATAGCGGTTTCTTTAGCTTGATAGCATTTCTCTTAGGATTCATCACGCGTTTGTTGATGCCCAAAATCTGCGTCCGAGACGGAGTAAAACATGAACCTATCCTACTCTGACTAAGTTAAACAATCATCAAACAGAGTAAGCCCAATCGGCATTTTCGCGCCAGCGTATCCTATAAGCCTGTTCCCGTTTCATGAATTTTTTCAGAGAATTAGAGAGACATCACCTCGCTAACCAAGGCTATACTGCATCCTGGATTAGGCTTTAAATGGAGTGGATGAAATGAGTATGATTAAAACAATTGTGGTACTGGCGATACTTTATGCCGTTTTTCTGTTTTCAGGCTACGGCATCACCGTCGGCAGCAGTGAAAATGCGGCGGGGCTAGGACTAAAATGCCAATACTTAACGGCACGCGGCCTGGTAGATTCACAGTATTTGCACACTGACAGCGGCGTGGTCGGCGTGGCAAAGTGCCCGCTGCTCAAAAAAGTCGATGACGTGGTCGACAAATCCTAGTCAGCCGCGCGATGAGATAAAGCTTAACCCGCAGTACGATACTGCGGGTTAGACTGAATTAGCTGTCGTGTTTGGTAAATTTCAGCTCAATCAGCGAGATCGCTTTCTCGATTGCACGACGGGTGACGGGATCCGCTCCGGCAGGATGGGTGCTGAAATCAATACTTTTTAACTGATGAGACATTTTATCGCGCACTTCGGTCGGCGCAATAATGTCGATGACATCCAAAATTTGTTTAATCACCAGCTGGCACGCGACCAAATCTGACTCAAGTTCCTGCTCTTTAGATAAGTTCTCTGACATCCCGGTAACTCCTCGGTGCTCAATTAGGCATAAAAAATTCGGCGCAAAGGATAACACGTCGCTGCTGAATATGGTCAAGGCTTCTGGACTCAGAGGAGTAAAAAGCCCATGCCCGCCGCGGGTCGATTACCGGCTGTTTAGCACCGCTACGGCAAAACCGTCGTTCAATGGTTGATTAATCTTGCAGTTGGCGCTATCAATTATCCGTTACTCCTTGATATTTCATGTATTAACTAAACAGGTAAATGATAATGCTAAGCAGCCATCCTGCGTATAAATTACTTCCTTTAGCAATACTGGTTTCAGGTCTTGGATTCGGCTCTCTCGCTGCACAGGCCGCTACGGTGCCTCCTGGCGTGGTGTTGGCGCAAAAACAGGAGGTGGTACGCAATAACTCCTCCGAGCCTGCGACCTTAGATGTGCAAAAAGCCGAGAGCGATGTCGAAAGTAACATTCTCAGTGACCTGTTTGTCGGGCTGGTCAGCATTGACGACAGCGGCAATGCCCGTCCTGAACTGGCGACAAGTTGGGAGACGAAAGACAATAAAACCTGGATCTTTCATTTAAGACCGGGAATTCGCTGGTCAGACGGCACGCCCATTACCGCACAGGACGTGGTTTTCACCTGGCGCCGCTTGATTGACCCGAAAACGGCCTCTCCTTACGCCAGTTATCTCACCACGGTCAACGTAGTGAATGCCAATAGCGTGCTGGCAGGAAAACTGCCACCCGACCAGCTCGGTATCAAGGCATTGGACTCGCAAACCGTGCAGGTTGAACTGACCCGCCCGATGTCTTATTTTTTGCAGATGGTTGCCCACTATTCACTGTTTCCGGTGAGCCAGGCCACGGTGGAAAAATACGGTGAGAAATGGACCCAGCCGCAAAACATGGTGAGCAGCGGGCCGTTCAAGCTTAAAACCTGGACGGTGAATGAGCGGATTGTCGCGGTGCGTAACCCCAACTATTGGGACAATAGCCACACCGTGCTGTCACAAATGACCTACTTACCGATAGGTTCAGGCGCGGCGGACGTCAATCGCTACAAGGCCGGTGAAATCGATATCACCCGCTCTATTCCAGAAATTCAGTTTACTTCACTGAAAAAAGAGCTAGGTTCACAGGTGCATGTCAGTCCGAGCCTGGCGGTCTATTACTATGCATTTAACAATCAGAAGCCGCCTTTTAACGACGTCAGGGTTCGTCAAGCGCTGGCTCTGGGCTTAGATCGCGACATTATTGCCAATAAGGTATTGGGTCAGGGGCAGACGCCGGCTTACAGCATTACGCCGGACAACACCGGTGGCTTTACGCCTAAGCCTGCGGCCTATGCTAGTTGGACCCAGGACCAGCGCGACGCGCAGGCGCGAAAACTGCTAAGCGAAGCAGGCTTTGGCCCCGATCATCCTCTAAAATTCAATTTGCTCTACAACACCAATGAATCCCATCAGCGGATCGCCATTGCCGCCTCGTCGATGTGGAAGAAAAATCTGGGGGTAACCGCCGTCCTGCAAAATCAGGAATGGAAAACCATGCTCGATACCATGCATCAGGGCAACTACGAGGTGGTACGCTATGCCTGGATTGCCGACTACAACGAGCCGTCGACCTTCCTGAATACCTTCCGCAGCGACAGCACTGAAAACACTCCGCATTTCAAAAATGCCGAGTATGACAAGGTGCTCGACGATGCGCTGGCCGCAACCAGTAAACAGCAGGTGGATAATGATTATCAGCGAGCCGAGGATATTCTGAGTTCTGAGGCGCCGGTGGTGCCACTTTATCACTATGTCAGCGCCAAGCTGGTGAAGCCTTATATTGGTGGTTACGACGATCGCGATCCGCAGGGGCGGGTTTTTGCCAAAGATCTGTATGTCATCAAACACTGATTAGATAATTTACCTATCCCACTTCCCCCCGCCAAGTGCCTGAAAGGCGGGGTTGATTTACGCTTTCGCCCCTCTATCTCTCCGCTGACCCAGAGGGGCGCTGCGCTTAAGGCCTTGCCTCAACTTTCTCAGATGATAAATTGAATACCAATCGTACAGATGGGAGGCCCTATGCAATTCTCGGAAAGCGAGATCCAACCCCTTTGGGACGAAGTTGCTCGTATTATTGGTGAAGCGGTGATCCAGCTTCGTCACCGTGGAGAACCTCTTACGGCAGATTCGTTGATCAATTATTTGCAGGATGCGCTGAATGCCGCTGGCGTTCAGCAGCGTATTTTGATTGGTGCGGCGATCAATCTGCTAAAAACCGATCGTCGGTCATGAGGTCGGATCCCGCCGCGGTTATCGCGACTGGGACGCGCGGCCTTGAGCAAAGAGGAAAATCCGCTGGGTCACGTCGTCGGCTCCCAGAATGTTGCCCTTTTGCTCAATATTAGCTTTGGCATAGGCAATATCATGGGCCTGATCGACCATGGTGATCACTTTATCGCGGGTGGTTTTATCTAGATTACCCAGCAGAGTGGTCAGGATGGCCTGATAGGCATGGGAGGCAAAGGTGAGTTGCTTTTCGCGTTGTTCCAGCGCATCGATACGCGCCATCAGCGCCTGTAACTGCTCTTGGTTGGACATAGCAGCATCCTCATTTGTGGTTCAGATGTAGTGCAAATAAGACCTAATCACTGACAGGCGATGCGCCAACTGCGCGCATTTCACACAGCTAAGATCACTTTAAAACAAAATCTACCATTAACCAATCTTAAAACATCACTAATTTTCCCGTGACGACGCTGAGTTATTGATAATCCGGACGGCTTCACAGAAGCCACGCGCCGCTTATGTAAAATTAGCGTCATCACCGCATTAATTGCTTACAGAACCCCCGATGACGGCGACAGCAACATGTGAGATCTTCATGATGAGTCTTTTTTTATTTGGAAATAATATTATGAACAAAATTACTTATTGTGCCGCGGCCTTTGCCGTACTGATGTCCGCCACTTCACTGGCCCACGCTGAAGGCTGTTTGAAAGGTGCTGCCGTTGGCGCCGTAGCTGGCCACGTTGCCCATAACCACGCCGTTTTGGGTGCCGTTGGTGGCTGTGCCGTTGGCCATCACATGGCGGCTAAAGCCAGAGAACAAAAAGCCGCCGAAGCGAAACAACAGCAGCAGCATCCACAGCCTCAGCAGTAATCTTTACCGCTGTTGGCCACTTTATTGAGTAGAACTCGGTAAGCCTGCCTGATGTAAACCTTAAAACCAGCCCGCAATGGCTGGTTTTTTTGTGAGCTTTTTTATGAAATCACCCATCGTGAACAGCGTCGGCACATTTTTATTGGCACAGGGCGGCTAATCTGTAAAATCAGCTTTTTAGCATGATGTTAAGGAAGCCACATGAAGCTCAGGGACGCTGTTTCACACGATGCCTCTCTCATTGCCCACTTGCACACCACCAGCTGGCGCAGCGCGTATCAGGGAATATTATCTGCCGAGTATCTGCAAGGCGCCATCGAGCAGGAACGGTTGAATTATTGGCAGGAGAAATTTAACCGTGGCCAGCCAAATCTAACGGTGATCGTAGCCGAAGACGATTCTCAAGCGGTGGGCTTTGTTTGTATCGAAGGCGGCAAGGACCCGCAGTGGGGTTCACTAGTGGATAATCTACACGTGCTTCCCGCTATCAAAGGCCAGGGCTTCGGCATTGCGCTGCTAAAAGCCGCCGCGCGCTGGACCACTCAGTATTATCCCGCTCAGGGCATGCATCTCTGGTGCTATGAACAAAACCTCCCCTCTCGCCGGTTTTATGAGCGCTGCGGGGGTAAAGTTGTTGAAATAAAAAGCGAAACCGTGCCGGGCAACACCGCTCTCAATGTGTTGAGATATTATTGGGAACGGCCGGAAATTTTGTTGGATTGAGGAGCGGCAAAAGTTTCTGCCCCGAGATGTAAAGGTAAAGGGATGTACGATATTCACCTGGTTCTCAATAATCAGCCCGGCGAGCTAGCCTGGTTGGCCAAAATCCTTGCCCTATACGGAATTATTCCCGAGGGCGGCAGTATGTTTACCCTGAGTGGCCAATGCCATACGCATTTCCTGGTTAAGGATGGCGAAGAGGCAAAGCGGGTGCTCGAGACCGAAGGGTACGCCGTTCAAGCTGTTCATAAAGCGCTAATTAGGCAGTTGGATAGGCAACATCCCACCGACTTAGCCAATTTTGCTGCCAGGTTATCCGAATTTGGCATCAATATTATTACCCAGTATTTCGATAGCGCTAATCGTCTTATTCTGGTGACCGATAACAATATTCTTGCCGATGAAGTCACCGCCCCGTGGATAGCGACGACTTGAGATGCCTGCTAACTCTCCTGCTAAAAATACATTGCGTGCCGTTTGCGCTCAGATAACCGGGTGAACGCACAAAAAAAACGGGACCCTCTCGGCTCCCGTTGTTGTATGGCGCCTGCACAACATTACATATTGGCGATCATCGCGTCACCGAACTCAGAGCATTTTAGCAACTTAGCGCCTTCCATCAGGCGTTCAAAGTCGTAGGTTACGGTTTTCTTGGCGATTGCCGCTTCCATACCTTTGACGATCAGGTCGGCGGCCTCAAACCATTCCAGGTGACGCAGCATCATTTCTGCGGAGAGGATCACCGAACCCGGATTGACCTTATCCTGGCCAGCATACTTAGGCGCGGTACCGTGAGTCGCTTCGAACAGTGCGCAATCAGAGCCGATGTTAGCACCGGGTGCGATACCGATACCGCCAACCTGCGCCGCTAAGGCATCGGAAATATAGTCGCCATTTAGATTCATACAGGCGATAACGTCGTATTCCGCAGGACGCAGCAGGATCTGTTGCAGAAACGCATCGGCAATCACGTCTTTAATGATGATATCTTTACCGTTGTTCGGGTTCTTAATTTTAACCCAAGGTCCGCCGTCGATCAGTTCTCCAGCAAACTCTTCACGAGCTAGCTGGTAACCCCAATCCTTGAACGCACCCTCGGTGAATTTCATGATGTTGCCCTTATGAACCAGAGTCAATGAATCACGATCGTTGGTGATGGTGTATTCAATGGCCGCGCGGACCAGGCGTTTGGTGCCCTCTTCCGAACAGGGTTTGACGCCAATACCGCAGTCGGTTGGGAAACGAATTTTATTCACCCCCATCTCTTCTTGCAGGAATTTGATCACTTTATCGGCTTCGGCAGAACCGGCCTTCCATTCAATACCGGCATAAATGTCTTCGGAGTTTTCACGGAAGATAACCATGTCGATATTTTCCGGGCGCTTGACCGGGCTCGGCGTGCCGGTGTAATAACGCACCGGACGCAGGCAGATATACAGGTCGAGCTGCTGACGTAACGCCACGTTCAGAGAGCGAATACCGCCGCCGACCGGCGTGGTTAACGGACCTTTGATCGCTACGCGGTACTCGCGGATCAGATCCAGCGTTTCCTGCGGCAGCCAAACGTCCTGGCCGTAAAGCTCAACGGATTTCTCACCGGTGTAGATTTCCATCCAGGAAATTTTGCGCTCACCGTTGTAAGCTTTCTGCACCGCGGCATCGACGACTTTGAGCATTGCCGGCGTCACGTCAACGCCGATACCATCACCCTCGATATAAGGAATGATCGGATTGTTAGGCACTACCAGCTTACCCTTGGCATCAACGGTAATCTTGGTACCGATAGCAGGAACCACAACTTTGCTTTCCATTAACCTCTCCTTCAGCGCACTATTATGTTAATGATTTGTAGGCTATCGGTTAATAATAATTCAATAATCCGCCGACGCCAAACGCATGCCATTTTCCAGTATAATGCGCTAATTATTCTCAACTACAACTATCATGAATAAATTATTTGTTAAGAATCACAAGGTTAAACGTTTCAGCACACAGTCCAGACGGGAGCGTGAGGCGTTGAGTAAGCCGCGTAAGGTGCTGCTTTTTAACAAGCCTTTCGATGTCTTACCGCAGTTTACCGATGAAGCGGGGCGAGCCACGTTAAAAGACTATATTCCGGTTACCGACGTTTACGCCGCAGGTCGCCTGGACCGCGACAGCGAAGGTCTTCTGGTGTTGACCAACGACGGTCAATTGCAGGCGCAGCTGACTCAGCCGGGCAAACGCACCGCCAAAATCTACTATGCTCAGGTTGAGGGTGAACCGGACGAGGCCTCGCTAAAAGCTTTTCGCCAGGGCCTGGCGCTCAAAGATGGTCATACGCTGGCGGCCGGTATCGAGCGGGTCGATGAGCCTGAATGGCTGTGGGAACGCGTTCCTCCCATCCGCGAGCGCAAAAGCATTGCCACCTGTTGGCTCAAAATTACCCTTTACGAGGGCAAAAATCGTCAGGTCCGTCGCATGACGGCGCATATTGGCTATCCCACATTGCGCCTTATCCGTTACAGCATGGGGGCTCTTACCCTTGGTGATTTAGCTCCGGGACAGTGGAAGGAAATACCTTATGTTTAGACCCAATGTCACCGTCGCCTGTGTGATACAGGCCAGAGGGCAGTTCTTACTGGTTGAAGAAATCATCCACGGCCGACTGACCTTAAACCAGCCCGCGGGCCATCTTGAGGCTAATGAGACGCTAATGGCCGCCGCGCAGCGCGAGCTGTTCGAAGAAACCGGTATCGATGCGCCGCCGCAGTTTTTCCTCGGCCTGCACCAGTGGCAGGCTCCCGATCAAACCTCGTTTCTGCGCTTCTCATTCGTGATTGATTTACCTGAAATTGTGGCTACTTTTCCTCAAGATAGCGACATTTCCGGCTGTCGTTGGCAGAGCGCAGAACAGATCCTCGCATCCACCGAACTACGTTCGCCGTTAGTCGCCGAGAGTATTCGCTTGTATCAACGAGGCCAGCGCTATCCGCTGGATCTGCTTGGCAACTACAATCTTCCGCAGTGAGTGATCGGTTGCGGCCCGCCGCACCGATGGTCGGTGCAGCAAGGCCAGCAACATGATAAAATTCACCCCGCTATTTTTAAGCCCCGTACAAAATGTGGTTGGCGCGCGGCCTTCATCCTCGCTTGAACGACATTAAACGGGTTATGACTCTATGTTTTGGAACTGCTATGTCTGACAACAGCCAGAAAAAAGTAATCGTCGGAATGTCCGGCGGCGTCGACTCCTCGGTATCTGCTTATCTGCTACAGCAGCAGGGATATCAGGTCGAGGGACTCTTTATGAAGAATTGGGAAGAGGACGACGATGAGGAATATTGCTCCGCGGCCACCGATCTTGCCGATGCGCAAGCGGTAAGCGACAAGCTGGGCATCAAGCTGCACACCATCAACTTTGCTGCCGAATACTGGGACAACGTTTTTGAACACTTCCTGCAGGAATATAAGGCCGGTCGTACGCCAAATCCGGATATTCTTTGCAACAAAGAGATCAAGTTCAAGGCGTTTCTGGAATTTGCAGCGGAGGATTTGGGCGCGGACTATATCGCTACCGGCCACTACGTGCGTCGCAAGGACAGCAACGGGCAAAGCCAGCTGTTGCGCGGCCTGGACGGCAATAAAGACCAGAGCTATTTCCTGTATACGCTCGGCAGCCAGCAGATTGCCAAGAGCCTGTTCCCGGTCGGTGAACTCGAGAAACCCGAAGTGCGCCGCATTGCCGAAGAGCAAGAGCTGGTAACGGCAAAGAAAAAAGATTCCACCGGCATCTGCTTTATCGGCGAGCGTAAATTCCGCGATTTCCTTGGCCGCTACCTGCCCGCTCAGCCTGGCCCGATCAAAAGCGTTGACGGTCAGGACATGGGCCAGCATCAGGGCCTGATGTATCACACCCTCGGCCAGCGCAAAGGGTTGGGGATTGGCGGTCAAAAAGATGGCGGTGAAGATCCGTGGTACGTGGTTGATAAAGACGTTGCCAATAATGTTTTGTACGTTGCCCAGGGCCACGAGCATCCACGCCTGATGTCCGTTGGGCTGATTGCCCAGCAGCTGGATTGGGTCGATCGCCAGCCGATCACCGCACCGGTTGAGTGCGTGGTGAAAACCCGCTATCGCCAGGCTGACATTCCCTGCATCATTACGCCAATTGACGGTAACCGCATCGAGGTTCGTTTCGCAGAACCGGTTGCGGCAGTGACGCCAGGCCAGTCCGCGGTGTTCTACCAGGGTGAGGTTTGCCTGGGTGGCGGCGTCATCGAGCAGCGCATTCCGCTGACACAATAACACTTAGCGGTCCCTTTCCCGTTCCCGGACAAGACTCCCAACAGTCCCTTCCCCTTCATGGAGAAGGTTAGGATGGGGGGGCAAGCGACTGAAATACTTAAACTTCCGAGACGCCATCTCCCCCACCCTAACCCTCCCCCAAAAAATTGGGTGAGGGGATCATGGATAACGGCTGCTGCAAATTACCCTAACCCTCCCCCAAAAAATTGGGTCAGGGGATCATGGATAACGGCTGCTGCAAATTACCTTAACCCTCCCCCAATTTTGGGTCAGGGGATCATGGATAACGGCTGCTGCAAATTATCCCTGGCCGTTGCTGAGATCCAGGCTCCCTGCCAGGGTAGTTAACTCAATCGTTTTGTGACGGATAAAGTCGAGCTTGGCCTGGGCGTCGACGATCCCCCAAACGGTGCCCTGCTGTTGCTGATAAAATTTATCCAACGCCGCGAAATAAGACTTTTGATAAGTCAGCCAGTCACGCTGGGACTGCACGATAGCCTTTTTGGCCGCCGCAGACTGCCCCTTGAGCAGCGCCTGATATTGCGCGTTGAGCTCTTTGTCCCAGTCGCTATATCCCTGTTGCAGACAGCGGGTCGAGTCGAGAGTCGATACCGCCTTGTTCGAGCAGCTTTCAATTTTTTGATCGATCGCCCTGCCCGGTGTCTCGGCATAGGCCGACGCGGCGGCTAGCAAAATGCTCAGACCGGATAAAAACGCAGCTAACCTCTTCATCTATCCTTCCTTTTTAACGAAGCCGAATCAAAGATTCTGCCCGCGTTTAGCAAATAAATCTGCCTTTAAGCCCTTATTGCCCACAAAATTTAGGCGATTAACCTTATTTTATCGGCCCAACGGGCAGATTCCCTGGCTTTCGGCGCTGTGTTTAACCGCCGTTTTATGGCATGATCTGTCGCCATTAGTTGGACACTCAGAAAAAGGCGCAGAACGTTGCTGTCGAACAAGGCTTACAGGAGCAATCGTGGCCAAAAACTATTATGACATTACGCTGGCATTAGCGGGTATGTGCCAGTCTGCTCGTTTAGTTCAACAGTTAGCCCACGAAGGTCAATGCGCCAAAGAAGAAATGACCGTTTCGCTGCGCAGCCTGCTCGAAATGAACCCAGCGTCTACGCTGGCAGTTTACGGTAATAATGAAGCTAATCTTAAACTAGGGCTCGAAACCCTGTTGGGCGTTTTAAATGCTAACAGCAAGGGATTAGGCGCTGAATTAACCCGCTATACTTTGAGTCTGATGGTGCTTGAGCGTAAACTGCACGCGAAAAAATCGTCAATGGACCAACTGGGCCAGCGCATCGATCAGCTAGACCGCCAGTTAGCGCACTTTGACCTTGAATCCGAACAGGTAATGAGTTCGCTGGCCTCGATTTATGTCGATATTGTCAGCCCTGCCGGCCCGCGCATTCAGGTTATTGGCACCCCGGCAATTTTGCAGAACACACAAATTCAGGCTAAAGTCCGTGCCTTGCTTCTCGCGGGTATTCGCGCAGCAGTACTGTGGCAGCAAGTAGGCGGTGGCCGCCTGCAGCTAATGTTTTCTCGTAACCGATTGTTCGAACAGGCGAAAAGTATCCTCGCCCGTTGCTGAAAAATCCGATTTGTTATACCTGTCGCAGGCAGGTATGAAATTCTACTGTTAATAAGATCCTGGAGTTGCTACCGATGGAATTATCCTCACTGACAGCCGTTTCCCCCGTTGATGGACGCTACGGTGATAAAGTCAGCGCGCTGCGCTCAATCTTCAGCGAGTTTGGTCTGCTGAAATTTCGCGTGCAGGTTGAAGTACGTTGGCTGCAAAAACTGGCCACCTGTGCACAAATCAAAGAAGTCCCCGCTTTTGATGCCGACGCAAACGCTTACCTTGACCAGTTAGTGGCTAATTTCGATGAAGAAGACGCTCAGCGTATTAAAGATATCGAAAAAACCACCAATCACGATGTCAAGGCGGTGGAGTATTTCCTGAAAGAAAAAGTCGCGGGCATCCCGGCTCTGCATGCGGTTTCTGAGTTCATCCACTTTGCCTGTACTTCAGAAGATATCAACAACCTGTCCCACGCGCTGATGCTGGAAACGGCACGTCAAGACGTGGTACTGCCTTATTGGCTGAAGATTGTTGACGCAATTAAGGCACTGGCGCACGAGCATCGCGACATTCCGCTGCTCTCGCGTACTCATGGTCAACCGGCTACGCCGTCTACTATCGGTAAAGAGCTGGCTAACGTCGCCTACCGCATGGATCGTCAGGTCAAGCAGCTGCAACAGGTTGAGATTCTCGGTAAAATCAACGGTGCCGTTGGCAACTATAATGCCCACATCGTGGCGTATCCTGAAGTTGACTGGCACCAGTTCAGCCAAGAATTCGTCACCTCTTTGGGCATTACCTGGAACCCGTACACCACGCAAATCGAACCGCACGACTATATCGCCGAGCTGTTTGACTGCGTGGCGCGCTTTAACACTATCCTGATCGATTTCGATCGTGATATCTGGGGTTACATCGCGCTTAACCACTTCAAGCAAAAAACCGTTGCCGGTGAGATTGGTTCTTCAACCATGCCGCACAAGGTTAACCCGATTGACTTCGAAAACTCCGAAGGTAACCTCGGTCTGGCCAATGCCGTGCTGAATCACCTGTCGAGCAAACTGCCTGTTTCACGCTGGCAGCGCGACCTGACCGACTCGACAGTGCTGCGTAACCTTGGCGTTGGCCTTGGCTATGCGCTGATCGCCTATCAGGCAACCATGAAAGGTATCAGCAAGCTGGAAGTTAACGCGGCTAACCTGGTGAGCGAACTGGATCGCAACTGGGAAGTGCTGGCAGAGCCAATCCAAACCGTAATGCGTCGCTACGGTATTGAAAAGCCATACGAAAAACTGAAAGAGCTGACCCGCGGTAAACGCGTTGATGCCGAGGGAATGCAGGTCTTCATCGACAGCCTTGAGCTGCCGGAAGAAGAAAAAGTGCGCCTGAAAGCCATGACGCCAGCCAACTACATCGGCCGTGCCACCACCATGGTTGATGAGCTGAAGTAATCGCTGAGCTTAAAAGTTGAACAGCCGGGGCAGAAAACAGACGTTTTCTGCCCTTTTTTTTAATGTTGATGCCATATCGTCACCTCCTGAAAAAATAACCTCACGCTCCGCCGTTTTGTCGTTTATATTTCGTTTATATTTTCCACCCTATGGTTGATATCGGGTTTATCTTATGGCGAACATAATGAGCCTTAGCCAAAACCGGAGAACGTTATGCGAATTCTAGTCGTTGAAGATAATGCGCTTTTGCGCCATCACCTTTCTGTGCAGCTGCGTGAAATGGGCAATCAGGTCGATTCCGCCGAGGACGCTAAAGAGGCCGACTATTTTCTACAGGAGCATGCGCCGGATATCGCGATAGTCGATCTGGGGTTACCTGGCGAAGATGGCCTCAGCATGATCCAGCGCTGGCGCAATCATCAGGTCAAATTACCGATTCTGGTGCTGACCGCGCGTGAAAGCTGGCAGGACAAAGTCGCGGTGCTGGAAGCCGGGGCAGACGACTACGTGACCAAGCCTTTCCATCTGGAAGAGGTTATTGCCCGCATGCAGGCGCTCATGCGCCGCAACAGCGGACTGGCTTCGCAGATTATTTCTCTGCCGCCGTTCAGTATTGACCTGTCACGCCGTGAGCTTACCGTTAACGATCAGCCGGTTAAGCTTACCGCCTTCGAATACACCATCATCGAAACGCTGATCCGCAACGCCGGTAAAGTGGTGAGCAAAGACAGCCTAATGCTGCAACTTTATCCCGATGCCGAACTGCGCGAGAGCCACACCGTGGACGTTCTAATGGGGCGTTTACGCAAGAAATTGCAGGTTGAGCATCCGATTGAGGTCATTACCACCGTTCGCGGTCAGGGTTATCGCTTTGATATTCGGCCTTGAAGCTAATGCGCTTTAAAAGCAAAAATCCGTTCTCGCTGCGTTCCCGCTACATGATGGCGACCGCGGCGGTGGTGCTCGCGCTGTCGCTGGCCTATGGCCTGGTGGCGGTGGTCGGCTACATGGTGAGCTTTGATAAAACCGCCTATCGACTGCTGCGCGGCGAGAGTAACCTGTTTTTTAGCCTCGCCCAGTGGCACGACAACCGACTCACCATTAACGTGCCACCCGATTTAGATCTTAATTTCCCAACCCTGGTTTTCATTTACGATAATCACGGCAAGCTGCTGTGGGCACAGCGTCGGGTACCGGATCTCGAATCACAAATTCAAAAAAGCTGGCTGAACAAGGCCGGATTCTACGATCTTGATACCGATCCGCTGACCTCCAGCGAAGTGGTGGGCAACAACCGCCGTGCACAGGATCAGCTAAAAGATTACGACGCTAACAATGCTACCGCCATGACGCACTCGGTGGCGGTAAATACCTACGCGGCCACCTCGCGATTACCAGCATTAAACATCGTCGTTATCGACAGCATTCCGCAGGAGTTGCAGCACTCCGATCTGGTCTGGGAATGGTTCAGCTACGTGCTGCTCGCGAACCTGTTGCTGGTAGTGCCGCTGCTGTGGCTGGTCGCTTACTGGAGCCTGCGGCCGATCAAGGCGCTGATTGGGCAGGTGGCCGAGCTGGAGACCAAAGAGCGTGAGCTGCTCGACGAACACACGCCGCACGAGCTGCGTGGTTTAGTACGCAACCTGAATATTTTGCTCAGCAGCGAGCGCGGTCGCTACGACCGCTATCGCACCACCCTCGCCGACCTGACTCACAGTTTGAAAACCCCGTTGGCGGTGCTGCAAACCACGCTGCGCTCGCTGCGCAACAGTCAGCAAATGACTATCGAAAAAGCCGAGCCGATCATGCTGGAGCAGATCAGTCGTATCTCGCAGCAGATTGGCTATTATCTGCACCGCGCTACGCTGCGCTCCGAGCACCTTATTTTGATCAGGGAAATTCATTCAGTCCCCGCGCTGCTCGACAGCCTGTGTTCCGCGCTGAACAAGGTCTATCAGCGCAAGGGCGTAGTGCTGACGGTAGATATCTCGCCAGAGATTACTTTCATCGGCGAAAAAAATGATTTTATGGAAATACTGGGCAATGTGATCGACAACGCCTGCAAGTACTGCCTGGAATTTGTCGAAATTAGCGCAGTGCATACTGAAAACGAGCTGGTGATCCTGGTCGAAGACGACGGCCCGGGCATTGCCGAGCATCAGCGAGAGCTGATTTTCAAACGCGGTCAGCGTGCCGATACCCTACGACCCGGCCAGGGCCTCGGCTTGTCGCTAGCCAGCGAAATCATCGAGCAGTATGACGGCAAAATTCTGATCGGCGCGAGCGAACTCGGCGGGGCCAGCATGCGCATCTGCTTTGGTCAGCAGCATGACAGCGATCAATCCTGACCCTGCTGACATGTGATTAGCGCACCATTGTGCAAATTTGCCGGCGATTGCGTAAGCCAGTGCGGCCATGTTCCGTTATAATCCTTGTCAGACTTTAGCAATCCGTGGAAAAAATAAATGGATTATCAACTTGATTTAGACTGGGATGAATTTTTTGCTCGCTACTGGCAAAAACGCCCGGTCCTGCTTAAACGCGGCTTTAAAAACTTCATCGATCCGATTTCCCCGGATGAGCTGGCAGGACTGGCCATGGAGAATGAAGTCGACAGCCGCCTGGTCAGCCATGACCAGGGCCGCTGGGACGTTAAACACGGCCCCTTCGAGAGCTACGATCACCTCGGCGAGAACAACTGGTCGATCCTGGTACAGGCTGTCGATCACTGGCACGAGCCGTCGGCCCGTCTGATGCGCCCCTTCCGTCAGATCCCGGACTGGCGTATGGACGATCTGATGATCTCCTTCTCGGTTCCCGGCGGCGGCGTGGGTCCTCACCTGGACCAGTACGACGTATTTATCATTCAGGGCACCGGCCGCCGTCGCTGGCGCGTGGGTGAAAAGATCCCGATGAAGCAGCACACGCCGCATCCTGATCTGCTGCAGGTAGAGCCTTTTGACGCCATCATTGATGAAGAGATGGAGCCGGGCGATATTATCTATATTCCACCGGGTTTCCCGCACGAAGGCTATTCGCTTGAAAATGCACTCAACTACTCTGTGGGTTTCCGCGCGCCAAGCTCGCGGGAGATGATCAGCGGATTTGCCGACTATGTGTTGTCTAAAGAGCTGGGCGGCAAGCGCTATACCGATGAGGACCTGGTCACTCGTGATCATCCAGCCGAGGTGCAGCAGCATGAGCTGGATGGCTTACGGACGATGATGCAGGAGCTGATTGGCCGCCCCGAGCACTTCAACAGTTGGTTTGGTGAGTTTATTTCTCAGTCACGCCACGAGCTTGACGTTGCGCCACCGGAGCCGCCTTATCAGCCAGGGGAAGTCTATGAACTGCTTGAGGCCGGTGAGACGCTGCAACGGCTGATTGGACTGCGGGTGATTAAAGTCGGCGACCGCTGCTACGTCAACGGTGAGAGGATTGAAACCGAGCACGCTCAGGCGGCAGACGCGCTGAGCCGTAATCTGACCGTTACCCACGCCATGCTCGGCGATGCGATGGAAGATCCCGCCTTCCTCGCGGCGCTCTGCGCGCTGGTGAACAACGGCTACTGGTATTTTAACGAATAATTGGCGTCGTTTGTGACCCCATTCTGACCTTCCCCTAATATGGAGTGAACCCAATTAGGGGAAGGGATTTACAACCCGCTGATTTTAAATGTTTAAATTAACCCCAATCTTCGCTTTTGTTACTCAAAAAGGCGTGCACAAACTCTGGCACTACTTCGCTGGCAGGCCCGTAAATGCGCTCGTCAAACTGGCTTTCGACCTGACTAGGCTCGAGATTCAGCTCGAAGGTGTGCGCTCCCTGAATATGGGCCTCGTGCACAAAACCTGCCGCCGGATAAACGTGGCCGGAGGTGCCAATGGCAACAAAGAAATCGGCCTTGGCCAGCGCGGTGTAAATCTCGTCCATACGCACCGGCATCTCACCAAACCACACCACGTGAGGACGCAACGGGGCTGGAAACTGACAGCAGTGACAGCGGTCGTCAACCGACAGATCTTTTGCCCAGTCAAATACCTGACCCGACTCGGTACAGCGCACCTTCATCAGTTCACCGTGCATGTGCAAGACCCGTGAACTCCCGGCTCGCTCGTGCAAATTATCGATGTTTTGAGTCACCAGTAAGAAGTTGTCGCCTAAGCAATCTTCAAGGGTGGCAAGCGCGAGGTGTGCGGCGTTGGGCTTGATACCGTCTTCCTGTAACTGCTGACGGCGGGCGTTGTAGAACGCCTGCACCCGCTGCGGATCGCGGCGATAACCCTCCGGTGTCGCCACGTCTTCGACCCGGTGATCTTCCCACAGGCCGTCGGCGGCACGAAAGGTGCGGATCCCTGATTCAGCAGAAATTCCGGCCCCGGTGAGCACTACCACAAACGGCCTTTTCAATTCGGCCTCGGCCATGCTGTCGCGATGGAAGATACTCGAGCGAAAACGCTGATGGCGCAGGCGCTTATTTTTGCGAAACCGACGCAGTCGATGGCGTGTGCGCATATTCACCGCTCCTTTGCTTGACTCGGAAAATTCGTTTAATGGTGATGGTCGATTACTGACCGCCGCTCAACACTCTAGCGGGATCAATACGACTGGCGCGACGCGCGGGATACCAACTGGCGAGCAGGCTCAAGACCAGTGCGGTAGCTAGCACGCTGACTACGTCCAACCAATGCAGTTCCGATGGCAGAAAATCGATGAAATAAATATCACCAGATAAAAATTTATGCCCAACCATTTTTTGCAAAACGTTGATAATATTGGTTAACTCGAGAGAGGCCAGCACGCCAATCACCACGCCACACACGCTACCGACCAGGCCAGCCATCAAACCGTACCAGATAAATATTGCCCGGATCAGGCCATCTTTGGCGCCCAACGTTCTCAGTACCGCAATATCGCTACTCTTATCTTTAACCGCCATCACCAGCGTGGAGACGATGTTAAAACAGGCCACGCCAATCACCAGCACCATCGCCAGATACATAATGGCGCGGATCATCTGGATATCACGATACATATAACCGTATGTGCCTATCCAACTGCTAATGTAAACGTAGGATTTTGTGACCTCTCCCGCATCGCGCACCAGTTTGTTGGCAGCAAAAACGTCATTAACCTTGATGTCGATACCCGTAATGCTGGTACCCATCTCCTGGTACTGCTGCGCATCGGCCAGCGGCACCATCGCCATACTGTGGTCAAGTTGGCCGCTGAGTTGCAGAATACCGCTGACGTGCAGACGAATACTCTTAGGCTGTAGCAGCTTCATTTCTGGGTCGCTGTTAGGGATCATCACCGTTACCCAGTCGCCCTGCTTGACGTTCAGCGCATCGGCCACGCCCTTACCTAAAATAATTTGCTGCTGGCCGGCTTTGAAATTCTGCCAGGCATCGCCCTGCACAAAATGCGGTACTGCACTCACGCGCCCTTCCTGCTCGGGGTCTACGCCCTTAACCTGCAAGGCGCGCAGCTTGGCCCCGTTTTCAATCAACCCGCTAAACTGGATGTAGGGCGCAGCGGCAACGATGCCCGGCACCTTTTGAACGCGATCGATAACGCCCTGCCAGCCGTTAAAAGGCTGATTTACCGGACTGATTTGTCCGTGTGGCACCACCGCCAGCACGCGATCTTTTAGCTCGCGTTCAAAGCCGTTCATCGCACTCAGGCCGACGATCAGTACGGCGACGCCCAGCGCAATTCCCAGCGTCGAAATGACTGAAATCATTGAGATCATGCCGCCGCGACGGCGGCCACGGCTAAAACGCAGGCCGATAAGCAGTGAAAAAGGCATCGCTGACATTAACGCGCCCCCAGCAGGGTGGAGTCCTGCTGTAACTTGCCGTCACGCATTTCTAACTGGCGGCTCAACCGACTCGCCAGCTGCAGGTCATGGGTGACCACCAGAAACGCCGTGCCCTGGCGCACGTTCAGCTCGCCCAGCAGCTCGAAGATGCTGTCGGCGTTTTTCTGATCCAGGTTACCGGTCGGTTCATCCGCCAACACCAGAGAAGGGCTATTAACCAGCGCACGGGCGATTGCGACGCGCTGACGCTCCCCGCCGGACAGCTCGGACGGACGGTGCTTGCTGCGGTGCTCAAGCCCCACCGCCGCCAGCATCGCGCGGGCTTTGTCCTGAACTTCTGAAGCCTTGTTTTTGCCTATCAGCAACGGCATTGCCACGTTTTCCAGCGCCGTAAAGTCAGGCAGCAGGTGGTGGAACTGGTAAATAAAGCCCAACTGGCGGTTGCGCAGCTCGGCCTTGGCGGCGGAGGACATCGCATTGAGCGATTGGCCCTTAAATATCACCTCACCGGAGGTGGGTGAATCCAAACCGCCCAGCAGGTGCAGCAAGGTGCTTTTACCCGAACCCGAACTGCCGACAATCGCCATCATCTCACCCGGTTTGATCGCAAACGAGACGTTACGCAGCACGTCGGTATTCAGTTTGCCTTCCTGGTAAGTTTTACAGAGGTTTTCGCACTGCAACAATAAAGAATCACTCATAACGCAAAGCCTCTGCGGGTTGGGCGGCGGCGGCGCGCCATGAAGGGTAGAACGTAGACAGTAACGCGATAGCCATCGCCACCAGCGCAATCACCACCACCTGGGTTGGCTCAATAGCCACCGGCAGCGATGCGCCGTCAAGCAACACGCCAATCGCCGGCATAATGGTGTTTAACTGAGTGGCCAACAGCACGCCCAGCAAGGCTCCGAGCAGCGCACCGATCACTCCGGCACTGGCGCCCTGCACCATAAAGATGGCCATGATCTGGCGACGGTTTAAGCCTTGAGTCTTGAGGATCGCCACCTCGCCCTGCTTTTCCATCACCAGCAGGCCCAGAGAGGTAATAATATTGAACGCAGCGACCGCGACAATCAGGCTGAGCAGCAGGCCCATCATGTTTTTCTCCATGCGCACCGCCTGGAACAGCTCACCGCGACGCTCGCGCCAGTCTTTCCACTGGGTGCCTTTGGGCAATGTCTGGGTGCTTAGCGAATCAACGTCCAACGGCTTGTTAAGATACAGACGCCAGCCGGTGACGTTACCCAGCGGGTAAAGCATCAGGCGTGAAGCGTCCTGAATATTGACCAGCATCTCATAGCCGTCGACTTCGCTGTTGGCAGCAAAGGTGCCTGCTACCGTAAACAGGCGCTGGCTCGGAATACGCCCCATCGGGGTAAACTGGCTGACGCTGGTGACCATCAGACGCAGCTGGTCGCCGCGTTTCACCTTAAGCTGCTGTGCCAGCTGATCGCCAAGAATGACCTTATACTGGCCTGCCTGCAGCGCCTGCTGGCTAACGCCCACCAGCGTAGAAGAGAGATTATCTTTTTGCTGCGGATCAATACCCAGCATCACGCCAACGGCAACGCTACCCGGGCTTTGCAGCACCACATCACCGGTGGTAAACGGCACGGCTCGATTAACGCCCTGCAATTTAGCCGCGTCATCGTGGGTTATTTGTTGAGGATTTAGCGATCCCTGAGCCGTGGTGATGTACGCTTGAGGCATGAGACCCAAAATATTACTTTCGAGATCTTTCTCAAATCCGTTCATCACTGACAACACAGTGACCAGTGCCATCACCCCAAGGGTAATGCCAATGGTGGATAGCCAGGAAACAAACCGCCCAAAGCGGTCTGAGGCACGCCCGCGCATGTAACGCAGGCCAATAAATAACGCGACAGGTTGATACATGAAATCCGTTATGTGCAGTAGCTCATTGCAAAGTGATCAAGGATAATAAAGGCTACCTGCGCTTTATGGAACCATTAACGGTGTAACTATGCGGCTTTTATTTATTAAGAGCCGTGTACAAATCGGATTGACCTGATAGTAAACCCCATCGCAAGATACGGTTTATAAATCTGGCCCTTACCGCCGACTAAAGAGATAGCGAAATAGCTTATGCTTCAAAAAATGCCTCAAGGAACGCGTTACTCACTGCCGGAACGTCCGGGCGATACCCGCCAGCTTGGTCAATTGACCGGCTCAGCCTGTGCGCTGGAGTGTGCGCAAATCAGTGAACGTCACGCCGGTCCGGTGATGCTTATCGCCCCCGACATGCAGAATGCTCTGCGTTTACGCGATGAAATTCAGCAATTTACCGAACATAAAGTCATCAGCCTCTCCGATTGGGAAACGCTGCCCTACGACAGTTTTTCACCGCATCAGGAAATTATTTCTGCCCGCCTGTCGAGCCTGTACCAGTTGCCGACTTTGGAACGTGGCATCATCATTCTGCCGGTCAATACGCTGATGCAGCGGGTCTGCCCGCACGAGTTTTTGCACGGCCACGCGTTGGTGATGAAAAAAGGCCAGCACCTGTCCCGCGATAAGCTGCGGTCACAGCTGGAGCAAGCGGGCTATCGCAGCGTCGATCAGGTGATGGAACACGGCGAGTTTGCCACCCGTGGCGCCCTGCTCGACCTCTATCCGATGGGCAGTGATGAGCCGTTTCGTATCGACTTTTTCGATGACGAGATCGACAGCCTGCGCCTGTTTGACGTCGATACCCAACGTACGCTAAGCGAAGTCGAGTCGATCAACCTGCTGCCAGCCCACGAATTCCCTACCGATAAAAACGCTATCGAGCTGTTCCGCAGCCAGTTCCGCGAGAAATTTGAGGTGCGCCGCGACGCCGAGCACCTGTATCAGCAGGTTAGCAAAGGTACCTTCCCGGCAGGTATCGAATATTGGCAGCCGCTGTTCTTTAGCCAGCCGCTGAGCAGCCTGTTTAGCTACCTGCCAAAAAACACCCTGCTGCTTAATACCGGCGACCTCGAGCACGCCGCCGAGCGCTTCAGACTGGACGTAGAACAGCGTTATGAGAGCCGCCGCGTGGATCCGATGCGCCCGCTGGTCGAGCCAGATTTGCTGTGGCTAAAAGTGGATGGCCTGTTTGCCGAGCTAAAACAGTGGCCGCGGGTGCAGCTTAAAACGGATAAGTTACCGGCTAAAAGCGCCAACACTAACCTTGACTATCAGCCGCTGCCTGACCTGTCGGTGGTGCCGCAAAATAAGGCACCGATGGATAACCTGCGACGCTTCAACGAATCGTTTGCCGGCAGCCTGGTATTCTCGGTAGAAAGCGAGGGACGCCGTGAGACTTTGCAAGACCTGCTGGGTCGAATCAAACTCAATCCACAGCTGATTCATCGCATTGAAGACGCCGTGGCGCCCGGTCGATATATTATGATCGGTGCCTGCGAAAAAGGCTTCTTGGATAACCAAAAACAGCTGGCATTAGTGTGCGAAAGCGACATGCTTGGCGAGCGCGTTGCCCGCCGCCGCCAGGACTCTCGCCGCACCATCAATACCGATACGCTGATCCGCAACCTGGCCGAACTGCGCCCCGGACAGCCGGTAGTGCATCTCGATCACGGCGTGGGCCGCTACCTGGGCCTGACTACGCTGGAAACCGGTGGTATCAAAGCCGAGTATCTGATTTTGACCTATGCCGGTGAAGATAAACTTTACGTGCCGGTCTCCTCGCTGCACCTGATCAGCCGCTACTCCGGCGGCGCTGATGACACCGCACCGCTGCACAAACTTGGCGGTGAAGCCTGGTCGAAAGCCCGGCAAAAAGCGGCAGAAAAGGTCCGCGACGTCGCCGCCGAGCTACTGGATATTTACGCCCAGCGCGAGGCTAAATCCGGTTTTGCCTTCAAGCATGACAAAGAGCAGTACCAGCTGTTCTGCCAAACCTTCCCGTTCGAAACCACGGTGGATCAATCGCAGGCCATCAACGCCGTATTGACCGACATGACCCAGCCGCTGGCGATGGATCGGCTGGTCTGCGGTGACGTCGGCTTTGGTAAAACCGAAGTCGCTATGCGCGCCGCTTTCCTTGCCGTCTCCAATAACAAGCAGGTTGCCGTGCTGGTGCCCACCACGCTGCTGGCACAACAGCATTTCGATAACTTCCGCGACCGCTTCGCCAATTGGCCGATCCGCATCGAAATGATGTCGCGCTTTCGCAGTGCTAAAGAACAACAGGCCGTGCTGGAAGAGGCCATCGAGGGCAAGGTCGACATCATCATCGGTACCCACAAACTGCTGCAAAACGACCTGCGCTGGAAAGATCTTGGGCTGCTGATCGTCGACGAAGAGCACCGCTTTGGCGTGCGCCATAAAGAGCGAATTAAAGCCATGCGCGCCGACGTTGATATCCTGACGCTGACCGCCACGCCTATCCCGCGCACCCTGAATATGGCGATGAGCGGCATGCGTGACCTGTCGATTATTGCCACTCCCCCGGCACGACGCCTGGCGGTGAAAACCTTTGTCCGCGAGTACGACAGCCTGGTGATCCGGGAAGCTATCCTGCGTGAGATCCTGCGCGGTGGACAGGTCTATTACCTCTACAACGACGTCGCCAATATCGAAAAGGCCACCGAAAAACTGGCCGAACTGGTGCCCGAGGCGCGTATCGCCATCGGACATGGCCAAATGCGTGAACGCGACCTCGAACGCGTGATGAACGACTTCCACCACCAGCGCTTTAACGTACTGGTGTGCACTACCATTATCGAAACCGGCATCGATATTCCCAGCGCCAATACCATCATTATCGAACGCGCCGATCACTTCGGCCTGGCCCAGTTGCACCAACTGCGCGGTCGCGTGGGTCGATCGCATCATCAGGCCTACGCCTACCTCCTCACACCCAATCCGAAGGCGATGTCCACCGATGCACACAAACGCCTCGAAGCGATTGCCTCACTGGAGGATTTAGGCGCAGGCTTTGCGCTCGCCACCCACGACCTCGAGATCCGCGGTGCCGGTGAACTGCTTGGCGAAGGTCAGAGTGGTCAGATGACCACCATCGGCTTCTCGCTATATATGGAGCTGCTGGAAAACGCCGTCGACGCGCTGAAAGAGGGCCGCGAGCCCTCGCTGGAAGACTTGACCACCAGCCAGACCGAGGTTGAGATGCGCATGCCGTCGCTGCTGCCGGAAGAGTTTATCCCGGACGTCAATACCCGACTTTCGCTATACAAACGCATCGCCAGCGCGCGCACCGCGCAGGAAGTTGACGAACTGCGAGTCGAACTGATTGACCGCTTCGGCAGCCTGCCAGACGGCGCGCGCAACCTGTTGAGCATTGCCATACTGCGCCTGAAAGCCAAGTCGCTAGGCATCAAACGCATCGAGGGCAACGAGCGCGGCGGCTTTGTCGACTTTAGCGATAAAAACCGCGTCAACCCGAGTTACCTGATTGGCCTGCTGCAGAAACAGCCGCAGGTCTATCGCCTCGACGGCCCAAGCAAGCTTAAGTTTATGCTCGACCTCACCGACCGACCGAAGCGCCTGAAGTTTGTGGATGAACTGCTCGAAGAATTCGCCGCCAACCAGCTGCCCGCGTAAATCCGTAGACAATAAAAAGCCCGAGCTTAAAAACTCGGGCTTTTTAATGGCCGCCAAGCGCCACAATTTCCATTCGAAGAGCCATCGCTAATCAGGCCCAGACGCAACCCTCTCGATCTGATCCCCAAATGCCAGCTATTAGGGAGAGCGTACCGTTGGGGCCGTAGCGAGCTAGTTTGCTCGCCGAAGCGCATCCAGGCTCGCTATGCCCGGGTATCTCGATCTGATCCCTAAATATCAGCTATTAGGGAGAGCGTGCCGTTGGGGTCGTAGCGAGCTAGTTTGCTCGCCGAAGCGCATCCAGGCTCGCTATGCCCGGGTATCTCGATCTGATCCCTAAATATCAGCTATTAGGGAGAGCGTGCCGTTGGGGCCGTAGCGAGCTAGTTTGCTCGCCGGAGCGCCCCAAGGTGCGCTATGCCCGGGTATCTCGATCTGATCCCAAAATGTCAGCTATTAGGGAGAGCGTACCGTTGGGGCCGTAGCGAGCTAGTTTGCTCGCCGAAGCGCCCCTAGGTGCGCTATGCCCGGGTATCTCGATCTCAACACCTTAACGCCCCAAATGTCAGCTATTAGGGAGAGCGTACCGTTGGGGCCGTAGCGAGCTAGTTTGCTCGCCGGAGCGCCCCTAGGTGCGCTATGCCCGGGTATCTCGATCTCAATACCCTCACGCCCAAAATGTCAGCTATTAGGGAGAGTGTACCGTTGGGGTCGTAGCGAGCTAGTTTGCTCGCCGAAGCGCCCCTAGGTGCGCTATGCCCGGGTATCTCGATCTAAAAAGCACAGGTTTAATGCTAAAGCTAAAGCTAAAGCAAATTAGCTACGAGTCAGCTCCAGCTGACCGCTCTTATCCATCGGGATCTGCGTACCGGGATCGTGATCCATCCGCACCTTACCCTGCTGGTTGCCAATTTTGTACGTCACATCATAGCCCAGCATTTTTTCCGAACGGTCGTAAACCGTAGTACAACGCTGATGCTGCGTAGTGTAAGTGTCATTATCCTGCATGCTGCTCTGGACACGATTACCCGCGTAACCTCCACCGATCGCACCCGCCACCGTCGCCAGACCGCGCCCGTGACCTCCGCCAAACTGATGACCAATCACCCCACCCGCCACCGCACCCAACAAAGAACCGGCGATCTGATTCTCGTCTTGTACCGGACGACGATGCGTCACCGTCACGTTACGGCATTCCTGCCGCGGAGTTTTAATGGTTTCTTTGATAGGAGTGGCGCTAACAACCTGCGCATACTGAGGGCCGGAAGAAAAAACGTTCATACTTGCTACTGCCGCAACCCCCAAGGCTGCCGCTACACCGATCCCAATACCGGCTAACATTGACTTATTCACGGGACATCCTCCTGAAAGTGATATCACCATGAAGTTTGCGCATTTAGCTTAAAACGAACAATAAGACATTTGGACAAAACGCCGGAAATAAGAGCAGTTATAGCCCTTTGAGAACATTCTTAGAAAAACGGGGTCAACTAATCAGAAATACCGTTGTCAGGGAAAATATTAGCGGGAGGGCAACTTACGCGACGCGTAAACGTAATAACTCGAATCGATTCAGCCCCCAGTTTAAAAAAAAACTGGAGGCTGGACTGAGGCTTAGTGAAGCTTGAGGCGCGGGCGTAGCACTTTGTTAATGCTGCCTACCAACATCATTAAACCGGTTTTCATATAGCCGTGCAGGGCAATCTGGTGCATGCGGTACAGAGAAACATACACCAGACGCGCCAGACGCCCTTCGACCATCATCGAACCCTTGGTCAGGTTCCCCATCAGACTGCCCACCGTACTAAAGCGAGACAGCGAAACCAGCGAGCCGTGATCCTTATAAACATAAGGTTTCAACGAGCGGCCTTTTTCCTGAGCAATAATATTGGCGAAACAGCGCGAGGCCATCTGGTGAGCAGACTGCGCGCGCGGTGGCACAAAACCGCCGCCCGGCAAGGCGCAGGAGGCACAGTCGCCAATCGCGTAGATATTCTCATCGCGCGTGGTTTGCAGCGTCGGCTCCACTACCAGCTGATTGATACGGTTAGTTTCCAGACCTGAAATATCTTTCAGGAAGTCAGGCGCTTTGATGCCAGCTGCCCACACCATCAGGTCTGCCTGAATAAACTCGCCGTCTTTGGTGTTCAGACCATTTTTTTCCGCGCTGGTCACCATGGTTTTGGTTAACACCCGCACGCCAATCTTGGTCAGTTCCTGGTGCGCCGCCTCGGAAATGCGCGGTGGCAAGGCAGGCAGAATACGCTCACCCGCTTCAACCAGCGTCACGTTCAACGCGCTGTTTTCCAGCCCCTCAAAACCGTAACTGTGCAACTCCTTCACCGCATTATGCAGCTCGGCTGACAGCTCAACCCCCGTCGCACCGCCGCCAACGATAGCAATATTCACCGTTCCGGTTTTATCCGGGTTAGCCGAATATTTAAGGAATAGATTAAGCATTTCATTGTGGAAACGATGAGCCTGATGTGGGTTATCGAGGAAGATGCAGTTTTCTTTGATGCCCGGCGTGCCGAAATCATTCGACGTACTGCCCAGCGCCATCACCAGTCGATCGTAAGTCAGGTCACGTTCGGCTACCAGCAGTTCACCGTTGGTATCACGGATTTCGGCCAGCTTGATGGTTTTGTTTTCGCGATGGATATCGGTCAGAGAACCGATCTGGAAAGTGAACCCGTGATTACGCGCGTGGGCCAGATAGCTCAGCGCATCTACGCCATCGTCAAGACTTCCGGTGGCGACTTCGTGCAGCAGCGGCTTCCACAGATGACTGTGGTTACGGTCCACCAACACTATCTCGGCCTTGTTGCTGCGGCCAAGTTTGTGACCCAGGCTGGTAGCAAGCTCAAGTCCGCCCGCACCACCGCCGATTATCACAATTTTTTTCTTTGCTTCAGTCACTATGACTCCCTCAAATGTAAACCAAATGTTATCTAAGGGTAAATGCTATTATCCTTAGATAACATAGGGTTGCTCAAGTTAAATCATTTCACTGCTGAGGATAACATGGGGAAGATGGATGATTATACCAAAATTGATCGACATCAATTGTTTTTGACAGCGCCCGGTGATAACGGAAATTTTGCCTGTTGCTATTCAAATAGTTAGCACCGGGAAGCTGGGGGAAGATAATAGTTACAGCCAATGTCGCTTACGGGCGATGCGCATCAGAATGCTCAGCCCTGCTTGTGTGCCTGCCAACGCGCATCGAGCTCGGTGAGCGCCCTGTGGGAGCTTTTCCAACGTTCGGTGTCGCGCAGCGCCTGACGGCTTGATTTACCGTGCCAGCCACCGCCGTGATATAGCGAGGCGACGCTGTCGGCCCGGGTCGGCGATAAATTATCCAGCACGCTGATCGCACCTGCACGGTTGTTGCAGACCAGGATCATGTCACAACCGGCATCCAGCGAGGCCTGACCGCGCTCGGCGTAGCTGCCCATCACCGCCGCGCCCTCCATCGATAAGTCGTCGGAGAAGATAATGCCCTTAAAGCCTAACTCCTGACGCAGAATATTCTTCAACCAGTAAGGCGAACCGCTGGCCGGACGCGGGTCCGCCTCGGTGTAAATAACGTGTGCCGGCATTACCGCATCCAGCATCTTGCGTTCGATTAGCTGGCGAAAAATTGCCATATCATGCTGGCGAATGACCTCCAGAGGACGGGGGTCAAGTGGCGTTTCCTTATGCGAGTCGGCAGTGACCGCGCCGTGCCCCGGGAAATGCTTGCCTGTCACTTTCATGCCAGCGCCGTGCATACCGCGGATATAACGCTCGGCAATATCCAACGCTTTCTGCGGATCTGCATGGAACGAGCGCTCGCCAATCGCGGCGCTAATATGGCCGATATCTAATACGGGTGCGAAACTGATATCAATATCCATGGCGATCATTTCTGCCGCCATCAGCCAACCGGCCTCCTCCGCTAATCGCCCGGCTTCTCGCTCATCGTTCAAGGCGGCAAAAGATTGAGCCGCCGGAATGCGAGTAAACCCCTCGCGAAAGCGCTGCACGCGGCCGCCTTCCTGATCGACCGCCAACACCAGGCGATCGCGCGACGCGGCGCGGATCTGGCGGATCAGCTCCTGTAACTGATCAATGTCGTGGTAGTTGCGGGTAAACAGAATTAACCCACCCACCAGCGGGTGCTGTAAAATTTCGCGCTCTTCTGCGTCCAGCTCGAAGCTGGCAACGTCTAACATGACTGGACCCAAGACCCAACTCTCCTGTTCTAAATTTCTGATAATAATTGCCGACGCAGCGGCTGCGCCCACCCGAGGTAACGCGCATCGGCCGTTTGCTGCCAGCGCACTTCAAACCACATCAGCATCAAGTATTCCAGCCAGGGCTGCCAGCGGCGAGTCTGCCGCTCAAGCCTGGCGACATCGGCATAGCCGCCCCGTCGGCAATATTCTTGCAACAGCGCAAGGCGCTGCGCCTGACTGAAGGCATTGCCGCCAAACAGCGCGGCGAACTCCAGGCCGATATCCGCCGAGACCGCGTATTCCCAGTCGATCAGTCGCGCGCCCTGCTGACTATTGACCCAATTTTGCGGGTGAATATCCATATGCGCGATAACTATTTTTAGCGCCCGAGGCGGGCGATGTCTTAATAAACGCTGATGCAACCGCAGCCAGGCTGGCGTAACGCGGCGTCGATCGATCCGTTGCCAATAGTCATCGAAACGCCGTTTAATATCCAGCGTCTCGCCGCACGGGCGAGCGCTGTGCAAATTCGCCAACAGCGTCGCCAGCGCTCGCTGCGAGGCGAGGTCAAAAAAATGCGCCGTTTCCAGCGTCTCTCCGGCAATCCAGTTGACCACCAGCCAGGGATCGGCCCAGCGGCGAACGCCGGGCCCGACCGGCAAAGATGCCAGATGGCGCAGCAGCCGATTTTCACGTCGCCTGTCGATGCCCAACTGCCGCTTTTCAGTCGACTGCAACCGCGCGAGCATGTCTCCGCTGGCGGCCTCTATACGCCAGCTTTCACCGCTGAGGCCTTCCACCGCGGTAAAAACACAACCGGCGGAATAATCCGCCGGAAGATGTTTTTGAAGCCAAGCATCGAGAGTGGCTTTATGGTTGATTCTGAACTGCACCGCTGCCCGACCAGACAATTTCACCGCTTTGCACGGTCATTAACTGCATATCCAGCGTCGGTGATTTCACGTTGCCGCTGGCATCGCTGTACAGCACGTACTGAGCGCTGACCTGGCGCGCCAGCGCAATCGCCTTGCTGCGTGAAACCAGATTGTCATCGGCCGACAGGCCCATCGCCTGCTTGGCGCTGGCCAACTGCGAAGCCGGCACTACGGTGAAGGTGTTATTCGACGCCAGCGCCGTGTGCATGGCATCGGTAATTTTACCGGTCTGCAGCGAGCCGTTAGTGCTGTTTTTTACGTTATCCAACAGTAAAACGCTGCCTGACTGCACGCCGTCAGCCTTGAGCATTTTAGCGACCAGCGGTTGCACCGTAGCGCTCCAGTCAATCGATTGCAGCTTCGGTGGCTGAGGAATGGTTTGCACTGGAGGCTGACCAGAGGTTTCTGGCGCGCCCACTGGCGGTATGGCGGTCACCGGTGCACTGGTCGCCGGAGGTGGAGTCTGTGCCTGCTGCTGTTCTTGCTGAGTGGAGATACAACCGCTTAACGCTAACGTTGCCAACACCACGATTAAATACTTTTTCATCAACCCTCTCCGTACGGGATGTTATAGATAGATGTGCACGCGAACGCTGTACGCATCAAGATTGCCGTTTAGCGAGTAGATATCGACGTCTGAATTTGCCGGAACGGTTATCGTACGCGGTTCGGCAAATGGCAGCAGGTCTAACCCCTGCTTGTCATACCAATAGAAAACATAGTGTATCGGTATGGATTTTGACTGATTATTGCTGAGCGTCAAGGTCGCCTTTTGTCGCCCCTGGTCGGAGCCCAGCGTCGGCGTGCCCGGGATAACGCCCGCGGTCAACACCGGCGATTCCATAATCACGGTTTGTTGATTATTCAGAGCAATGCCCGGCTTGCTGCTACAGCCTGCCAGACAGACCAGGACCGCACAGGCCATCAAAAATCGCATACCTTCCCCTCTTTAGGCGTCAATAACCTCACTGGTGCAGGTATCCGAACGCAATAATTGCCATTAGCGCGCCAGCAGAGGGCCTAGATTTTGACCGCCCACCAGGTGCATATGTATATGATACACCACCTGACCCGCGTCTTTATTGCAGTTAACGATCAAACGGTAACCATTCTCTGCAATGCCTTCCTGCTCGGCAATTTTTGCCGCCACCGTCATCATACGACCCAACGCGGCCTCGTGCTCGGCGGTGACGTCATTCATGGTAGGGATCAGAATATTAGGAATGATCAGAATGTGGCTGGGTGCCTGCGGCGCAATATCACGAAAAGCGGTGACTAGCTCGTCCTGATAAACGACGTCTGCCGGAATTTCGCGACGGATAATTTTACTGAAAATCGTTTCTTCGGCCATGATCTCTCTCCATTACAAAACCAGTGTTCGCAGTATGAGTGAGCCATTCCAATATTTTCAAGTTTATTAGCCGCTTTACGCGCTAAATGCCGCTTAAATCAGCAGCAGGCGAGTCTCCATCACCTCGCCATGCGGGCATTAATGACTACGCAGGTAATCATCCATATCGGTTTTCAGATTATCGGATTTGGTGCCAAAGATAGCCTGGACGCCTGAACCGGCCACCACCACCCCCGCCGCCCCGAGCCGTTTTAGCCCCGCCTGATCGACTTTCGAAATATCGAGCACGCTGACGCGCAGGCGGGTGATGCAGGCGTCCAGGTTAGTGATATTTTCCTTGCCGCCAAAGGCGTTAACCAGCGAAGCCGACATTTCACTGCCGCTGGCTGCGCTTTGCAGCGCGCTGGAATCTTCACGGCCCGGCGTTTTTAGATCCAGCTTGACGATTAATACGCGGAAAATAGTGTAGTAAACCAGGCCATAGATCACCCCAACGACCGGGAACAGCCAGATACGGCTGCTGTTACCGCTGAGCACCACGAAGTCGATCAGACCGTGTGAAAAACTGGTGCCATCGCGCATGCCGAGCAGGATACAAATTGGAAATGCCAGCCCGGCCAGGATCATATGGATCACATAGAGAATGGGCGCAACGAACATAAAGGCGAATTCGATAGGCTCGGTGATACCGGTTAGAAAAGCGGTCAGCGCGGCCGAAATCATGATCCCCCCGACTTTGGCGCGATTTTCTGGCTTAGCCGAATGCCAAATCGCGATCGCGGCGGCGGGCAGGCCGTACATTTTAAACAGGAAACCGCCGGACAGCTTACCGGCAGTAGGGTCACCGGCCATATAACGAGGGATATCACCGTGGAACACCTGACCGGCAGAGTTGACGTATTCGCCTACCTGCATTTGGAAAGGGACGTTCCAGATATGATGCAGACCAAAAGGCACCAGCGCGCGCTCGACCAGGCCATAGAGGCCAAACGCCACTACCGGGTTCTGGTAAGCCGCCCACTGGGAAAAGCTCTGGATCGCGCTGCCAATCGGTGGCCAGATAAAGGAGAGGATCACGCCGAGGATAATCGCCGCCAGTCCCGAGATAATCGGCACAAAACGTTTACCGGCAAAGAAGCCCAGAGACTCGGGGAGTTTAATTCGATAAAAGCGATTGAACATATAGGCTGCTATTACGCCGGAAATAATGCCCCCCAGCACGCCGGTATCGGCCAGATGCTTGCTGACAATCTCCTCGGCGGGCAAATGCAGCACCATCGGCGCGACCACCGCCATCGTTTTCACCATAATGCCGTAAGCCACCACCGCTGCCAGCGCGGATACGCCATCGTTATTAGTGAATCCCAACGCCACGCCGATGGCAAAAATCAACGGCATATTGGCAAACACCGATCCCCCCGCTTCGGCCATCACGTGAGAAACAATGACCGGCAGCCAGCTAAAGTTAGCTGAACCCACACCCAGCAGGATGCCTGCAATGGGCAGTACGGAAACCGGCAACATCAGTGACTTACCGACCTTTTGCAGGTTTGCAAACGCGTTTTTGAACATTATTGGGGAGTGCTCCTGAGTGATAATGCGAGAAACCTGACGTCCCCGGGCGGCAGCGCTAACGGTCGGGTCTGCACCAGGCGGAAGTTTCTCATACTCAGGGTCTTTAGCGGCTGCCATCAACCCTGCTGCGCGGTTTTGAGCGCTTCGGCGGGGCAGCAAGTGGCCCCTTTGAATTATTACGCAGGGTAAAATAAATCGCGGCAATAATAATTGATGACAGTCACGCTTCGTTAAAAAATGCTTATGATAATCGCGCGGCGTCGACGTGGAACAGTCGAGAGAAGTTGGCCGTAGTGGCCTCAGCCAATGTTTCCAGGCTTACGCCCTTCACTACCGCCAGATACTCCGCTACGTCACGAACGTAGGCTGGTTGATTTTCTTTTCCGCGAAACGGTACGGGTGCCAGATACGGTGAGTCTGTTTCAATCAACAGGCGATCCATCGGCACATAGCGCGCCGCTTCGCGCAGCTGCTCGGCGTTTTTGAAGGTCACAATACCAGAAAAAGAAATGTAAAAGCCCAGGTCGAGCAATATCTCTGCCGTGGCCCGATCCTCGGTGAAGCAGTGCAGTACGCCACCGCATTCACCGGCCTTTTCCTGTTGAAGGATGTCCAGCGTGTCCTGTCGAGCATCGCGGGTGTGCACGATAACCGGCTTGTTCAACTCACGCCCGACGCGAATATGCTGACGAAATGAGTCCTGCTGCAATTTTAGCTGGGCATCTTCCTTCTGATAGAAATAGTCCAGACCGGTTTCACCCATCGCCACCACCCGCGCATCGGCGGCCAATTTACGCAGCTCATCAAAGTCGTAACCGCCCTCGATATTCAGCGGGTGCACGCCGCAGGAGAAAGCCACCTCGGGGCGATCGCCAATCAGTGCGACCATATCTCGATAGCCAGGCAGAGTGCAGGCCACGGCCAGCATAAACTTGACGTCACGGGCGCGGGCTTTTTCCAGCATGTCGTCGACACTGCTGTGCAGGGTCTGATAATCAAGGCTGTCGAGGTGACAGTGGGAATCGACTAAAAACATAGTATTAACTCTTTAATTTTTGGGATTTTAATTTTTTTGCCGCCTGGGTGCTAGAGAACGCTTTCCCATTCCAGCAACTGTTCGGTTAGCAACAGCTCGCGGTTGACCCCGACGATGCTCAGCAGCTGCTGTCGGCATTCCATCCAGCCCTGCAGGTGTTTTTGCAGCGCCGCGTTATGCAGGCCGCTGGCCAGCTGGTTAATCAGCGGCTGTTGATCGAGATTAATCACAAAATTCCCGGCACCTTGCTGAGTTTTTATGACATCCAGCAGCAGCGAACACAGCCAGAACAGGCGGTCGGCGGCGTCATCATGATTCAGTTGCGGCAGTAGTGACAGCCAGTCGCGCTGCTGCCAGCTGAGGCTAAACTGCTGACAAAGCTGTTCGCGCTGCTTCCAGCGCTCAGGCTGCAATAGCTCGAGCGCCGCCAACGGCGTGCCTCCGCCGAGCCGCAGTGCGGTTTGAATCGCTAATGGCGCAACCTGCAGCTGGCGGGAAATCCACTGGCTGGCATGGGCAGCGTCCGGCGTCGCCAGATGCCAGTAAAAACAACGACTGCGCAGCGTGGGCAGCAGGCGAGAAGGCTCATGGCAACCCAACAGGAAATAGGTGTTCTCAGGCGGTTCTTCCAACGTTTTAAGCAGCGCGTTAGCGGCCGCTTCGGTCAGCAGCTCGGCGTGAGGCAACCACACCACTTTTGCCCCGCCCTGCTGGGAAAAGTTATAAAGCGTTTCAATCAGTTGACGAACCGGTTCCACCCCAAGGCTGCTTTTACCCTTTTCGGGCCTCAGCACGTGCCAGTCCGGATGATTGCCCGCAATCATCAGATTACAGCTATGGCATTTACCACAGCTCTTTTCCCCTTCCGGATGCTGACACAGCAGCCAGCGGCTCAGGCCATAAACCAGCGCCTCGTCACCCATCCCTTTGGCGGCATGCATTAACAGGGCGTGATGCCCGCGATCGCCCTGATACTGGGCAATAAGCTGGCGATAGGGGCCACTCAGCCACGGATACCAGTTCATTGCCCGCTGGCCCGCTGGCGCTGCTGCTCGATCCAGTTAATCAGCGTCTGGCGAATCGACGCGCTAACCTGCTCTAAAGTCTGTGAGGCATCGATAGTCTTAATGCTTGGGTCTTCGCTGGCCAGGCTGAGATAGCGCTCGCGGGTGCGTTCGAAAAACGCGAGCGATTCTTGCTCGATGCGATCTAGCTCGCCGCGCGCACGGGCACGCTGCAGGCCAATCAGCGGATCGAGATCGAGATACAGCGTTAAATCAGGGCGAAAATCGCCTAACACCGTATCGCGCAGCGAGGTCATCAGCTGATTGTCTATTCCACGACCGCCGCCCTGATAAGCCTGCGATGAGAGATCGTGACGATCGCCGACCACCCAGCATCCGCGTGCCAGTGCGGGTTTAATCACGTTTTCGACCAGTTGCACTCGCGCGGCGTACAGCATCAGCACTTCGGCCTTGTCGGTGAGTTGCTCGCCCTCAACGCCCTGTTTGATCAGGTCGCGCAGCTTCTCGGCCAGCGGAGTGCCGCCCGGCTCACGAGTGAACTGGATATCGGTAATCCCCTGCTCGCGCAAGGTATTGACTACCACCTCGCGGGCGGTGGTTTTACCGGCCCCTTCGAGGCCTTCAATCACAATAAAACTACTTTTCATTCTTGTTTTTCATCAGCTCGCGATAGGCGCGCACTGCCTTGTTATGGCTGTCGAGGTTGGTGGTAAAGGTGTGTCCACCCGTGCCATCGGCGACAAAATAAAGATAATTGGTCTTGGCCGGGTGTGCCGCAGCCTCGATAGAAGCCTCGCTTGGCATCGCAATCGGTGAAGGCGGCAGGCCGGTAATCACGTAGGTATTATACGGCGTTGCGGTCTCAAGATCCTTCTTGCTAATGGTTCCCTTGTAGCTGTCCCCCATGCCATAGATCACCGTAGGGTCGGTTTGCAGTCGCATACCGATGCGCAGACGGTTGATAAACACCGAAGCTACCTCTTTACGCTCGTCTTTGAGCGCGGTTTCTTTCTCAATGATCGAGGCCATGGTCAGCATGTCGGTCGGCGTTTTATACGGCAGCGAAGTATCACGACCTTTCCAGATTTGATCGACCGTTTTCTCCATCCGCTGATGTGAACGCTTGAGCAGGGATAAATCGCTGGTCCCGGCGGTATAGGCGTAGGTATCAGGATACAGCCAACCCTCGGCATTTTTGGCATCTTTCATGCCCAGTGCGGTGGCAATATCGTCATCGCTTTTACCGCTGAGATCGTGCTTGAGATAACCGGCCTTTTGCAGCTCCTGCATCCACTCCTGTAGGCGGAAACCTTCAACCAAGCGGACAGTAAACTGGGCCTCTTTACCGCTTTTGAGCAGCTCAAGCATCTGTCGGACCGTCATGCCCGCAGGGAAACGATAGGTTCCGGCCTTGAATTCGCCGAGTTCCGGTTCAATGCGCAGCAGCCAGCCAAACAGCGTCGGCGACTTAATCAGCCGCTGTTTAACCAGCATATCTTCCAGAACTACCCTTCCGGTCCCGGCCGGTAAGGTAAAAATCTTTTCATCCACGATGTTCAGTTTACGGTCGGCAAAGCGCTCGACTTTAAGGTAGCCAGCAAACGTCAACGCCAGCAGGACAACGATAATAATGCCAAAAATCTTGGTTTTCTTGTTTTTCATGACTCTTCACTTAAATACAATTTGGCTTGTTCAACAAACTGGCGGTTCAGCAACTTTACAGCTCGGCAATTTTATCGGTTAAACAATTTCATTGGTTCAACAATCTCACTGGTTCAACAATTTCATTGGTTCAACTACAGCGTGACTGCAAAAAGGCGAATAATTTCGATGCGTTATAATGCCAGTTTTCTATCTTTATCACCGGAAGAATTGGCATCAAGGCATTACAAACGATAACTTCTTGCGCATTTTCCAGCGTTCCTCGAGGCTCTCGCACGATGTCGACGCTAAAGTCGGGTGAGTCGTGTAGCAGTGAAATAATATGCTGTCTCATCAGCCCGTCGACGCCGGAGTGCGAAAGGTCGGGAGTGAACACCTGACTTCCCTTGCGCCAAAAAATATTAGCGGCGCAGCACTCAATCAGCATACCGTCGGTATCCACCACCAGTGCCTCGTGGGCCTGGGTGGTATCGAGGTGGTGGCGGATCATTACCTGCTCAAGGCGGTTAAGGTGTTTGATTCCGGCCAGTAGGGGATTACGCGCCAGTGCCACCGGGCTAGGCGCAAGCTCGATACCCTGCTCACGCCACGGGTGGTAGTGCTGCGGGTAGCCACTTATTGAGACAATTCGCGTCGGCCCCACGCAGCCTTGGCTGCCGTAGCCCCGGCCGCCCTCGCCGCGAGAGAGGATCACTTTAAGCACGCCTTCCTGCCCGCATTGGGCCGCGGCGGCGCGCATTTCATCGGCTAAAATCTGCCAATCACACGCCGGCATCAGCAGTCTGGAGACCGCGGTTTGCAAACGATGGATGTGCGCCTCCAGTCGCTGCACTGCGCCGTCTCTTACCCACGCGGTGGTAAAGCAGCCATCACCAAACTGTACCGCTCGGTCGGCGGCAGAGATTACGCGCTGCTCAACTCCATTAATCCACACCATCGATCCCCCTTTTTCGGCACTCACAGACTGGCGTATCCGCCTTAGGGATACCACGAGATCATTCCGACTTTTAATATGCCTCGCTTCGCCGGTGACAGACAGCAAAAAGGCCCGAAATCGGGCCTTTTTGCTGCGCAAAGCGCTAAGTTACAGTTTGCGAAACACCAGAGAGGCGTTAGTGCCACCGAAACCGAAAGAGTTACACAGAGTATATTCCATTCCCTTCACCTGCCGCGCTTCGTGCGGGACAAAATCAAGATCGCAGCCTTCATCCGGATTATCCAGATTAATAGTTGGTGGAACGGCCTGGTCGCGCAGCGCAAGTACGCTGAAAATCGACTCTACTGCACCGGCAGCGCCCAACAGATGCCCAATCATGGATTTAGTTGAGCTCACCATCACCCGACGCGCATCGGCATCGAAAACGGTTTTAACCGCCTGCGCTTCGGCCCGGTCACCGGCCGGTGTCGAGGTACCATGCGCGTTGATATACCCCACCTTAGCGGCCGAAATACCCGCATCACGCAGCGCGTTCTCCATTGACAACGCCGCTCCTGCTCCATCTTCCGGAGGAGAGGTCATGTGATACGCATCGCTGCTCATACCAAAGCCGACAACTTCAGCATAAATTTTGGCACCGCGTTTTTTGGCGTGCTCGTATTCTTCCAGCACCATGATCCCGGCACCGTCACCCAACACGAACCCGTCGCGATCTTTGTCCCAGGGACGACTCGCAGCCTGAGGATCGTCGTTACGCTTCGACAACGCGCGCGCTGCGCCGAACCCGCCAATACCCAGAGGCGTACAGGCTTTTTCAGCACCACCGGCCAGCATCAGATCGGCATCATCATAGGCGATGATACGCGCGGCATGACCAATGTTATGAACGCCTGAGGTACAGGCTGTCGCAATAGATATGCTTGGGCCACGCAGTCCCAGCATGATGCTTAGCTGACCCGCGGTCATATTAATGATGGTTGAAGGAACGAAAAATGGGCTGACTTTACGCGGTCCACCGTGGATCAGCGCACTGTGCGCCTCTTCGATCAGACCCAAACCCCCAATGCCGGAACCAATTGCGGTACCGATACGCGGCGCGTTCTCTTCGGTTACCACAAAACCGCTGTCTCGCATTGCCTGCACGCCGGCGGCAATACCGTACTGGATGAAGGGATCTATCTTGCGAGCGTCTTTGCGCGAGATATATTCATCACAGTTGAAATCTTTAACCAAGCCAGCAAAACGCGTTGCGAATGCACTTGTATCGAAATGGTCGATGAGGCCGATGCCACTCTTACCGGCAAGAATAGCGTTCCAGGTGGACTCTACCGTATTGCCGACAGGAGAAAGCATGCCAAGTCCAGTCACAACAACTCGACGTTTAGACACGTATGTCCTCCAGGGAGGGATGAAAAAATACCGTGGGACAAAAAAAACTTAGGCGGTCAAATGACCGCCTAACTATCAAAACTTATAAAAAGAAAAGTTTCGATTACGCCTGGTGGGCAGTAACAAAATCAATAGCTGCCTGAACAGTAGTGATTTTTTCAGCTTCTTCGTCAGGGATCTCGGTATCAAACTCTTCTTCCAGAGCCATAACAAGCTCAACGGTGTCGAGAGAATCTGCGCCAAGGTCGTCTACGAAAGAGGCAGTATTCACTACTTCTTCCTGTTTAACACCCAGCTGTTCAACGATGATTTTCTTAACGCGTTCTTCGATAGTGCTCATACTATTAAATTTCCTATCAAAACTCGCTTTCGCGATGGTTTTCGTAGTGTATAAAATGTTGGAAAAGATGCAACTAAATCCCGGCTGGTCAAACCACTTTTCTGCACTAATTGCCTATAATTAAAGCCAATTAAGCAGAATCCTAGTGATTATCAGATCATGTACATGCCGCCATTGACATGTAAAGTCTCACCAGTGATGTAGCTGGCCTCATCAGAGGCTAAAAATGCAACAGCGCTGGCAATTTCTTTTGCATCGCCCAACCGGTTGGCTGGAACTGATGACAAAATGCCTGCACGTTGATCATCTGTCAACGCCCTTGTCATGTCCGTCTCAATAAAACCAGGAGCCACGACGTTGACAGTAATGCCGCGTGAAGCAACTTCACGCGCCAAAGACTTGCTAAAACCAATCAAACCGGCTTTAGCCGCCGCGTAGTTCGCTTGCCCTGCGTTACCCATGGTTCCAACTACAGAACCGATGGTGATGATTCGGCCAAACCGTTTTTTCATCATAGCCCGCATTACCGCTTTTGACAGCTTAAACACAGAAGTCAGATTAGTATCCAGGATATCCTGCCACTCGTCATCTTTCATGCGCATCAGAAGGTTATCACGGGTAATGCCAGCATTATTGACTAAAATATCAATTTCGCCAAATTCCGCACGAATCGTCGCCAATAATTGTTCGATTGACGAAGAATCCGTCACATTTAGCGCTATACCTTTGCCGTTTTCGCCTAAATAGGCGCTGATTGCTTCAGCACCTTGCTCACTGGTCGCGGTACCAATAACGCGTGCGCCACCGGCAACCAGTTTCTCTGCAATAGCTCGGCCAATACCGCGACTCGCGCCGGTGACCAGAGCAATTTTTCCGTCGAAGCTCATTGTTATCCTCTTTTTATTGTTCAATCGCCGCTGACAGGCTAGCAGTATCGTTCACTGCAACCGCCGTCAGGGTGTCAACAATACGCTTGGTCAATCCGGTTAACACTTTACCTGGACCCACCTCTACTAACTGCTCAACGCCTTGCTGTGCCATGTATTCAACGCTCTCAGTCCAGCGAACCGGACTATAAAGCTGACGAATAAGTGCGCTGCGAATTGCTTCGGCAGAAGTCTCAACCTTCACATCCACGTTGTTAATAACCGGATATTGTGGCTGGTTGAAACTGATATTCTCTAATGCAACGGCCATTTTGTCGGCCGCAGGTTTCATTAATGCGCAGTGTGAAGGTACGCTGACCGGTAAAGGCAGTGCACGCTTGGCACCGGCCGCTTTACAGGCCGCACCGGCACGTTCTACCGCTTCTTTATTACCGGCAATGACGACCTGGCCAGGAGAGTTGTAGTTGACCGCAGACACCACCTGGCCCAGGGCAGACTCCTCACAGGCCTTTTCAATGGCAGCATTGTCCAGGCCAATGATGGCGTACATGGCGCCAGTACCCGCTGGAACCGCTTCCTGCATCAGTTTGCCGCGCAGTTCAACCAGGCTGATTGCCTGTTTGAAATCCAGAACACCGGCACAAACCAACGCAGAATATTCACCCAGGCTGTGACCGGCCATTAATGCCGGCTCGGTGCCTTTTTCCTGCTGCCATACGCGCCAGATAGCAACCGACGCTGCCAATAACGCGGGCTGAGTTTGCCAGGTTTTGTTTAGTTCTTCGACCGGGCCCTGCTGAACAAGCTGCCACAAATCATAACCCAATACCGACGAGGCTTCAGCAAAGGTCGCTTCGACGACCGGATGCGCGGCCGCGAGATCGGAAAGCATACCCAACGTCTGTGAGCCCTGCCCTGGGAAAACAACAGCAATCTTAGTCATTTACTTATCCCGTAAAGTCGTGCTAGTCCGTGAAATCAATAAAGCACTGTTGAATCAGCAGCGCTCTGTTGAATCAAAAGTTTAAACAGGTTCGCAAAAATTAGAAGCGAACCAATGCAGAACCCCAGGTGAAACCGCCACCGAAGGCCTCTAACAGTACCACTTGTCCACGCTGGATACGTCCATCGCGAACGGCTTCGTCAAATGCGGTAGGCACAGACGCCGCTGACGTATTACCGTGACGGTCGAGGGTCACCACCACTTTCTCCATGCCCATGCCCAATTTCTTGGCAGTGGCACTGATAATACGCAGGTTTGCCTGATGAGGCACCAGCCAATCGAGCTGCTCGCGGTCCATATTATTGGCCTGCAGGGTCTCGTCAACGATGTGCGCCAACTGGGTCACGGCGACTTTAAACACTTCGTTACCGGCCATGGTGACATACGCAGGTTGGTCAGGCGTCTTCTGATTTGGATATTCCAGACTCAGCAGATTACCGTAATGACCATCGGCATGCATGTGGGTAGAGAGAATGCCCGGCTCTTCAGAAGCGCCTAGCAACACCGCACCCGCACCGTCTCCAAACAGGATAACGGTGCCACGATCGTCTTCGTCGAGTTTGCGAGACAGCACGTCTGAACCCATGACCAGCGCATAGCGCACGGCCCCGGATTTAACGTACTGGTCTGCGACGCTCAGTGCATAGGTAAAGCCGCACAGGCCGCCGCCAAATCAAACGACGCTGCATCTTTGATGTCCAGCAGGTGTTGGATCTGGCAGGCAGAACTCGGGAAAGCGTGCGAAGACGAGGTGGTAGCAACAATAATCAATCCGACGTCTTGTCTATCGACGCCCGCCATTTCCAGCGCTCTTTCAGCCGCGGTCAGGCCCATTGTTGCTACAGTCTCATCCGGTGCAGCAATGCGACGTTCACGGATACCCGTGCGCGTTACAATCCACTCGTCAGAGGTTTCAACCATTTTTTCTAAGTCGGCGTTAGTCCGAACTTGTACGGGCAAGTAGCTCCCCGTACCGAGAATCTTTGTATACATGTACAGTCAGTCACTCTTGGGTAATACAGCCACAAGGCGCGCGGCAATCCGCTCGGGAACCTGCCGCTGCACCGCCTGAACAGCCTGTTCGATAGCAACAGCAAACGCCCGCTGATTTGCTCCGCCATGGCTTTTTATCACGATGCCGCGTAATCCTAACAAACTTGCGCCATTATACTGATCGGGATTTAAATGGCTGAAACGCTTTGCTAATTTTTTCTGTACTATTTTTTGCAAAGCTGGCCCAAACCATTTTAACCACCAAGATTTTTTGCCATTCTCCCCAGAGGATTTAAGTAACGACAAAAATGTCCTGATCACACCTTCCATAGTTTTCAGTGTGACATTGCCGACAAAACCGTCACATACCATAACGTCAGTTTTACCGGTTAACAGGTCATTGCCTTCAAGATAGCCGATATAATTGATTACGGGTATGTTTTTTAAAATTGCAGCCGCTTCTCGAATGTTATCAAGCCCCTTGGACTCTTCCTCACCGATATTCAGCAGGGCAACGCGCGGGTTAACGATGCCGACAACCTCTTCGGCCATAACTGACCCCATCACGGCAAACTGCACCAGCATACGGCTGTCGCATTCGACGTTGGCCCCCAGATCCAGCACCACGGTTTTACCGCGCCGCTCATTGGGCAATACGGTCATCAACGCCGGGCGCTCAATGCCGACCAGCGGCTTGATCACCTGTTTGGCCAATCCCATCAATACCCCGGTATTTCCGGCGCTGACGCAGGCCTGTGCCTCACCGCTTTTAACGAATTCGAGCGCGACTCGCATCGAACTGCCACGGCTGGTACGGATCCCCTGTGAAACTCGAACATCATTCGCAATCACGGATTCTGAGGCAATAATTTTTATCCGCTCCAATAAAGCAGGATCGGTTTTAGCCAACAGGGGTGTGATTTGGTCGGGATTGCCGACAAGAAGGAGGTTGAGTTCAGGATTAGAGGTCAGTGCCTGCAATGAAGCAGGCACTGTGACGGAAGGACCGAAGTCCCCGCCCATAACGTCTAACGCGAGGGTTAAACGTTTCAAGGTATCGCCTTGCTATTGCTTGATAACTTTAACCTTATCAAGCAAATAGTTAGCAAGTAAGAAATCAGCCGATAACCTTGCGACCGCGGTAGAAACCGTCGGCAGTAATATGGTGACGCAGGTGAGTCTCGCCAGAGGTTTTGTCAACAGACAAAGTGGCGGTGGTCAGAGCATCGTGTGAACGACGCATGCCACGTTTAGAACGGGTTGGTTTATTTTGTTGTACGGCCATGGACCTTACTCCTTAATTACTTTTCTTTAAACTTGCTAATACGGAAAACGGATTTGGTTTCTCCGCCTCTGGAGGCAGTTGACCAAAAATCATTTCCGCGTCGGACACTTCACAGTGTTCAGATTCATGTACCGGAACGACAGGCAGTGAAAGAATAATTTCGTCTTCAATCATAGCCAGCAGATCAACTTCGCCAAAATCGTCGACTTCGATCGGCTCGTACGCTTCCGGTAATGCCTCAGCCTGTTCATCGTTCTTAACAGGACTAAAACAATATGTTGTGTGAACCTGATGGACGAACGTCTTGCCACATCTCTGACATTCCAGAGTAACGGTGACATCCGACTGACCCTTGATTACGGCCAGGCGTTGATTGTCGATATCAAACGACAAAGAGGTTTGAACATCTGTATCCACACTGACCACTGATGCTGCAACACGCGTCACCTGTTCAGCGTCATAGACTCCAATGTAGTCTAAACGCTTTTGGGCGGTACGAACGGCATCAACGGCCAAGGGTAATTTTACTTTTTGCATAGGGCGCGCATATTAACTTTGTAACGACGTATAGTCAAAGAAAAAGGGCATTTTACTGCGCCTTTCACCAATATTCGCTTCCTCAGCGGCGGACAGTTTAAAATGGGTAATTCAATAACGCCATGCTTTGTGAAAAAAATTATGCAAACAGTGCCCCAAAAAAGGATCCTCCTGGCCTCCACTTCGGCCTATCGTCGCGCAATCCTTGAAAAAACCGCGCTTTCTTTCAGCTGCGCCGCGCCAAATATCGATGAGACGGCGCTTGAGGATGAATCGGCAGAGGATCTGGTTCGTCGCTTATCTGAGCAAAAATCCCGCACGCTAGCGGCAAATTACCCGCATCATTTGATTATTGGATCGGATCAGGCCTGTGTGATCGAGGGAAGGATCCTCGGCAAGCCGCATACTTTTGAGCGCGCCTGCGAGCAACTGACGATGGCCAGCGGCAAAAAAGTGCGCTTTTATACCGGCCTTAGTCTGCTAGACAGCGACAGCGGAACTGCGCAGACGCTGTGTGAAACTTTCGACGTACATTTTCGTCCCTTAACCCAGCAGGAAATTAGCGGTTACCTGCGGCTCGAACAGCCTTATGACTGTGCCGGAAGCTTTAAATGTGAAGGTCTGGGGATTAGCCTGTTTGAAAAGCTCGACGGCCGCGACCCGAATACGCTGATTGGCCTGCCGCTGATTGCCCTTCTGGCGCTGCTGCGCGAACACGGCATTAATCCGCTGACACAGCGGGCGTAAAAAAAGCGCCCTGCGGCGCCTTAACGTTCTTTCACTTAACCGAGCCAAATATTGCCCGGTTAAGTTTTACCTCGTGCTTTTATTCAGCACTTATTCAGTACTTACTTAGCGCCGTTACGCAGCTTGTTAAGCGCGTTGCGCAATTTAGGCTCCAGCGGGGCCTCAATGCGCACGGTCTCGCCGTTGGCCGGATGCTCAAAACGCAGCGCGGCGGCGTGCAGAAACAGTCGATTAATACCGACTCCGGCAAGCTGTGCATCAAACTCACGGTCGCCGTAGCGGTCATCGAAGGCTATCGGGTGGCCAGCGTACTGTGTATGAACGCGGATCTGGTGAGTACGCCCGGTGACCGGGCTGGCCTTTATCAGCGTTGCAAAGGCGTATTTTTCCTCAATTTTGAAGCGCGTCTCGGAAGGCTTACCTTCACTGTTGACACGAACAATACGCTCACCGCTTTGTAGAATGTTCTTTAATAGCGGGGCCGCCACGACTTTGCAATGGGACTGCCATTCGCCGCGCACCAGCGCTAAATAATCTTTTTGCATGGTCTTCATGCGCAGCTGCTCGTGCAGCGAACGCAGCGCCGAACGCTTCTTAGCCACCAGCAGCACGCCAGAGGTGTCACGGTCCAGGCGATGAACCAGCTCGAGGAAGCGCGCATCGGGACGCAGCGCGCGCAGCCCTTCAATCACGCCAAAGCTCAGCCCGCTGCCGCCGTGAACCGCCGTGCCCGAAGGCTTATTGAGGATCAGCAGGTGATCGTCTTCAAATAAAATGCAGTGCTCGAGCGCCGCGACTTTATCGAGCTTGGGTGAAACCTGGATCTCTTCCCGTTCGGCGACCCGAACCGGAGGAACGCGAACCTCATCACCCGCCAATAATTTATATTCGGGCTTGATGCGCTTCTTGTTAACGCGAACCTCGCCTTTGCGCAAAATGCGATAAATCATGCTCTTCGGCACGCCTTTGAGGAAAGTGCGCAAAAAGTTGTCAATTCTTTGACCGGCTTCTTCATCGGTGATGGGGATTAATTGTACAGTTGGATTCTCAGTTTTCATTGGCCATGATTCTAGAGTGTTCTAAATATTGAAGGCGGGGGTTCGCGCCGCAGATTTTTCTATGCTTAACTCTAAGTTTACCAGCAACCGCCGAGGATTACTTGAAACTGGCGATTTTTCGGAGAATAAAAGGCGCGGTTATCCCGTCCAATGATGTTAAATAAAATTTACCATCTCCTAAAAGTCACCTTGCTAAATCAGTGCCAGCAATGGAATAATGAAGTCACTTCCGCGTTGATTCTCTTGAACATAGGGAAAACGCCGGAATTATAGATTTGCCTGATTGCACAAAAACGCAGCAATGGCGTAAGACGTAATGTGAATTCAAGCAATTAGCGGGCTGCGGGTTGCAGCTTGGCCGGCAAATGGAATGAGATCTGTCTACTTATAATCAGAGGCTATTCCCCTAATAAAAGTTCTGCTTTCACTAAGCTGTGGTTACTTACCCGGCAAAAGCAGGCTTACCGAAATAATGCGCCCCTATGCAGGCGACAACCGGGAGGTTGACGACTATGCGAGAAGACTCGGGGCCAACGGTTTTATCCGGCCATAGAGGTTATTTTGCCCGCAGTTCTGACAATAATGCAAAAATAACGAGTAAGTTAAAGATGAAAAGAATGTTGATCAACGCAACTCAGCAAGAAGAGTTGCGTGTTGCCCTTGTAGATGGACAGCGACTCTACGATCTGGATATTGAAAGTCCTGGACATGAGCAGAAAAAAGCCAATATTTATAAAGGTAAAATCACCCGCATAGAGCCGAGCCTTGAAGCAGCATTTGTTGATTATGGTGCGGAAAGACATGGTTTTCTCCCCCTCAAAGAAATCGCCCGCGAATACTTCCCCAGCAATTATTCCTCCCACGGTCGTCCAAACATCAAAGATGTTTTACGCGAAGGCCAGGAAGTCATTGTTCAGGTTGATAAAGAAGAACGTGGTAACAAAGGCGCAGCGCTGACGACATTTATCAGCCTGGCCGGCAGCTATTTAGTGTTAATGCCTAACAATCCGCGCGCTGGGGGTATTTCCCGCCGGATCGAAGGTGATGACCGCACCGAATTGAAAGAAGCCCTGTCCGCCCTGCAACTCCCTGACGGCATGGGACTTATCGTCCGCACCGCTGGCGTAGGTAAAGACGCAGACGCGCTGCAGTGGGACCTGAGCTTCCGCATGAAACACTGGGACGCTATCAAGAAAGCCGCCGAAGGTCGCCCTGCTCCCTTCCTGATCCACCAGGAAAGCAACGTTATCGTACGCGCCTTCCGTGACTACCTGCGTCCGGACATCGGTGAGATCCTGATCGATAACCCAAAAGTTCTCGAGCTGGCGAAAGAGCACATTGCCGCGCTGGGTCGTCCTGACTTTAGCAGCAAGATCAAGCCTTACGTCGGTGAAATCCCGCTGTTCAGCCACTATCAAATCGAATCGCAGATCGAATCCGCTTTCCAGCGTGAAGTTCGCCTGCCTTCCGGTGGCTCTATCGTTATCGACACTACCGAAGCGTTGACCGCTATCGACATCAACTCCGCTCGCGCAACGCGCGGTGGCGATATCGAAGAAACCGCGTTCAATACTAACCTGGAAGCGGCCGAAGAGATTGCTCGTCAGCTGCGCCTGCGTGACCTCGGCGGCCTGATCGTTATCGACTACATCGATATGACGCCGGTTCGCCACCAGCGCGAAGTTGAAAACCGCCTGCGCGACGCCGTTCGTCAAGACCGTGCCCGTATCCAGATTGGTCGCATCTCGCGTTTTGGCCTGCTGGAGATGTCACGCCAGCGCCTGAGCCCGTCGTTGGGTGAGTCTACCCACCACGTTTGCCCACGCTGTAGCGGCACCGGGACCATCCGTGATAATGAATCACTTTCCCTGTCTATTCTTCGCTTGATTGAAGAAGAAGCGCTGAAAGAGAACACCAAAGAAGTTCACGCTATCGTGCCAGTGCCGATTGCCTCTTACCTGCTTAACGAAAAACGTGATGCGGTAAATGCTATCGAGAAGCGTCAGGGCGGCGTTCGCGCAGTCATCGTGCCAAACGACCAGATGCACACTCCGCACTACCACGTAATGCGCGTGCGTAAAGGTGAAGAGTCATCAACCCTCAGCTACCTGTTGCCTCAGCTGCACGAAGCTGAAATGCTGCAACCTTCTGAAGATCTGCCGGCCGAGCGTAAACGTCCTGAGCAACCCGCTCTGGCAACCTTCGCGCTGCCTGCAGAGGCGCCTCCGGCCGCCTTTGAGCAGCCAGCGGCCGCAGCACAGCCGACACAAACGCGTACCGCCTCGGTTAACACTGCACCCGCTGCGCCAGCCGCTGCGGCTAAAACCGGCTTTATGAGCAAGCTGTTAGGTGGACTGAAAAATCTGTTCGCCTCAGAGCCTCAGCCTGAAGTGAAACCGGTTGAAGAAGTTAAAGCCGAGCCGGAAACGACCAGCGAGACGGAAAATCGTCGTAACAACGAGCGTCGCAACCAGCGTCGTCAGGGCACTCGCCGCGATCGCAACGGTGAACGCTCCGATCGTAACGGCGAGCGCAATAACGCGCGTAACGACAGATCGGACCGTTCCGAAGGTACCGAGGGTCGTAACGAGCGTAATAACGGGAGATCTGATCGTTCCGAGGGGAACGATGGTCGTACCGACCGTAATAACGGGAGATCTGATCGTTCCGAACGGAACGATAGTCGTACCGACCGTACCGACCGTAGCGACCGTAGCGACCGTAGCGACCGTAGCGAACGCACCGACCGTAGCGAACGCACCGACCGTAGCGATTCTCGCGAGCCGCGTGAAGACCAGCGTCGCAACCGCCGTAATCAAGAGCCTGTCGCTGCAGTAGCTGAAACCGCAGTGTTGGAGGGTGAAAACAATGTTGCGCGTGAAGAACAGCAGCAGCCTCGTCGCGAACGTGGCGATCGTTCACGTCGCCGTAACGAAGACAAGCGTAAGCCTCAGGAAGAGAAAGTTGCTGAAGCCATCGTGGTTGAAGAAGTCACCGCCGCACCGGTAGTTGCAGCAGAAGACCAGGAAGATCGCGTACCGTCCCAGCGTCGCCAGCGTCGCCCACTCAACCAGAAGATCCGTTTTGAATCTGCTGAGGTTGATCAGGACGTTGAAGATGCCGCACAGATGCTGATCACCGGCGTTAAACCGGTTGAACGCGCTGCGGAAGTTAAACCTGTAGACAAAGTGGCAGACGTTAAAATTGCCGATTCTGTACAGGCCCTTGAAGTCACCAACGATGCCGATGCAGAAGATGCTCAGGACAACGGTCGTGAAAACGGCATGCCACGCCGCTCACGTCGTTCTCCTCGCCATTTGCGCGTTAGCGGTCAACGCCGTCGTCGCTATCGTGACGAGCGTTACCCGACCCAGTCGCCAATGCCATTGGCGGGTGCGTTTGTGTCTCCAGAGATGGCATCAGGTAAGGTTTGGATCTCTTATCCTGTCGTCCAGGCGGAACAGGTGCAGGCGGAACAGGTTCAGCCACAGACCGAACCGTCTCAGCCACGGGTTGACGCTGCGGTATTGACCGAGCAGGTTGCTATTGCTCAGGAATATACGCCAGCCCCGGCCGTTGCTACTCCGGTCACTGAAACTGCTGCGACTGCCGTTGAGGCGCCGGTTGCTGCTAAATCTGCGACCCTGACCTTCCAGGAAGCCCAGGACGTGATTGAGCAGGAAGTTGAAGCGATTAAAGCTGAAAACAACATCGCAGCCGCACCTCACGTGGTTGAACCTGCTACGCTCGAAGCGACCGATGCTGAAGTGCCAGCACCGACGCCGACTGAGCCAGTCGTTGTTGAACCGGTCGCTGTTGAACCGACGATTGTTGAACCGGCGATGGTTGAGCCAGTAGCTGCTGAACCGGTCGCTGTTGCACCGGCGGTAGTTGAGCCAGTAGCCGTTGCTGAACCTAAAGTTGAAGAAGTTATCGCTTCTCCAGCCCAGGTGGAACAGGCAGACATCGCTCAGCCAGAGGTTGAAGAACACAAGCCGCAGTCTGAGCCAGCAGCGTCGGCCAAGATTGAAGTCGCGGGCATTCAGGCAACCGAGGCTCAGGCTCCGGCGATTGAAGTTCCGACCTATTCAGCGCCTGCCCAGCCGGTGGTTGAAACGCCACAGGCGGCGGTCATTGCCGAGCCTAAAGCCGAAGCCGCTAATGTGGCCGAGCCTGTGGTGAAAGCTGAGTCATCAACCGATGCGCAGCCTCGCTTCAAGCATCACGCCACCGCGCCGATGACTAAAGCTCCTGCAGCAGCCTACATTGCCGAACCCCAGCGTTTCAGCAATTGGGTTCGCCCAGCTTATGATTTCGAAGGCAAGGGTTCTGCCGGCGGTCATTCTGCGGCAACAACGGCAACGGCTCCGGCTACCAAGCCTGAAATGCCACGCTAAATCGACCTGTACCCTAATTAAAAAACCCGCCATTGGCGGGTTTTTTTATGGCTATCGGCCTGGCTAACAACTTGCCGGGCAATCGGCACAGCGTATCAGGCAAACTGCTGGAGTTTCTTAATCTCAATGCTGTCGAGTTTGCCATCAAGCTGTTTAACAAAATGCTGAAAATGCTCGCTCGCCTCGTGCAGGGCGACGGCTTCATCCGAACGCCAGCGCTCAAAGAAAACAAAACGGTTGCTGCTGTCAATCTCACGATGCAGATCGTATTGCAGACAGCCTGGCTCTTCACGGCTTGCCGCGACAATGGCCAACAGTGCCTGAGTAACGTCTTCAAGATATTCCGGCTTTACGGTCAGTGGTGCAACAATACGAACTTCCATAATTCCAACTCCTGTATGATAACTTTAGCTTCTATAGATAGGGATAATTTAAGCAGGGCTAATGATCGCCTTCTAGCCTGCCGATTAATAGGCACTGTTTTCAATGTTATCTTAACAAACTGATGCATCCTTTACATTTTGCGCTTATCCTTAGACCCCGCCGCTAATGCTCCCATTACTGCACTGATTCGAACATCCTGTCTCTCAATGCCGGAGTTTTGTAACATGACCGCAATACCGCAAGTTTTAAAAATACGCCGCCCAGATGACTGGCATATCCACCTTCGCGATGACGCTGTGCTGAATACGGTATTGCCGTTTACCAGTGAAGTCTTTGGTCGCGCGATTGTAATGCCAAACCTGACGCCGCCGGTAACCACGGTTGAGGCCGCTATCGCCTACCGCACTCGCATCGAGGCGGCTATTCCAGCCGGACATCAGTTTACCCCGCTGCTTACCTGCTACCTGACCGACTCGCTGGATCCTGACGAGCTGTCTCGCGGCTTCGAGCAGGGCGTATTTACTGCGGCCAAACTTTACCCGGCCAACGCGACGACTAACTCAAGCCACGGCGTGACCAACGTAAAAGGCATTTATCCGGTACTGGAACGCATGCAGAAAATAGGCATGCCTTTGCTCATTCACGGTGAAGTAACCCACGCTGAAGTAGATATTTTTGACCGCGAAGCGCGCTTCATTGATGAAGTGATGGATCCTGTTCGTCGCCAGTTCCCGCAGCTCAAAATTGTCTTCGAACACATCACCACCCAGGAAGCGGCGCAGTATGTGTTAGCCGGTAACGAATACCTGGGCGCGACAATCACCCCCCAGCACCTGATGTTTAACCGCAACCACATGCTGGTCGGCGGCGTACGCCCTCACCTGTTCTGCCTGCCGATCCTCAAGCGCAACGTGCATCAGCAGGCGCTGCGTGAGGTTATCGCCAGCGGTAACAAGCGTTTCTTCCTGGGTACCGACTCTGCCCCGCACGCCAAGCATCTTAAAGAGTCGAGCTGTGGCTGTGCCGGCTGTTTTAATGCCCCTCTGGCGCTTTCGGCCTATGCGACCGTGTTTGAAGAGATGAATGCGCTGGAACATTTTGAAGCCTTCTGCTCAGAGAACGGTCCCAATTTCTACGGCCTGCCATTAAACGAAGGCACCGTTGAGCTGACCCGCACTCAGGTCACTCAGCCAGAAACGATCCCTTTGGGCAATGATTCAATCGTGCCGTTCCTGGCCGGTCAAACCCTGAACTGGAAAGTGACCGCCTTTTAATTGACCTGCCGACCACGCGTCACTCCGGGAAGGGTATGCCCCTTCCCATTTTTTCACTTCTCGCTTGCCCTTCCCGAATTAACTGTATATATTTACAGTATATATTTATATTAATGGTACACGGAGTGGCAATCATGCGTATTGAAGTCTGCGTTGACAGAACCAAACCTCTGCCGGTTGGCGCGCTTGAAGCACTGTCAGGTGAGCTGACTAAGCGTATTAATAAAAAATTCCCCGATATCGACAATAGCGTTCACGTCCGCTATGCCGGAGCAAATAGCCTTACGGTAATGGGTGGCGCAAAAAGCGATAAAGATCTAATCGAAGAAATACTGCAGGAAACCTGGGAAAGCGCCGATGACTGGTTTACCAGTGAGAGCCAAGATTAACCCGCCGCTAAATTAATCATCAACGCTATACATTAATAATAAACAGGCTGCATAAGCCAACTGAAACTTTGCCGGGCGTCGCTGTCCGGCTTTTTTGTTTGTTTCGCCCCTAAGAAAGCCTACTGATGGTACTAATAAAATTATTTACAACTAAATAGGCGATTTCTATGCCAAATTATCCATTAAAGCTTATACTTAATCTGCTCACCGGATAATGAGCCGCATTGATCCTCGTTAGTCACTCACGTTAGTCACTACAACTTAAGGGGTCTATATGGACAGAAATGATGAAGTTATTCAGACACATCCGCTTGTAGGCTGGGACATTAGTACTGTAGATTCTTACGATGCAATGATGATACGTCTTCATTACTTATCTTCAAAAGACCAACCGCCAGAGGATGCTCAGGTAGACAGAACCTTATGGTTAACTACCGACGTTGCAAGGCAACTGATTAATATCCTTGAAGCTGGCATAGAAAAGATCGAGTCACACGAGTATGAGTTCCTTGAACAAAGAAAACATTAATCAGATCTGTGTAGCCTAAGGCACCCGCGAAGACTCTCCGGGTGCCTTTTTTAATGCCTCCTTCTGCCTTGCCATTGCCCTCAAAAAATCACTATCATGCGCTGTCACCCTTTAATATTTATCGAGGAATCGTCGTCTGATGGATTATGACCTGATTGTGGTTGGTAGTGGTTCAGTTGGCGCAGCGGCGGGCTTTTATGCCACGCGAGCCGGGCTGAAAGTGTTGATGATTGATAGCGCAATGCCTCCGCACAAGGAAGCCAGCCATCACGGTGAAACGCGAATTATCCGTCATGCCTATGGTGAAGGTGCACGCTATGTGCCGATGGTTTTGCGTGCTCAGGCGCTGTGGAATGAGCTGGCCCTTTTGACCGGGGAAGAAATATTTCGCTCGTGCGGGGTGATCAATATTGGCCCGCAGGGATCCAAGTTTATAGCTAACGTCAAATCTAGTGCCAGTGAGTTTAATCTTAACACTCAGTCACTGAGCGCCGAGCAAATTCGCCACAAATGGCCGCAGTTAAACGTCTCTGACGATTACAGCGGCGTATTTGAACCCGATTCAGGATACCTTTACTGCGAGAAAGCCATCAGTGGCTATATCCGCTTAGCCAGAGAAGCAGGCTGCGCTCAGTTGTTTAACTGCCCGGTTGACAGCGTTCGTTACGAAGGCGATACCGCAGTGGTGGTGACTAAAGAGGGCGAGTACCGCACACCAAAACTAGCCTTGACCGCAGGGACCTGGGTAAAAAAATTTCTGCCTTCACTGCCGATGACGCCAGTGCGCAAGGTGTTTGCCTGGCATCAGGCGGACGGCCGATTTAGTGAAGAGAATAACTTCCCGGCCTTTACCGTCGAAACGACTGCTGGCGACCAGTTTTACGGTTTTCCCGCCGTCAAAGATAGCCTAAAACTTGGCAAACATAATGGCGGTCAACCGATTGATTCACCGCAACAGCGCACGCCATTTGGTAGCGTGGCGGAGGACGGGCGAGAAGTATTTGGATTTCTGCGCCAGTTTTTACCGGGCGTGGGCGTTTGCCTTCACGGCTCATCCTGCACTTACGATGTCACTGAAGATGAGGACTTTATCATCGACACCGTACCGGAGCACGACAACACGCTGGTAATTTCGGGTTTAAGCGGTCACGGTTTCAAGTTCGCTAGCGCACTGGGAGAGACCGTTGCCCTGTTTGCTCAGGGTGTAGCACCTAAGACTGATATGTCACCCTTCTCCCTCTCACGCTTTAAATAACCCCAGTCAATAGTATAAAATATTCGCCGATAAATAAGTTCGGCGAATAACTCAACCCTATTCAATAACACCCATCTATATTAATAAGTTTTTTAAAACTGTTATTTGACATTATCTATTACTTCGCCCTATCCTGCCTTCCTGAGATCACAGGAGTGATCGTCTTTTCACTTATTTAGACCATAACAAGGACGTCTAATATGAAAGTGCTAATCGTAGAACCCTGTCGTTTCATGCGTCTTGGTATGCATGCCGCGTTAAATAAAAGGGATGGCCTTAGCGTGCTGGATGTTGATTCACTACAGCAGGCATTAGTGGAAGCGCCAATTTTCAAACCCGATATCATTCTGGCCAATATGACGCAGCACTGCCACTGTACGCATACAAGCCCTGATGTTAATGAATTTTTAAAGTTACGAATTAACAGCAAAATTTACTGTTATCTGGACGCAAGTTATCCTGAAAGTGACGAACCGATCATGATTGCTGAAAATATTTTAATTGCCAGAAAACAATCCGTTAAAACGCTGCTACAGCGACTGGTTGCGATCAACGATAGCCGGGCACCGTTACCCATCTGCACTCAACCCTACTCTATCTACAGCGATCAGGAGATATTAGTCATGGCCGACTGGATGGCCGAGATCCCCAATTATCGCATTGCTAAAAAGCTTAACATCAGCAACAGAACGGTTTACGTTCACAAGCGTCACATTACCAAGAAAATTAAAGTTAGAAACCGCCTGGAGTTTTGCTTTATCTATAATTTAATTAAATATTTTTACTGGCCTATTAATCCTTTGGCCCAGCGTCCAATGAGTCGCCAAACTAAATTAAACATTTATTCGCAGCTCAGACAGTAAATATTTATTTAATTCTTTGATCGCGATCAAAAAGGCTGTTTTTACAAACGGCCTTGAAAGGTTAACACGGCCATGTTATTACTCTCAGACCACGAGTCATTATCATCCACACTTATATTTATTACCGTTTACCGCTTGACTCGGTTAGGGCTGAAATAGAATGTAGCTTGCCATAAAAATGACTTTTCTTTGCAATAACACTACGCATAAAAAACTACACTATGATCGAATAATAATTTAATAATCCTCGCTGATTCAGCCACATAAATGAGACTCTGCACCCTATGCACAATAATTAACTGCTACAGGATCTGTGCAAATCGTTGAGTGGCGGCTTTCGGTGATCGACTCATGCGCTAGAAAGCGATCCATTGCTGGTGAGAAAGCGCCATCCGACCGACAGGCGCGCGCAGTTGCTCAAGCTGACAGCTCAGGGCTTGGAAAAGTAGCCTCAGGCAAGGGAAAAATAATCGGTAACGGTTAATGTTAAAAGCTAAGCCTGCGGCGGGGTGCCGGCAGGCTTAGGCTGAGAAGCGGCTAATCAGTCCTGAGAAGCGGCGTCTTTAGGCGCGGGAATGTGCATGGTAGTCTGCAATAATCCTTTAGATTTATTGAAGATTTTATTACCATTTTCGCGACCAGCGCGCAACGAACGCTGCTGCTCGGGTGGCAGTTTGAGTTCTGTCTGGCAAATTTCGCTACAGCACCCCTCAAACTTGGCCGCGCAGGCCGGGCATTGAATAAACAGCAGGTGGCAGCCGTCATTCAGGCAGTTGGTGTGATTATCACACTCGTTACCGCACTGGTGACAGTGGGCAATGACATCGTCTGAAATACGCTCCCCCATACGCTCGTCAAAAACAAAGTTTTTACCTTTAAATTTTACCGGTAAACCCTGTTCTTTGGCGCGGCGCGCATATTCGATAATCCCACCTTCGACGTGATAAACATTTTTAAAACCGTTATGCAGCATATAGGCGCTGGCTTTTTCACAGCGGATCCCGCCGGTGCAGTACATAACAATTTTTTTATCTTTATTTTCCTTAAGCATATCAACGGCCATGGGCAGCTGATCGCGGAAAGTGTCGGAAGGCACTTCGATGGCCTGGTCAAAATGGCCCACTTCGTATTCGTAGTGGTTACGCATATCGACAAATAGCGCATCGGGATCGTCAATCATCGCGTTGACCTGTTCCGCTTTGAGGTATTCGCCCACGTTGGAAGGGTCAAAGGTCTCATCATCTATGCCGTCGGCAACAATGCGCTCACGCGTTTTAAAGCGCAGTACCCAGAATGATTTGCCGTCGTCTTCGAGTGCGATATTCAAACGAATGTTGTTCAGCGCCTCATGGCAGGTAAACAACAGCTGTTTGAAAGCTTCGAATTGGCTTTGCGGCACGCTTATCTGGGCGTTGATGCCTTCTTTAGCCACATAAATGCGGCCAAAAACATTTAATCTGACCAGTTCGAGGTAAAGCCGGTCGCGAAAGGCTTTAGGATCATCAAGATGGAAATATTTATAAAAAGAAACTGTGGTGCGTGGCTCGGTTTCAGCCAACATGCGCGCCTTCAGCTCCTCGTTAGAAATTCGGTTATGTAACACTGGCATGGTGTACTTTCCTGTCTTTCGTTGAGGCTATTCTAAGCAGAGTAAAAATTGAAGCGGCGCTATCATACCCGAAAAAGCCACCAGGATTAAAGCTTCGGTTAATGCAAATTACGTCCATACTACTTTAACCAAAAAACTCATTCGAGGTTCACTATGAGCAAGCTATTTGAAAGTATCACACTGGGATCACTGACCTTAGACAACCGCATCATTATCGCCCCGATGTGCCAATACTCGGCAGAACAGGGTAAAGCAACGTCATGGCATCATGCCCATCTTGGACAGCTTTCATTTTCTGGCGCAGGGCTGCTGATCCTGGAAGCCACCGCGGTCGAGGACGTTGGCCGCATTTCACCGCAGGATTTAGGCCTGTGGAACGATGAAACCGAAGAGGCGATGGCGAGCCTGGTGAGCTCATTGCGCGAAAATAGCGATATACCGCTGGGTATTCAGCTCGGTCACGCGGGCCGTAAAGCCTCCTGCTATGCACCGTGGGAAGGGGGAACCCAAATTAGCGCCCAGCTTGGCGGTTGGCAGACCGTTGCTCCGTCGGCTATCGGCTTTGCCGAAAGCGATGCGGCGCCCGAAGCGATGTCGATTGAAAGAATTGACGCCTTCAAAAAAGCCTTCGTCGAAAGCGCCAAACGAGCCGACAAGCTGGGCTTTGACCTGATTGAGCTGCACGGCGCGCACGGCTATTTGCTGCACCAGTTCCTCTCGCCGCTGTCCAACCAGCGAAGCGATCAGTACGGTGGTTCGTTTGAAAACCGTATTCGCCTGCTGCTGGAAATTTACCAGGAAGTGCGTCAGGTCTTCTCAGACAATAAGCCTATCGGCGTGCGTATTTCTGCCAGTGACTGGGTGGAAGGCGGTTGGGACATTTCGCAGTCGGTTGAACTGTCTAAACAACTGGAGAAACTGGGCTGTAACTATGTTCACGTCTCCAGCGGTGGCCTGTCAACGCAGCAAAAAATCCCAGTGGGGCCAAACTATCAGGTTCCTTTTGCGCAAAGCATCAAGCAGGCCGTTAATATGCCGGTTATTGCGGTCGGCCTAATCACCGAGCCAGAACAGGCTGAAGCTATCATTGGCACCGGCCAGGCTGATATGGTAGCGCTGGCGCGCGGCATCCTCTACAACCCTCGCTGGCCGTGGCACGCGGCGGCAAAACTCGGCGCCAAAGTTAGCGCACCGAAACAGTACTGGCGCAGCGAACCGCACGCGGTCAAGGGCCTGTTTAACGCTAAATAGTCACTAAATTATTATGTTTTTCATCAGCAAGGACGTCTTAACCGAGACGTCCTTTTTTATTGGCACTTGCTCAACGCCGCCGCTGCTCGCACGATGAAGTTTAAAAACTCGCCAAAAAACCGGCACAAAATTGACAAATTCGAATTCTTTCTTAGAATTCAAATAACCAATAATGGGCATTTTAGCACGCAAAATTATTCAGCTTATTATTGTAAACCTTAGCTTTTTTTACTTTTATATTTTTTAACTTAGTAAGTAAGTAGCCTCGCGCCGTTGTAAACCGTACAGCAGTCAGTTCTTACTTTAAAACTGTATAACAGGGATTTTATGAAGCAAGTACCGACCTTCAACCGCTCATTGTTGCATCCGCGTTATTGGCTTACCTGGATCGGCCTGGGACTGTTGTTTCTGCTAGTGCTGTTGCCTTATCCCCTAATTTATCGTCTCGGAACCGCCATCGGTCGTTTTTCGATGCGCTTCTTAAAGCGTCGCACCCGCATCGCCCTGCGAAATCTGGAGCTGTGTTTTCCTGATATGCCGCAGTGTCAGCGCGAGCAGCTGTTGATTAAAAATTTTGAATCCGTCGGCATGGGCCTGTTTGAAACCGGCATGGCCTGGTTCTGGCCGAACTGGCGGATTGAGCGCTGGTTTAGCGTAAGTGGGCTGGAGCATATTCAACAGGCGCGCGATAACCAACAGGGCGTGTTATTAATTGGCGTACATTTTCTGACTCTGGAATTAGGCGCGCGTATTTTTGGCATTCATAATCCGGGCATTGGGGTTTATCGCCCGCATGACAACAGGCTGATGGACTGGGTGCAGACTAAAGGACGGATGCGATCCAATAAGGCGATGCTCGATCGTAAAGATCTCAAAGGCATGATCCGCAGCCTGAAGCAGGGCGATATTATCTGGTATGCCCCCGATCACGACTACGGCCCGCGAGCGAGCGTATTTGTCCCGTTCTTTGCCGTGGATAAAGCCGCCACGACGACCGGCACTTACCTGCTCGCTCGTATGAGTAAACCGGCGATTATCCCCTTTACCCCGCGTCGCTTAGCCGGGGGTAAGGGCTATGAGCTATTGCTGCATCCGGCGGTTGAAAACTTCCCACTCGATGATGAAATTGCAGCCGCAGCGCGCATGAATAAAATCGTTGAGGAAGAGATCAGACTCGCTCCCGAGCAGTATATGTGGTTGCATCGCCGCTTCAAAACCCGCCCCGAAGGTGAACCCTCGCTTTATTAAACGCCACACCTTCCCTTTGCGCCCGTTGGCCTGAGTTTCATTATCTGCCAGCGGCATTTCTTTATCAGCCAGCCTGTTTTGCTAAAACAGTTTTTTTGACAGACTTCATCAAAGTTATCTGATTTCCTCTACAAGAAATAGGGCCAATACTGAGTCATAATTACCTGACGTGACTAATCTGTAATTTTTTATGGATTATGAGGCGGCAACCTTCACTCTCCCAAAGGACATCACTATGCTGGCAAAATTGAATAGCTCTTTTACCCGGATTACCGATCATCCCGATTTCGGCAAACTGCTGCTACGGCTGACCTTTGGCATTCTTATTCTGTTTCACGGCGTCGCCAAAATAGAAAATGGCGTGGGCTGGATAGTCCCGATGCTTGCCGCTCACGGTTTACCGGGCTTTATTGCCTACGGCGCCTATATCGGTGAGGTTATTGCTCCAGTACTTATTATTCTCGGTATTTTCACTCGCCCAGCGGCGCTGGTGATGTCTTTCAACCTGGTTGTCGCTGTTCTGTTAGTGGTCGGCGGTAAATTCTTTACCTTAACCGACGTCGGCGCCTGGGGGCTTGAGGGTGAAGCGCTGTATTTCTTCGGTGGCCTGGTGATTATGTTCCTCGGTAGCGGTCGTTATTCGGTGATGAGTAACCCTGCCCTACGCTAAGCTAAACCTCACCTTTTAATGGGTAACTCTGCCGCGAGTTGCCCATTATTTATGCTGATCCACAGGCGTTCTCTCGCTTATTTTGCAACCATTCTCATCTCGATAATCTTATTTAATTTTTCGTAATAAGTTAGCAACATGATTGAAGTGGGTAATAATTCGGCGCATAATTATCGTGCTAATTCACTATTATTGCGCTCTGTTTTGCCCTCTACACAGAGTAAATGGACCTCACTCATTGGTATTTTATGACCTCCGCACCCGCATCGGATCAAGCACCAGAACCTATTAATTGGAAGCGCAATCTCTTTGTTGCCTGGGTTGGCTGTTTTCTGACCGGTGCCGCTTTTAGCCTTATTATGCCCTTCCTGCCACTGTATATTGAAACGCTCGGCGTCACCGGACACGAATCGCTGAATATGTGGTCGGGGCTGGTATTCAGTATTACCTTTCTATTTTCTGCGGTTGCCTCGCCGTTTTGGGGAGGGTTAGCTGACCGTAAGGGTCGTAAGATCATGCTGCTGCGATCGGCCCTGGGCATGGCTATCGTGATGGCGCTAATGGGCATGGCGCACAATATCTGGCAGTTCCTTATTTTACGCGCGTTGTTGGGCCTGCTCGGCGGATTCGTGCCCAATGCCAATGCGCTGATCGCTACCCAGATCCCGCGCAATAAAAGCGGCTGGGCGCTGGGAACCCTGTCGACGGGTGCGGTCAGCGGCGCGCTGATTGGCCCTCTGGTTGGCGGTATCCTGGCAGACAGCTATGGACTGCGTCCGGTATTCTTTATTACTGCCGCCGTGCTGTTTATTTGCTTCCTGATGACGCTGTATCTTATTCGCGAGCAGTTTGTCCCGGTCAATAAAAAAGACATGCTCAATCGCAAGCAGGTGTTCGCCTCGCTAAAAGACCCCAAATTAGTGCTATGCCTGTTCATTACTACGCTGATCATTCAGGTCGCCACCGGCTCGATTGCCCCGATCCTCACCTTGTACGTGCGTGAGCTGGCGGGAAACACCCAAAGCCTGGCGTTTATTAGCGGAATGATTGCCTCCGTTCCCGGCGTTGCGGCGCTGATTAGCGCGCCGAGACTGGGCAAACTCGGTGACCGAATCGGTCCAGAAAGGATATTGGTGGCGATGCTGGGCGTGTCAGTGCTGCTGCTGATCCCGATGGCGTTGGTGCAGGATCCGCTGCAGCTGGGTATCCTCAGATTCCTGTTGGGTGCCTGCGATGGGGCACTGCTGCCGGCGGTACAAACCCTGCTTATCTATAACTGTACTAACCAGGTTGCGGGGCGGGTCTTCAGCTATAACCAATCTTTTCGCGATGTCGGCAACGTGACCGGTCCACTGCTTGGCGCATCAGTTTCGGCGGCTTACGGCTTTAGGGCGGTATTTTGCGTGACCGCCTGCGTAGTATTGTTTAACGCCTGCTACTCGTATTGGAGTTTGCAGCGCCGCCCAAGTCAGGCCACGGTAGAGTAGATCCCCGCCCTGCTTGCAACGGCGCGCAATCAGCCAGAGCCGTTATTTATTTTCTGGCTGTGGCCCTCTTGGACCCTGTTCATGGTCGTGGGGGTGGTGCGGGAAGTCCGGGACTTCAACCACTGAGACGCGCACTTCATAGTGTTTACCCGCGGTGGCAGCCGGGATCACACCGTTCAGCTTTTGCAGCGTATCGGTCGGATTATCGCTGGCAACCGAGGCACAGAACAGCTCACCACCGTGGCAGAAACCGAACATTGGCGGAGGTGGCATCATCATGCCCATTGGTCGGAAATGCGGGCCTTCACCGTGGAACGGCGGCTCATCCTGAGGGTGGCTGATAGGCGCATTCTGTGGCGCTGTGTCAGTAGATTCTGCCGCATGGCTTCCCACGCTTACCAGCGCGGCAATACCACAGAGCGGTAACAGGATACTGCGGGTAAAAATTTTCATAGTCACGGCCTTATCAAATGAGTTCATGGCTACTTTGAGCCACTATTTTCAGCGAATAAACCCCGTTTGCTAAACCTTTACTTTATCGCCGTATCCCCTTTGCAAAGCTGAATCTCCATTGACAAACAGGCTGCAAAAATAGCCACGCAATCCATTAAATTCTATTGGCAAATTTGATTGGGAAATATAGGGTATAGGAATACTCCAATTAATGGAAAAATAAAGGATTATGACTTCTGAAAACTGGCTACAGGAAATCACGCTACGCGGCGAAACGGTTACCCTGATCCCTTTGCGACCCGAGCATGCCCAACGACTGACCGACGTCGCCGCCGACGGCGAACTGTGGGATTTGTGGTACACCTTTGTTCCAAAACCGGGCAACGTCGAGGGCTATATTGCGACCGCGCAGCAAGAGCAGCGGGCAGGTGTTTCACTGCCGTTTGCGGTAGTGCTTAACGCCACCCAGCAGATTGTAGGTACCACCCGTTTCTGCCGGGCGGACAATCAGCATCATCGCGTGGAAATTGGTTTTACCTGGTATGCAAAAACGGTGCAAAAAACGGCGGTCAACACAGAATGCAAATATCTGCTTCTCCAGCACGCGTTTGAGCAGCTCAGCGCGATCGCCGTAGAATTTAGAACCCATTGGCACAATCATCCTTCACGCGCCGCCATTGCGCGCCTCGGCGCCAAACAGGACGGCGTGCTGCGCAATATGCAAAAAGACGCCGATGGCAGCTACCGCGATACGGTGATTTTCTCAATCATCGACGGCGAATGGCCCACGGTGAGAAAAAGCCTGCGCTATAAAATGAGCCAGTATTCGAGGTAGTCCCGTGGATCTTATTAGTCTGGATCGACTTAGCGCGAACAATATCCATCAAATTTGGCAATTGGCGGAAAACCCGCTCGTCGGGCTAAAGGGCAATGCCGCCTGGTCATTTGAAGGTAATGGGATACGCACGCGTACGACCTTTATCCAGGCATGTCGCGAGTTAGGTATCTCGTTTATCGAATTGCCTAATCTTTTAAAAACAGCCGAACGCACCGAGGATCTTGCCGGTTATCTGGATCCCTTTTACGATCTTTACATCATTCGAGAATCGAACCATCAGAGACTCGAACGGTTTGCCCTCCACTCGGCAAAACCGGTGATCAATGCGATGTCCGGCCAGGGGCATCCCTGCGAAGTGCTCACTGACGCAATGTGGATTAATAAATCGATCGGTAGAATCGAGCAGCTTCGTATTTGCCTTTGGGGACCCACGACCAACGTCTTCCGCTCCTGGCATCAGCTTGCATCAGTACTGGGTTTGCAGCTAATCCACTTCTGCGATCCGTCATTCCACGCCGATATCAATGGGGTAACCTTCACCTCTACCCTCGATTTCAAAGCAGAAGTGGTCATCACCGATGGCTGGCCCGCTGATTGTGGCGCACCACCGCCATTAACCGAGTCGATACTGCTAAAACTCGACAATCCGACACTCTTGCCAACGCCGCCTTTCACCATCGGCCAAGAGCTAGATTTCGATCCGCTGCACTATGCGAACTTCGCAGGCTACCGGCAAAAAGAGTGGCTACTGCTGGTGCAAAAAGCAATTATTGCTTTCTGCATGCGCGGTCCTGCTTAAAAACCGCCAAAGATTGAACGATAATTAGTCGTTAATCTCTGAAATTAGCCGCCTTTTCACTCACCTCAGCCGCAAGATTTATTTTTTTTACTCGAATTCGCCGTGGGCTGCAAATCTTCAACTATCCTTTCCTAAAAACACTGTAACCCGCGTATTAAGGAGGGAATATGTCACTGTATGCCACGCTGGAAGAGGCAATCGACGCCGCCCGTGAAGAGTTTCTGGAGAAGAATGCCGAAACTATCGACGATGACACACCGGCGGTCAGCCAGTTCAATCTGCAGAAATTTATCATGCAGGATGGCGATACCATGTGGGAAGCCGAATTCGGTGCCGAAGAAGGTGAAGAAACTCAGGATCTGAGCTTTCTGAGCGGTGAAGCGGCGCAGGCCATTTTCGATGATGACTTCGACAAGCAGGAACTGCTGGAGGAGTGGCAGGACGAAAATACGCTGTACGAATGGGACGAAGGCGAATACCAACTTGAACCGCCTTTAGACACCGAAGAGGGTGCCGCCGCGGCCGAAGAATGGGACGATGAGGACGATTTCCCGGGACGTGAAGAAGACTGAAAAGCGATCGGTTACGCCGCCCGATGTTACTCGTACGGCCCGTGACGGGCGTCAATTGGCAGCATAAAGGTGTCGACTATCATCGAAAGCGGAACGTCGATGACGGTGACATAGCGCCACGGCCCGTCGCGTAAATCCCACTGCACGCCCGGATAGTATTGGTTGTTATGCCCTTGTCCGGGTACTGTGCGGCTAATAATACTGCCACAGCCTGATAATGTTGCCACGGCAAAACCCAACACGGCCGCCCTGGCAAGTACGCCCTTGTTCACTGCTTCAGCTCCTTTACTATGCCAATACTTTCCTTAAGTTTACCATAACAAGCCCCCCTGCCCGCGTTAAGCAAACGTAAAGCCACGTCGCCGACTGCGCTTCGCCATAGCAAACTAAATGCTATAGAATGCGATGTGATCGTTTTGTATATGAATTGTTTATTATAAATACATTAAGATGAACCGTGAGGGCTCTGTTGAATAAAGATCATCTTCATTCTTTTTAGGTGATATTTATCAATAGGTTATTACTCCACCGGCTTATCCCTATTCAAGGAAAGTGCATGGCACTTGAAATCATTTCCGTTCTGTTCTTCATCGCCTCGGTGGCACTGTGTGTCGTCAAGGCGAAGCGTAATTCCTTTTGGATTTCACTGAATTTGGTGCTTTCAGCGCTGTTTTTGTTACTGAGCGCAATCTGGACCGCCAGTAATTATTTCACCGGTGAGGGCGTTAATGACGAGGTGCTATTTACCATCACCAATAGCCTGACCGGTGCAGGTGTCGGTAAGTACATACTTCCTGCGATAGGCCTGATTGTCTTTATCTTGCTGATTTTTGGCCTGTTAACCTGGCTAATATTACGCAACAAGAATACTAATCGTAAAATCACCTACAACTACGGTGCGCTGCTTTTTTCACTGCTGGCGATAGGAACCTCTCCGGCCACGGCGCAGTTGGTCAGCCTGACAACCTCGCAGTACGGCGATGATAAGTCTGATTTTTCCGAGAATTATAAAGACGCGGTCAAGACCATTAACGGTACTAAGCCTAACCTGGTGTATATCTTTGGTGAGAGCCTTGAGCGTACCTATTTCGATAATGACGTATTCCCCGATCTGACCCCCGAGCTGGGCGCCATTAAAAAAGAGTCGCTTGATTTCAGCAATACCGTGCAAATACCGGGTGCAGAAAATACCGTTTCTGGCATGGTCTCGGCGCTGTGCGGCATTCCGCTGTTCGCGCCTTTCGACAGCAATGCCTCAAGCTCGCTGTCGACTTTTTACCCGCGCAGTATCTGCCTGGGCGATATTCTTAAAGCCTCCGGTTATACCAACTATTTCTATCAGGGTGCCAATCTGGCCTTTGCCGGTAAAGAGCTACTGCTTTCTACCCACGGCATTGATCATCTTTACGGCTATGATGAGCTCAAGCCGTTGGTTAAGGATCCGAACTATAGAAATGAGTGGGGCTGGTATGACGATACGATGCTGGACTTCGTTTACAATCGTTTTATCGAGCTTTCAAAAGCCGGCAAGCCTTTCTCGCTGTTCGCGCTGACCGTCGATACCCATCACCCCGACGGTTATATCGATGCGACCTGTAACAGAAAGAACTATCTGTATGACAATAAGCGCAATCAGTCACTCAGCGCCGTCGCCTGTAGTCAGGAACAGGTTGCCAAGCTGATTAACAAAATCAAAGCCTCGCCGTATTTTAAAAACACGGTGATTGTGGTGTCTTCCGACCACCTGGCGATGAACAACACCGCCTACTCGATTTTAACCAAGCAGGATCGCCGAGACCTGTTCTTCGTGCTGCGCGGCACCGGCTCTAACAATCAGGTGATCGATCAGAAGCGAACCACGCTGGACAACGGTGCAACGGTGCTGGACGTGATGGGCGGCGATAACTATATCGGTCTGGGACGCAGCAGCCTGTCGAGCGAGTCGCTGGCCAATAATTACCGTGATATTCGCAAACACGTCCTGCGCTGGAAACCGGCGATTATCAAGATGTGGGACTTCCCGAAAACCATTACCGATTATGCGCTGCACACCGACAGCAAGATGCTGACCTTCTCGGGCGTATCGTTTAAGTATCCGCTGATCCTGCAGGTGAACGATGGCCGAGTGGACCCGCTGTTTGATGTCTATCTTTCCGATCCGCTTGAAAAGCAGCTTTCCAAACTGGCGCCTGATCAGAAGTTTGTCTGGGTAGACAGCTGTAGCAAGATGGGTAACATCTGGGATCCGAGCCTGAAGAGCGTTAACAACGTCTGCGTGGCGACCGGCAGTCTCAATACTAAACCGCATATCGTCGAGGCCGATCGCGATCTGTACCGTGATAAAGTGGTATTTGACGGCTTGCCTAAGCTGGATGAAGATACCTTCCACAGCACGGTAGAGAAGCTGGCGGCGGTGGTCGATCCAACGCCGGCTAACTGAGTTCGGTTTAAACGGCGGTGGCGCAGTAAGCTTAACGCACAAGATAAAAGTAAAAAGGGGCAGTCTGTTTACGCAGACTGCCCCTTTTCTTTCTATCAATTAACTGGCTGTCGAGCAGCTGGCCAGCGGCCTTAAGATCCCTCTGCCCTTCGGCTACCGCTTGTTACGCTAGCCGATTCGCCTCAGGCGGTTTTTACTTCCCGCGTTTGCGTTTCAGGGAAGGCCTGAACGTTACGCGGCAGCTCGCCGTAATAGTCTCTCCACTCGTGCAGGTCTGGATTAGTCCATACCGCGGAGTGCAGGCGCGCCAGAATCACCGGATCGCTCAACAGCACCAGGCGATCGGCCTTGCCAAGGCTTTTCGGCCCGCTCTGCAAGGCCTTCTCCAGCGTTTGCTGACGACCATTCTCTACCGACTGACGCAGCAGGTGACGCGAGGTCGCCATACCGGTGGCCAGCGCGTTGAAGGTCGGATTGACCACGGCGTGCATAAAGCCGTTTTTCAGCATCCGTTCGCGATTAAGCTTGAGGTATTCTTCTGTCGCCACCAGCTCGCGCGGCGGATCGTACTCTTCGGGTATCAGGAACAGCTTCGCCGCTTTACTCTTCATGCCCAACGTAGCGCGGCTCGAAAGCACCGACACGATTGGCGAGAGGATCAGTGAGAAGACGATTGGCCCCAGCCACCACAGGAAACGCAGGTCAAGCACTGCCATACCCGCGGCCCAAACCAGGCCAAGCAGCAGCTGTGAACCGTGACGCTTGAAGGCTTCACCCCAAGGTGTGTCATCATCATCACGCTGCGGTGAGTTCCAGACCACTTCCCAACCCAGGAACGCGCTGACCACGAATACGGTGTGGAACAGCATGCGTACAGGCGCCAGCAGCACCGAGAACAGCACCTCGAGCAGCATTGAAATCAGCAGCCGAACGGCACCACCGTATTGTTTAGCGCCCTTGGCCCAAATCAGCACAATGCTGAGCATTTTAGGCAGGAACAGCAGCACCATGGTGGTCGAGAACAGCGCTATGGCCAGTTCTGGACGCCACTGCGGCCATACCGGGAACAGCTGCCGCGGCTGCAGGAAGTACTGCGGTTCCATCAGGGTATGTACCACCTGTAATGCGGTAGACAACGCCAGGAACATGAACCACAGCGGAGCCGAAAGATACGACATCACGCCGGTCAGGAACACCGCACGGTGAACTGGGTGCATACCTTTAACCAGGAACAGGCGGAAGTTCATCAGGTTACCATGACACCAGCGGCGGTCGCGTTTCAGCTCGTCCAGCAGGTTTGGCGGCAGCTCTTCATAACTTCCCGGCAGGTCATAGGCAATCCACACGCCCCAGCCGGCACGGCGCATCAGCGCGGCCTCGACAAAGTCGTGCGACAAAATCGAACCGGCGAACGAACCTTCACCCGGCAACGGGGCTAGCGCACAGTGCTCGATAAACGGCTTGACGCGGATTATGGCGTTGTGGCCCCAGTAATGCGATTCACCCAGTTGCCAAAAGTGCAGACCGGCGGTGAACAACGGACCGTATACGCGCGTGGCAAACTGCTGGCAGCGCGCATACAGCGTATCCATGCCCGACGCCTTAGGCGCTGACTGGATAATACCGGCGTTCGGATTGGCGTCCATCAGGCGCGCCAGACCGGTGAGACATTCACCGCTCATCACGCTGTCGGCATCGAGGATCACCATGTAGGCATATTCTCCGCCCCAGCGACGACACCAGTCATCGATGTTGCCGCTTTTACGTTTCACGCGGCGGCGGCGGCGGCGATAGAAGATGCGTCCATGACCGTCCACGTCGCGGCACACCTCCATCCAGGCCTTCTGCTCGGCCACGCAGATGTCCGGATCGTAGCTGTCGCTCAACACGTAGATATCAAACTGGTCGAGATCGCCGGTTGCCTTCACAGACTCATAGGTCGCACGCAGACCGGCGAATACCCGCTCCACGTCTTCATTACAAATCGGCATAATCAGCGCGGTGCGATTATTGGGATTGAGCTTTTCAGTACCGGTGGTAGAGGCGGTGATACTGTATTTATCGCGCCCCATCATCAGCTGCAGGAAGCCCATCAGCGCGGTCCAGAAACCGGCCGAAACCCAGCAGAACAAAATCGCAAACAGCACCAGGATCCCGCTTTGCAACACATACGGCAGCAGTTGTACCACCGATTGCAGCAGGTCCTGATTGAATATATCGGACGGGTCGATCAGCGACCAGCCCTGATAGGGCAGAATGGTTTTCATATACCAGGTGGCGATGACGGTCTGTACCAGCATCAATGCCAACAGTATATAGCGGCGAACAGAACCTGCGGCGCGCCATCTCTTCTCTGACTCAGGCATTTGAGAGGAGGTATAACGACGCGAAATTGCACTGCGCCCCATCAGCGTGTCCCAGAAACGGCCCACCGGGTTAGTGCGCCAGATTTCAGGGAACATGCTGGAACGCTTAACCGGCGGCATGGCTTTGACCACGGTACGGCCTTCATTATCCACTGCGGACAACGTGCCACGCTGCTCGGCGTCGGGCCAGCCTTCGCCGATACGCGCCTTGACCGAAGCCAAGGGAGCCTGGGCGTCAGCGGTTTCAATCGCCGCCGTAGGATCACCGCCTAAGCGGTGATGCAGAGACGTGAAAGCAACATCATCAGCAGCCGGAAGCTGCTGAGTGATATCCCCTTTCTGAGTCTCAGTCAGGGGCAATGCCTCTACGTACTCTTGAGTAGAATGCGTTGTTTTATTCATTGGCAGGTAACTGATTGCTCCAGGTTTCACTCAGCGTTTTGTCGCCATTAACCAGAGAAGCGCGCATTTCAACCGGCTTCTTAGGATCTTTCACCTTGAGGCGCAGCGTCAAACGCCAGCCTTTGGTTACTGAATTATAGCGGACAGTATTTTCAAGCAGGTTAGCGTTGTCACCCATGCTCACCTGAGACGCCACCGGAGCGTCCGGCTTCAGTGATTTCAGGGCGGGTCCCACGAAATCGATCACGTAGGCAATGCTGCCATCCTGCTCACGCACCAGATTAGACTGCTTCACATCACCCGCGGAACGCAGGGTCTGTGCTACCCACGACGAGTTCGGGGAATGTAGCTTATCTTCGTCACGAGTGAAGTGCAGGCGATAGCTGAGATCGATAGGCGTGCCGACAGCTGGCAGCTGATCTGGTGTCCAGAAGGCCACGATGTTGTCGTTGGTTTCGTCGGCGGTCGGGATCTCCACCAGCTCAACCTTGCCTTTGCCCCAGTCGCCTTTTGGCTCTACCCAGGCACTCGGACGCAGATCGTAACGATCGTCGAGGTCTTCGTATTCGTGGAAATTCCGACCGCGCTGCAGCAGGCCAAAGCCCTTAGGGTTTTCCATGGTGAACTGGCTAACCGCAAGATGCTTAGGATTGTTCAACGGACGCCAGATCCACTCACCGTTACCGGCGTGAATCGACAGACCGTCGGAATCGTGCAGTGACGGACGATAGTTCATCACGGTTGAAGGCTGGTTCGGACCAAACAGGAACATACTGGTCAGCGGAGCCAGACCCAGCTTGCCCACTTTGTCGCGCAGGTACACCTTGGCCTGGATGTCTACCGTGGCTTCTTTGCCAGGATAAACGTCAAGGCGATAGGCACCGGTTGCACGAGGTGAATCGAGCAGCGCGTAGATAATCAGGTGCTTCTCGTCTGGATTAGGACGTTCAATCCAGAACTCGCGAAAGCGCGGGAACTCTTCGCCGGATGCCAGTGCGGTATCGATAGCCAGACCGCGCGCCGACAGGCCATAAACCTGGCCCTTGCCGATCAAACGGAAATAGCTCGCGCCCAGCACGCTCATAATTTCATCATCTTTATCAGCTTTATTGATTGGATAAAGGACTTTGAAACCGGCGAATCCGAGATTTTTAACCGAGTCGGCATCGTGTTTGACGGTGCCAAAATTAAAGTAGTCGGGGCTGTACTTAATCTCTTTTACGCTGTTGGCGGTAACTTCGTTAATTTTTACCGGCGTGTCGAAATACATACCCTGATGATAAAACTCAAGCTTGAACGGCGTGTTCAGATTATTCCAATACGCTTTGTCATGGTTGAATTGTATTTGTTGATAGTCCGCAAACTTCATGTCGCGGAATTGCGAAGGCAGGTTACTTTTAGGTGCTTCATAGCCTTTATCTGCCAACGCTTTGGCCTGCTTGGCGACATCATCAATAGAAAAAGCCCAGGCCGATGATGTGAACAAGGTCATCAACACTGCGGCACTCAGCAAACGGACTTTAGTCATATTTGGCCCTTTGGAAAAATTTTTACCTGGCACGTCCCCTCCTTTAAATGCGCTCAACTCATTAGTCCATCTTAAGGAATAGTCGGAAATCCGACAACTGAGAGGTGAATGGATCATCACGTTGATGAACCGTTTAAGCACATAGTTGTACAAGGATATCAATTCGGAGAAAGTCCCGCTATGGAAACTTGTCTGAGTCTCGTGTTGTGTTACGGCCCGCTGCGGTTATCGCTTTACAAAAAGCAGACAGTTCTTATTAATCCATCTAATGGTAAGAATCAGACGGCGGATAGTGGATGTTTTACTAAAAGATCATCTAAAATGGATCATTATGAAACCACAAACTCCACCACGTGAGTTCTTTTTGGACTCCATTCGAGCATACCTAATGTTGCTCGGTATCCCATTTCATATATCGTTGATTTATTCCAGCCACGTTTGGGCGGTTAATAGCGTAACGCCTTCCGATGGACTGACAATATTAAACGATACTATTCATGCCTTCCGGATGCAGGTTTTCTTTGTCATTTCCGGCTACTTCTCCTACATGCTGTATGAGCGGTACGAGCGTCACAAGTGGCTAAAGGTACGGCTGGAGCGCGTTGCCATCCCGCTTGCCGCGGCTTTTCCGCTGATCACTATTCCACAACTGTTCTTCCTTTACTTCTTTACTGACAAGTTCGCCAATTGGGGAACGATGGATCTGTACCAGAAACTTAATATTACTGTCTGGGAGCTAGTCGCGCATTTATGGTTCCTATTAACGCTGGTGATATTAACCACTATCTCCTTCTATTTATTCCGGGCATTAAAAGAGAATAAGAATAATCGGATTTTAAAAATAATTCGCGAAGCGGATTCGTTAGGAAAAGTCTCAATATTATTTTTATTTTTCGGACTGATTTATGCGGCGTTTAATCGCACGCTGTATCTTTTTGCTCCACAGCTGCTGGGCAACGGCGCATTTAACTTTATTGTCATGCAAACGCTGTTTTATCTGCCGTTCTTTTTTATTGGTGCCTGTGCGTTTAAGTTTGCCAATCTAAAGAGCATGTTCATCAAGCCTTCGCTTCCGGCCTGTGCCGTGTGTATCCTGCTGTTCGCCGCCTACATGATTAACCAGCACGTCAACACTCCAGAGCTTTACTCGATGGAGTTGGACGCAATTATTACCAGCCTGCTGGGTATTCTGATGGTTAACGTGGTGTTCTCATTCAGCCACTATGTGCTGAATTTCCAATCACCGTTTGTGACTTATCTGGTCAATTCGTCGCTGTTTGTTTACCTGATCCACCACCCGTTAACGCTTATTTATGGCGCGTTTATCACGCCGCTGATCAAGAGTGACTGGCTTGGATTCTGGCTGGGGCTGGTGTTTGTGTTCGGTATCGCCTTCTTCCTCTATGAGGTTCACAAGCGTATTCCGCTGCTGCGATTCCTGTTCTCGGGCAAGTGGCAGTTTATGAAAGAAGACAAAGCTGACAAGTCGCTGAGCGCAAGTCGTCAGCAGTAAAATGACACCATAAGACAGACTTTAGCGGGGTGGAAGGGTGGAGCCGCCCCGCAGAGCTGGCCCTCCCCTTCCTCACAATTACCCGCCTTTACCTCAGCGATCCTGAATATCAATAGTCGGTACTGCCGACATGCCCACTCTCAAGCGTGACAAATCCTGCTGATTAGCATCAAGTAAAATCTTTACCGCCAGCCGCTGAGTCACTTTGGTGTAGTTACCGGTGGCGTTATCCGGCGTGATCGGCGAGAAGGTTACACCGGTGGCCGGTGCGATGCTGTCTACCCTGCCCTTAAAGGTCATACCCGGTAAGGCATCCACTTTGATACTCACTTTCTGATGCGGCTGAACGTGAGCCAGCTGGGTTTCAAGATAGTTTGCCACCACATAAGCCTTATCTACCGGCACCACCGCCAACACTCGGGTTCCGGCACTGACGTAAGCCCCAACGCGCACTGAACGCACGCCCACGACGCCGTCAATCGGCGCGTTAATCTCGGTGTAGGACAGATTTAGCCGCGCCTGCTGCAGTGCTGTCTGCGCAGAGTCAATTGCCGCTTTGGCCTCGGCTTGTTCCGCTTTTAGCACCCCCAGCTGCTTTTCCGCCGCCTGCACGGCGGCCATATCGCTTTGCTGGGTAGCCAGCTTTTGACGATAGTTGGCATCGGAATCATCGCGCAGATCCAGTGAGGTCGATCCGTTAGCCGACAAGGCTTTGTAGCGTTGTGCACTCTTGCGGGCATACACCAGACCTGCCGCATCAGCACTAACTACCGCCCGCGCCTGCTCGATGAGTGGCTCCTGTTTGGCCACCTGCGCCACCAGGCTTTGCATCCGTGCCTGCGCCGTTTCTAACGCAGCTTGCGCGGTTTGCAGCGCATTAACGTAATCGCGGTCGTCAATGCGGACCAGCGGCTGCCCGGCTTTGACGGACTGATTATCCTCGACCATGACCTCGCTAACGGTGCCGGAAATACGCGGAGCCACCAGCGTTGAGTCGGCGGCGATCACGGCGTCATCGGTGGTCGGCGCAGTCTGTGCCGAAATCAGAGTCCAGCCCACCGCGGCAAGCAAAACGACGACGATGACGACCGCCAGCCACAGGGGTTTTACTGATACTGTCTTGGACATAATTCTTGTTCTCTCGTTTATTCTTATTAGTAGTCTTTGGGCTAAAAGGCAGGGTTAATCGGCTTTTTTTATCAGCGACTGCGGCGGATAGGTGCGTTTCGGCAGCAATACCGTCAGCAGCGCCAGCGCAATCGCCAGCCCGATGATCATTAGATAGCTGTCGGACAGCCCCAGGATGGTGGCCTGGCGCTCTACCAGCGATGAAAATGCGCTTAGCGCTTCGGTTGAAACCGCCGAGCCGTCTGGATTAAGCGGCGCCAGATAGGTGCCATCACCGTCATAGGGCTGGGCCAGCAGCGAGCTCAGGCTACCGACATGATTCAACAGTACGTTCGAATGAAACTGTTCGCGCTGGCTGGAAAACTCACTGACTACTGCGGTGCCCATCACGCTGCTGAAACCGCGTACGGTGTTAAACATCGCCGAGGCAAAAGGCCCTTCAGGAGGTTGAACCACGCCGGTGGCGCCCATCAGCACCGGCAATATTGCCATCGGCTGACCAAAGGCCTGCATTATCTGCAAGCCGTAAAAGTTCTGCCTGGCCCAGCCCTCGGTAAGGTGGCTACCGCCGTAGCAGGACATACCGATCAGCCCGAGCCCCATAATCAGGATCACCCGGCTGTCGACCCAGCGCAGATTCAACACCGTCGCCACCAGCGGAGCGATAATCAGCTGCGGCAGGCCAATGGTCAGCGCTAGCGGGCCCACCTGCACCGCCCGAAAACCTTGCACGCTTTCCATATAGCTGGCAGGCAGTGCGGATCCAGAGAGTACCAGCACCATCAGCCCGCCCAGCGTCAGCAGGCCATGACTCAGATTATGACGTTTGAGCATTTGCAATTTAAACAGCGGCAGCGGGTGTGACCATTCGTTGATAAAGAAAGCGGTTAACAGCGCAATAGATGTCAGCAGCATCACCACTAATAGCGGTGAATTCAGCCAATCCAGCCTTTCACCCTGCTGTAAAAACAGCACCATCAGGCCGATACCGCTGGTGCCGGTCAGCATGCCCACAACATCCATTTGTTTGAAGCGTTCAAGACGCAGCGGATCCTGCGGAATGCCGTAGCCCACCAACACAGCGGCCAACAGGCACGGCGGGATCACCTGCCAGAATACCCACTGCCAGCCCACCACGTCGGTCCAGAATGCCGCGAGCGCGGTGGCAACATTCGGGCCGAAGGTGGCGGTCAGCACATAGGCGCTGAGGCCATACAGTTTGAACTGTGGCGGCAAGAAACGCAGCGCGACGGTCATCAGCAGCGGCGGCAAGGCGCCACCAAAAACTCCTTGCACCACCCGTAGGGCAATAAAAACGTCGATATTGGGCGAAAAAGGCAGCAACAACCCCAGCAGTGAAAAGCCCAGGCATACGCCGATAGCAAACCGGCGCAGGGAAAAGGTCATCGAAAACCACGGAGCCAGCATCATCGCGGCCACTTCGGCAGCCTGATAAGCGCCGATGGCCCAGCTTCCCGGATCGCTGCTGATATTTAATGCACCGCGCACGTCAGCCAGCGCGATATCGGTAACCCGATCGTTAAGACCAGAAAAAAGGGAGGCGATAAGGATGCCGATCATGCCGATCACCAACCTCAGGGTAAAAGGCTGCGGAGTCGGCGGCGGCGGTGAAGCCGCGCTGGCTGCCGCATAAAGCGGAATAATGGGTTGATTCATAAATTAACTTTTTGCTCCACGGCAATAATAATCATTTTCATACCAAAGGTTTAGGATGCAGTGGATGCAATAATTAGGAGGCTTAATTCAACGATGCATTGCATCGCAATACGATACAATGCGGATATTATAATACGATGCAGTGTATTGCAATGTGGTTAAGAATGGTTTTAATCCGCGCCAGCATGACATTTGACGGGTATAATTGAGGCAAGATCAGTGATAAATATGGAAAAATTCACGCTATGAACAGCGAAAATACCATGGACGAGGAGCGTAGCGGCGGAATACAGGTGATTTCCCGCGCTGCTGCGATCCTCAACGTTCTCGGCACCCATCCTGAAGGATTGAGCCTGGGCGCCATTGCTAATGAGGTCCAACTGCCGCGCTCGACGGTTCAGCGCATCGTCGCCGCGTTGGCTGAAGAAGGCATGGTGCGCACCGAGGGGGCGGGCGGTGTCCGGCTCGGCCCTATGCTGCTTCGCCTGGTGTCGACCATACACACCGATGTGATTGCTATCGCCCAGCCCTATCTGCAACAGCTGTGCAATGAGACGGGAGAAACCGTCACGCTGGGGCGCGGCAGCGGCAGGCAAATCGCCAATATTCACTACGTGGTGGCCGAAAGAGAACTGCGGGTAGTGCCGAAGTTTGGCCTCAACCTGCCGATTTACAGTACCTCGGCCGGACGCGCCCTGCTGGCGACAAAGAGCGATCAGGAGATCCGCCAGCTGGTCGGTGAGACGCTGGAACCCGCAACCGAGAACACCGTTAAAGATATCGACGCGCTGCTGGCTAAGGTAGCGCAGGTAAGATCCAACGGCATCTCAATGGAGAGTGGGGAAACCGTGTTAGGCGTTTCAACCCTATCCACGGCGATTGACACCATCCTTGGGCACTACTCGATTTCTGTTTTAATGCCGACCGAGCGTTTCAGCGCCGGACAGCAAGCCATTGAACAGGCTATTTTACGCTGCAAGGAGTCGCTAATCGGTGAAATTGGCAGATTGAACAGCGCGAAATAAACTGTGAGGTTAACTCACCTCCCCCGCCGCCATAATTCAGTCTCAGATAAAAGGAATGGGCCATGTTTGATGTAATTTTAGTCGCGGTCGACGGTTCATCGCAAATGCCCCAGGTCGTGGCGTTAGCTAGCCAGATTGCCCAACAGGGTTCACCTAAGGTGTATGTCACCTGCTGTATCGATGAATCTTACGCTTTTGCCAACCCGCAAGAGCAGCCCGGAGACGTCATTGAGTACCCCGCCGCTGTCGCAGAGCAGAGTTCGGCAACGGCGGTAGTGAACACCGCGTTACGCCAACTCGGCGCGGCGGGAATAAAAGCGCAGGGAAATTTAGTCATCGGTACAGCTGGGCAAACGCTAGTAGCTGAAGCGATAGGCAAAAAGGCCTCAGTGATCGTGATAGGACATCGCCATCTCAGCGCCTTTGGGCGAATATTTAAGGGTTCGGTCAGTGCCGAGGTGGTGGCGAATGCACCTTGTCCGGTATTGATAGAGGTTCGTGACAGTAGCGGAGGAGAAAGAGGCTAGAGACAAATAAGCTTTATGGAAACAAGCTATATAGGAATAAGAAGTACAGAATTGACGTTGGGGCTGCCTTCGCAGAACCAGCGCCAACCCTGTACTAAAAATCTTTGCTGCTTAACACGTTAAATCTCGCTTCGTTCAACAACTGATCTACGCCTCACCGGGCGAGCATTTACCAGCGGCCCGGAGGCGGACCGTCGTGCCATCTGCCCGGAGGACCGTCGTGCCACCTGCCCGGAGGTGGACCGCCGTGCCAGCGCGGTGGACCCTCACGCCAGTAGTAACCCGGCGGCGGCGGCGGTGGACCAGGACGGTAGTAGACCCAACGTCCTCCGTAGTAACGATGCTCTGCCCACCAGCCTGGTGGACGCCAGTCCCCGCCATCCCAGTAATAACCGCGATGGTCACGGGAACCAATATTTAAGGATAAGCCGGGTACGTTTACCCCAACCGAGACATTTGCGTGTGCCATTGTTGGTATACTTGACAGCGCGGAAACCACGGTCAACATCAACATTATTTTTTTCATATTTCACTCCAGGATCGGTCCGATCTGATGAAGCTGAGTTTACTCTGGCTATCTTGCTGTTCTATAGGAATTTATCCCATTTACTGACGCCTCACAATTTCCTTACAGTTGCTTCAAGCCGGTTGCAATTGTTACGAATGCGTAAGGCTATGGCAGGAAAGATAAAATTAACAACCTGCTTAATAAACTGCGCCGTTTTAGATCGAAAATTTTTTGGATCTTTTTTTGAAAAAAATGCTTGAAAAGAAAAATTGGCCTCTTGCGGCCATAAAAAAACCGCCGAAGCGGTTCTTTTAGTCTCAAACTTGACGAGTGCTGACTCAGATTTTGCAGCTTTCGCAGTCTGCTTCGTCTTCCAGAATGTCTGGGACGGCAGAGGCTTTCTCAGCGGCCTTCTCTTCGGCAGTTTCCAGCGCAGCATCTATATCGAAATCAAAAATATCATCACTCATTTTTATATCACCTTGTTGGCACCCTGTTCTAAAGGCGCGTGCTTTTAATCATCATGCCGGCGCGCGGCGATCATAGCAGCGGCTAACCCGACAAGATAAGTATAAGCGACCGCACGCGGCAGATACCATTAATCTGTGCTGTGGTAGGCGCAGTGAGATCGGTTTGGCCACTTTTGCGTCGCAGAGCCGCGGCTAAAAGTACTGATTGCTCAAGCTTTCGCCTCCCACATTTGCGTCCCTGGAGTCCAGCGACCATAGTTATTGGGAGTCAAAAAGTTAATGGGCGCCATCATAAAGGAGAAAAATATGACAAGTTCAAATATCAAAGCGTGGGCTAACACCCGTGAAACTTCTCATGAAATCGCTGAGGCTATTTTCGAGTTGGCAAACAATGACGAAGTTCTGGCACAAAAAATTTGGGAGGAAGGCAATGATGAGGTGTTACCCGTCGCCTTTGCTAAAACCAAAGAAGATTATCTGTTTTGGGGTGAAGAGAAGATTGATCGCAAGAACGTCTGACTAAAGCCAGCAAGCCAGGCTTAATAGCCCTGGAGCATTCCAGGGCTTAGCTATCGAAACCGAATCCCATCTGATGCGCCCACTCAAAAACCTGCTCTTTATAGACAAAGCGCGGTTCACACACGCCCGGCTGTCCGGGAGTCTGGATCATTACCGCGATGCAAGGATAGGCAACCGGGCGGGCATCAAAGATAAAATCATCGATCTCCTGATCGGCAAAATCAGACGGTTCACCGACCACGGTGGCGTGAAAGATCTCCTGGATTATCCAGGTACGATATTCAAATTCATTATTCAGAAATTTCATTTCTCGCTCCTAAACAATTCACTCGCGCTGGCGTGACCGGAACACAGCGCCTAAACGTGTAAACTCTCATCACCGCCGCAGCATGAGCAGACTTCAACGCGGGAGACATCCATGCTGGCGTCACCCTCGCAGTCCCACTCTACTCGCAGCGGTTGGCCATTGTCGTTTTTCGCCTGAATATAGCGATCGTACCAGGCCGCCTGGCCGTGCATCTTTTCAACCACAATAAGCTTATCACCGGCATAGATCCTCGCCGTAGCCTCGACCGCGACTTTTTCGCCGCCGACCTGCTTATAGAGATGGTGAATTGAGAGTTTAATACGTTCCACAACGGCTCCTGGGGTTTGCAAAGATAATTTATCACTTCTTTGCGTACTTTTCATTGCATAGTAATTGCATAGTACATAACCAACATTCTATCAGAGCCGTGGCGAAAGAGTCAGTGCAGGAACGAAACTTGTTGCACTTTTATCTGGCAGCGGGCGCGATTTTCGTACCCGTCGCATGAGATTGATACTGGCGGTCTAAATCATAAACATCATAGAAATCAATCGCCCCTTTGTTTTGCACGATGCTTTTTACCTGCGAACGAAATTTACTGTCCAGGGCACTGTTATCGAGCAGGGAGTTTACCGCTGCGGGGAGATCTCACGGCTGAAGAACCATTCACCGTTATAACAGACCCGAAGATCCAGCACGCCAATGTCTTCATAGCGATAGGTAGGCCTGATTTCCAGCAGCAGCATGGCGGCCATAAACAGCAAAAAAGCGCTAAAGCCGCCGAACCAGCCCAGCCCCATATAGGGTGAGGCGTACATCACGATGCCTACCGCAATATAGCCGATAAACATCGCCAGACAGAGCCACGGGTGATGAGTGAAGAATTCGACGTTAATGCGCGCTTTGCCATCGCGACCCTCAGCGCGATTAATGCGTTCTATCTCACTATTCAGAATACTTTTAACGACATCCATTGATAACCTCACTACAGTCAGAACTATACTGAAATTTGATAGCAAGATTTTATCACGCTGACTGTTATATGACGTAGAGCAGTTGACGGGGTTTATTCTGCAATCTGTTATAGGATTAAACGCAGTTATCCATTAACTCACCAAAGATGAGGCATGCATTGTGGCATTTATGATCCTGGAAAAACCCGCCAAATTCGTCGCCAGCCATCGCGTCGTCGGCCCCTACGAAACCACGGTAAAACAAGGCTTTTCCGTCCTTACACCCTGGGCCGAGGCACAGGAACTGGCGGCGGGAGAATGGCTGACCCTATTTTGGGACAACCCAAACACCACGCCGCCCGAAGCCCGACGTGCAGACCCGTCCGTTGCGGTAGATAAGGATTTCAAACTGGATAATCACAGTGAGGGGATGATAACGCTACAAACCTTACCGGCAGGCACCTACGCGGCGTTTCATACCACCGTGGATGATGATAATTTCGCTCAGGCCTGGGACGATTTTTATACTATTCATTTAGCCAACAGCGGTTATCGTCCCGATGGTCGCATCTGCTATGAGCAGTACCTCAGCGATGGCCGGCAAACTGGGGTCTTTGAGGTGGTGTTCTACCAGTCGGTAGAGAAGATTGCCGCCCTCCGGTAGCGGCTTGCAGCGTCGCTAGAACTGCAGTTTGATGCCGTTCTGCTGGCAATAATCGATATACGACTGCGGCGGCGCGGCATCCGTGACCAGCGAGGTAAATTCGTTTAGTGGCGCGATAGAAGCAGGACGCACTTGTCCGAACTTGCTGCTATCGGCCACCAGAATTTTCTCGCGAGAGCGCTGCATCGCCGGATGCTTCATCACCAACTCGTCGAAACTAAAACAGCTGACACCATATTCCAGGCTAATTCCGGCGGCAGAGATAAAGGCTTTGTCCGGCAGGGTATTGTTTAGTTCGTTGCTGCTTTGCCCGAAGGGAATAAAAATGCCGTTACTGGCGCGGTATTTGCCCCCACACATCATTACCTCGCAGTTCGGCTTATCCTGCAACGCTAAAAAAGTATTGAGCGAATAGCAGATGGCGCTAAATACCCGCTCGTCGGGGATTTGCTCGATGATATAAGGCGTGGTGGTGCCGCAGTCGAAAAATACCAGGTCATCATCATTGATCAACTGCGCGGCCAGCTTCCCCAAACGCTGCTTTTCTGCCACCTGACGAGATTTTTGCTCGCTGACAAAATAGTGCGTTGCCGGGCTGTTTTTCGGGTCGATAACGATATAGCCACCCAGCAAAATTAACGGCGATGCCGCTCCCCCGAGGTCACGCCGCACGGTCATCTCAGACACCTCGAGCAGTGATGCCGCGTCTTTTAGGTGGATTTTGTCACTTTTTTTTAGGGCCAACAGCAGTCGTTGCAGTCGGTCATCTCGCTTATTTTCCATCATCTACTCTCGGGGTAAATTCAGTGCAGCCATGCTTCTGATTAAGCAGATAATATCATTGAATCTGTAGCAACGTGAGTTTGCCACCAAATACGGCGCCGGTATCGATGTAATTCTGATTAGCGTATTGGCAAATTTCCTCCACCGGCGTATGGCCGAAATAAAATCTCTGTGCCCCGCTTATTACGCCTAACTGACCGTTGGCAGAATTGGCGATGCGATCGCGGTTCCAAATCACGGCGTAGGCGTCAACCGGCTGCTGGCTTGAATAATGATTGAGTGGGTAGTCGGCGTGGGCGATCACCGTAAGTTGCCCGTCTTGAGTAACGAGTTCAATAATATGCGGCAGTTGGTCAGCCAGCATAATCAGTCGTCGAGCGCGCTCTTCTTGCGTGGAGGGCAGTTTGAAAAACCAATCGCCGCCGTTACGCAACCAACGGTCAACGTTGCGGCCGTGAAGCGCATCGATCGCCATCTGCTCATGATTGCCTCTCACGGCGGCAAACCAGGGTTGCTCAATCAATGCCAGGCAGGCCACGCTGTCTTCACCTCGATCGATAAGATCGCCAACCGAGACCAGCAAATCCTGTTCGGCGGAAAATCCCTGGGCTTGCAGGGCACCCTTTAGCTGTTTCAGGCAGCCGTGGATATCACCCACGACAAAAACCTTGCGGTATTGGCCCCCTTCGATCCGTAGGGTGCGCGCCATTTGGATAAGATCCACTTTACTTCCTCAAGGGTGGTAAGTCAGTTAGGGGGTCAGTCAGTTTGGGCGATTAACGCAGTATAAAAAACGCCATAAAGCAGATTTACACCCTTTTGTTACGCCTTAACAACAATAATTTATTTCCGCTGTTCGCTTTGTTCCAGCTGATCAAACAGACGCTTAACCCGCCATCAATGTTGCCGTCACCCGGGCAAATGCAAAACAGATCGCCTTTTAATCAATTAGCACTAAGGTCTTGACCGCTTTTTGCGCTATACTACCCGCTGGCCCAAATAAAACCGGAGGTTTTATGAGTTCCACCGCAGTTAACACTCCTGACGAGTGTCCATTATGCCAAAGTACAATCAAGACCAAAACTTCACTCAACCTGACTGAAAAAGTGGTTAACGTAACCTGTACGACCTGCGGACGTTACAGTATTTTCCGCAAAACGGTACAAGAAATTTCCGTTGATCGAAGCAAGCGCGTTGCTCTGCAAGCCTTCTTCTCAAGTCAGCCAAATTACCATTTGCCGCTCTCCCTTAAGGCAATTAGTAATCCAGAACCAGCGGGTGATTTCTAACCCTATAACCGCCCTTCGGGGCTGTTTTAGCCGCTGTTTCTCCTGCCGTTCCTGCTGCTCATTTCTCCCTTAACCTTGACAAAATTGCGATCTAACTCACACTATTTAACTGTGGGTTCGCGACGTTTTTTGCCGATTACAAAGAGCCGTCTGCGTTCATAAAGCCTTCCTCCTCAATGTGTTATCTTCAGCACAGGAGCGCCTAATGAAGATTCTTAACCAGCATCAAGTTTCCAGAAGAGATTTCTGCCAGCTGCTCTTGCTCGCCTCGGCGATGCCGCTCACCGGCTATGCGCAAGACAGCCAGCCAAACGTCAACATTCGCCAACTCACGTTGGATAAAACCGTTGGCGGCGTGCCTAACGATAAGCTACCGCTGCTCATTTACCAGCAGGCGGTGCCCGCTAAGACCACCGATGCCGATGGCTATCTGACCGAACTGTTTGCCCGCAACGGCTGGCCGGTACAGTGGCGCTATCAGATTTTCACCTTTACCCACTACCACTCCAATACCCATGAATTATTGGGCGTCAGCCAGGGCCAGGCACAGGTTCAGCTGGGGGGAGAAACCGGCCCAACGGCCAGGGTGCAAAAAGGCGATGTGATCCTGATACCCGCCGGTGTAGGCCACAAACAGCTGTCCGCCAGCGCCGATTTTCAGGTTCTGGGCGCCTACCCGCAGGGCTTAAGCCCGGATCTCTATCATGACGATCCCTCCAGGCTTGCACAGACGCGTAAAAATATTGCGCAGATCGCCATGCCGAAGACCGATCCGGTAACCGGCAAGCAGGGCGGTATCAGGCAGCGCTGGCAGGTTAGCTGAGAAAACGCATTATAAACTATCCATTGCCACCAAAATGGAACCGGTACCAATCATTTCAATGCAATGATTGCCACGCAATAAATGGGAGAACTAATCATGTTGTTAAGACAGTTATCAGGCCTTACCCGCCGCTGTATTCGGTTTACCACCGCGCTGCCCCTGGCGGCGATGCTAACCCTGGCCAGCACCGCAGTTGTCTCGTCTAACGCCACCGCCGCGCCTGAGACGGTGCATAAGATTGGCATTATCGGCGGCGGTCAAATGGGCTCGACGCTCGGCAAGCTGTGGGTCGATGCCGGCTATCAGGTGATGTATGCCTCCCGTCATCCCGATGAGCTGAAATCATTGGCAAGCTCTTTGGGGCACAATACTCAGGTCGGCACCGTGCAGCAGGCTACGCAGTTTGGTGACGTGCTGGTCATGGCGGTTCCCTACGGCGCGCTGCCGCAATTAGGCAAAACGCTGGGATCGGCATTGAATAATAAAATTGTGCTCGACGTGGGCAATCCGTATCCGGGACGAGATGGCCAAACGGCGCAGACGGCATTAAGCATAGGTTCAGGGCGAGCCAGCGCAAAATTCTTGCCCGGTGCAAGAGTAGTCAGGGCCTTTAATTCGATAGCGGCCAGCACGCTGGCGTCCGACGCTCATCAATCCACGCCCATTGCCGTGCCTTTAGCCGGGGACGACCGCGCCGCCGTTGAGACGGTTTCATCGCTGATTCACGCGGCCGGTTTCGTGCCGGTAGTCACCGGCAATCTCGACAGTGCCAAGCTTTTCCAACCCGGTTCCTCCCTGTTCCTACAGGCTTTAAGCGAGAAACAGCTGCGCGCTAGCCTGGCTAATCCGTCCCGATGATCGCTAAAAATGAGTCGATGCCACTCAGGCTGTTGCATAAGGTGGTGCAGGTTCGGCGCGAAGAAATTGCCCCACTGATGTGGGGCTGGTTGTACATCTTTTCTCTGCTTTGCGCCTATTACATCATTCGCCCCATTCGCGATACGATCAGCACCGTCGCCGGTGCACATACGCTGCCGTGGCTGTTTAGCGCCGTGCTGGTTACCATGCTGCTATTGCAGTGGCCGTATAATTTCCTGACGCAACGGCTGCCTCGCGAGCGTTTTATCGCCTACAGCTATCATTTTTGCAGCCTCGTTTTAGTGATTTTTGCCGCGCTGTTCTTTCTGCCGGGTGGCTTGAATAATCGCTGGGTTGGCCGAGTGTTCTTTATCTGGGTCTCGGTGTTTAATCTGTTCGCGGTTTCAGTTTTTTGGGCGCTGATTGTCGACGTGTTCGACACCCGTCGTGGAAAAAGGCTGTTTGGACTGTTAGCCGCCGCGGCGACGGTAGGCGCGATTGCCGGCTCGGCGATGACCGCCCTGCTCGCTCGGCATCTTTCCACCTCGACGCTGCTGGTGCTGTCGGCGCTGTTGGTGCAGGTTTCGGTATTTAGCGCGGTACGCCTGTCGCGACGCGGCGAGAGATTAAAAACACCGTGCTCCGAGCCGGGAGTGCGGTCAGAGCCCGTTAAAAAGGGCGAAAACGCCCTCACACCGCTGCTGGCCGGGATCCGACAAACCCTTAAGTCGCCCTACCTGCTGGGAATTTGCGGCTACATTCTTTTCTATTCGGTAACGTCGACCCTGCTGTATTTTCAGCAGGCCACCATCGTCAAGCAGGCTTTCGGCAATGAGGCGCAGCGCACGGCGTTTTTTGCCAGCGTCGATCTGGCGATCAACATTCTCACTCTACTCTGTCAGTTAACCGTAACCGGTAAAATCATCTCGCGCTTCGGCACGCCCTACACGCTAGCGCTGCTGCCGCTGGTCAGCATTGTGGGCTTTGCCTGGCTGGGTTGGGCACCCTCGCTGACGATTTTGGTCGGATTCACTATCCTGCGGCGGGCGATTAATTTTGCCGTGGCACGACCCAGCCGTGAAATCCTTTTTACCGTAGTTAGCAAGCAGGAGAAATATCATGCCAAAGTCTTTATCGATACGCTGGTCTATCGTGCCGGCGATCAGATTGGCGCCTGGTCGTATCAGCTGCTGGGCATTCTAGGGCTCGCTCTGGCCCCGATGGCAATTTTCAGCGTCACGCTGGCCTGCGGCTGGACCCTGCTGAGCGTAATATTAGGAAAATCTCAGGAAAAAATCAGTCTTAAAAGCCCTTGATTGCGCGCGATATTTCTATGCTTCATGCGCTAAATTAGCCGGGGCAGTGTTTAAACTTTATTTGAATATTTACTGCATGAGTTTTGTACTTGCTCCATCCCTCGGTCCTTTAAAAACTCGAGAAGTGTGCAAAGCGGATTATCTCTTAGGATGATTTTAATCAGAGTATTCCGCTATTTTTTTACATCTTGAAATCTTATTCCGAATTTAAATCCGGTGATAAAAACTTAGCATGGTGAAGTTTTTTTAACGGGTAATGGTAATTATGGAATTTGCACACTCATCGTCTTTATCGCATCAGTCGGGGGGGATCTCCGCCCCTGAACTGATCACCAGGATAGACGCCCTGCCCTCATCACCGGGACTGTGGCGCTTTATAATCTTATTAGCCATCGGCGGTTTTTTTGAACTGTACGATCTGTTCCAAACGGCTTACATCAGCCCTGGGTTAATTGCCGAAGGCATTTTTCACACCGGCAGCGCGGGCGTATTGGGTATTTCAGATCAGGCCGCCTTCGCTTCTTCTACCTTCCTCGGACTTTTTATCGGTACCAGCCTGCTCAGCCCGCTGGCCGATAAGTTTGGTCGTCGACTGACCTTCATGTTTGCCCTGCTGTGGTACAGCTTTTTCACTCTGCTGATCGTCTTCCAGCATCAGGCCGAATGGATTATCTTCCTGCGCTTTCTGGTTGGCGTCGGATTAGGCATCGAACTGGTCACCATCGACACCTATTTGGTTGAAATGGTGCCCACGCGTCTGCGCAGCAAGGCTTTCGCCTTCTCGTTCTTTATCCAGTTTATGTCGGTGCCGGTGGTTGCGCTGATTTCATGGTGGTTCGTTCCCCACACCTGGTTTGGCCTCACCGGCTGGCGCTACGTGCTGTTGGTCAGCGTGGTGTTTTCACTGTTTATCTGGATAGTGCGTAAACAACTGCCGGAGTCTCCTCGCTGGCTGCTGCAACAGGGTAAGGCCCCTCAGGCACTTGAAGTACTCGAAGCATTGGAAAAGCGCTGCGGCGTCGGAAAAGTTGAACGCCTCGAGCGTCTGGTGACCCTGCACGATGAGCAACAGTTCGAGCGTCGCGGAAGATTCAAAGAAATCTGGACGCCACAGTTCCGCTCTCGCACGATTATGCTGATGATTTTCAATATCTTTCAGGCAATCGGTTTCTTCGGCTTCGGCAACTGGCTTCCGGCGCTGTTGGCCGGCCAGGGCAGCAGCTTTACTCACAGCCTGTCTTATTCGATTGTCATTACCCTCGGTTTCCCTCTCGGCTGCCTGGTTTCGGTGCTCTATGCTGACAAGTTTGAGATCAAGTGGCAGGTGGTGGCTGGCGCACTGGGCGTGGTGATCTTCGGCGCACTGTTTGGCTTCCAGCGCGGCCCGCTGGGCATGATCCTCTGCGGATTTATGGTCAGCTACTGTAACGCCTGGATGACTTACAGCTTCCACTCATATCAGACCGAGATATTCCCGACCCGCATTCGCGTCACCGCCGTGGGCTTCTGCTATTCGTTTAGTCGCCTTTCAACCGTATTCAGCAGCATCATTATCGGGCTGTTTTTGCAATTCACCGGCAATGTCGGCGTACTGTCGTTTATCGTCGCCAGCATGGTTATCGTGGTGCTGGTTATCACGATATTAGGGCCAAAAACCAAAGATATCGAGCTAGAAAATATCTGATAAAAACCCTGATGGCTGCGGGAGGGCAAACGCCATCCCGCGGCTAAATCAGGCCGGGTAGGCGGCGGGCCAGCGCTCTGAGGAATAGAGCCACATGCGAATATTAAATAGATAAAACAGTGGCATAAACAGATGCATATCCGCGCGACACACCGCTTCAAGCGTGAGCAATAGCCGATCCAGTTCGGCCAGCAGCGAGGCCGGAGGCGGCACGTAGATATTCTTCAGTCTGGTTTTAATATAGTTATTAATCTCAAACAGCAGCGCATCGGTATCAATGCTGTGACTTCTTAAAAGTTCTTCGTGACGAGCGTAAAAATCGAATACGCTGACCCCAATCCAAATCTCAGTAATCAAATTACCGCCTAGTGCGACGTTGGGGATCGGATCGGCTTTAATTCGCGGTAGGATGATATTCACCCTATCCAACATTCCCGCGACATAATGCTGACGACCCAACAGTGACGATTTATTCATTTTAATCGCCTGGGTAAACTGCAGCAGCTCTTTAATGCCCCTGCGCAGCGCGCGTTTTGCCGTCCAGGATGGACGCTTATTACGAATAATCGCCGTGACCAACACCGCAATCAAAATGCCCACCACGGTCGACACCGCCGAGTTGATAATAGTCAGCGGATCGGGCCTGAAATCATGGCTCATGGCCATAAAGCTTGGGATCTGCGTCGAGATGATCAGACCAAAGATATTGCTTTCCGGTCGGGCAATCACCATTCCCAGTGCCAGCAGTCCCGGTATCAGGCAAAGAACCAGGGCTTCGAAACTGGTCGCCGTCGGAATAATAATCAGGGTATAAATCAGGCTGGCGGCAATAGCGATAATGACCGCCTTGAGGAACACCTGTAGCGAGGCTATCGGGCTGTCATGCGTAGCAAAGAACGAACAGGCGATGGAGGCCATAATCGGCGCCGTGCCGCCGTGCTTCCAACCGCTGCCGATCCAAAACAGGCAGCACAGCATGGTGACAATAAAAATCGTCAACGAGGATAAGAAAATCAGTCCTTCATCCGCATGCTTTTTGAATAATTTAAATTTCGCCGGCCTTCTTTCTTCGCCTAGCGCGCTGACTTTTTCCTTCACTCCCAGATAAGCCTGAGCGATGCGGATAAAGTTTTGTAGCCGTTCAACTAGCCCGGTTAGCAGCAGGCCCTCTTCGGCACTCATTTGGGCGTCGAGGTAGAGCATTTTAATTTTTTCCTGCGCGGCAATCATCTCCTCCACCAGCAAAGAGGTGTCACCAAACTGCTCAGGATTGTTGAGCCAGATTAAAAAATGGCTAAAGCTCTCAGCGACAAAGTCGGGGAAAATCACCCCGTGTTCGCTCAACAGAATCAGCCGTTTTTCAATCGCGCTCAGCGTCGGGATCAGATAAGAAAGATGCTGATACTGCACTGAGACCATGCGGATCAGGGTGCGTGCCGAATCGCCCTCATAGACGCAGTGCGTAATCAACACCTCTACGTTTAGCGGATAATTGGCCATCTGGATCAGAATATGTTCATTTTCCAGCGACTTTTCTTTCGACACTCTGGTCAGCATGTCAGCGCAGATTTTCCTGGCGCTGTCGAACCAGTTATTAACGCTATTTTCCAACAAGGTACTCATACGTACCGGGAAAATAATCATATGAACCAAGGTGCTACAAATAATAGCCACCGTAATTTCCTCGATTCGAGAGATAACGGTGTAGGTGATGTCTAGAGGAGAAGTGACGTCGGCAAAGCCCATAATCGCCGCACTGTATCCCGCCAGCATAAAGACATAGCTCTTAGGGGTACGATCGTGCAGCGAAAGATACAGGCAAAAGGCGATCCACAGTGACACGCAGGTGCTAAAAAGCAGCGGATGCTGAACCGTGAGCGGATAAATAAAGAAAATAAAGGCCCCGCCCAGCAGCGTTCCCATCAAGCGGAATACGGACTTTGAGAGCGTGGAAGCAGAATAAAGCTGGGAGATGATAAAAACAGAGGTCAGTGACCAGGCAGGCTTATCAAGATTAAGTTTTAGAGCGATATATAAAGCCAAAAATGCAGCAATACAGGTTTTTACCGAAAACAAAAAAGCATTTTTTGTCAGCCACTTCATTTTTTATTAAACAAATCACGTAGATTTTAAAGCATTATTTTATACCCCCGCGAAACTCGTTATCCTGTTTTGTTTGTAACAAAGATGTTCACACTTATGTCCAAATAAAACAAAAAAGTCACCAGCAGATGACTTTTTTAAATTAATCATAGCGATATGTTACTGCTCCGGCCATCTTTGCGACGGATAGAGTGCCATGCGGATATTGAACAGGTAAAACAGCGGACCGTATAGCTGCATATCTGAGCGACAAAGTGACTCGGTGTGCAACAGCAGTTTGTCGAGTTCATTGAGCAAAGACTGCGGCGGTGGGATAGTGATATCTCTCAATCGCTTTTTATAATAACGTGTTATTTCAGCCAGTAACGCATCGCTGTCGAGGGTGTTCTCCCTAAGGATATCCTGGTGGCGCGCATAAAAATCATAGCAGTTTACCCCCAGCCAAATCTCGGTGATCAGGTTGCCGCCCAGGGCCACGCCGGTAAGGGGATCAACCGTATTTCGCGGTAAAATAATGTTTATCTTGTCGATCATGCTGGCCACAAAGCGCTGACGGGCCAGCAATGATGAGGCATCAATTTTAATTTCAGAGGTAAACTGCAGCAGCTCTCTGATACCGCGGCGCAGCACGCGTTTGGCGGTCCAGGATGGCCTTTTATTACGGATCACCGCCGTCAGCACCACGGCCATCACGATCCCCACCACGGTGGAGATCGCGGCATTAATAATCGACAGCAAATCGGGCTTTAGGTTGTGGGTCATGCCGATGAAACCGGGGATCTGCGTCGCGATAATCAGTCCGATAAAGTTGGTAGAAGGATTGGCGATAACCAACCCCAGGGCAATCAAACCCGGTGCCAGCACGATAATCAGCGATTCGAAGGTGACTGCCGGGGGGATAAACACGCCGACATAAATGATACTCACCACTATCGCCACCAGCACCCCTTTCAGAAAGACTTTCATCGATCCTACCGGGCTGTCCATCGATGCAAAGAACGAGCATACCACCGCGCCCATCATCGGTGCGGTTGAGCCATCCTTCCAGCCGGTACCAATCCAAAACAGGCAACCCAACATGGTGGCAGCAAAGGCGGTAAAACAGGAAAGTAGAATCAATCCGCGGTCTGCATGCTTTCTGATTAATTTTACCTTATCGCGATTTCGCTGGTTGCCCATAGTGCTGACGCGTTCCTTGGCACCCAGATAGGACTCTGACAGGCGAATAAAGTTTTGCAGGCGTTCAAGCAGGCCAATCAACAACAGGCCCTCTTCCGCGCTAATCTCTCCGTTAGCATACTGCCCTTTGATTCTTTCCTGCGAGGCGCCGATGTCGTCCTCAATCCACTTGGCCTGGCCGCTCTGCTCTGGGCTGTTGAGCCACTGCAGAAAATGGTTAAACGACTGGGCGACATAATCGGGGAAAATAATCCCCTGTTCGGCCAACAGGCTCAGGCGTTTCTCAATTGCGGTAAGGGTAGGAATAAGATAGGACAGATGTTGATATTGGGCGCTGACCAGGCGGATCAGCTTACGCGCCGAATCGCCCTCATACACCAGATGGGTGATTAGCGTTTCGACTGACAGCGGATAGTTGGCCATTTGCACCAGTATCTGCGCGCGTTCAGGCGTGCTTTCTTTCGATTCGGCGGTGAGCAGTTCATTACACAGCTTTTTAGCGCTTTCGTACCAGTTGGTCACGCTACCCTCAAGCAGGCTGCGCATACGTACCGGGAAAACCAGCATATGTATCAAACTGCTGCAAATAATGGCAACGGTAATTTCTTCAACGCGGGAGATAACGGTGTAGGTGATGCCAAGCGGCGTAGTGACATCGGCAAAACCCATGATCGCGGCGCTGTAGCCGGCCAGCATAAATATGTAACTTTTGGGGGTGCGATCGTGCAGCGAAAGAAACAGGCAACAGGCCACCCATAGCGATACGCTGAGGCTAAAAAGCAGCGGATGCTGAACCGTGAGCGGGTAGATTACAAAGATGAAAATGCCGCCCAATACGGTGCCCAGGAAACGAAAAATCGCTTTAGACACGGTTGAGGCGGAATAAAGCTGCGATATGACATAGACCGACACCATTGCCCAGGCCGGTTTATCGAGGTTAAGTTTTAGCGCAATGTACAACGCCAGAAAAGCCGCAATACAGGTCTTTACGGCAAATAACAGCGCACTTTTTGTTAACCATTTCATAGTTGAATCAACAGCTCGCAAATTTCTAAAACATCATTTTATACCGATCGAGATAATACTTCTTCTTTATGATGATTTTAACTTTGTAACAAAATAATCACAAATTGGCACGGCTTTAAAATACCGGGCAGGAGACATTCCTGCCCGGTGGGTGCGTTAAATCCTGACAACGTTAGTGATAACCTGCATGTAGGTTTGCGCCTCCTGACGGAAGTTCATCTGCACACCCGAGGTGGTATCGGTAAAGGTTACGGAGATAGCCGCGTCGGAGTAGCTTGATACCACCGTATGTGAGTAAGAACCGCCAGAGTTAATGACATAAACGCGGTAAGAACCACAGGCCGAGTAGTTGGTTTTTAACGTCACGTCATACATCGACCCCTCGCCCAGATATTTGTTGTTGCTTGAATCTTGCAAGGTCGTCAGCACCGTAAGCGCGCTAGCAGAGGAAGCTGCGGTGGTCGCCGCCCCCACGCCTTCGTATATAAAGTCCTTCATATATAACTTCTTGCTGAAGTTAACATAGTCGGTCGTCGTGCTCATAAACGGTACGCTTTCAGCCGCAGTGTTCCACAGTGACAAGCTGGTGCCGGTATTACTGATGCTCATGCCGTGGAAACTGTCGGTCAGCGAACTGAACGAGTTTTGATACTGGATATTGGAGGTAAATAGCAGGCCTCCAATGATGCCAGAAAGATAACCGGCCAGGATCTGAATCTTACCGAATGCCGCGCGTTCGAAATCGTGGAAGATATCAAAATAGTTTGTGCCGCTGCTGTTACTCCCACATACGGTAACCGCACTGAAGGTCAGCGACACCCCGGTAACGGTAGTACATGAGATTGTCGAGGTAGTCGCCCACGGGAACGAGTTACCGCTGCTTGAGGAAATATCCTTGGTGGAGGCCACTACCACGTAGGTTGCCCCCTGATAGGTGTAATAGAACAAATACTCTAGAGGAGTCGTGCCATCGGTCAACTTAAGTGCGGTTTGTCCAATAATCGAAGACAGACCCGTGCTGCTGGTTAATTTGAGAACGCCGACATACTTGCCGTTAAAGTCCCAGTCGCCGCTAACCTGAGCATATTGTCCTGAGTTGAAGAACCAAACGCCGGTCCAGTAGTTTGAGGCGATAAATTTAACGAAGATTTTCCACCCTTCAACGATTGGGGTACTGCCGGTGGTGCCTGATTTCAAGAACAGACCCACATAGTTATTGTACCAATAATCACCGGTTATCCAGTTGGAAGCATTCGGCCACTGATGCTCCCCTTCGCGGACTACGGCAATACAGTTGGATGCATTACCGATATGGATGTGCGAAAGGGCAAAACCATACTCAAGACCGATAATACCGTCAGCCTTACCGCCACCATTCAGTATATTGATAAACAAATTAATACCGGTTTGGTTAGCCAGGCTGTCTCCAATCGAAATCATCGGCGTCGCATCCCAGAAAGTAGTATTACTCGGGAAAGCCGAGGTTACACTTAATGAGTGAATAGACAAATTGAGGCCGTTACTGAAGGTATTACGAATGATAATGGTGTCAGAGATGGTATAACTCCCGGTTCCCCGTACTTCCAGGATGCCGTACCCGGTTGCCGCGTCAATCGCAGCCTGAATTGCCGTAGTCCAGTCACCGGCAGCGGACGCGGTGTCCGCATAATCTTCGATATCGATCCACCGATTAAGCTTGCTCTGATGCGCCGCCAACTCGATGCCGCCCTGGTTAAAACTATCGCCGAGCGTGCCGCTGCTATAAGAAACGGCAGAGTTGTAACCGATGTAACCCGCACCGCCGGTGGTACTCAGCGCTGACTGCATGGTGTCCAGTGCGCGGTTTGCGGCTGCAGTTTCCTGCACAGAGGTAAAGACGGTGGTCAGCGTCACCGTCGTGGCACCGGTCTGACTCACGGTGACGGTATAGCTGCCCGCCGTAGCGCTATAAACGTTGAAATTATTAATACCGGCTGTATTGGTGGTCACGCTTGAAGTATTCAACCATGCGCCGGAGCCGACGGCCAGGTTGACGGTCGAACTAGGCACGACAGCCCCCGTGCTATCGGTCACTTTGACCTGGATGGTGTTAACGTTGGTACCGTCAGCCAGTGCGCCGCGGGTTAAAGCCGTTAATGTGATTGTATTAGCCATGATATTGCCTCATCTATTAGGTAGTTTTAGGTATGAAGGTACGTTTACTTAGTTTGGATCTGATCTAACTGGCGGATGCCATCGAGCTGGGTATTGCAGTTCTGTAAATCAGTCAGTAAAAGTTCATTCCATAAAACCGAATCCCCGTAGGTCAACGGTTTACCAGGCGGTGCGGTCACTGAGCATTCAACCAGCAGGCTTGCCGGAATGGGCGTTGGTGGTACTTTGATAAATTTGGTTGTAGTGTTCGAGCAGGCTGTTATTAGCGGGATCAGGAACAGGCACCACGGCGCAAGGTGCCTGTTCAAGCACGGTTTTGATGATGGTTTGTCTCCTCTCACTGGCTCGATGATTAATTTTTTGATCATTAAGCGTCACTCCTGCAATCTGGTTGAAGATGCCCACGCTGAGGGCCTGTGACTGGGTGATGAATTCGGCCTCATTTTTCTGCTGAGTGAGCGTGGTCATAGCATCAGCCTGAGAAACCGATTTGCCGTAAAAGTGCAACGCCAGGAACAGCAATAAGCTGATGCAGGCCAGGATCACGGCGGTGGTAATCACCGCGATTTTATTAATCATGTTCGCCCCATTAGGCAGACTTGACGGTCAATTTCACGCCGGTTAATCAGTCCGCGATTACGCTGCTTGTTGACGTATACCCAAAGGCGTAAATCGTCACAGGCGGCGGTAATATTGCCGCCATTGAGGTGCCGAAGCAGCGATGAGCCCTTGAATGCAGTGACCCCTACGTTGTATGCGAAGGAATAAAGCGCTGCGCGGGTGTAATTATCGATAGGGACTTTTACCGCCCCATCGACTGCCTTTTTTACCGGGGCGAGATGTTTGACTAACAGCGCATCGCACTGCTTTTGCGAGTAATAATGTCCGGGTACGACATCCGAACCGGTAATACCGCTGCAAACCGTCCACACCCCGCCAACGTCTCGATACGGCGTGCTCCTCTGCCCTTCCACTCCTTCAGGTCCTCCGAGCAGGGCAAAAGCAATCGTTAATGCGGTCGCCCCGCCGAGTTTCACCATTTTGTTTCTCAGTCCCGTTGACATAGCCATTAGGTACCTACCTTATTCATTACATTTTTTACTTCCTCAGCCACTCCTGCCGGGTTGACGGCGTCGTTGTTTTTTCTGCCAGCCAGATAAGAACGAAGAATTTCTGTTCTTTTTGAGTCCTCATTTTCACGGTTAATCAGCGCGCGTTTGTTGTTGCGGTAAGAGTTGAAAGAAAGCAATGCACCGAAGATGGCGCAGAACACGTAAATCCATTGCTCAGTGGTCAGACCCGCCGCACTAAAGATTGCGGTGATCGTGGCCCAGAAATGCGTCCAGAATCCGTCACTTTGTGGGTTCATTTTCATAGTCTCCACCTCCAACTGTTGTTGGCTGTGCTCTGCAGTCCTAGGGTTTAGCGCCGGAGTAATTTGCGACAAAATGTCATAGGAGGTTGTGTACTCGGCGCTAAAGAGGGGAATAAAAAAGGGCCACCGAAGTGACCCTGTTAGCGGAACGAAAAACCCCGCCGGAGCGGGGTTTATTTATCTGAGCGGCGACGTTATTCAGTCACCACCTTATAAGAGTAGGCGGCCATTTGCGGACCGCGTTAACTCTTTTTCTCGTTTTTTATCTTTCTAACCTAAAGATATTTTTCTTTTAAAGCGACCAGCTCTGCCTCGGCCTCCTTGCCCAGTACCTCAATGCCTTTTTCGACAAATTCGGCAAACTCCTGCACCCTGGCTTTAAAATCCGCCAGCGGTGAACTCACCACGGATAAAGTGGAAGCGTTTGCAGCGTCAGAGGTTGAGTCGCCGCTAGCCGCCGCCTGAGCAGTGGCGGATGACGAAGCATCGGTTGCCGCGGTAGTCGCATCGGTTGTGACTGCCGTAGCATCGGTTGCGGCTGCATCAGCATCGGTTGTGGTTGCAGCCGCAACCGTATTGTCGACGCTTCCGCCGGTGAGTAATGTAGAGGCCGCACTGTGGATTGCGGCAGCGCCGGCTGCGGTAGAGATATCAGCTTGTGGGTTGTTTAAGGTTAAATCGCTCATGGTAGTATCCTCTTCACTTGTGGTTTCAGTGGCATTTGCCGGTGTGTAATAGAGGCTTTTCAGCCAGTTGAGTAAGGTTTTTAGCATTTGGGTTACCTACACTTTTAGGGTTAAATCTGCACGACATTATTGAGCCTGCACGCTCAGGCTCTGGAATGTCTTACTGATAGCGTGGCGCTAAAATGTAAAAACCCCGCCGGGGCGAGGTCTTTGAGATCCACAAAAAATATTGAACTCGTCATGCGACAGTCAAATTAAAGGGCTTACTGATACTTTTCCTGCAGTTGTGAAAAAGCAGAGTCGACATTCTGACTAGCCGCGGTGAAACTTTGCTCAGCGTAGGTATTAAAGGATTGATCGTCGGCCTCGAAGGCCGCCAATGCCGAAGCGATATCGCCAGAGGTCACCGAGGTTGAAAGTTGACTAATCGCCGTATAGAGATTCTGGCCTAATGCCTCAACCTGTGCAGAGGTATAGCTGATAAAGCTATTTACATCCTCTTTAAACTGAGTCACGGTGGTTAGCGTTCCGCTAGTTTTTGTCCCTTCCGGCAACGTAGCCGTAATGGTAGTGAGACAGGCATAAGTACATTCCAACGTTGCCGTTCCTTTACCATTAGCATCACTGTTAACCTGATCCTCTGAAAATACCGCACTACTGTTAGCACTAAAAGACACCGCAATATCAGCCACGCCAGCACCCGATTCATCAACTACCTGAAATGAGATTGGAATATTGATAGCGGTTGGCGCAGTACCGTCATCGGCCGCGTTATTAACAATGTATTGCGTAGTGGGTATGTCCAAAATAATACTGTTCATGTTGATTCCTCAAATCTTTTATCATTAAAATTTTTAGGCCATAAAAAATCCACCCTGGCAGATCTTTTAACCTCGATAAGCAATAGGCGTTGCAGTTTTGATGGTTTTTTGCTTATGAATATTTGGCTTTAAGTTGAGCAAACGCCGACTGAACGTTTTGCGACAGGCCTGAGGCGCATTGCGTCACGTAAGCATTAAAAGTCTGATCGTTCGTCGTAAATGTGACGAATGCATTATCACTTTTGCCATAAGAGGTAATAGCCACTGAGTCAGAAAGCTGCGTCAGTGCTGAATTGACCTTTTGGCCCGCATCGCTGATCTGCTGCTGTATGTAAGAGATAAATGCAGCAACATCTAACTTGAACGCGCTGAGATCGCTACTAGCGCTGCTGTCCTTGGCGATAAATGTCACCACGGTGGATGCAGTAGTTGCATCGTCAAGCGTTGCGGTCAAATTTACGCTACTGGCAGTTTCGCTAAAGACATACACCGTGGCTTCTCCGAGTGAGTCGGTGACAGACGGGTTTGTGGTAGTTGGAAAAGTCGCACCGCTGTCCGCGCTAAAGGTAACGCGTAGATTGGGAACCACTGCCCCGGTTGAATCTTTCACTCTAACCACCACCACATCAGCGGTGGTATCCGCGTACTGATTGCTGACTAAAGAATTGAAACTAATACTGTAGGGAGGTACCGAACTCGTTAAGGATGAAGTGACCGTTTTCTCAACAAAGCTAATCACCGTTGAAGCGCTAGTCCCGTCGGACAATGTCGCGGTCAACGTAATATCCCCCGCATTAGCACCGAAAACATAGACCGTCGCTTGGCCAGCTGAGTCGGTAGTAGCAGGGTTAGTCGTGGTGGAGATCGTTGCGCCCGCGCTACCACTCCAGGTGATTGACTGGTTTGTAGCCACAGCGCCGGTGGAATCGACCACCTTGGCAACCACAATATCTGCTGAAGTTCCAGCAGGCTGGTTGGCCTGCAGAGTGGAAAAACTGATGCTCATTGGCGGAACCAGGCTAGGTAACGTGGTCGTAACCGGTTTGGCAGCAAAGCTAATCACCAAAGAGGAGGTTGTGCCGTCTGCCAGCGTCGCTGACAGAGTCACTTCTCCTGCGGTATCGCAAAATACGCAAGCAGTGGCGTGGCCCTTTGAGTCCGTAACCAGCGGATTATCTAAAAAATAGGCGTTAGCCGTCGCGCTTAGGGTTACCTGCTGGCCTGAAACTCCCGCGCCATTTTCATCACTAACGGTAATAACTACCGTGTCGGCAGTCCCGTTAGGTCCTGCAAGTTGATTGCTGTTAAGTGAAACAAAACTAATGGTAGACATGATTATTCCTATTTTAATAGAGTTGGCTTTTAGTAAAAAAGGGGTAACAGCGATAAGCCTGAGGACCCCATTGATGACGATAGAGCGTCGAAGCAGATAGGAGGCATAGGCTTCACCTTGTTTAGTTAACTTACAAATTTGAATTAAAATGCAGGTAATAAATAGGGCCATAGAGCCGCCCTAAAACGCAAAAACCTCGCCGAAGCAAGGTTTATACATTTATTAATAAAGTCGGTATGTTGAGGTGACTTATAAGCCACTTCTAATAGAGTAAACGACTTTTTGCGGACCGCGTGAAGACTTCTTTAGGTTGGCGATCGATTTCTACAATAGGGTCCATATCCAATTTAATATCCAGCATTGCCAGGCAACCCTCGACAAAACCCTCACCCATTTGCATCATTATCCTAACCAGCTTTTCATCACGCTTTATTGCCCGAGCTATTGCGCGCTTCGGTTGCTTCATCACATAGTGCATGATCAGCAATTGATACTCCTCCGGCCTAAACTTTTGTAGGCGCACTACGCAACCATCAATCAGCAATCCGTCATCGTCGCAGCAGGTAATACGAGTAGCAGAGGGTTGCGGCAGCAATCCTCGGAAACCGGCAGCCGTTTTCTGCCAATCTAACTGGCTATGATCCGCCGCCGCCCACCCTCCCCAGCGCTCTAAAACTTGTGGTATATCTCTCATAAGATGTCCTCCAAAGATCGCTTGTGTATACCTTGCCGTCTAAGCGGCTGCGGTAACTACCCAGGTAAAACCTTTCCATGCCTAAGCTTTATGAGTGAGTACAAATTAAAACCTAAGTTAACTTAGATAGTATAGCCAAATTTACGTTTTATCAATTAAAACTAAGATAACTTAGTAAAAATGTTGAGGGCAATTTATGCGTTTATTGATAGCGTGATCGGTACGGAGAAAGAACATCAAGTTAAAACTACTATTATTAGTTAGTTAGGAAAACCCAGGCCTGCTAAATCCTGCTTTCCCCTGGGTGAATGACCTGGAATTTTAATCGGTATTGCTCGGCAAGGATAAGAAAATTACCACTATCTAGCATGCCTGAAGCACTAACCGCTGTATTAAGCACCGCGGGTTAACGGGGGAGTAGTTACGTGACTCACTAACCACTTTTAACAGATTAAACGGCAATTTGCGGACCGCGTAAGTTTTTTTTCTTGTTATAATCATTTTTTGTTGCCGGACTAAACCGCTACTCTATCAACCCGAGTCAGATAAAAATGCTTAAAGCTAATCTTTATTAGCTTAAAAAGACTTTCCAAGCTAATTTAACTTAGGTAGCATATTCATAGATACATTATCAAAAATAAAACTAAGATTGCTTAGTTAAATCAGTGAGCATAATTTATGGAATCAGTGGGAGTGCGACTTAAAAGGCTACGCCGCGTGACCAAAACCACGCAGAAAGCTCTCGGAGAATACTGTGGCGTATCAGACGTTACGGTGGGTTATTGGGAGAAGGATCTCAATGTACCGAAAGCAGAGTCATTGTTAAAACTTGCAAAATACTTCAATACCACTGAAGCTTATATCTTGTACGGTACAGATTTTGCCGGTCTGCACCCGCTGGTCACTAGTGTGAGGAAAATTCCAATCCTTTCATGGGTCCAGGCCGGGGTATTTACAGAATCGGAATCAAGCGAACTTTTTGAGAGAGCAGAATACTGGATGGAAACCGGGTTACGCGTGTCTTCAGACGCATTTGCTTTAACGGTGCGTGGTGATTCAATGACCAATCCATCCGGGCTGCCCAGCATCCCAGAAGGCTCAACCGTGATTGTCGATCCTAATGTCGAAGCGACCAATGGCAAAATTGTCGTCGCACGCATCGCCGGCACCAGCGAGGCCACGATGAAAAAACTGGTGATCGACGGGCCGAACAAATACCTGGTTCCTCTCAATCCGCGTTATGCCAATATCCCGATTAACGGCAACTGTGAGATTATCGGCGTGGTGCGCGGCGTGCAGTACGAAATCTAAATAAACTGCGCTTTCTGTCGGCGAGAAAAGAGTAAAGGCTCCCAGGCTTTTACTCTTTTTTATTGCCCGCTATTTGCTCCAAAGTGTTGAAATTACCCCATAGGATCGCCTCTAATCAGCAGAACATCGGCGAATTTATCAGCAGTGGCATCGGCTTTGCCAAGTCAAGGATTGAGCTTGTGACTTGAATTATCGGGAAAATAAACCATATTCAAAGTGGAATTGGCCCTGTTGTGAGGAAATACCAATGGCAGAGAAATTTGAAGCGGGTGACGTAGTACTGCTTAAGTCTGGTGGTCCAAAAATGACTGTCGATAGTTACGATCAGGATGACGAGAAATATCGCTGTGAGTGGTTTGTCGATGGCAAGGTGCAGCATCAATTATTCCGGGCGTCTTCACTCGAAAAACACGTCTCTGCCGGCTGGTAAAAGCACTGCTAACCGAGGTGATTAGCAGTTTCTGGTAGACAAACTTGATGAGAGGGCGTCATCCAGCCATCAGCGATAAATACCGACTTCGGGCGCCTTGCCGACATAGCCAAAACCGCGATACATGCCTTCGCTGTTAAACGGCAGGCGCACGTTACCGAAACGATCGACGGCTATCATGCCGCCCGAGCCTTCCAGCGCCACCAGTTTCTCCATCACGACTTTATCGGTCGCCTGTTGCAGCGTTAAGCCTGCGTACTCTATCAGTGCCGCCACGTCGTAAGCCGCGACCGCGCGCATAAACACCTCACCGGTACCGGTGCTGGATATCGCCACCGTTTGGTTACTGGCATAGCAGCCCGCGCCAATAATCGGCGTATCGCCTACGCGTCCCGCCTGCTTGTTGGTCATGCCACCGGTCGAGGTCGCGGCAGCCAGGTTGCCCCTAAGATCTAACGCCACGGCACCTACGGTGCCAAACTTGCGCTCGGGATCGAGAGGATCGTCGCAAGCGCTGGCCTGTAATGTTGCTCCATCATGATCGAGCATGACGCCGTCCGTTTTCAACGCACGCTGCAGCTGATCGAAACGATCCTGAGTGTAAAAGAAGTCTGCCGCTACCATTTCCTGACCGTGCGCGCGCGCAAACGATTCCGCACCCGCGCCGGTAAACATCACGTGCGGGCTCTGCTCCATCACTTTTCGCGCAGTCAGAATAGGGTTGCGGATGTGGCTAACGCAGCTGATTGCGCCAGCATCGAGGGTGCGGCCGTCCATGATACAGGCATCGAGTTCATGGGTGCCCTGATGAGTAAATACTGCGCCGGTTCCCGCATTGAAAAATGGGCATTCTTCCAGCAGACGCACCGCCTCGGTTACCGCGTCGACCGCACTGCCACCGGCCGCTAATACCGCCTGGCCGCTGCTAACAATCTGCTCCAGTGCCTGCAAATAAAGACGCTCTTTTTCGGCGCTCATCGCCTGGCGGGTGATCGCTCCTGCCCCACCATGAATAGCAATCACCGCCAGCGGTGACGTTGAATCAGGCGTTCCGCCTAGTGCTGCAGTACTGATTGTGGTCATTTTACGCTCGTGTGCCGTGAGGCCGTGTTAAAAATAATCAGGGGTTTTGACTATATTTAGCCGAGCTAGATAAGTAAAGGGCAAAAAAAAGGAAAACCAGCTCGGCTGATTTTCCTTTTCGACATTGAGGGGCTCAACTATGAGAGACGCGCTGCAAGCTGTTAATCCAACCATAAGAAGGCGGTGGATCTACGCGACGTGCCCTACCATGGCGGCGCTGAATCAATCCTTTGTCTTGCATTTCGTTTAGATCGCGGCGAATCGTTTCCAGACTCACTTCTAACCAAAGCGCTAACTCGTTGACCTGAACTACCTCATGTTGATCGACCAGCTTCAGGATGGCCTGATGGCGGTTTTTTTTCATCACGATGCAACTCCAGATGCAGAAGACAATTTAGTGTGACATTCATCACAAAAAGGCCACTCATAATACGCCGTTTATTCTGGAATTTTTGCGATCAATATCATTCTTTTAGAAGATTTTAAGAACTTTTTTAGCTATATTTATGCTTATATCTAATTTTTAGCTATAAAAGATTGCCGAGCGGTTTACCTAAGCCATTCACAGCGAATGCGCTTCGTTGCCGCCAGGTTTGGGTGCATGGGGCTTTCTCTGGCATAATTAGAACCTATTTTTAGGCATCGACCGGCTCACGCTGTGCCCCTTTTTAGCCGGTAATAAAAGGGTTTAATGATGGAAAACACGTTTACCTCGGGTCTGATTTCCCTGCAACAGGCGTTAGACAAGATGCTTTCCCAGACCTCACCACTCACCCAGGCGCAGACTGAATGGCTGCCGATCGTGGAAGCGACGGGCCGCATTACCGCCAGCGCGGTGCGTTCACCGGTGTATGTGCCTCCTTTCGATAATTCAGCGATGGATGGCTATGCTATTCGCAGTGCGGAATATCATCAGGAGGCGATTTTTCCACTAGCCGGTAAAGCCTTCGCCGGCGCGCCTTTTCACGGTGATTGGCCCAGCGGAAGCTGCGTCCGCATCATGACCGGTGCGCCGCTGCCCGCGGGTGCCGACGCGGTTATCATGCAGGAAGAGGCCGAGAACACCGAGACTGGCGTCCGCTTTACCGTGCCGGTTGAAAAAGGGCAAAACATTCGCCTGACCGGCGACGATATTCGTCAAGGCCAGGAGGTTTTGGCGGCCGGCGTGCGTCTTGGGGCGGCAGAACTGCCGCTGCTGGCCTCGCTTGGCGTCGAGAAAGTCGAGGTTAACCGCCGTCTTAAAGTTGCGGTGTTCTCCACCGGCGACGAACTGCAGCCGGTCGGCACGCCGTTGCAGGAAGGCCAAATCTACGACACTAATCGTTTTGCGGTGCACCTGATGCTCGATCAGCTGGGTTGTGAAGTGCTGGATCTCGGCATTATCCGCGATGACCCGGCGGCGCTGCGCCAGGCCTTTCAACGGGCGGACGAGTACGCCGACCTGGTGATCAGCAGCGGAGGGGTCTCGGTCGGTGAAGCCGATTACACTAAATCCATGCTCGATGAAATCGGCGAGATTGGTTTCTGGAAACTGGCGATTAAACCGGGCAAACCTTTTGCCTTTGGCAAACTGAAGCACGCGTGGTTCTGCGGGTTGCCGGGCAATCCGGTGTCGGCAGCCTTGACCTTTTATCAGCTGGTCCAACCGCTTATTGCGCGCCTGTCTTCACATAGCGACTGGCGTTTGCCCCCGCGCCTGCGGGCCAGAGCGGCAAGCAATTTCAAAAAAACGCCGGGCCGCCTCGATTTTCAGCGTGCGGTGTATATTCACAACGCTCAGGGCGAGCTGGAAGCGCGCACTACTGGACCACAGGGCTCGCACGTGTTTAGCTCCTACAGCCTGGCCAACTGCTTTGTGGTGCTTGAGCGCGAGCGTGGCGACGTCTCGGTCGGTGAATGGATCGAAGTTGAGCCGTTTAATGCGCTGTTAAAAGGATAAAATAATGACGCTGCCAGAGCTGAACGATGCGGAGACCCTGCGCTACAATCGCCAGATTGTGCTGCGCGGCTTTGATTTCGACGGCCAGGAAAAGCTCAAAGCTAGCCATGCGCTGATCGTCGGCCTCGGCGGACTGGGCTGTGCGGCGGCGCAGTATCTGGCCGCGGCGGGCATTGGCACCTTGACACTGCTGGACTTCGATACCGTTTCATTATCAAACCTGCAACGTCAGACGCTGCATAGCGATACGCGTATCGGCATGAAGAAGGTGGCTTCAGCAGCCATTGCTCTGGCGGCCATCAACCCCCACGTGGCGCTACACCAGGTCGATCGTCGGTTAGACGCCGAACCGCTTGGCAAACTGATTGCCGGATGCGACGTCGTACTCGACTGTACCGATAACGTAGAAACCCGCAATCAGCTGAATCAGGCCTGCTTTGGCCTAAAAAAACCGCTGGTCTCCGGCGCGGCAATCCGCATGGAGGGCCAAATCAGCGTCTTCACTTATCAACAAGATGAGCCCTGCTATCGCTGCCTGAGCCGGCTATTCGGTGAGCAGGCGCTAAGCTGCGTAGAGGCTGGGGTAATGGCTCCGCTGGTCGGCACCATCGGCAGCATGCAGGCGCTTGAAGTCATCAAGCTGCTGAGCCATTTTGGGGCGGTGAAAACCGGCCGTCTGTTGATGTTCGATGCCATGACGCTGCAGTTTAGGGAAATGAAGCTGCCAAAAAATCCACGCTGCGAGGTCTGTGGCAGGCCGGAATAAGGGGATTTACCGGCTAAAAAGCATAAAAAAAAGCCGGTTTTCGCCACCGGCTTTTTGTTGGGCATCCGTAGCTGATGCCCAGGCTCGCTAACTTATGATTAGTTATTGATGCCCTGGCTGCGCAGGTAATCTTCGTAATTACCGGTGAAGTCAGTGATTTTATTCGGGGTGATCTCGATGATGCGGCTGGCCAATGAGCTCACAAACTCGCGGTCATGGGAAACGAAGATCAGTGTACCCTCGTACATTTCCAGCGCCATGTTCAGTGATTCAATCGATTCCATATCAAGGTGGTTGGTAGGTTCATCCATTACCAGGATATTTGGACACTGCATCATCAGCTTACCGAACAGCATGCGGCCTTTTTCACCACCGGAAAGGACTTTAACCTTCTTCTTGATATCGTCCTGACCAAACAGCAAACGACCCAGAATACCACGCACCGCCTGCTCGTCGTCTTTTTCGGATTTCCACTGGCTCATCCAGTCGAATACGTTCATGGTTTCATCGAATTCGTATTCGTGATCCTGCGCGTAGTAACCGATTTTGCAGTTTTCAGACCACTTAACGGTACCGGAATCAGGCAATGTGTCACCCACCAGGGTTTTCAACATGGTGGTTTTACCCACGCCGTTGGCACCCAAAATAGCCACTTTCTCGCCGACTTCCAGCATCAGGTTAAAGTCTTTGAACAGCGGGCCGTTGTCGTAACCTTTGGTGATTTTTTCCACTTCCAGCGCGTTACGGAACAGTTTTTTCTCCTGCTCGAAGCGCATGTAAGGGTTTTGACGGCTTGACGCTTTCACTTCATCCAGCTGGATTTTATCAATCTTCTTGGCACGAGAGGTCGCCTGCTTGGACTTGGAGGCGTTGGCGCTGAAGCGGCTAACGAAAGATTGCAGCTCGGCGATTTGCGCTTTTTTCTTGGCGTTATTGGCATTGAGAAGTTCACGTGCCTGCGTTGCCGCCGTCATGTATTCGTCATAGTTACCTGGGTAAACGCGCAGTTCGCCGTAGTCCAGGTCAGCCATGTGGGTACAGACCATATTCAGGAAGTGACGGTCGTGCGAGATGATGATCATGGTGCTGTTACGTTCGTTCAGCACCTGCTCGAGCCAGCGAATAGTATCGATGTCGAGGTTGTTGGTCGGCTCGTCGAGCAGCAGAATTTCAGGGTCAGAGAACAGCGCCTGAGCCAACAGGACGCGCAGCTTGAAGCCGGGAGCGATTTCGCTCATCGGGCCATAATGCTGCTCAACCGGAATACCTACACCCAGCAGGAGTTCACCAGCGCGGGATTCGGCGCTGTAGCCGTCCATCTCGCCGTAGGCAACTTCGAGATCGGCCACTTTATAGCCGTCTTCTTCGCTCATTTCGGCCATCGCGTAGATGCTATCGCGCTCTTCTTTAACGGCCCACAGCTCCGAATGCCCCATAATAACGGTATCAAGCACGCTATATTTTTCGAAGGCAAACTGGTCCTGACGAAGCTTACCCAAACGCTCGTTTGGATCTAGCACAACGTTACCGCCCGATGGGACTAAGTCGTCACCGAGGATTTTCATAAAGGTCGACTTGCCGCAGCCGTTAGCGCCGATCAAACCGTAACGGTTACCGCCGCCAAACTTGACGTTAATGTTTTCAAATAGCGGCTTGCTGCCGAATTGCATGGTGATGTTGTAAGTACTTAGCACAGAGCTCGCTCTTAAGTTTAATGGGATTCAAATTACTCAATATATTTCATCGTGCAGGAAGGCGGCAACTGAATGAGCCCCATGAGCTTACATGAGCAAGTGACTGGGCTAGGTGACGGCAGCCAACGCATCTGCAACCAGAAAGACGAAGAGTATAATTGTGATTTGGCGCGCATTATGCCACAAATCAGACAAGAAATCGTGCGAAGTTTTGGCGAATTATTGCGCTATCCGCCGAGATAGCGCATTGAAAAGGTTTAAACGAAAGCGCTCGAGCATAGCCACCACGGCCGGTGGCGCAGTTTTAAGCCCGAGAATGCCGTCGATTAGAAGCTGTAACCAATGACGGCGTAGTAGCCGAAGCCGGTGGATTTCACTTTGAAATCACCGCTGCCGAAGTTCAGCTCGGTGCCGTTGTCCCACTGCCCGCCGTTGCGGAAGTAACGCGCGACCAGCGAGTAGTGCCAGTGCGCATAGTTCAGCGCCAGGATGTGGCTGGAGGCGATCGAGTGATTCGTTCTTGAGCTATTGTCGTTGTCCGCGAGATGTGAACCCCAGTCAAAGTTGGTGAAGCCGATATAGCTTACTTTCCCGCCCCACATCTCACCCAGCGGCAAAAAGTATTTAACCTTGAAGCGATAACCGTCCCAGCGGTCTTCGTTAGCGGCGCCGTAGTTTTCCCACTGATATTTCTTGTAAACGTTCAGGGACAGGTTCAGCGGGGTGTGGGTATCGATGTCGGTACCCAGGCCCATATACCAGGTATTCTGACGGTTGTCCTTGTTCGGGCCCATGTCATAAATATAGTTGTTGGCGAAATACCACTGTTTGATCGGCCCAATGCTCAAGTCTTTACCGGTCAGCTTATCGATTGAAAAACGCGGTTCAATCTCCATAAACAGCGGGGAACCGACTGACCGGTCCCAGATACCGTTATCGTTGCCGTTGCCGGTACCAAAGAATTTCGGCACATCGACATAGCCATAAAAGTCGAACCAGTCTTTATGGGCAAAGGCTTCGTACTCCAGATACAAATCGTTATTTTCGTGCGGTCCGAAACGCGTGTGGTAGCTCCCCACTACGTTTATGCTCTGATGCCACCAGTCGGAGACGTAATAATCTTTGTTATCATCCGCAAGCGTTTGCGCACTGTATGAGGAAATGAGAAGTGCAGCTGCTAATAAAATTTTAGTTTTCATGGGTTACCAGAAGCAGATAAAAAGCCACTCCCTGCCACGCGGGAGAGGACGAATAGTGCCAAACGACATTATTAACAAGCCGCTACATTCCCGGAAAACGTACGTTCAAAAAACGCCACATCGGAAAAATCTGTAAACGGCAAAATTGTTGCCTCTTAATTATCGACTCGGTCAACAATTGTCAATTTCAGTTTCATTTTCATACACATTTTCTGTGATCTATGTCACAAAAATATCATGTTCATATGCCTTTGCTTTCTATGCTTATGCTTTCTGGTTAGCAGGCAAAAAAAAGAGACAACCCGCAGGTTATCTCTTTATTTCGGATCCATGACCCAAACTCTATGCGACGTTCAAGCGAACGCTAAATTGCGACTTTTTTGGCCGGCTCGCCACGCACCGGTGCACCGTTGGCCTGGAAATACTCGGCATTACTTTTCGGCAACGGCTGACGGCCGCGAATAGCGTCGGCAATCTTCTCGGCGATCATGATAGTAGTGGCGTTCAGGTTGCCGGTAATGATTTGCGGCATAATCGACGCATCGACCACGCGCAGATTTTGCATACCGTGCACCCGGCCCTGCCCATCGACTACCGCCATCTCATCGCTGCCCATTTTACAGGTACAGGATGGGTGGAACGCGGTTTCTGCATGCTCACGAATAAAAGCATCCAGCTCTTCGTCGGTCTGCACCTCAATCCCCGGGCTGATTTCGCGGCCGCGATACGGGTCCAGCGCCGGTTGGGCCATAATTTCACGGGTAATGCGGATCGCATCGCGGAACTCATGCCAGTCCTGTTCGCTAGACATATAGTTGAACAAAATGCTCGGGTGCTGATGCGGATCTTTCGATTTCACCTGCACCCGACCGCGGCTTGGCGAGCGCATAGAACCGACGTGCGCCTGGAAACCGTGCTCTTTTACTCCATTGCTGCCGTTGTAGTTAATCGCTACCGGCAGGAAATGATACTGAATATTCGGCCAGGTAAACTCTTCTCGGCTGCGAATAAAGCCGCCAGCTTCAAACTGATTGCTCGCGCCGACGCCGCTGCCGTTGAACAGCCATTCGGCACCAATTTTCGGCTGATTAAACCATTGCAGCGCCGGGTACAGTGAAACCGGCTGGGTGCAACTATATTGCAGATACATCTCCAGATGGTCCTGCAGGTTCTCGCCGACGCCCGGCAGCGCGTGTACCAGCGGAATATCCAGCGATTTCAATAGCTCAGCAGGGCCAACGCCCGAACGTTGCAGAATTTGCGGTGAAGCGATCGCCCCACCACACAGCAGCACTTCACGTTTGGCACGCGCCTCAATGGGCTTGATGTCATCGCCTTTGAGATAACTGACGCCGATGGCCTTTTTGCCGTCAAACAGGATGCGATCGGTGGTCGCATGGGTGACGATAGTCAAATTAGCCCGCGGTTTGGCCTGATCCAAATAGCCGCGCGCGGTGCTTGCCCGGCGTCCTTTTGGCGTGACGGTGCGATCCATCGGTCCAAACCCTTCCTGCTGATACCCGTTGAGATCGTCAGTGCGCGGATAACCCGCCTGCACGCCGGCCTCGACCATGGCATTGAACAGCGGATTGTTCCCGGCCTTCGGCGTGGTCACGCTAACCGGGCCGCTGTCGCCGTGAAAATCATTGGCGCCGATATCACGGGTTTCCGCCTTGCGGAAGTAAGGCAGGCAGTCGAGGTAGCTCCAGTTTTCGAGTCCCGGCGCGGTAGCCCAGTTGTCGAAGTCCATGGCGTTACCGCGGATGTAACACATGCCGTTAATTAACGACGAGCCGCCCAGGCCTTTACCACGGCCACATTCCATGCGGCGGTTGTTCATGTGTGGCTCAGGATCGGTTTCATAAGCCCAGTTGTAGCGACGGCCCTGCAGTGGAAACGCCAGCGCGGCGGGCATTTGTGTACGAAAATCGGCACGGTAATCCGGGCCGCCCGCTTCGAGCAGCAGCACGCTGACGCTGCTGTCTTCGGTGAGTCGGGTCGCTAAAACGTTGCCGGCAGAACCGGCACCAATAATGATGTAATCGTAATCCATAAAAATCTCCTCTTGCAGTCGGCGGTTAAAACACCGAACTAAATTCGCCCAGCTCAACCTGCACGGATTTGATTTGTGTGTAATGTTCCAGAGTACTCACGCCGTTCTCACGGCCTACGCCCGAATGCTTGTAGCCGCCAACCGGCATTTCAGCCGCCGATTCACCCCAGGTATTGATCCAGCAAATACCGGCTTCGAGCTGGTGAATAACGCGATGAGCCGCGTTAAGATTGCCAGTCACCACGCCAGCAGCCAGGCCAAAATGGGTATCATTGGCGCGGCGGACCACTTCCTCTTCGCTTTCGTAAGTCAGAATGCTCATTACCGGTCCGAAAATCTCTTCACGCACGATTTCCATCTCATCGCGACAGTCGGTAAATACCGTTGGAGCGACAAAAGCGCCCTTGCCAAATTCACCGTGCGTGATGCGCTCGCCGCCAATCAGCAGGCGTGCGCCCTCACGTTTGCCGCTCTCGATAAAGCGCAGCACGTTCTCCAGATGGGCGAAGCTAACCAGCGGTCCAAAATTCACCGCTTCATCGGTCGGCTGGCCGAGCTTGATGCGTTTAACCCGCTCAAGGATCTTGGCCTCAAACGCGCCCTGCTGCGCTTTTGGCACAAATACGCGCGTACCGTTAGTGCAGACCTGACCGGAGCTGTAGAAATTAGCCATCATGGCAATATCCGCAGCCTTGTCTAAATCGGCGTCCGGGAAAACGATCAGCGGTGATTTGCCGCCCAGTTCCATGGTGACTTCTTTCAGCGTTGACGCCGACGCGCTGGCCATCACTTTCTTGCCGGTAACTACGCCGCCGGTGAAAGAGATTTTGGCAATCCCTGGATGTTCGGTCAGATACTGGCCAATTTCGGCACCTTTACCGGTCAGCACGCTGAACACGCCGTCGGGCACGCCGGCCTCGGTGTAAATCTCGGCCAGTTTTAGCGCGGTCAGCGAGGTCACTTCGCTCGGCTTGAAGATCATCGCATTGCCGGCGGCCAGCGCCGGGGCTGACTTCCAAAGCGCGATTTGAATTGGATAGTTCCAGGCACCGATACCGGCCACCACGCCCAGCGGTTCGCGACGGGTATAAACAAAGGCACTGTCGCGCAGCGGGATCTGTTGGCCTTCGATTGCCGGGATCAGACCGGCGTAATATTCCAGCACGTCGGCACCGGTAACAATATCGACGAACCGCGTTTCGGACAGCGGTTTGCCGGTGTCTAACGTTTCAATCTGTGCCAGCTCATCGTTACGTTCACGCAGGATATCAACGGCCTTGCGCAGGATGCGGGAGCGCTGCATCGCCGTCATCGCGGCCCAGATTTTTTGTCCTTTCTGTGCCGCCTCTACCGCACGGTCGAGATCTTCACGGGTGGCCGAGGCGACCTCAGCCAGCGTTTCGCCATTGGCCGGATTAATGGCCGGAAAAGTTTCACCGCCGGTGCTGTCCTGATAGCGACCGTCGATATAAAGTTTTTGCATGCCAAAGCGGGACATAAATTCTCCTGTTTCTTTGCGGACAACGAGTGAGGTTTATTATTAAAAACCTCTAGCTGGCGGCAGTTATTGCCAGTGATTCGATATAGCGATGCGTAATCAACAACGCCTCCTGACGGTCGAACGCCTGGTGGCTCAGCGCGCTGCGCAGCCACAAACCGTCAATCAATCCTGCCAGGCCTTTCGCCGCCAAACGCGCCTCGTGATGAGGTAAAAAGCGTCGAAATTCAACGCATAAATTTGAGTAGAGCCTTCTGCTGTTCACCTGCTGCAGGCGATACAGGCCAGGGTGATGCATGCTGGTGGCCCAAAACGCCAACCAGGTTTTCATCGCCGGATCGTTGGTCTGCCCTTCATCAAAGTTGGCTTGAGCAATCGCTCGCAGACGCGCAGTCGGTGAATCATCGTTCAGCGTAGCCAACCTTTGCTTGACGCTATTGCCGAGGTGGCTGAGCAAATAGCGCATCGTCGCCTCGAGCAGCCCATTCTTGTCACGGAAATAGTGACTGATAATACCGTTCGATACGCCAGCCCGACGAGCAATCTGGGCAATCGAGGCATCGTGCATGCCAACCTCATTCACGGCGTCCAGCGTCGCGTCAATTAACTGCTGTCGCCGGATCGGCTGCATTCCAACTTTTGGCATCAACTCCACTCCTGAAAAAGGCGTTATGAAACGGCCGTTTTGCTGCCTGTTTCAACGTGACCTAACGCCGTAACTGCCCCTATTAAACTTTTTTTTGATTGAACGTTCAATAAAAAATGAATATATTTTACTACCGGTAAGTAATGAGTTCGCGGGCTATAGCGCCGAACAACATTAACAACCGATTGAAATAGAATGAGTTTATCTAGATTAGTTCTGTGACTTATTTTTTGGTGATGATTGTGATTTATGGTCAGTGCACTCAGCGGATCTCCAGTCGGGACATTTTTTTTGCCGTTGCAAAGGTTGTCCTCGGTGTTCTTGATATGCGCTAAGGCGCGCTGCTTTAACCTCCAATCGCTTACCTGTTTTTTGTTTATTTTTTATCTCTGATAAACGGGAGAACGATGGCTTCTATAGACCTTGCGAATAAACCGAAAGACTCGCTGAACAAGGTGGTGTTTTTTACCTCGGCAGGGCTGATTCTGGCCTTTACGCTAATGAGCATTTTCTTTACCGATATCTCTGGAAAAGCCATTGGCGTGGCGTTGGAATGGGTATCGGCGACCTTTGGCTGGTATTACATGCTCGCCGCCACGCTATACATTGTCTTTGTGGTGTTTATCGCCGCCTCACGCTTTGGCTCAATCAAGCTCGGCCCCGAGCAGTCAAAACCCGAGTTCTCGATGATGAGCTGGGCCTCGATGCTGTTCGCCGCAGGTATTGGCATCGACCTGATGTTCTTTTCGGTGGCCGAACCGGTGACGCAATACATGCTGCCGCCCGAGGGCCAGGGGCAAAATATTGCCGCGGCCAGGCAGGCGATGGTGTGGACGCTGTTCCATTACGGCCTGACCGGCTGGTCGATGTACGCATTAATGGGCATCGCGCTGGGATATTTCAGCTACCGCTATAACCTGCCGCTGACCATTCGCTCCGCGCTATACCCGATTTTTGGCAAAAAAATCTATGGGCCGATCGGCCACAGCGTGGATATTGCCGCCGTTATCGGCACCATCTTTGGCATCGCGACTACCCTGGGTATCGGCGTGGTGCAGCTCAACTACGGGTTAAAAGTGCTGTTCCACATCCCGGAAAGTCTTGGGGTACAAGCGGCGCTGATCCTGCTGTCGGTGATCATGGCCACGGTATCGGTAACCTCAGGCGTGAATAAGGGGATACGCATACTCTCCGAGCTGAACGTGCTGCTGGCACTGGGTTTGATCCTGTTCCTGCTGTTCTTCGGCAATACCGAGTTCCTGCTTAATGCGTTGGTGCTGAATATTGGCGACTACATTAATCGCTTTATGGGCATGACGCTGAATACCTTCGCGTTCGATCGTCCGACCCAGTGGATGAACAGCTGGACCCTGTTCTTCTGGGCCTGGTGGGTGGCCTGGTCGCCGTTTGTTGGCCTGTTCCTGGCGCGAATTTCTCGTGGCAGAACCATTCGCCAGTTCGTGCTGGGTACGCTGATTATTCCGTTCGTATTTACCCTGTTTTGGCTGTCCATTTTCGGCAACAGCGCGCTGTACCAGATTTTGCACGGCAATATCGCCTTCGCCAATGAGGTCATCGCGCATCCTGAACGCGGCGTTTATAGCCTGTTGGCCCAGTATCCTGGCTTTACCCTTAGCGCCTCGGTGGCGACGATCACCGGCCTGCTGTTCTATGTCACCTCGGCGGACTCCGGCTCGCTGGTGCTGGGTAACTTCACCTCCAGGCTGGTGGACATTAATAACGATGCGCCAAACTGGCTGCGCATCTTCTGGTCGGTCACAATTGGCGTGCTAACGCTGGGGATGCTAATGACCGACGGCGTGTCGGCGTTGCAGAACACTACGGTTATCATGGGTCTGCCATTTAGTTTTGTGATCTTCTTTGTGATGGCAGGCCTGTATAAATCGCTGCGCCTGGAAGATTTCCGCCGCGCCAGCACGCAGCAGAACTATGCCCCGGCTACGCCGTCAACCGGTGATGCGGCGCTGAACTGGAAACAGCGCCTGTCGCGAGTGATGAACTTCCCCGGCACCACCCATACGCAGAAAATGCTCGATATCGTCTGTCGTCCGGCGATGCAGGAAGTGGCCAACGAGCTCGCGTTGCGCGGGGCGAAGGTCGAGTTTAGCGAGGGAGAGGCGCTGGAAGATGAGAAAATCAACCACCTTGAACTGCTGGTTAAGCTTGGGGAAGAGCAAAACTTTATCTACCAGATTTGGCCACAGCGCTATGCCGTGCCTGGCTTTACCTATCGCGCCCGTTCGGGAAAATCGCACTATTATCGTCTCGAAACCTTCCTGCTTGAGGGCACGCAAGGTAACGATCTGATGGACTTTACTAAACATCAGGTGATTAACGACATTCTTGACCAATACGAGCGACACCTGAACTTCCTGCATATTAATCGCGAGGCACCGGGTAATACGTTGACTTTTCCCGAGTAGCGACTCGGAGGCGCTTTAAGGTCTTGGGGCCACGCAGGCTTATGGTGCTGCGCACGGCTTTTGCTGCTGCGCAGGCTTGGTGCTGCGCACGGCCTAACAGCATGCGCTGCGCTTACTGGGTGGCGACCCAGACCGCCTCAAGGGTGGCCCTGGGCCGCCACCCTTAAGAATCCCGGGCCCTTTCCCTCGCGACGCGATTCGTGCAAAAGAATGAGATCTTTTCAGTCACCCCAGCGCGTGGCGTTGGCCACGGCCCTGCGGGCTGCCTTCCCTCAGTCGGGAGCCAAAAACGTCTCCCTTTCCCTCGCTCAGCGTAGGCCCGAGGCCGCCAATATTGGCTTAAAAAGAAAAACCGGCAACTCTGCGGCGGTCAAGTGCCGTTCCCTCAAAGATCTTTCTTATTATTTGTTCAGTGTTTTACTCCGATTTATAATTTGAACTCTATCAATAAGACGACGTTGAACGGCCCCTTCCTCCGCGTGCGGGGGAAGGCTGGAATGGGGGAGCAAGCGACTGAAATATCGAAGTATTTCCCTTGACTCCGAGTCGCCAGTTCCCCCTCCCTAACCCTCCCCCACGCCGTGGGTGAGGGGAAAATTTCAGTAATTTCAGATAATTAGGCGACGCTGAACGGCCCCTTCACCCGATTTTCGGGGGAAGGCTGGGATGGGGGAGCAAACGACTGAAATATCTGAGTATTTTCCCTGATTCCGAGTCGCCAGTTCCCCCTCCCTAACCCTCCCCCACGCCGTGGGTGAGGGGATAAATTCAGTAATTTCAGTTAGTTAAGTGACGCCAAATGGCCCCTTCCTCCGCGTGCGGGGGAAGGCTGGGATGGGGGAGCAAGCGACTGAAATATCAGGTATTTTCCCTGACTCGGAGTCGCCAGCTCCCCCTCCCTAACCCTCCCCCACGCCGTGGGTGAGGGGATAAATTCAGTAATTTCAGTTAATTAGGCGACGCTGAACGGCCCCTTCCTCCGCGTGCGGGGGAAGGCTGGGATGGGGGAGCAAACGACTGAAATATCTGAGTATTTTCCCTGATTCTGAGTCGCCAGTTCCCCCTCCCTAACCCTCCCCCACGCCGTGGGTGAGGGGATAAAATCAAACGTTTTCAGTTAATTAGGCGACGCTGAACGGCCCCTTCACCCGATTTTCGGGGGAAGGCTGGGATGGGGGAGCAAGTGACTGAAATATATGAGTATTTTCCCTGATCCGGAGTCGACAGTTCCCCCTCCCTAACCCTCCCCCACGCCGTGGGTGAGGGGATAAAACAAACGTTTTCAGTTAGTTAAGTGGCGCCAAATGGCCCCTTCCTCCGCGTGCGGGGGAAGGCTGGGATGGGGGAGCAAGCGACTGAAATATCTGAGTATTTTCCCTGATTCTGAGTCGACAGTTCCCCCTCCCTAACCCTCCCCCACGCCGTGGGTGAGGGGATAAAACAAACGTTTTCAGTTAGTTAAGTGGCGCCAAATGGCCCCTTCCTCCGCGTGCGGGGGAAGGCTGGGATGGGGGAGCAAGCGACTGAAATATAAAAGTATTTCCCTTGGCTCCGAGCCGCCAGCTCCCCCTCCCTAACCCTCCCCCACGCCGTGGGTGAGGGGATAAATTCAATGATTTTAGATAATTAGATGATGCTAGAAGGAAGGTTTTTTGACCTCAGCCCAGGCTGCCGGTTTTTCCGTAAATGCCCAAATTGGCGGCCTCAGGGCGGCGTTGAGTGAGGGCGAAAGACGCTTTTGGCTTTCGACCGAATGAAGGGACCGCGCAGCGGCGCGACCTACGCCACACATCAAGGCCACTGAAACAAACTCATCGTCTGGTGCCGTACACATAAACGACACCAAAAAGGGCGCGGAGATGCAAGAGGGCTCGCCCTGGAGACCTCTTGCCCGGTTCCGGCGCTGCCGGTTAAATGCTCGTTGAAATTATTGAACCGGAAAAACTGCTCGGAGCTTATTGACCCTGATAGCAGCCGTGCGCAGCACAAACCGCCTCATGCTCGGTCTAGCATTCGCCAACTTGAACCGAAAAAACTCCCCGGAGCCTATTGACCTTGATAGCAGCCGTGCGCAGCACAAACCGCCTCATGCTCGATCTAGCATTCGCCAACTTGAACCGGAAAAACTGCTCGGAGCTTATTTACCCTGATAGCAGCCGTGCGCAGCACATGCCGTTAAGCCGTGCGCAGCACAAACCGCCCCTTGCTCGGTCTAGCAAAACTCCGCCTGATGAACGTCGCGACTTTTAATACCGGCGTTTTCCATTTTCTCCCGCGCCTCCTGAATATCACCCTGCTCCAGCTCAAGTTTTTCCTGGGTGCGCCCCTCCTGCGGGTTTAATGCCAACTCCACCATGATAGGAAAGTGATCGGAGCCCATCGGTTCGAGGCGTTTCAGGTCGACCAGGGTAAAATCTTTACTGTGAAATACGTGATCCAGCGGCCAGCGCAGGAACGGGTAGCCGGCGTGGAAAGTGTTGTACATGCCGCGTCCGCGGCGTGGATCCATTAATCCGCTGATTTTCATAAATAAACGGGTAGTTCGCGACCATGCAACATCGTTGAGATCGCCGGTGACGATAGTCGGATAGGTTGCCCGCGCCGCAGTATGACCGACCGCAATCAGTTCGCCGTCGCGATTAGTCGATTCGTCATCCTCGGTCGGACTTGGCGGCATCGGATGCAGGCAGTGCATAACGATCTCCTCACCGCCCTGCAAGCGGACACGAAAGTGCATCGAAGGGATCCCCTCGGCCACCAGGTACTGTATTTTTGACTCAATCAGCGGCAGGCGCGAGTAAACGTGCATGCCATAAAGATTTTCTAACGGACATTTGAGACTGTAAGGATAATCGGCGTCAAGCGATGACATCTGCTGTTGCCACCAGATATTGGTTTCAAGCAACACTACAACATCCGGCTGATTCTGCTCGATAATTTGCAGTAACTTTGCCGTATTACGGTTAGTCATCAACACGTTACAGTTAATAAGCCTGAGCCGAGAATGCTCGGTGTGCGGCGTCTTTTTAACCTGAGTTTTTGCCAGGCCGGTGTAGGGAAAAATCCACCAGCTTTGATACAGCGCGCAGCCTAACGTAAGCAGCACAGTCAACCACGCCAGCGGCCCGCTTCCGGGCAAAAGACACAGTTCCATAATGAAAAATACTACCGACAGCACCGCCATTTGCAGGCGGGGAAAATCCCAAACCCGCACCCACCAACGCTGATTGCGTGAAAGAGGTAACAGGGTCAACAAGGTCATAACAAGCGTAAGGATTGCCACTACAAGTCGCGCACTAGCCATTTTTTTATTCTCAATTTATCGGGTTGTCTGCACGTGGCATCCATTATGCTGTTCCACAATGCCTCCATCAGATGATGCAAAGCCTAGGCAACCTAATATACTGTTGAAAAGTTTATCACGGTAGTGCGACATTTTATTCTTTGCTATCAATTACCCTCGGGCAAAACACTGTCGATCCTGCAAGATACGGCTTGAAGCCATTATCTTTCATCAAGGCTGGTTTATTTACCGACGATCCCCTCACCGTGGCTGGCGGGGAAATGACAGGGTAAAGCGCGTTTTACCGTCAGCCAGCGAGCTGACCTTCACGCTACCGCGATGCAAAGCCATAATGGCATGAACGATGGATAACCCCAGCCCGTTGGAACTGCCGCCTTCGCTGCGCGAGGGATCGGCACGGTAGAAACGATCGAAAAGTTTGTCGAGTTTATCGGCAGGGATCGCCGGACCGGCGTTATCGACATTGACCTGGCTGCTGTCAGGCTGGTGTTCAACCGAGACCTGAACCTCACTATTTTCATCGCCATAATTGATGGCGTTGGCGATTAAATTGCTCAACGCCCGCTGGAACAACAGGGCGTCGGCAAATATCACGCCCTCACCCCGGCAGCGCAGTTGGATGCCGCGCTCCTCGGCCAGGCCTTCAAAATAATCGACCACGCGCAGGGTTTCGCTTTCCATCGACAGTGGCGCAATGCTGAGGGCCGAGCGGGCGTGCGAGGCACGGGCCAGAAACAGGATATTTTCTACCATCCGCGAAATACGTTCCAGCTCGCCCATATTATTGGCCAGCAGCGTTTCATACTCTTCGGTGCTGCGAGTCTGATACAGCGCCACCTGACAGTGACCCATAAGCGCGCCAACCGGGGTGCGGATCTCATGGGCCAAATCGGCGGAAAATTGATTAAGACGCTGATACCCCTCCGCCAGACGGTCGAGCATTTCGTTAAAGGAGCGAATTAGCTGCTGCAACTCTAGCGGTGCGCCCTTCTCGCTTAATCGAGTCGATAAACTGGTGGGGTGAATTTGGGCGGCCTCCTGGGCCATTTTCTGCAGTGGCCTCAGCCCGCGCCGGATAACCATATAGCCCAGACCGGCAATCAGCACGTAGGCTAGCAGCACCGAAGCGATGATTTCCCAGCGAAAAGCCAGCAGCATGCGAGTTTCCCCCGCCATGTAATGGCCTGCCAGGATCTCAACCGTTTGGCCGTCCCTCATGCGCACGTCGGCGACAGCAAATCGTACCGGGGTATCATCGGCAGCCAGGATATGATGCACGCTTTCCAGGGTCAGGGGCTGGCCCACGGCAACCGAGGTGACCTCAGGCAAGGCGATATGTCCGGGGTTAACGTTAATAATGGCCGGCTGTCCCAGTAGTCTAAAACGTAAAATATCACGCTCATTGCCGAGCATATTTTCGAACAAACCCGGATTAGCGCTGAGCTGGCTCAGCGGAAAACTGTCCCCTAACAGCTGACGGAAATACTGCACCCTGCCCGCGACCTGATAATCGGCGCGGCGGACCATCTCTTTTTCCATCGCATAGTAAAGATAAAAACCCACACTGCTCACCACCAATGCTCCGATCAGGGCGAACAGCAGCGTGGAGCGCAGGGTCAATGAAAAAGAGGCGGAGAATGTTGAATTACTCATAGTCACGCACTTCGCAGACATAGCCAATACCGCGCACGGTATGGATCAGTTTCACATCATAAGGACGATCGATTTTACCGCGCAGGCGTTTCACCGCCACGTCGACCACATTGGTGTCGCTGTCAAAATTCATATCCCACACCTGCGAGGCTATCATGGTGCGTGACAGCACCTCGCCCTCGCGACGCATTAGCAGATGCAATAACATAAACTCTTTGTTGGTCAGTGGGATAACCGTTTCCTGTCGCGTGACTTTGCGCCTCAAGACGTCAAGGTGCAAATCGGCCAGCGAATAGGTATCGGACTCGCGCACCGTACCCCGACGCAGCAGAGTACGTACGCGCAGCATCAGCTCGGTGAACGAGAAGGGTTTGATCAGATAGTCGTCTGCGCCAAGCTCCAGGCCATGAATGCGATCCTGTACCTCGTCACGTGCGGTGAGAAATAGCACCGGCACGTCGCTTTTTTTACGCAGGACTTCCATCACCTGCCAGCCGTTAAGCCCCGGCAGCATGACATCGAGGATGACGGCGTCATAGCTGTCCTCCAGCGCCATGAACAGTCCGTCGGCACCGTTGCGCGCTAAATCCACGCGATAACCCGCCTCACCCAGACCCTTTTTCAGGTAATCGCCGGTGCTGGTGTCGTCTTCAATAACCAGTATTCGCATTGATGCCTCTAGTTCACTGCTATTCTTAATAAAGTCTACCAGTTCTGCCTGAAACCTTTGATGACAATATTGTCATCAACTTGTCATCCGCAGGTCCCTGTTTATCGTTCACTCTTACTAGTATTAGTAAGCAGTGTTCTTCACCAAGTGGCTGTTTTCTTGGGTGATGTATTACCCGCTCTTTCCACGATGGAACGAGCTTTGACTTCCTGTCAGTTTCTCATACGAAAATTTGGAGAGTAAAATGATTAAGTCTTCACGCCTTGCCGGTCTGCTTTTGTCTTCACTGTTGATGACCAGCGGTGCTTTTGCGGCCGATGCAAGCAACGTTATCAAACCCACGCGTGGCACTATTGATTCCGTCACGCCAACCTCTTTGGTTCTGACCACCCGCTCTGGCGAAAAGCTAGACGTCAAATTAACCGACCAGACCAAAATCACTCAGGTTACCGAAGGTAAATTGACCGACATTAAAGCAGACAGCTTTATCGGCACTGCGGCGGTACCTCAGGCTAACGGCACGCTGAAAGCGCTGGAGGTGCACGTCTTTGCGCCAAGCCTGCGCGGCAGCGGTGAAGGCTTTAACCCATTCGAATCTGCCGATGGCAAAATCAATACCATGACTAACGGCACCGTCGGCAAGCTGGTTAACAGTAATGGCCGCACCCTGACCGTTAAATATCAAAACGGTCAGAAAACCGTGGTCGTGCCTGACAATGTGCCGGTTGTCCTGCTGGCACCGGGCGATCGCAGCCTGCTAAAAGCCGGTGCTCACATCGTGCTGTTCCCGGTTAAAGATGCTCAGGGCGCACTGGCCGCTCGCGGTATCGCAGCGGGCAAAGACGGTGTCACCCCACCGATGTAACTTGGCCCATCGCCAATAGCATAACGGTAATTAACAGCTTCGGTCCGCTCCCCTCACGTGTCTGCGTTTCAGGGCGGGCCGAAGCTGACCTCCCTCCAAGGACACTCTGATGCGTAAAAAAAGAATCCATCCCTGGCCGGTGAGAGTTTGTCATTGGGTCAATCTACTGGTGATGATTGGCATGGTGATGAGCGGTTGGGGTATTTATAATGCCGACCCCATTTTCAATTTTAATTTCCCGCAAAGCGCCACTCTGGGTGGTTGGCTGGGCGGCAACATTGGTTGGCACCTGGCGGTAATGTGGGTATTAGCGGCCAACGGGCTGTTCTATGTACTTTGGGGCCTGTTCAGCGGCCATTTCAAGCAGCGATTCTTCCCTTTCACCCCCTCCTCGGTTTGGCACGATTTTGTCGGCGCGCTGCGCCTGCGGCTATCGCACAAGTCTACTCAATATAACGCGGTTCAAAAGCTGATGTATGTCGGGGTGCTGCTGCTGGGGTTGCTGCTGGTGCTGTCCGGTTTATCAATCTGGAAGCCGGTGCAGTTTAGCGGGTTGGTTTATCTGATGGGTGGCTTCACTATTGCCCGCTATGTGCATTTTTTTGCAATGAGTGGCGTGCTGCTGTTTGTCGTGGTCCACGTCGTCATGGTGCTATTGGTCCCTAAAACCTTACCCGCGATGTTAACCGGCGGTAATGCCGTGGCGAATAAACCAGGAGAAAGCGCCGATGACAGATGAAAAAAAGCGGCCAAAAATCATTCTTGAACCGGATCAACGCAAGCAGTTGGTCAATATTCAACGCCGACTGATGATTAAGTCCGGCCTGACGCTCGGAGCCGTGTCAATGCTGACCGGCTGTAATATGCAGGACGGTGACGAGGTCGACAAAGTACTGTGGGCCATGTCGCGCTGGAACGACCGCGTGCAAGGATGGCTGTTCAGTGGACAGAAGCTGGCGCAAACCTATTCGGCTGACCAGATCACCAAGCCCTTTCGTTTTAACGCCTATTATCCCGAATACAACGTGCCGGAAATCGACATTCCCAACTATCGCCTCGAAGTCTCGGGCAACGTGCAAAAGAAGGCCTCGTGGACGCTGGAACAGTTACAGCGCCTGCCGCAAAGTAGTCAGATCACTCGGCTTATCTGTATCGAAGGATGGAGTGCTATCGGCCAATGGAGCGGCGTACCGCTAAAAACTTTTCTCGAGCACGTCGGGGCCGATCTCAACTGCAAGTATGTCGGTTTTAAATGCGACGATCGCTACTATTCCAGCATCGATATGGCGACCGCGCTGCATCCACAGACCATACTGGCGCTAGATTTTGGCGGTCAACCGCTGCCACCGGATTTTGGCTACCCGCTACGACTAAGAATGCCGACCAAGCTTGGCTTTAAGAATGCTAAACATATTGGCGGGATTTTTGTCACCGACAAGTATCCGGGCGGTTATTGGGAAGATCAGGGTTATAACTGGTACAGCGGGATTTAACGCGAACAGTAGACTAACGAGAAAAGAAAAACCGCCCCTTGAGGCGGTTTTTTTCGAATCATAGTTGCCGTTATTTTTAATCTGAAAAATATTATAACTAATGGCAGCTGTGGTTCGGCAATTAGAAGCTGTAACCTACGCCAGCGATCCAGGTGCCAACGTCAACACTGCGGATACGGCTCTGCTCGTAAGAAACGTCAATAGCAACGTTTTTCATTGGGTTAAACTGGAAACCACCGCCGTATGAAACACCCACATCGTTCCAGTCATCTTTCTGACGCAGTGCAGTAGAACCTGGGTTAGTGATGTTGTCGAAACGACCGTAACCGATACCTACAACGCCGTAGATGCTAACCCAGTCAGCCAGACGGTATGCTGGACCTGCAGTCAGACCGTAGTACTGGCCTTTGTTGTAAGAATCGCCAGTCAGATCGTGGCTTTTGTTAGTATAAGTGAAAGAGCCGATCACACCCAGTGGGTTGTTATCTTGCTCGTAACGGTATTTTAAGTTGAAGCCGCTTGCTTTGTTAGCAACGCCCTGCATATCGCTTTGAGCATAACCAACGGAAACAGTGCTGGTGTCAGCGAATGCACTTGAAGTACCTAAAGCTACTACGCAAGCTAATGCGGAAAGACATGCAATTTTTTTCATAAACACCTCAAAAAGGGAAACCAAAATAACCTTCACCATGAAAATATAACAAAAAGTAGTGTGAAACTCTGCCTCTTATAAGATGTCCAATGCATCAAATGGTGTAACAGAAAGTTTCCAAACACCCCTATCTTGTTAATTTATAACAACTTTACTGCATTTAAAATATAAGATGAACTTATTGAACTTTTTTAGATTAGCAGAAAATTCCTAATAGTTTGAACAAAAAAACAACAATTATTCACCAGACTTATCTGTTTTAGGTCACTGAGCGCAAAGTTTTTTTTAGATCCTACCCACTCTTTACTCCACAGAATTCTTCTTGCCAGTACAATATCTGCGGTTAACCACTCTTTACACGTATGGACACAAAATCTTTGAAAAATGATCTTCAAGAAAACCTATCGCATTCAGGGATAACCGGCGATACCTCGCCGACGTCGCCCAAGGGTCACGGAACGCCAATCGCCGTGGCGATGATCCTGATTGCCATGCTTTCCTTGCAGGGCGGCGCGGCCTTGGCCAAGTCTTTATTTCCCTTAGTCGGCTCACAGGGAGTGACCGCGCTGCGCCTCGGCATGGGGTCGATTATCCTGCTGGCCTATTTCAGGCCGTGGCGCCTGAAAATGCGCGGCGGCAATCTGCGCTCGCTGCTTGTTTACGGCCTGGCGCTGGGTTGTATGAATTATACTTTCTATTTGGCAATTCGCACGGTTCCACTGGGAATTGCGGTCGCATTGGAGTTTACCGGCCCGCTGGCGGTGGCAATGTTCTCGTCGCGGCGGCCGGTTGATTTTGTGTGGATAGCGTTGGCGGTGATCGGCCTATGGTTCCTGCTGCCTATTGGTGGCAACGTTTCAGGAATCGACCTTACCGGTGCCTGCTTTGCGCTAACGGCAGGCGCCTGCTGGGCGGTCTATATTATCGCCGGACAGCGCGCAGGCAGCAGCTACGGGCCCGGCACGGCGGCGCTGGGTTCCAGCATTGGTGCGCTGATATTCTGCCCGATTGGCATCATGCAGGCTCACAGCGGCCTGTTCAGCCTGGACATTCTGCCGCTGGGTCTGGGCATTGCCCTGCTCAGCTCGGCACTGCCCTACTCGCTGGAGATGATGGCATTAACCCGACTGCCGGCTAAAACCTTTGGCACGCTTATGAGCATGGAACCGGCCATGGCGGCTTTTTCCGGCATCCTGTTCCTTGATGAGATACTGACCTCAACTCAATGGCTGGCGCTGGTCGCCATTATTGCCGCCTCGGCGGGATCCACGCTGACGGTGCAAAAGAAGGCCAGCATTAAGGCTATCAAGGTAGACCCGCAGTAGCTTTATTGATTAAGACTTAAAAATCATGCTGTTAAAAATAAGGTCGAAATAATGCATTTATTTCGACCTTATTTGCATCCAAAAACGAGGCTGATTCGTATGTATTGATGTCAGGCAAACATCATACCGACTCAACTCTACAGGAATACATCATGAAAACATTTATCCGTACCGCCCTGTGTGCTTCAATTTTGTTCAGCACCGCGTCAATGGCAGCAATGATGTCCGACAACACCACCATGGTTGGCGGAGCGGCAATGTATCCGTCAAAAAATATCGTTGAGAACGCCGTAAATTCCAAAGATCACACCACCCTGGTGGCTGCCGTTAAAGCCGCAGGCCTGGTCGATACCCTTTCAGGCAAAGGCCCATTCACCGTCTTCGCTCCAACCAACGCAGCGTTCGCCAAACTTCCGGCGGGTACGGTTGATAGCCTGGTCAAACCCGAAAACAAGGCGACGCTGACCAGCATCCTGACCTACCACGTAGTGGCCGGTAAATATGAAATGAAAGACCTCGAAAAACTGCTGAAAAAAGGCGGCGGCCACGCAGAGCTTAAAACCGTTAACGGTCAGGCACTGTGGCTGATTGCCAACGGGCCTCACAACATTCAGTTGAAAGACGCTAAAGGCGACGTTGCCAATATCAGCACCTATGATGTGAACCAAAGCAACGGTGTAATCGATGTTATCGATACCGTATTGATGCCTAAATAAATTCGCTCTTCTATAATGATAAGCGGTGTTCCATTCGGGACACCGCCGGAGGAATGCAGTACCGCCGGTGGGCTGCATTCTTGAGTCTTCAGGAAGAACCAATGAAAGACAGCGCCTTTGAAAATCCCGCAGGCGATAGCCTACTGCACAGGCAATTGCTGCAGGCCATGGCCGCAGGAGACCGTCAGGCTTTTGAGCAACTGTACCTTTTAACCTCTCCCCGCCTGTTTGCGGTCGCGCTGCGCATGCTGCGGCGACGTGCCTGGGCAGAAGAAGTGCTGCACGACTGTTACATTACAGCCTGGAATCGGGCAACCCACTATGATCCGCTGCTTAGTTCACCGATGACCTGGCTAACACATATTGTACGCAACCGTGCGATTGACTGGCTGCGCGGCGGCGATAATCAGCTGCTGGCGCTGGAGGAAGAGGCGCAAGACCGTCTCACCGATGAGTACGATCAACCGCTGCGCCGTCTACAACAGGACAGCGAGGCAAAAAAACTGGCGGAATGTCTACAGCATCTCCCCTGCGAACAAAGGCAAAGCCTGGTGTTAGCTTACTACCAGGGACTTTCGCACGGCGAAGTTTCCGACCACTTGCAACAACCTCTTGGCACGATAAAAAGTTGGATCCGTCGCGCCCTGGAACATCTTAAAAGCTGCGTAGGCCTATGAAAAACAGACGCGAATATCGCGCCGCGTTGTCGGCAGAATATGCACTGGGGACTCTTCGCGGCCCGGCGCGCCTGCATTTTGAACAGCAGATGCGTCGAGACTCCGAACTGGCAGCCGACGTTGCCCGCTGGCAGGAGGCGTTTGCTCAGTTGGACAACCAGCTGATCCCGGTGGTGCCCCCCGCGTCAGTTTGGAAAAAAATTCAACTACAAATGCCGCCAAAACCGCTGCCGCAGGAGCCGGTAAATGAGACGCCATTGGCCGAGAGCCACACCGGCAGGCGATTTACCCGTGCCTACCTGGGTTGGGCGGTCGCGGCCTGCCTGGCTGCATTACTGCTGGCGCCTAAACTGTGGGAATCCTCGGGGATAAAAGCCAGCGCAACGCCGGTTGCGGTGCTGGCTAACAGCGTTACTGCGTCATCAGGACAGTGGGTCGTGATGGCCAACGCCAGTAGCCAGCAGTTGACTATCACCCCGCTTCAGGCCGCGCGAGTGGCGAGCGATCGCAGCCTGCAACTTTGGGTTATCCCAGCCGGAGGCAAAGCAAAATCGTTGGGCCTGTTAAGCAGCGATGCTCCAACAACATTGGCTCTCGAGGATATTCAGCCAGGCGGCGCATCCACTCTGGCAATCAGTCTTGAACCCAAAGGCGGATCGCCGACCGGACAGCCCACGGGAGCGGTATTGTACAGCGGCCGTATAGCACTCTGAGTGGGTGAAATTATATATAAGGGAGAGCTCTTATACTCCCTCACAGGGCTTATTTATAGAGATTTGTCTAATTTCAACAGCCTTGAATATAAAACAGAATAGTCTTAATAATAAACCTTTCTCATTCTACAAATGCCAATGAAAATAAATTACATTAAGATTTAGATATTTTTCAGCCTTGGGGTGAAGCGATAAAAAACAAACTAAATCATCATGATAAAAAAATTCTTATGCTAGTGGGTTGAAATTTATGCTTTTCAACCACAGGTAAATTACTCACGGCGAGTCTATAACCGAAGTGAGGGTCAAATTTACTCACCATGGTTGACTTAACGTAAATTATAAATAGTGTCATTAGCTAACAGCGATAGGATTGATAGGTAATATTTTCCGACGCTTTGCCCAAAGCTTGCTATACTTATTTCCGTGACCGAATATTGACTAAATATATAGAACTACTCACTGAAGAGGATATAAATGATGAGTACCGCTAAACTGGTAAAAACGAAATCTTCAGAACTTATCTATACGCGCAATGACGTAGACGACCACACCAAGTTAGAAACCATCAAGGTGTTGAACAAGTTAGTGGTGGAGTTTGTTGACCTTTCACTGATCACCAAGCAGGCTCACTGGAACATGCGCGGCGCCAACTTTATTGGCGTACATGAAATGTTGGACGGCTTCCGCACCGCGATAACCGACCATCAGGACACCATTGCAGAACGTGTGATCCAACTGGGTGGTACGGCGCTGGGCACCGTGCAGGTGGTTAATGATAAAACCCCGCTGAAAAGTTACCCAACTAATATTCACTCTGTTCAAGAACATTTGAAAGCGCTGGCAGAACGTTACGCCATCGTTGCTAACGATACTCGCAAAGCGATTACTCAGGTTGAAGATGAAGACACCGCGGATATTTTCACCGCCGCGTCTCGCGACCTGGACAAATTTTTGTGGTTTATCGAAGCTAACATCGAGTAATTTTAAGACTGTCTTGTTAACAGTAAAAAAGGGGAAGCTTAGGCTTCCCCTTTTTTGATCAAAATTCCCCTCCCCCTCTTCTCTTAACGCACTAGCAAAGCGCATTAATCGCTAACATTGCCACGCATGGCGTTTTAGTGCACACTCCTCGCCCTATAAAAAGGCATAGAATCACGTTTGCAAGATAATTTGTTAGCATAAATGCGGTATAAATGTTTTTAAATGTTAATAAACACGCAGCTTTCAGAGCAAAATTAGTTTAGCCTAGACGCGTGCACCAAAATGATCACCAGCGCAAAATGCAAAGCACCAACTCAGTGCAAGATGGTGCACGCTTTAACATTTCATGCTATCAAATGGAGACTAACCTATTGAAAATTAAGTGAAGTGAAAAAGTGGTATAACTTTTGCTTATCACCTCACGTAACGATAATAGGGTCTGTTTTCCCATAAATAATTAAAGGAAATTGCATTTATGAAGTCGATGTTAAAAGTTTCTCTGGCCGCGCTGACGCTGGCCTTTGCAGTAAGCACGCACGCGGCAGAAGAAAAACTTATCGTGGCTACCGATACCGCATTTGTTCCTTTTGAATTTAAGCAGGGTGACCAATACGTTGGCTTTGATATCGACCTGTGGGCAGCCCTGGCGAAGGAAATGAAAGTTTCTTACACCCTGAAGCCTATGGACTTTGACGGCATCATTCCTGCTCTGCAGACTAAAAATATCGACTTGGCTCTGGCGGGTATTACCATTACGCCTCAGCGCGCGCAGGCCGTTGATTTCTCTGATGGTTACTACACCAGCGGTCTTATCACCATGGTGCAGTCCAGCAACAACGACATCAAAAGCACTGCCGATCTGAACGGTAAAGTGATCGCCGTTAAAAGCGGGACCAGCTCGGTTAACTACATTGCTGCAAACCTGAAGCCTAAAGACGTTCGTCAGTTCCCAAACATTGACAGCGCTTACATGGAATTGGGCACCGGCCGTGCTGACGCGGTACTGTTCGATGCACCAAACATTCAGTACTACATTAAGACCGCCGGTAATGGCAAGTTCAAAACGGTAGGTCCGGCCGTTGCGGGTCAGGACTACGGTGTTGCCTTCCCTAAAGGCAGCCCACTGCGTGAAAAAGTTAACGCCGCACTGAAAACCCTACGCGCTAACGGCGAATATGCGGCTATCTATAAAAAATGGTTCGACGCAGAACCAAAATAATTACGCTATAGCGATATAGTTTTAGCGTAATAAACGCTGTGCTATATCACCGGCCCTGAGTGATTTCACCAGGGTCGGCTTTTTTGTATATCAGGAGAATAATCCATGCAGTTTGACTGGAGCGTTGTTTGGGCCGCTCTTCCAATCCTTTTAGAAGGCGCCAAGATGACCCTATGGATTTCTATCCTGGGTTTAGTGGGCGGCGTAATTATCGGTGTCATCGCGGGCTTCGCGCGCGCGTTTGGCGGAGTCGTTAGCCGTAATATTGCTCTGGTGTTCATCGAGCTTATTCGCGGCACGCCGATTGTGGTGCAGGTGATGTTTATCTATTTTGCCCTGCCAATGATGATCAGCGGTCTGCGTATCGATCCCTTTACCGCTGCGGTCGTGACCATCGTGATCAACTCCGGTGCCTATATTGCGGAAATTACCCGCGGTGCCGTGCAGTCTATCAACCGTGGCTTTAACGAAGCTGGCCTGGCGCTGGGACTTTCCCGCCGTGCAACGCTGCGTTACATCATCATGCCATTGGCCCTGCGCCGCATGCTGCCACCGTTGGGTAACCAATGGATCGTCAGCATCAAAGATACTTCGCTGTTTATTGTTATCGGCGTAGCGGAACTTACTCGTCAGGGTCAGGAAATCATTGCCGGTAACTTCCGCGCCATGGAGATCTGGAGTGCTGTTGCCGTTATCTATCTGATCATCACCCTGGCACTGAGCTTTGCGATGCGCCGCTTAGAACGCAAACTGAAAATCCTATGATTGAATTTAAAAATGTTTCCAAACACTTTGGTAAAACCCAGGTGTTACACAATATCGACCTGAACATCCAACAGGGCGAAGTGGTCGTCATTATCGGACCTTCGGGTTCGGGTAAATCTACCCTGCTGCGCTGCATTAACAAGCTGGAAGAGATCACCTCCGGCGATTTGATTGTTGATGGGCTGAAGGTTAACGATCCTAAGGTTGACGACCGCCTGATCCGCCAGGAAGCGGGCATGGTGTTCCAGCAGTTCCACCTTTTCCCGCATATGACCGCACTGGAAAACGTAGCCTTTGGCCCAATCCGCGTGCGCGGTGCGAGCAAGGACGATGCGCAAAAACTGGCGAAAGAGTTGCTGGCCAAGGTCGGCCTGTCAGAAAGAGCGCATCACTATCCTTCGGAGCTGTCAGGCGGCCAACAGCAGCGCGTGGCCATCGCCCGCGCGCTGGCGGTAAAGCCAAAGCTGATGCTGTTTGATGAGCCAACCTCTGCACTTGACCCAGAGCTGCGTCACGAAGTGTTGACCGTAATGAAGGACCTGGCAGAAGAAGGCATGACGATGGTTATCGTTACCCACGAAGTCGGCTTTGCCGAGAAAGTGGCTTCGCGCCTGATCTTTATCGATAAAGGCCGCATTGCCGAAGATGGGCCTCCGGCCGAGCTGATTGCTAATCCGCCAAGCGATCGCCTGCGCGAATTCCTCCAGCACGTATCCTAAAAAAAAGGGCCTCGAAAGAGGCCCTTTTCAATGCAAAGGTTCCACTTAGTTTTCAACATCCTCTCTAATTTCCCCCACCAAAGTGCCCCCCACTTCCATCACCATGTTTAATGATTATTTAAATCAATGTTTGACTAAATGATGATCAAAGGTAATATTATATTAAAATCTTGTAAGAGGAGTGTAAAGGATGAATCCGTCCTTGTATCTTGCTTCTATTTCAATATCGCTTTTTGCTATGTTCTATTTAACTGAAAAGATAAATAAGCAGGTTTTCAAGATTTCTTCTCCTTCTGGTTCCCGCGATGGTTGCATTGACGGACTGAGGGGGTTTTTAGCAATATTTGTTTTCTTCCATCATTTTTATATATTTCAATTATGGAGAGTGAGCGGCGAATGGGTCGCCCCCCATGCAGCCTATCTTAATAACATGGGCGTCGCCTCCGTACAGATATTTTTCATGATTACCGCCTATCTTTTCATTAAAAAAATAAAAAGTGGCAAGGTGTTATGGTACAAGCTTTATAAATCAAGAGTTTTTAGAGTAGTCCCGTTGTACCTCTTTGCCGTAATTATTACGCTACTGTACTCTTCATTTTTATCTTCTGGCACCGCCTCAACCTTAGAATATTTTAAAGCGATCGGTAACTGGGCAATCTTTAATGGCGGCTACTATCCTACTTACTTTGATTCAAACAAGATCACTGCTGGGGTTACCTGGACGCTTAAATACGAATGGCTGTTCTACCTACTGCTCCCTACTTTCTTAATATTTATTAAAAGAAAATCATCTATCGCATTGTTTTTAATTGTTATTACCCTAATTCTATTCAATGCAACCTTCGCAGGTTTTGTCGCTATAAACTTCATGCCTTTCGCAATGGGCTGGTGGATGACAATCATTGAAGAGAAATTTAGTGACAAAATTAAGATTAATTTTGACACCCCTATATTCAGCAGTATTTTACTTCTCGCGACTGCCTTAGCGTTAACACTGCACGCTGGTACGAGAGTTGGACTGGTATCAATTCAACTTAGCTGCTTGGTAATTTTCTTTTTAATAACACGTGGATGCAGTATTTTCGGCTTGCTCAGATCTAAACCTGCAATAACCTTGGGTGAGGTCAGCTACAGCATCTATCTGTTACATGGTATTGTAATCTTTACCCTGGCAACCTTTTTTAACCTGCAATTGACGCTTTATACTCTGCCACTGTGCTTGTTTTTCGTCGTATTTCTTTCCCTGGCAACGTACAAATATATCGAAAAACCCATGATTAATTATGGTCGAGGTAAAGAATCGAGAATGGTTATGCCTAAAATCGAAACCAATTCGCTAGAGTAACGAGAGTAAGTCAATACAGGTGCTGTAAACGCACGTCAAGCGGGTTGAAAAATCACCATCGGGTGTTGAGCTATATTATATCGTTTTGAAAGATTTAAAAAACTCGGCCTGCTTAGGGGATAAGACAGGCCGGAACTCAAGCTATTAACGCACCCAGCGCTTCCCGCCCCAGGCTTTTTGCTGCGAGGGAGTCAGGAAAGTCCAGGCCACGAAGCGGCTGACTTTTTGACCCTGCGCCATTTCCACGGTGCGCACGTTGGTGGCCCCCGCTTCTTCCAGCGCGTCATAAATCAGCGGCAACGTGGTTTTCTTGGAAATCAGCACGGTGAACCACAGGCAGTTATTCGCCTTAGCGGCGCTTTCTTCCACCATGCGCTCCACAAACGCCTCTTCGCCACCCTCGCACCACAGTTCGTTGTGTTGACCGCCAAAGTTAAGCTCTGACTTGTCACCTCGACGGTTCAGGCCCAGATTGTCGCGTTTGCGCTGGCTACCGGCAGCGGCCTCTTCGGCCGATGCGTGGAACGGTGGATTGCAGATCACCGCATCATAGCGCTCGTCATGACGAATAATGGTGTCAAAGATACGTGGAGGTTTGGCCTGCAGGCGGAAACGCACCTGGTTGGTTAACAGCGGATTAGTAGCGACGATTTTTTTCGCTGCCGCCATTGAGACTTCATCAATCTCACTGGCGGTGAAGCGCCAGCCGTATTCACGCAGGCCAACGATCGGATAAATGCAGTTTGCACCCACGCCGATATCCAGGATTGCCACGTTTTTACCCTGCGGGATCTCGCCACCGTTGCTGGTTGCCAGCAGGTCGGCCAGGTGATGAATATAGTCCGCCCGGCCCGGGATTGGCGGGCACAGATAGTCGGCTGGAATATCCCAGTTTTCAATCTGATAGAAATGACGCAGCAGCGCGCGGTTCAGCGCCTTCACCGCCTGCGGATCGGCAAAATCGATCGACAGGTCACCCCATTTGTTTTCGGCCACGAAGGCTTCTAACTCAGGGCTGCTGACAATCAGAGCAGGAAAATCATAGCGGCTACGATGGCGATTTCGCGCGTGAAGCCCGCTTTTTTCCTGCGGGAAAACTATCTTTTTATCCTGCGGAATCGCTTTCTTTCTTTCCACCTGAATGACTCTCCAATATCAATGTTAAGCTTGCCCGATGCGTCAACGTGGCTGAAAAGCCGCCGCGGTCGGGGAAAATTCTGCCGCGTAAGATAACACAAACCACCGCCCGTGGCTGTGTGCATCACACAGAAGGCCACTGTAAATTCGACCAAGCTTAGCTAAGCTGTTGAAAACGTCCCGATGACTGAGCAACGAATAGTCGAAGGGTAATTGATGATCGACCCAAAAAGGTAAATTATGAGCTCTGACGATCGCTATTTCTATGAACCAGCCAAAGGGCATGGCCTGCCACACGACCCGTTAAATGCGATTGTCGGGCCGCGACCGATTGGCTGGATCTCCTCGCGCAACGCCAAGGGCCAGAGAAATCTTGCTCCCTACAGCTTCTTTAACTGTTTTAATTATCGTCCGCCGATCATTGGTTTTGCCAGCAGCGGTTGGAAAGACAGCGTGGCCAATATCGTCGAGACCGGAGAGTTTGTCTGGAATCTGACCACCCGCAGTCTGGCATTCAAAATGAATGAAAGCTCAGCGTCGCTGGAGCACGGCCGCGATGAGTTTGAATTTTCAGGCCTGACTCCGCTGCCGGGCAATATTGTTGCCGCCGATCGAGTAGCCGAAAGTCCGGTTAATTTTGAGTGTAAACTGACCCAATGCATTCAGCTTCAGGGCGCGAGCGGCGAAAAAATCGACACCTGGCTGGTGCTCGGCGAGGTTGTCGCGGTGCACATTGCCCGCCACTTGCTGAACGAAGAAGGGGTGTATCAAACCGCGTTGGCCGAACCGGTATTGCGCGCCGGCGGTCCCTCCGCCTACTACGGGATTTCGGAAGATTTGCGCTTCGACCTGGTGCGTCCCGACGCGCGATAATTACCGCTAACCCTGCCAGGGAGCAGCAGCCAATGGCAACGTGGCAATCTCCGCTGCTCCCCAGGTTTAACGCCGTCCAGCGCCGCTATTTTCTGAAATAGGTCTGCTGTACAAAATCGGCAAAGTCCTGACACATGGCCTCATCATCCTCGGCGTTATCCGCCAGTACGCGCTTACCATCAACCACCTTGATATGCACGTTGAGGTCAAAATCAGCCGCAGGCTGCTCGCGGCTCGCGGCCTGGGCAATAACTTCCTGAGCCTCCTGCCAGGCGCTCGCCACCGTCTGATTGCAGGCCTCGGCCAGATAGTCAGGGTTGAAGCCTTCACCGGTCAGGCTACGCAGGGTTTCGTCGTGGGTGACGCTGTTGCCCGGCGTCCAGTAATGCCTGGCCAGGTCGCGGCCTATAGCCGGATTATCGGTCAGGTAACCATCACGCTTGAGGAAGAAGGCACGCGTTTGCTCCACCGCCATCAGCGCCAGCAGATAACCCTGATATGAGCAGGCGGAATCCAGCGACAGCAGATGCGGCACGGCCAGCGTTGGCCGCGGGCTGCCAGCGACGCCAAGGATATGCGTCTCAACGTCACGAGCCAGGGCGGTTATCGCCTCTGGGGTGCACTTCTCCTCCGGCCACTGGTACAGCTGCCATTCAAAATACGGCATCAGCAGGATGTGACGCTCGTTGAAAGCCCGCATCGGCTGGCGCGCTGCGATGCTTTCTTTGATAAGCGCGTCCGGCACCGGCTCGCCCTGCTCATTTTTAGCATAGCGTTTCAGCCAATCGGCGTCGTCGAGCAGGCTATCGCAAAACATGGACTGCGTTTCCGCATAGGCCATCGATGTCGGTGGAAACTCCATCGAGAAGCACGGCGCGTTCTGGCGAATATTAGAAAAATGTGCCGCGTGTCCGCCCTCGTGGAACAGCGTCGTCAAGCCTGTTGCGCCACTGCCCACCTGGTCCGGTTTTGCCAGGCTGGTAAAGTTAATCACCGCTGGAACCCATTTCCCCTGGTCGACAAACGGCGGCACCGGCCCGTGCATAAAGCCGTTCTCATATTTACCTTCACGCACCAGCAGATCGAGCTGCATTTCTGCGCCATTAAACCCGATATTCAGGCGCTTAAAGCTGTTGATCCAGCGACCGAGAGAGTCGGCAAACGGAAAATAGGGATCTAACTGTCGCGTGACATCACCGGCGCTGGCGTAGCGGATATTCCACGGCATCAGCGCGCCGTCGCCCGCCCGCCCTACCAGCTCGTTCAGGCTGCGCACGTTGGCCTCGCGAGTCTGCTCCTCAAAACGGTCAAGGATGACAAACAGCTGCTCGGGGGTCATCTGCTCGGTTTTATTGATTTTATAATCAAAATAGTTGCGGTATCCCAGTTGGCGGGCGAAGCGGTTACGTAGCGCGATAAGTTCCGGGAAGCCGTTATGCAATAACCACTGTTCGAGCTCGCGCAGGGCCAGCTGTGAGCTGCGGCGATACTCTTCGTTTTCATTGGTTGCCTGATTGGTCAAAAGCTCGCCGAGCGAGGCATTGACCCGCTCACCCTTGCTGTTGGTGTGCATCAGGCGATGCTGCTTGCGCTTGCCGTACAGCTTTCCTTCGGCTTGAATTATCTCATCGAGGAGTTTTTGGGCCTGCGGATCTTCAATCGCGTTACAGTCGAAAAAGCGGTACCAGCCGTGCAGGCCGTTCAGCAGCTGATCCCTGGCCTCGCCTGCCGGCTCCGCTTCAACCGCGGCAATGTGCTCGCGCAGTTCGGCCAAACGCGTCGGATTAGAGATAAAACGCTTAAAAGCCGATTCGGCAGCGGAAAACTGTTCGGCCACGGCGTCGTCGCCGATGCCCATATAGTTCTGCCAGAACAGCTGTTCCTTGGTTTTGTGTACCTTCAGATAGTCGTGATTCAGTGCGTTAAAATATTCCTGTGACTGTTTCATAGCGCCCTTCTTGGCTGAAAGTAAAAGAAATTATGCTTTGAGTGTAAGTTCAGACTCCAAGTCTGTCGACGAAAACGGCGCTAAAAAAGCTGCTCGACCAGCCTCAGCGCCTCTGGCATGTCCTCGGCCAATCCTGTAGCGACCAGGCAGCAGGCAAGCTGGTTGAGGATTGCCTGGGGAATGGCAATTTTGGCCGCCAGACAGTCAGTGATCCAGTCAGCGGTGGTTTGCGCGTCCCTGGCCGCAGGCAGCGAGGGTGAACTAAACTCCTGACGAGGATGCAGAATTTTTTGCTCGCCCTGACCAATCAGGTGAACCGGCGCGCTGCGGAGCGGGTTGGCATACACTTCACCTTCGGTGCCCTGTGAAAGCAGCGCAAGGCCGTTGACATCGTTAAAAAATGACGAGACACGCTGGATATATTCCGGGTGGGAGACGCTGGCTAAACGCAGTGCCGACCTATCGCTAAACGGCGTCGCCAGCTTGGCGAGCGTATGGCTGCTGTTGCGCACGCCCATTTGCCAGCGCAGCTTCAGCTGCTGGTCGATAGGCGGACAAAGCACTGAAACCGGAATAAATACCGGGCCACGGCCGCTATCTACTAGAGCCTGCGCCTCTTCGGCGGTATGAGCAGCCGCAATATCCAGCGCCTGAAAAATCTCATAGCTGGTGACCCGCCCGGGATCGGAGATTACCCCGTGGACAATCACCGGCAGGCCCAGACGATGCAGCAAGATTGCCAGCAGCGGGGTCAGGTTGGCCTGTTTGCGTGCGCCGTTATAGCTGGGGATCACCACCGGCATCGGGCGATTAGCCGGAGCCTGCAGCTTGAGCGTCTGCTCTTCCATCGCCTGATAAAAGCCCAGCATTTCCTGCTCGGCTTCACCCTTGATACGAAAGGCGATTAATAATCCCCCGAGCTGTAAATCAGGCACCTCGCCTGCCAGCATCAGACGGTAAAGTTCGAGCGCCTGCTGCTTGTCGAGATCGCGAGCATGATTTTTACCGCGTCCGACTTCTTTAATTATCTTTGTAAAATCCATTGTTGTTCCCTCACCTGCGAATACGCCCAGCATAACCCAGCCGATGGCGGGGAGAAACCTTGCTGTTAGCACGGCAGATGAGGAAAGCGGAGCTAGCGTTTACGCCGCCCCTTGACCCCTTTAGTTTTGCTCAGCGCAAGATATTTTCCAAAGCCGGGTTCCGGCATAACGCGCTGTTCGATGGGGAAGACCGGCAGCGCAGCCAGCAACCGCGGACCGTAGTTTTTAGTGATCAGCCGACGGTCATAAATAACGATTTCGCCCCGGCACTCGTGGCTGCGGATGAGGCGCCCGACCTGCTGGATCAGGTTAAACGAGGCACTGGGCAGGCTCTGCACTTCAAAAGGATAACGTTTCAGCGTCTTCAGCCACTCACCCTCGGTGAGGATCACCGGGCTGTCGATCGGCGGGAAGGCAATCTTGTGAATATGCACCTGGGTCAGTAAATCGCCTTTCAGGTCCAGACCTTCTGCAAACGACTGCAGGCCAACCAGCACGCTGACTTTTCCAGCCTCCACCCGTTTACGGTGCTCTTCCACCAGCCGATAGCGCGGCTGATCGCCCTGCACCAGCATGATAAGCCGCAGGTCGGGCATGAGGTCGACAAACTGCTGCAGCGCGCGATTGCTGGCAAACAGTACCAGCAGGCCGCGATGCTTTTCACTGGCCAGCTCGGCGCGGAAGAAATCACTCATCTCCTGGATATGCTGCGCTTCGTTAGCCATTAATGGCTCGGTGCGCATCTGCGGGATGACGATTTTTCCCTGTTCGACGTGATTGAACGGCGAATCAAGGCTGATAAACACGTCACCGGCCCTTTCGCTAAGGCCGCTCATCTCCTGAATACGTGAAAAACTATTTAATGAGCGCAGCGTCGCCGACGTCATCACCACGTGGGGCACCTTGCGCCAGAGCAGTTTTTCTAACTGATCGCTAACGCGAATGCCGACACAGTGAAACAGCAGATGGCTCTGATTATCGAAATACTCCCGCGTCAACCATTTGCCGATGGGTGCATTAGAGGCTTTGTCTAACGCCGCCAGTCGCCAAAGCTTGGTCATGGTTTCGAGATAACCCAGCATCCTGCTCATCTGCAAAATGGCGCGATGCAGGCGCGATATATCATGCTTACCGGTTTTTTCGCTGAGATCGTTGAGCATAAACTCGGCCAGGCCACGCAGCGCATCGGTGAGTTTGAACTGGCGGGCGCAAAGGTCGGTCAGCTCGGGGGGCAATATCCCCATCTCGAAGCGGTACTCTGCCTCCGGCTCATCGGCCGGCAAGAACTGATTGGCCTGCTGCTCAATCAGCATGAGCAGTTCACGCATCTCGGCGGTGTGATTGTGCAGGCGCTCGGCGTTGGCCAACGGCGGCGGATTCTTCGGCGTAAACAGTGCCAGGCACTGTTCAAACTGGCGCACAAAGTTGTCGAGCTGTAAATGATTCCAGACCGCGGTTATCTCTGCATCCACCTCCAGCGCATCGCGCGCCACCTCGGGAAGATGGTGGCCCTCGTCGAGCACCAGCAGCAAATCCTTGGGGTTGGGTAACACTGACTCAGACTCCAGCGCGGCCATCACCAGCGCGTGGTTGGTGACCACCACGTCGGCGCTTTCAATCTCTTTGCGCGCCACAAAATACGGGCACTCGCGAAAATAGTGACAATTACGGCCCAGGCAGTTGGCCTTATCGGTGCTGAGTTTCTGCCACAGCGGATCTTGAATAGTTTGCTTATAGTGGTCGCGCAGGCCGTCCCACTCATAGCGGCTCAGGGCTTTTTCGAGGGTCGAGCAAAACTGCTGCTCTTCGCCGCTGGAGGGTGCCAGCTCGTCGCCTAAAAATAGGCCCAGATCGCCCTGCGCATTTTCAGCGCTCATCATCGACAGATTGCGCGGGCAGACATAGCGCCCACGGCCAAAGGCCCCGGTAAATTTGAGATCGGGGATGATTTTTTTTAGCAGCGGCAGATCTTTACTGAAGATCTGGTCTTGCAGCGCAACGTTGGCGGTGCTAATCACCAAAGGCTTTTCTTCTGCCCGACTGACGGCGATGCCGGGGATGAGGTACGACAGGGTTTTCCCCACGCCAGTAGGCGCCTCAATGGCGAGGTGTCGAGCTGAATCACTGGTAAAGGCCTTCGCGACCTCGGCAATCATCTGACGCTGGGGCGCGCGGGAGATAAAATCCGGAATTTGCTGCTGTAGGGCTTTGTACCACTGGCTTATCTGATCTTTTACTGCGGAGGACAGCGCCATGCATCTCTTGTCGTTTTCATAGGGTGTTGCCATTGTCCCACACTCGCCTGCCCACGTCAGCCGCAAATTAAATAGCGAATACCATTATTAGCTAGCGTATTAAAATCATTGACTTAAAAGCAACATTGTTATTTCGATGTCATAAATCGATCACATAGATAAGGTAAAAAACCCTCGCGGTAAAAATTTCCACTCATAGATGGAAATAACCGCACCCATGATGAATAGCGTATTTGAATTAAAAATAGTAGTGACTAAAAACAGGGCAAAACGATGACAGCATGGTGCGACGTAGTACTCAAACCGAGTGTGTCGACTTTTGTGGCGTATACATTAGCCGTAATGATAACAAATTAGCGTTGTACACCGACGGCGTTGCCGTTGGCCTTAACGACCCATTCTAATAATAAGACCTCGTGGTATTTTTTATTTCATAGCGCCTTCGCCGGGTTCATCCCCCGGCTTTTTTCGTCATATGAAAAGCTTATCCATCTCAAAAATCCGCGCACCTCCCCTTTTACAGCGCGCTGAATCTGCTAAAGTTTTTCATACCCACCTTTGGGGATCACCCACTTGCTAATTTCTCTATCACAGGACGATAACGATAATGATGAAGAAAGCTTCTCTTTACGGCACTGGCGCACTGGTTTTACTGGCGCTGAGCGGATGTGCGCAGCAGGCTAAATCGGATGCCGGGGCGCAGTTAAACGACCAGTCGGTGATGGCGCTGAACTGGTTCCAGCAGTCGGGCGAATATCAGGCGCTCGCTTATCAGGCGTTTACCACGGCGACCTACGCGTTTGACAAGGCGCAATCCCTGACCGGGAAACAGAAAGCGGTAGTGGTTGATCTCGATGAAACCATGATCGACAACAGCGCCTACAGCGCGTGGCAGGTGAAGGCCAACAAGCCGTTTGATGACAAGAGCTGGTCGCGCTGGACGCAGGCCAAACAGGCTACTGCGATACCGGGTGCCGTCAGCTTCGCCCAGTATGTCGATAGCCACGGCGGGATTATGTTCTACGTCTCCAACCGCAGCCAGCAAGACTATGCCGCGACCGCGGCCAACCTGCAGCGCCTGGGCTTCCCGAATGTTAACCAGAAGACGCTGCGTCTGAACACCACGACCTCGAATAAGCAGGCGCGTTTTGACGCTATCAAAAGCGAAGGCTATAACACCGTGCTTTACATCGGCGACAATCTGAATGACTTCGGTGCCGCGACCTACCACCAGGGCAACGCCGAGCGCCGCAATTTCGTCAACAGCAACCACGCCCTGTTTGGCACTCAGTTTATCGTGCTGCCCAACCCGCTCTATGGCGATTGGGAGAGCGGTCTGGCCCCGAACTACAACAAACTGTCGCCTGAACAAAAACTGCAAGTCAGGGATCAGGCGTTAAAGGCGTGGAACGGCAAGTAAGCAGGCAGACTAAGAGGTGTTGGCAAGACGACTGGCCTTAACACCTCGTTCTTAGGATCCAAAGTAGCAAGAATTATGGTCATTAAACCCCCTGGCGTTTATTGACCATAAGCCCGCTTTTAGCCTCCGAATCCCGCCAACCCATAAGCCATCACCTCCTGCAAACCGGGTAATATCAGCCCAACTTATTGCGCAATAAAAATCCGCACTTAGGCCAGCGGGATTGACTATTTCCTGTTAAATTAGCGGTATAGTCATTGACTCGGTGACTGCTTCACGGCCGCAAAATTCACAGGAGAATGACACATTGGATGCCAGTACTATCAACACACTTTTTTTCATAGGCGCGCTGTTGGTAGCAGCCAGTATTCTGCTTAGCTCGCTTTCCTCACGCCTCGGCATCCCTATTCTGGTTATCTTCCTGGCCATCGGCATGCTCGCCGGGGTCGACGGTATTGGCGGTATCGCCTTTGACAACTATCCCGCGGCCTATTTGGTCAGTAATCTGGCGCTGGCGGTTATCCTGCTCGACGGCGGCATGCGCACTCGCGCCTCTTCGTTTCGCGTGGCGCTGTGGCCCGCGCTGTCTTTAGCGACCGTCGGCGTACTGATTACCGCCGGGCTCACCGGCCTCGCCGCCGCCTGGCTATTTCATATCGACCTGATGCAGGGCCTGCTGATCGGTGCCATCATTGGCTCTACCGACGCCGCCGCCGTATTCTCACTGATTGGCGGCAAAGGTCTAAACGAACGCGTTAGCGCCACGCTAGAAATAGAATCCGGCAGTAACGATCCGATGGCCGTCTTTCTGACCATTACCCTGATCGACATGATTGCCAAAGGCGAACACGGCCTGAGCTGGATGTTTGTCATCGACGTCATTCGCCAATTTGGACTGGGCATCACCTTCGGATTGGTTGGCGGCTGGCTACTGCAGCAGATGATTAATCGCGTGACCTTACCCACCGGCCTTTACCCGCTGCTGGCTTTTAGCGGGGGTCTGTTAGTCTATGCCGTTACCGTCAGCCTCGACGGCAGCGGGATCCTGGCGGTATATCTCTGTGGTCTGATGCTCGGTAACCTGCCGGTGCGCAACAAGCACGGCATTATGCAGACTTTCGATGGGTTGGCATGGCTGAGCCAGATTGCGATGTTCCTGGTGCTGGGCCTGTTGCTCACGCCCAGCGACCTGCTGCCGATTGCGGTTTCCGCGCTGGCGTTGTCGCTGTGGATGATCCTGTTCGCCCGTCCGTTATCGGTATTCGTCGGCCTGCTGCCGTTCAAGAATTTCACCCTGCGTGAACGCTTCTTTATTTCGTGGGTCGGACTGCGCGGCGCAGTACCGATTATTTTAGCCGTATTCCCGATGATGGCCGGTATTCCGCAGGCGCATCTCTACTTTAATGTGGCGTTCTTTATCGTGCTGGTTTCCCTATTATTGCAGGGTACATCGCTGGGATTTGCGGCGAAAAAGGCCAAGGTGATCATCCCTCCGGCGCCAACGCCAATCTCGCGCGTGGGCTTAGATATCGACATTTACACCCAGTGGGAACATTTCATCTATCAGCTTGGCTCGGAGAAATGGTGCGTCGGCGCGGCGCTGCGTGATCTTAAGATGCCGAAAGAAACCCGCATTGCCGCGCTGTTTCGCGGCACGGCGATGCTGCATCCGACCGGCAGCACGAGGCTTAAAGAAGGCGATATTCTCTGCGTCATAGGCCAGGAAAAGGATCTCCCAGAATTAGGTAAGCTGTTTAGCGATACCAACGCAGTGGTGATGGACGAGCGCTTCTTCGGCGATTTTATTCTCGAAGCAGACGCGCCATTAGAAGCCATCTCGCAGGTTTATGGCCTGAACCTCGACGAGTCGATCGACAAAACGCTGTCACTGGGGCACTTTGTTACCCAACTATTGGGTGGCGAACCGGTGATTGGAGACCACATCGAATGGGACGGTTTAACCTGGACTATTGCCGAAATGGAGGGCAAACGCGTCAGTAAGGTAGGCGTGCGCATCGTCACCCAACGGACCTAGTGCGCCATAAATTTCTCTTCTTGCAGATACAAAAAAGCCTGCCAGGTTGGCAGGCTATTAGTAATCAATCAGTCAGCACTAATCAGGTGCCAGACTGCGGATCTTTGTCATAGCTTGAACAGGTCTGATAACCCTTGTTCATTACGTGACCGGTGTCGTTATAGCTTACGAAATAGGTCTGCGCTTTACCGTCGCGAGGATCAACCGCGTAGGTCTGGCAGGTGCCTTTCGCGTGGATCAGCGTAATTTCTGTAGACGGTGGGCCAGCGATCGCACGCACCTGCGCTCGGGTCATCCCCACTTTAACATCGCTCACTACCGGCACTGAGACATAGCTTGTTGCCCGGTCATAAGTAGAACAACCCGCAAGCACAGAGACCGCTGTGGCAACCATAATCAACATTTTCTTATTCATGACTTCTCCTAGAAGTGCTTTATGTTCACTTAAGGCTAGAAGAAAATGGTCATTAATCAAATTTTTAGTACTTTAATATGTTGATTGTGGTCGTAATTCGGCTTATTCCGATCTTTGAAGCACGATCGAGGTCATAAATGCCACAGCAATGCGTGATATTCCCGGTATTTTGTTCTATATATGATGAAGGTAAGCCATTGAGATTCACGCGGGCAGATTAGTCAGGTCCGTAAATAGGGTAGATCAGGTCAGGGTCCATGATGGACAAGGAGCAGTGCCCATGCCGCTGGATCGACGACGCTTTTGTACTCTTCTGGGAGTTATCCCGCTTTTAGCCCTGCCGAAGTGGGGCTTTGCCGAACCCAGAGAGGTGGCAATGGAGATTTTACCTATCACCAAACCCGACGGCGGCGTACCGAATAGCCCGCTGCCGGTGATTATCTATCATCGTGTTATCCCACCCGACGCGGTCGACAATGCCGATTATCTTGAGCACATGTTTAGCGCTAATGGCTGGCCGCCGCAGTGGCGCTACGGCGTGTACACCTTTACCCACTTCCACAGTAATACCCCCGAAGCGCTTGGCGTGTTTGCCGGTTCGGCAAAATTGCAGCTGGGCGGTGAGAAAGGCCGCATTATTGAGGTTAACGTTGGCGATGTGCTGTTATTGCCAGCCGGTGTCGGCCATAAACAGATTTCTGCCGACGATAAATTTATGATGGTCGGCGCTTACCCACCGGCGACAACCGCCGACCTGTGCCATGACGAGCCGTCAAAATTGGCCTCGCGTATCAAGGCGGTGGCCGCGGTTCCGTTACCGGAAACCGATCCGGTCACCGGCCATTCGGAAGGGAGCGTGCTAATCTGGCGTAACGCGGGTGCTAAAACGCCATAATTTGCTTATCAGGCTCCGACGCTTTGCCTGCACCAGCTCAAAGCCAGTGCTGAGCAACGACCTGCTCGCCGTCGCTGAAGCGTGAAAGCCGGAAAGGTGTGGCATCGACGATCGGCGCATTATTCTGGACTAAATCCGCCATTAGCTGCCCGGCAGCCGGAGCAATACCAAACCCGTGCCCCGAAAATCCGGTCGCCACGTACATTCCAGCGACCTTATCAACGCCTGAAATCACCGGAATGGCGTCCGGCATAGTATCAATCAGTCCAGCCCAACTCTGCGCAACCTGCAGTCCGTTAAAAGCGGGCAGTGCCCGTTTGATACTGCTGACCATTTGCCGCAATGACGGCTGATGCGGGGCGGGATCCAATACCCTGATACGCTCGTAAATTGAAATTTTATCGGCCTGGCCAGGCCGCCAGTGCAGAGCCTCTTCAACAAACTGCTGCCCCAATTTTAGTTTCAACGCACCGCGTTCAACCCTGAATGCGGGCATAAACTGTTTCATAAAGCGCAGCGAATCGGGGGTGATGTCGACCACGCTGTTGGCGGAACTGGCGATGGTCCAGCCGCCGTCCAGCCGCGGGCGTAACGCCACGCTACCCAGACTGACACAGGGGGAGATATCAGCCTGCAGCGGCCGGGTACGCAGTACCGTTGACAACACTTTGAGCTGCGGAATTTCAATACCACAGCCTTGTAACAGCAGGCGCGACCAGGCACCGCCAGCGACCACTACCGACTGGCAGTTTATTGCGCCCTGTTCGGTCACCACCTGGCTTATCCGACCGGCACTGCGTTCAATGCTGCGCACCGCACAGTGCTGCTGAAGATTCAAACCGGCCTCGATGGCCGCCATCGCCATCGCCGGTGCCGCCTTTTGCGGTTCGGCTCGCCCGTCGCCTTCGGTAAATAGTGCTCCGGCAAAACTTGAGGTCAGGCCAGGCACCCGTGCTGCTAATTCGGCCGGGCTCAGCATTTGACTATCAATATCATATTGCCGGGCTTCTTCAATCCAGCGCAGATGGCGTTCACGCTGTAACTCAGTGCGTGAACTGTAAATAATGCCCTGCCGACGAAAACCGGTTTCGCGGCCGGTGCTGTGGTTCATGGTTTCCCAAAGTTGCATGCTGGCATTAATCAGCGGCAATTCGCGAATATCGCGCCCGGTACGACGACACCAGCCCCAGTTACGACTGGACTGCTCGGCGGCAACGCTGCCCTTTTCCAACAGCACGGTTTGTACGCCCTGCTGCACCAGCGCCAACGCGGTCGCGATACCTACTATTCCGCCGCCGATCACCACCACTTCAGCCTGTCGCGGGAAATCCGCTGAAGAAGGCACCACATCCACGATTGGTCCCATTACCTACCTCAATCAAATGAAATTAGCTGATTAACACCGATCTTCTTCCGCCCAGTTGACTGGAATTCCTGCCAGGCTGGCGGTGGGCGGCTCCAACACGGTGCGTACCCGAGGGCCTTGGTCAATGGCAGTCAGATTGTTAGCGCACGGATACTCGCTCTGGTGAGCTGAGTCGTTTATCCAAAGGATTGAGCAATGGCTCGATCCAGAAGTTGCACCCCGTTCTTTGCGACTGATTGGCCCATCAGATCCCCTGTCTCAAGCCTGTGAGTTCCACATTGTGGAATAATTTACTATGAGATTTCGCTATGTGGTTCTAATGTTAAAAGATTTAGCATACTTCACATTCGAATGACAATCGGGGGGGATCAATTATTGTGCACAGATAGGCAAATCATCATCATGACAGATGATCATCAGCAGGCAAGAAACGCGATAGAAAAGCGAACAGGTCGAGGTTGAGGTTGAGGTTGAGGTTGAGGTTGAGGTTGAGGTCGAGGTTAGAACGGAGACTTTTGAAAGTAACAGGCACAAAAAAAGCCGCTAATTGCTTAGCAGCTCTCTTGTGTTGTTTATGGCGGAGGAGGAGAGATTCGAACTCTCGAATGGTTTCCCATCGACGGTTTTCAAGACCGTTGCCTTCAGCCGCTCGGCCACCCCTCCGCAACGGAACGCACTATAAACATAGCTGATTCGCTTGTAAAGCCTGATGTTGTTCATTTGCTTGAAAAACCGGCATAAATAGGATTTTTTTTATAAAAAAGCTCAACTGCGACGTAATGGAGTATTTCTTAGCCATGCCGTGGCTAAAAAACGCGCCACTATTTTGCTGCTGTTCAATGCGCGAAACTCACTGCTTCGCCGTTTAAAAGCACGGGGATCACAGAATGTCAGTTAAAACGAAATCAACCCATTGATTTACATGATTAAAAAACAACCCGTGGTCTACAAAAATGGGGATACTACACGCGGTGCTGTGGAACTTTCCGTCCTGAGCATCATTGAGGTAAGAACAACCCAGTTGGCCGGGGTTCGCTCCCGTCCATGGGTTGTGATGGATGATCACAGAGGCACCCACTTTTTTTCCAAGACCGTGTCTGGCTAGTTTTGCTTTGGGCGCGAAGAGTCACAAATTTTAGACACAAAAAAAGCCGCTAATTGCTTAGCAGCTTTCTTGTGTTGTTTATGGCGGAGGAGGAGAGATTCGAACTCTCGAATGGTTTCCCATCGACGGTTTTCAAGACCGTTGCCTTCAGCCGCTCGGCCACCCCTCCGCAACGGAACGCACTATAAACATAGCCGATTCGCTTGTAAAGCCGGAATTTATTCATTTGCAGCAAAAACGGCTTTTCTGCATTTGAATGCTGAATTTATCAGCATTTTTAACAAAATTTCATCAGCTCAGCCCTTGTCCCACGGCTTATCACGGTTATTTTTATTCATTATCGGTAAAGAACAGGCTGAGGTGGTAAAGAAGGGTAAACCCCCTTTAATCCCCTACGGCAACTCTCTACTATCCTAAGCTGAATGCTTTTTCACCGACGTTAATTTTTGTCGATAAGCGAGATTATAAAAATGAATCGTATCGTTGCCTCTTCTTCTTCACGCGCGGGCTCGCTACTCAGTACGCATCGAGTGCTGCGTAATACTTATATGATGTTAGCCCTGACGCTCGGCGTTTCCGCGATTACCGCAACGGCCAGCACCGTACTGATGCTTCCTTCTCCGGGCATGCTGTTAACGCTGGTCGGTTTTTACGGCCTGATGTTCCTGACTTACCGCATGGCCGATCGCCCGGCGGGTATTCTATGCACCTTCGCACTGACCGGTTTTATGGGTTATACCCTCGGCCCGCTGCTTAGCTCGCTGCTGGCCGCCGGAGCGGGTGACATAATCATGTTGGCGCTGGGCGGGACGGCACTGGTGTTCTTCTGCTGCTCGGCCTATGTGCTGACGACGCGCAAAGATATGTCATTCTTGTCCGGTATGATGATGGCAGGCTTTGTAGTGTTGCTGGTGGCGGTAGTCGCCAACCTGTTCCTGCACCTTCCTGCTCTGTCGCTGGCAATTAGCTGCCTGTTTATTCTGTTCTCCGCCGGGGCTATCCTGTGGGAAACCAGTAACATCATTCATGGCGGTGAAACTAACTACATCCGCGCGACCGTGAGCCTGTACGTATCGCTGTATAACGTCTTCGTTAGTCTGCTGAGCATTCTGGGAGTGTCATCGCGCAGTAACTAACGCCAAACGGACTTACAAGCTCCCCAGCCCCGCCATTGGCGGGGCTTTTTGTTTGGTCGCGAAGGCTTTTTTGGTAAACTTGTCCCCTGCTCTCAAGATTTCAGAGGTTATATGTTGCAGTTTAACGGCCAGGTTATTGAAACCGACGCCAAAGGCTACCTGAAAAACAGCGCCGACTGGCAGGAAGCGCTGGCCCCGATACTGGCCGAAGAAGAAGGGATCGTGCTTACCGACTCCCACTGGGAAGTGGTGCGTTTCGTGCGCGACTTTTATCTAGAATTCAACACTTCGCCGGCGATCCGCATGCTGGTCAAGGCGATGGCGCAAAAATACGGTGAAGAGAAAGGCAATAGCCGCTATCTCTATCGTTTATTTCCTGAAGGGCCCGCGAAACAGGCCACCAAGATTGCCGGTCTGCCAAAACCGGTGAAATGTATTTAGTCAAGAATAGACGAGGGGTTAACCCGCTTCTACCCTCAGTGGCGTATGCCGAAGCCGTTATATTCGGCCACTGCCCGGGGTTCAGTCAAAACCTTGTCCACTTGGGCATGTTTCGGACCGCCCTGCCTGACCCAGTCGAGCAGTCGTTCAATTTGTTGCTGTTCACCACAGGCAATAATTTCCACGCCGCCGTCGTCAAGATTTTTGGCATAGCCGGTTAATCCTAATCCGTTGGCCTGTTGCTGAGTGGCAAATCGAAAGCCGACGCCCTGCACTTGGCCGTAGACATAAGCGGCTATACTGGTTTTTGGCATAATAATATCCTCATAGCGATTTGATTCGTTGCAATCTCATTCTCTTGCTCGGACAATGTCGCTCTTTTTTGTCACCCGACCGACAGAACCTAATTATATGACTGCACGTTTGTATCTGGCCAAAGGCCGTGAAAAATCCCTTCTTCGTCGCCATCCGTGGGTATTTTCCGGAGCGGTATTACGCGTGGAAGGCAAGCCGCTTTCCGGCGATACTATTGATATCGTAGACAATCAGGGTAAATGGCTGGCCAGCGCCGCCTACTCTCCCGAGTCGCAAATCCGCGCCCGCGTCTGGAGTTTTGACCAGGGCGAAGCCATAGATATCGAATTCTTTATTCGTCGACTCCAACAGGCGCAAACCTGGCGTGACTGGATTGCCAAGCGCGACGGCCTCGACGGTTATCGCCTGATCGCCGGTGAATCTGACGGTTTGCCGGGAATTACTATCGACCGTTTTCAGAATTTCCTGGTGCTGCAACTGCTATCGGCGGGTGCCGAATATCAGCGTGCCGCCCTGCTTAGTGCGCTGCAACACTGCTATCCTGAGTGCGCGATTTACGACCGCTCAGACGTTGCGGTGCGTAAAAAAGAAGGCCTTGAACTGACTCAGGGACAGATCCTGGGTGAAACCCCGCCGGACCTGCTGCCGATTCAGGAACACGGCATGAGCCTGTTGGTCGATATCAAGGGCGGTCACAAAACCGGTTTCTACCTTGACCAACGCGACAGCCGTCTTGCGGCACGTAACTACGCCGCAGGCCGTAAAGTATTGAACTGTTTCTCCTACACCGGTGCTTTCGCCGTATCTGCCCTGATGGGCGGCTGCGAAAAAGTCATCAACGTCGATACTTCGCAGGATGCGCTAGATATCGCGCGCAAAAACGTTGAGTTAAACCAGCTCGATCTGTCAAAAGCCGAGTTTGTTCGCGATGACGTTTTCCAGCTGTTGCGTAAATATCGCACTCAGGGCGAACAGTTCGACATGATTGTGATGGATCCGCCGAAGTTTGTTGAAAACAAAAGCCAGCTGGCCAGCGCCTGCCGTGGTTATAAAGATATCAACATGTTAGCGATCCAACTGCTGCGTCCCGGCGGCATCTTGCTGAGCTTCTCATGCTCTGGCCTGCTGCCAACCGATCTGTTCCAAAAGATCCTCGCCGACGCCGCGCTTGACGCAGGTCGCGAGATTCAATTTGTTGAGCAGTTCCGCCAGGCCGCTGACCACCCAGTCACCGGAGCGTATCCAGAAGGCCTATACCTGAAAGGCTTCGCTTGCCTGGTTACGGCATAGTGTTTAGCGGCATTGCTAGTTGATTTAACGGCATTAATAGTTGATTTAACGGCATTAATAGTTGATTTAGCCGCATTAGATACCTAAGGGTTGAAAATATCAGCCCTGACCCCATATCTCTTACAAGATGCTATTTTGAGGAGGTCGCTATGTTAGCAAGCAAATATGGGGTCGCCAGCAAGTATGGCATAGGTCAACAGGTCCGCCATCGGATGTTGGGCTATTTAGGCGTGGTGATTGACGTTGATGCCGAGTTCTCACTCGACAAGCCAGAGGCGGTTGAAATTGAGGCCAACGATGAGATGCGCGCCGCTCCGTGGTATCACGTGGTAATGGAAGATGATGAAGGCCAGCCGGTACACACCTATCTGGCAGAGATTCAAATCGATCACGAGGCGCGCGTTCCACACCCGGAGCAAAGTTCTCTGGACGAGCTGGCCGAATCTGTTCGCGATCAGCTAATGGCGCCTCGCCTGCGTAACTAATGTTTTATAAGTGAACTCGCTGCTGAACAACAAAAACCGGTCTCGATGACCGGTTTTTTTATGCGCCAGCGCTGGCTAACATACCCCTTTGCGGGTCAGCGCGACAGCCCGAGACGTGGGATCTCGATGGCCGGGCAGCGATCCATGACTACCGCTAATCCCGCCTCTTTAGCCAGCACGGCAGCATGCTCGTTGATCACCCCAATCTGCAGCCACAGCGCCTTTGCGCCGATTGCAATGGCTTCCTGTGCCACGCCATAGGCCGCTTCTGGATTGCGAAATACGTCGACCATATCCACCGGATGCTTAATGTCAGCCAACGTCGCCACCACCGCCTGGCCCAGTAACGTTTGCCCTGCCAATTTTGGACTACCGGCGTCACCTGATAGCCCTGATCCAACAAATATTTCATCACTCCGTAGCTCGGTCTGGAAGGTTTATCGCTGGCACCCACCAGAGCTATCGCCTTGATACCTTTTAGTAATACTGCGATTTCTGCGTCTTTCACTGCGCTTCCTCCCGTAAATTATGTGTACTAAGTGTAATTCAGTGTGGCGTTATTAGCATCATGCCTGGCTACTTTTTGACCTCGCCAAGTGTTTCTGAAAGATAAAATAAAATACACTTTGTAAAACTTTGACACACTATAGGCAATGCTGAATAATGACGCAGTGAGATATTGAGGTTGGAGATGATGATGAAGCTTGGTTTTATGGTTGCCGGTATTATTCTGGCAAACCTGATGGCGCCTGCGTGGGCGTTGAGCCTTAAGCTATCACCTGAAATCGACCTGCTGGTAGTCGACGGAAAACAGGTTTCCGGCCCTATTCTCAAGGGAGCCGACAGCCTCGAGTTAGATGCAGGACAGCATCAATTGCTGTTTCAAATTAGCAAAAACATCCCTATTAATGCCACAGCAGCGACCCTGTATCACTCCCCGCCGATTATCGTGGTATTTAATGCCCAGAATTTGCACGCCGTGAATATCCGATTGCCGGCATTAACGACCGAACAGCAGGGGCGCGATTTCAGTCAAAAGATGAACATTTCCCTGGTCGATGAAAAAGGCAGTCAGATAAGTTACCGTCAGGATCGATTGATACAGGCTAAAGACGCCGCTGCGCCTAACCTGGAGGCGGCGATGAACAAGTATAATTTGTCCGGTCACTTTGCTTCGATCCCGGCTTTTGCATTAACCAAAAAAAGCGCCATGGCTCTAAACGCCAAGCGCCCGCAGGCGGAAACGGCACTCGATCCCCATCAAGTCACTGCCTCACTGTCGTTATCACTGTGGTCGATGTTGCATAAGGGCTCGCGTATTAGCCCGTCGCTGGGTGAGTTTTCAGCGCATTAACCTGATATTGATCACCCTTTCTGACCCACCGTGCCTATTTGCCGGTGAAACACTTCCCTGCAAATCCAACTTTACGTAATCTATCGCCATACTTCCCTTCAAGGTCAGGATGATGGAATACACTACCCGCACGATTAAACAACAAAAACATATTGCCCTCGTCGCCCACGATCACTGTAAGAGTAATCTGCTGAGTTGGGTTGATGCCAACAAGGCCCAGCTTGGCGAGCACGTGTTGTATGCCACCGGAACCACGGGCAATCTGGTGGAGCAAAACACCGGTCTGCCGGTGAAAAGCATGCTCAGCGGACCGATGGGCGGCGACCAGCAGGTGGGTGCACTGATTGCCGAAGGGAAAATAGACGTGCTGATTTTCTTCTGGGATCCGCTCAATGCGGTGCCGCACGATCCGGATGTTAAAGCGCTGCTGCGATTGGCCACCCTGTGGAATATTCCGGTCGCCAACAATCGTTCTACCGCTGACTTTCTGATCCAGTCGCCGCTGTTTGCTCAGGATGTTGAAATCAGCATTCCGGATTATCAGCGTTATCTAGAGGATCGCCTCAAGTAACCTAGCGTTTACGGCGTCATCGGCAATCGGCAGATGACGCCCGCGATTTAGGGTTTACGCTGCGACGGCACGCCAAGCGCCTCTAACTGCTCGACAAATATTGAAGGACGGGTTTTGTCCTGCATTAGCCATACCTGATGCTTTGCCCGGGTCATGGCGACATAGAGCAATCGGCGCTCTTCCGCATCGGCAAAGTCCTCCGGTGCTGGCAACAGCACCTGTTCCATTATCGACTCGCGAGCCGCCGCGGGGAATCCATCACTGCCCTGGTGCAGCCCGACAACGATCACGTATTCCGCCTGCTGGCCCTTGCTGGCATGAATGGTCATATATTCAAGATTGAGCGTCGGCCAGCGAGTCTCGGCCTTTTGCAGCAACTCGGGGCGTAGATGGTGATAACGACCGAGGATCAGGATTTGGTCATTATCCTCCGCAAAACCGCTGAGCTTATCGAGTAGCTTATCTAGCTGATCTTCAGGCAAGATCACCAGGCTCTTTTTATTACCCTTGGTTAAGCTGTTCAACGGCTTCCTGAGTTGGTGCGGATTCTGTAAAACAAAGCGATTGGCGATGTCACCAATGCGATCGTTGAAACGATAGGTGGTGTCTAACGCACACTGTGCCCCTTCGCCAAAATGGTGGGCAAAGGCGGTCGTCAGCCCGAGCTCGGCGCCGCTGAAACGATAAATTGCCTGCCAGTCATCACCCACGGCAAATAGGCAGGTTTGACTATTTTGCTTACGCAGTGCCGCAAGCAACTGCGCACGCTGGGGTGAAATATCCTGGAACTCATCGACCAAAATATGCTTCCACGGACTAATAAAGCGGCCCTTTTCGAGGATATTGATCGCCTGGTGGATCAGTCCGGAGAAATCGACAGCGTCCTCTTCTTTGAGTTTGGCCTTCCAGGCCTTGAGTAAAGGTGCCATTAGTCGAATACGTTTCTGGAACAGATCGCGCATATCCTCCGGGGCCTGCTCGATCATTTCGGCCTGACTGCCACCGTGGCTGCGCATCAGTCCCAGCCAACGCTCGAGACGACTGCCCACTCGCTCGGCCAACGCCTTATTTTTCCAGTAGTCGCCCTCGGGCACCTCCCATTCCAGCTCTTCGCTCAGCCACTGACGCCAGCCGCTGGCCTGAACCTTTTTCTCGGCGCACTGCTGTTGCCAGGTTTTTACCAGCAGGGAACGGCGGGCTTTGCTGTCGGTTTCCAGCTGGCTTATTTTTGGCGATTTCTTGCTGCCTTCCTGAATGATATGCAGCGCGAGCGCATGGAAAGTCTTGGCTTTGATGCCGTCGATTTTTAGGCGCTCTTTAACGCGAGCGTTCATTTCATCGGCCGCCTGGCGCCCAAAGGCCAGCAGCAGGATCTGTTCGGGCAGCGCTTCCTGACGCAGCAAAAGCCAGCCCGCGCGCGCCACCAGCACCGAGGTTTTACCGCTGCCGGCACCGGCCAGTACTAACACCGAGTCTTCACCGTTCACTACTGCGCGGCACTGGCTATCGTTGAGCGGGCTGCTTTCGACATTATCGAAGAAATCGCGGTGTTGGTCGATCACCCCTGCAGTCCAGGCCAGATTACGCTGCGTTACACTCTGTGCGCCCTGCTTTAACCAGCGCAGGCAGGTTTGATAATCCTCACGGCAGTTTTCGAACGCCGTGAGCCGTTCTACCGGTACGGGTATTGACTCAAAGGCGCCGTGAATTTGCTGTTGCACCTCGGCCAGCCGGGAGCGTTTAAACCAGCTGTCCTGCTGTTGAATGCGGGTCAGATTTTCGATTTGCCGATGCAGAACACCGGCGCTGACCTCGCTCATCTCGAGGCTCCAGCGTTGCCAGACCTGCATTAAATGGTGATAAAACTTTTGCGTTTCCTGCCATTCCGTCCCGTGCAGGCGCACCACTTTAGCTTCCGGCAGTTCAAACTCCAGCTCGCCCCAGACAATGCCACGCTTGCAGCGAATGTCGATTAGCTGATTAAAAGGGATTAAATAATTATGCTTATCGCCACTGACCTCGACCCCTGCGTTCAGAAGCCGCACCCGGTTGTAGGGATGCTGTGCCAGATGCTTGCCAAAAGATGTCGATTTCAGTTCCATGTTAATACGCCATGTTTTTTAATGTTATCAGCGAGTCCTAAAACAGTTTACCTGCGATAGGCAGTGGCGCTCCAGCACCAAAAACAGAGTAGAATACTTAAGAGTAGAGATTAAACGTAACGCAACGGCGTTGGACAGCTTAAATTAAAGACGGGACTTTTTATGCGTACTGTACTGAATATTCTAAATTTCGTTCTAGGTGGCTTTTTTACCACTATCGCCTGGCTATTTGCCACGTTGGTCAGCGTGGTGCTTATTTTTACCCTGCCTTTAACCCGCTCCTGCTGGGAAATTACGCGTTTATCGTTCCTGCCATTTGGCAACGAGGCGATTCACGTGGATGAACTTTATCCGGAGAAACGCAATGCGCTGCTTTCAGGCGGCGGCACGCTGTTAAATATCTTCTGGCTGGTATTCTTTGGCTGGTGGCTTTGCCTGTCGCATATTGCCATCGGCATTGCGCAGTGTATCAGCATCATCGGTATCCCGGTGGGCATCGCTAATTTTAAAATCGCCGCTATTGCGCTGTGGCCAGTGGGGAGACGCGTCGTTTCCGTTGAGCTAGCAAGACAGGCCCGCGAAGCCAGCGCCTCTCGTTTAAGAAACAGTGGACGTATCCGCTAAGTTTTTCATTTAACGACTTGCTGGAGTATTCCGTGCTCGCTATTGCACCCGGTTTGCGGCGCTATGCCTACAACAGCAATTTGCTGTACAGCATACGCATTTTTATTGCTCTTGCAGGGACCGTCGCCGGTCCCTGGCTCATCTCTCAGCCCAGGCTGACCATTCCGCTAACCCTCGGTGTGGTGGCGGCGGGTCTCAGTGATTTAGATGACAGACTCTCTGGCCGCCTGCGTAACCTACTGATCACGCTGATATCATTTTTTATCGCCTCGGTGTCAGTGATTTTACTCTTCCCCTATCCCTGGCTATTTGCCATTGGGCTGGCGCTTTCGACCTGCGGTTTTATCCTGTTGGGCGCCTTGGGGCAGCGCTATGCCACCATTGCTTTTGGCGCACTGCTAATTGCCATCTACACCATGCTGGGGATCAACAACGTTTATCCGCTGTGGTATGAACAGTCACTTTTACTGCTAACCGGCACGGTATGGTATTACCTGCTCACGCTGACCGGGCACATCGTGTTGCCCATTCGACCGCTACAGGACCATATTTCCCGCTGTTACCAGCAACTAGCGCGCTATCTGGATGCCAAATCTAGCATGTTCGATCCCGACCAGGACGGCAGCAACAATCAGCAGTTGGTAAATTTGGCGATGGCCAATAGCCAGTTAGTTTCAACGTTGAACGAAACTAAAACGGCATTACAAAGCCGATTAAAAGGCGATCGCGGTCAAAAGGGAACCCGGCGCACGCTGCAATACTACTTTGTCGCCCAGGATATTCACGAGCGTGCCAGCTCGATCCACGTGCAATACCAAAAACTTAGCCAACAGTTTCATCACACGGATATTTTGTTCCGCCTGCAGCGGTTGATGAGCATGCAATCGACCGCCTGCCAGCAGCTGTCACAGTGCATACTGTATCGCCAGCAATACCAACACAACTCTCTGTTTGAACGCGCTTTTCTACGACTTGATGAAGCTATTGAGCGCCAATCTGCGCTGGATCCCGACAGCAGCCTGATCAAGGCACTGCGTCATTTGCTTAAGAACCTGCGCGCCATTGATGCCAACCTGTCAAATGTGGGATCCGAACAGGCACTTTCCGACGACCATCCCGCAGGGGCAAAAACCTTTGCCGATGACCGAATCAGCAGCTTTCAGGATATTTGGCTGCGTATCTCGCGCCACCTTACCCCAAAGTCGGCGCTGTTTCGCCACGCGGTCAGGATGTCGCTGGTGCTGCTGGTGGGCTATATGTTTATTCAGCTAAGCGGGCTGGATCACGGTTACTGGATCTTGCTTACCAGCCTGTTCGTTTGCCAGCCCAATTACAGCGCAACGCGTCGGCGTTTGGCGTTGCGGGTTGTGGGAACGCTGGCCGGAGTCGCTCTGGGCATGCCTATCCTCTATTTCATCCCCTCGCTTGAAGGGCAGATGATCATGATTGTTATCTGCGGGATGCTGTTCTTTAGCTTTCGTAGCGTACAGTACGCACAGGCCACCATGTTCATCACTCTGCTGGCGCTGCTGCTGTTCAACCTGATGGGACAAGGCTTTGAAGTGGCAATCCCACGTATCATCGACACCCTTCTAGGCTGTTTAATCGCCTGGTTTGCCGTGAGTTTCGTTTGGCCAGACTGGCGTTTTAGGCAATTACCGGCGGTGGTTAGCAAGACCTTTTATGCCAACTGTCGTTATCTTGACGCTATTCTGCTGCAGTATCATCAGGGTAAAGACAATGGCCTCGAATATCGGATCGCCAGGCGTGATGCGCATAATTGCGATGCTGAACTTGCCTCGGTCGTGTCGAATATGACTTCCGAAAAAGATAACGATGCGGACACGCTGGAATCGGCATTCCGCTTGTTGTGCCTGAATCACACCATGCTGAGCTATATTTCTACCCTCGGAGCGCATCGTGAGAAGCTTGATGACCACGATACCCTGTGTCTGCTGGACGACGTGGCTCGATACGTTGATAGTGCACTGCATCAGGACTCAACCGACGAAGTGCCTACCCAAACGCGGCTGAGTCAGTTAGCGGAGAGGATACGCGCCAAGACTACCGCTGCCGACACTAAAGAGCAGCTGGTATTGCAACAGCTCAGCCTGCTTATCGAACATCTTCCAGAAATGACCCAACTGGGGGTAAAAATCGTCGCGGTCTAGAATCATTATCAGGCCTGAGTTCTGAGTTCTGAGTTCTGAGTTCTGAGTTCTGAGTTCGGAATCATGGATGAACAAGCCAGCGGGGAACGTCTATCCTGCTGGCTAACGCGAAGGCTAAACGTTATGAAACGAGATATTGAGCATTGAACCACTGGAGTAACTCCTGACGCGACTCATCGGGCAGCACGGTCTGATGATATCCCAGAATCGCGCCCTCCAGCGCAAACAGCACGCCGATCCCACTCTGTTTGTTCACCGAGACCAGCTTTTGATAGGTGTTTATCGCCCCCTCTGCGCGCAGCTGCTCAAAACTTTTTACCCCAATCTGCCACAGCAGCCGCTCCATCGACAGATTGATGTTAGGCAGATCTTTTAACCGCAGGGGAATATTCTTTTTTGCCGTTTTCTCACTTTGCATCCCCTTGATTGAATCACTCGCCAGCTCAATAAGCCGCTGTGGCTGCTGCCACAGCGATTCATCGACCTGGAAATATCGCAGCAAAATTTCCATTCCCCGTTTGGGATAAATAAACTGTCGCATCGCCAACTGTTTCATCATATTTTCATTTTCGCGGGTAGCGCGCAGATAAAGTTCTCCGTCGGCAACCAAGGCAAACATTGCCCCGGCCGAAGACAGGCTATAGCCGCCAAACTGGGGCCTGGATTGAATGCATCCTAGCGAGGAGAACATGTGGACAGACTGCAACACCCTGACTTTAGTTTTATTTAACATATTGATATCCCTATCTCTAACTGCAGCGGATGAGTAAGTGATCGGTACGCGAAGCGGTAAAGGCAAAATACGCAAACCTTAGGGAGTCGCCAAACCTAAAATACACTTTCCGCCTCTTGCATTGAAAAATTGCGAGACGCCTTGGAAAATTTAGGTTGATCTCTCGCCACGCTGGCAGTACTGTATATTCATACAGTAACTCACTGGCGGACTAATACTATGCGAACTCATCACCGTAACCCTCTTCAACTTACCCAGCTTCCTCTTGCGGCTAACGCGGCACCAATGTGCCAGAATTCCAGGGCGAACAGTGGTTTACTCAGTGAGTTCGTCTATAGTGAAGATCAGCCCGCGCTGATCCAACTGCTTTTACCCCTTTTACACCACCTCGGTGAGCAGTCTCGCTGGCTACTGTGGCTTACGCCAACGCAAAAACTTAGCCGTCACTGGTTGGCGCAATCGGGTTTACCGGTGGGTAAGATAGTGCAGGTGAGTCAACTGAGCGGGATCGCCTCCGTCGATGCGATGGAGCGTGCACTGCTGACCGGTAACTACAGCGTAGTCCTTGGATGGCTGCCGGATTTAAGTGATTCAGATCGCAAAAGATTGCAGATCGCGGCGGAGATCGGCGGATCCTACGGCTTCATAATGAAACCCCAAAACGCGCCATTTCCCGCTAGCGGACAACCCCCAACAGTAAAAATTCACTCTTCCGTATACCATTAATTCAAATTAGGAGTAATCCTATGAAAAACGCACCCTTATTAGTTTTTTGTGCTGAAAAATCGCGCCAACCCAGTAAATTCGGGTATTTTTGAGGTTAAAAAAACCATAGTTTTGTCAACTTTCTGCCGTTGACGATAAGAAATGTGACCATTTTTCCCTTTTTTTCCTGCGTGTTATCACATCAAGCTTGTAACTTTCCCGCCACGTTGTAGACTTTAGTTCGCCAAGGTTGCTCTTATAATGCTTACGATAAAGTAGCAAGTACCTAAGTGAAGCAATAACTTGGACGAACGAATTTAACCAAGGGCTTAAAGCTTGAAGCTCAATTGCCTATTTGGATGATAACGAGGCGTAAAAATGAAAAAGACAGCTATCGCATTAGCAGTGGCACTGGCTGGTTTCGCTACAGTAGCGCAAGCCGCACCGCAAGATAACACCTGGTACACCGGTGGTAAATTGGGCTGGTCCCAGTATCACGACCACGGCACTTCTAATGCATACAAAGGCATTGGTAATGGTCCAGTTCGTGACAACCAACTGGGTGCTGGTGCGTTTGTAGGTTACCAAGCAAACCCTTACCTGGGCTTCGAGCTGGGCTATGACTGGCTTGGCCGTGAGGCTTATAAAGGCAGCGTAAACAACGGCGCTTTCAAAGCACAAGGCATCCAGCTGACGGCTAAACTGAGCTACCCACTGACCGACGACCTGGATATCTACACTCGTCTGGGTGGTATTGCTTGGCGTGCAGATGCTAAAGGCAACTTTGGCAACGGCGAACACGTAAGCGATCACGATACTGGCGTTTCTCCATTGGCTGCTGCTGGCTTCGAATATGCGATTACCCCACAGTGGGCAACCCGTATCGAATACCAGTGGATCAACAACATTGGTGATGCAGGTACTGTAGGTTCACGTCCAGATAACGCTACTGTTTCTGTGGGTGTTTCTTACCGTTTCGGCCAGGGCGAGCAGGCTGCTCCAGTTGTTGCTCCGGCACCAGCTCCAGCTCCAGTTGTACAGACTCACAAGTTCACTCTGAAATCTGACGTTCTGTTCACCTTCGGCAAATCAACTCTGAAACCAGAAGGCCGTCAGGCACTGGATCAGCTGTACACCCAACTGAGCTCACTGGATCCGAAAGACGGTTCAGTCGTAGTTCTGGGTTACACCGACCCAGTTGGTTCAGAAGCATCTAACCAGAAACTGTCTGAGCAACGCGCTCAATCAGTAGTGGATTACCTGGTATCTAAAGGTATCCCTTCTAACAAGATCTCTGCACGTGGCGAAGGCGAACGTAACCAAATCACCGGTAACCTCGGCTACAAATCTGGTCGTGCAACTAAAGCTCAGATCGCTGGCTTTGCACCAAACCGTCGCGTAGAAATCGAAGTTAAAGGCATCAAAGACGTTGTTACTCAGCCACAGGCTTAAGTAATAGCGCTATCTTTTGATAGACCTGCATTAAAAAACCCCGCATAGCGGGGTTTTTTTTATGCTTGATTTTATCAATTCACTCAGCCGTCTTTATTATCAAGGATCTGCTGCAGATCTTGCTTTAGCGATGACATCTGTGAGGCATATTTCTCTTTACGTTCCGCATCTTCTAACAGCTGCACTATAGTGTCTGAGAGCGTAGATCCGCGACGCTGGGCCAAAGCGGCAAGGCGCTGCCATACCAGAAACTCCAAATCGATAGACTTTTTACGCGTGTGCTGATGCTCAGAGTTGAAATGGCGCTTACGACGCGCACGGATAGTCTGCTTTAGACGATTCTCCAAAGCCTTGCTCATATGATTATCGATCCAATCGAGCACTTTTACCGGTTCATTTTCAAGTTGAAGAAGTTGGACGACGGCATCCTGCGCCGCGCTATTCTCGATATGTCGGGTTATGCTTTCACCTTCGCGGTGTTTTTTGACCAGATACTTCCATTTCCAACCGCTCTCAAGATTTTCCAGTTGCTGATATTTCATCGCAAGCTCTTCTATGACCCCGTAACGTTGATAAGCATAGCAGCTTTATGTCACTTTTTACCCTAAATATGTCACTACTTACTGAGTAACCAAGTGGTTATTTTTTATCCATAAGCGACAGAATGTCACATCTGCATGACCTTTCGGTGACTCTCGTGGTATGCAGCAGAGCTTATTCTTGTATAATCGCCCTTTCCCTATTAAAGACTACAGCTAACACATTGACCAATAACCGACTTGATTGGCAGCTCTTACTGCCGGATTCTACGCCATATCAGACAATTTTTGCGACAGCCGATCGGCTGGAGCCGATTGATTTCTCCGTGATCCAACCTCGTCTGGAAAATGGACTTTCGCTGTTTTGTCATCCTAATTCGCGCACCCGTTTCATGACCATAAAAGGTCAGGAAAGCCGAGACTATCTCACTCGCATTGCCGACGCGGTGAGTGAGATTTTGCCGGAGGCCGAAGAGCTGGCCGGCAGCGAATATCACATTGACGGTCGCAGGATCCAGGTCACCCCCGCACAGGATCCAAATGCGCCTTTCAGCGGTAAATCCGGCTGTGTTTATCAGGAATGGATTGAGTCCGAGCAGCTGTTTGGCTGCGTCCGCGTTTATCAGGACCAGGTCGAACTGCAGCCAGGGTTAATTCATCAGGTTAACGGCGGCGTGCTGGTTCTGTCGGTACGCGCTTTGCTGGCACAGCCGCTGCTGTGGCTGCGCCTCAAGCAAATGATCACCCAGGAAAGCTACTACTGGGTTTCACCCGATGAGACACGCCCACTGCCGGTCAGCGTTCCACCCATGCCGCTCGACGTCAAACTGATCCTGGTTGGCGATCGCGTTTCCCTGGGGGAACTTAACGACATGGAGCCTGAGCTGCTGGAGTCGGCTTTTTACGGCGAATTTGAGGCCGATCTGCCGTTAGCCGACACCGACGACATGGAAAAATGGTGTGCCTATGTCAATACGCTGGCTGACGAGCTAGAAATTCCGCGTCTTTCAACCGACGCGTGGCCAGAGTTGATCAAAGCCGCCGTGCGTTTTAGCAGCGATCAGGGCTGTTTGCCGCTGTGTCCCTCCTGGCTTTCTGCACAACTGCTGGAGGCCGAGCTGTATAACGATGAGCCTGAGCTGACGGCCAAGGCCTTTGATGCCGCGATTTCCACCCGCACGTGGCGTGAAAGCTACCTGCAGGAGCGTATGCAGGACGAAATTGAGCTCGGTCAGATCTTCATCGAGACCGATGGTGAAGTGATAGGTCAGATCAACGGACTGTCGGTGCTGGAATATCCCGGTCATCCGCGGGCGTTTGGTGAGCCCTCGCGCATCAGCTGCGTGGTGCACACCGGCGACGGCGAATTCACCGACGTTGAACGCAAAGCCGAGTTAGGCGGCAATCTTCATGCGAAAGGCATGATGATTATGCAGGCCTTCCTGATTTCCGAACTTGAACTCGATATGCCCCTGCCCTTCTCGGCTTCGATTGTTTTTGAACAATCATACGGTGAAGTGGACGGTGACAGCGCCTCGCTGGCAGAACTTTGTGCGTTGGTTAGCGCCCTGGCAATGCAGCCGATCAACCAGCAAATTGCCGTCACCGGCTCGGTGGATCAGTTCGGTAACGTGCAGCCTATTGGCGGCGCCAATGAAAAAATTGAAGGTTTCTTCGAAGTCTGCCAACGTCGTGGTTTAACCGGCAAGCAAGGCGTGATTATTCCGCTGGCTAACGTGCGAAATCTTTGTCTGCATCAGCAGGTTATCGATGCAGTCCGCGAAGGAACGTTCCATTTGTGGGCGGTTGAGAACGCCGCCGATGCGCTACCCATCCTCACCGGCTTACCCTATAGTTTAGCGGAAGACGAGCAGGAAACGCCTCACCTGTTAGGACTGATTCAGGAAAGGATTGCTCTGGTTTCTGCATTAGATCGGCCACGGTTTATTTGGCCTCTTCGCTGGTTAAACTGGTTCAGTCGCAGCTGATCGGACTTGTTCAGCTTACAGGTGTTAGCTAACATGCTTGATTCATTGAAAAAAGGCTTACAAAAGACATGTCAGAAAAACGCGATTCATACACGAAAGAAGATCTCATAGCCTCAGGCCGTAGTGAACTTTTTGGCGCAGGCGGACCACCGTTGCCGTCGGGCAATATGCTGATGATGGATCGCATCGTCAAAATGACCGTAGACGGCGGCAGCTTCGACAAGGGCTTCGTTGAAGCCGAGCTGGATATCAATCCGGATCTATGGTTCTTCGGTTGCCACTTTATCGGCGATCCGGTCATGCCAGGCTGCCTCGGCCTTGACGCTATGTGGCAGCTGGTAGGTTTCTACCTCGGCTGGCTGGGCGGCGAAGGCAAAGGCCGCGCGCTGGGCGTCGGCGAAGTTAAATTCACCGGTCAGGTGTTGCCAACGGCTAAACTGGTCACCTACCGTCTGAACTTCAAACGTGTGATCAACCGTAAACTGATCATGGGTGTGGCAGACGGTGAAGTGTTGGTTGATGGCGTGGTTATCTATACCGCGACCGACCTGAAAGTTGGCCTGTTTAAAGACACCACCGCTTTCTAACGCTTTTCGTCTCGTTAAAAAAGACAGATTCCTGACGGTTTCTGTCTTTTTTTTGCCCGCATTTCCCCGCTATCCGTGCTTTTTGGCGATCCGTACCTGATTCCGCAACGGTAAGATAGTGGCGTAGGAGCGTTTACTGAATCAGCTGGGCGGCGGAATTTATTTTCGGTTGATAAAAGAAAGGTCGAGAATAAGCGGGAAGAAGATGAAATGGCGCATAATTCCTGAGGCAAAAACCTCCGCCGCGGGCGGAGGCTATCCCTTTTCTGCCAGGTGCACGTTAAGCGTTAACGGCCCTGACCTCCATGGCTTCTCGCCAACCTCCAAGCCAGTGTGACCGTTGGTCTAAGGATTGGTAAGGACAAATTTCTTTCGAACGCCCTCCAATGCCGGCTTGGTATCCACGTGATTGTGCCCGTTCCAGGCGGTCGCGTTTTTGTCTCTTCATGCCTCGTGTCCCTCGTTGTTATTCAGGTCAAGTGGAAAGAAAACAGTGGTCGATTAGTTGCGCCCACCTCTTAGAAATAGCCTCGATCGCCCTACAGGTCAATGCGCAAAATTCACGCCATTGTCACAATATTGGGCTATCTTTATAAATTGCGCACAAGCTAATCGCGCAAGCCAAAGCCTCATCCACCTGATCGTCATAAAAAAAAACCGATCTCTTCAGGTGAAGAAATCGGATTTTTTTATCGAGCCAATAAAAAGAATTTATCTTATTTGTGCAGCAATGCTATTTGCCTCCTGCTGCCATCCGCTAGCCAGGGTTCTGACTAGCGCATCGTATCCATCTTTCTGCTGCTTGAGCACGATATTAAAGCTGTGCTGGGTCACCTGTCCGTCGCGGGTAAGGGTCCAGGTACCGCTGACCAATGCTCTGCCATCATAACGGCCGTGGAAGCCCGTCACGTTAATAGCCAGCTGCTCCTGCTTGCCGTCGCTGGCCTGCTGACCCGAAATGACCCAACCCGGCAGACTGCGTCCCAGGTAGGTTTGCAGGGTCTGTTGCAGCTGCTGGTCCAGCGGACTGGCCCACAGGTTATTCGCCGCCATCACGTATTGCACATCGTTAGTCTGGTAAACCAGCCCCGAGGTGCCGAGAAAATCGGCCACGCTTACCTGAGAAATCCACAGTTTGGGTTGTTCAACCGACGGGGTTAATCCCCCGCCCGTGCTCACCGCCGCTACCGGTGCCGCACTGTCAATCGTCGGCAGCTGGTAGTAGGTTTTTTTACCGTCGCTGCTACAGGCGGTCAGAAGTAACGCGAGGACGACAGGTATCCATTTCATCATTATTTGGCCTTCTTCGGCTGAGGATCGTTTTGCCCAGGGGCAGCGAATACCAGCGCATTGCTCTTATGGTTCAGAGTTTTAAGCACCGGTTGCAGTTCACGCAAGGTTTCATCCAGGCGCTGCATGTCGCCCACCAGCTTGTTATAGGCCGGTGAGCCAGGCTGGAAGCCTTGCATGCTGCGGTTGAGCTGCAACAGCGTTTTCTGCATATCCTGTGGCAGATTTTTCATCTCTTTGCTGGCGACGATAGCGTTAAGCGAATCGATGGTTTTCTGCGTGGACAGCAGCGTTTTCTGACTCTGAGCCAGCGTTTTGGTCGCCTCGTTAATCATCGGGTTCAACGGCAGTGCATTGACTTTATCCAGGGTTGCCATCAGCTTCTGCTGGATCTGCGCCAGGCCGCCGGTCACCGTTGGCAATAGAGCCTGACCATCAATGCTATACGGACCGGTCCACGGTTTAGCATTAGGATAGAAGTCCAGATCAACATACAGCGCACCGGTCAGCAGGTTGGCCGATTTCAGTGAGGCGCGTAGGCCGTGCTTGAGCGCGTCGTGCAAGCGTTCATCCATATTGAAATCCTTACCCAACAGCTTGTTAAAGCGCTCAGGCTCGATGCGGATTAACACCGGGATACGATAATCGCTGTCGATTTGATTCTGCATGCCGAACTTCTGATACGGGACTTGTCCGACGGTACCCAAGCGGATGCCGCGGAATTCAACCGATGCACCAGGCTGCAGGCCGCGTACGGAATCGCTGAAGAACAACACATAATCGGTATGGTTGGTATACAGAGAGTCCTGAATGCTGCGCTGGTCGTTGTACAATGCATAGGTTGCACTGCTCTCGACTTTAGCGCCGCGCTCCCAGCCGTCCGGCACGTCGAAGCTGACGCCGCCGCTAAATAGCGTGGTCAGGGAGCCCATCTCGACGCGAATACCCGACGAGGACATATCGAAGTTTACGCCGCTGTCTTTCCAGAAACGGACATTGGTCGTCACCAGGCCGTCGTAAGGGGCACGGATAAAGATTTGATAGCGCAGCTGGCGCGAAGCCGGATCAAAGTAGCTGGTCTCTACCGTACCGACCTGGAAACCGCGGAACAGCACCGGATCGCCCGGATTAAGCTGGCCGGCGCGATCGCTGGTAAGCACCACGCGAATACCCTGAGCATTAGGAGAGGCCAACGGCGGAGAGTCCAGCAGTTTGTACTGCTCTTTCTCTTCACCCTTCGTGCCCGGTTGCAGCTGAATATAGGCCCCGGACAGCAGCGTGCCGAGCCCGGAAATCCCCTCGCGGCCTATCTGCGGCTTGACCACCCAGAACACAGAATCGTCCTTGAGCATCTTTTCCATACCAGAATCAAGGCGCGCCTTGAGGATGACGTGCTGCAGGTCACTGCTCAAAGTCACGCTTTCGACCTGCCCGACGTTGACGTTACGGGTTTTGATTGCCGTTTTACCCGCGTCGATCCCGTCGGCGGACGAGGTGATGAGCGTCACCTCCGGTCCCTGATGGCTGAAATGGTAGTACAATACCCACGCGCCTATCAGCGCGGTGAGGATCGGGATAATCCATACGGGTGACCAGCGTTTAATCTTGCCGACCTCGGCGACCCCCGTGTTATTTTCCTCGTGAGTAGGCTTATTTTCCGCCATCGAGTTGCTCCTTGGTGTCAAAGGTTCCTGAGCGATCCCAAATCAAACGGGGATCGAATGTGCTTGCGGCGAACATCGTGAGGATCACGACCAGTGCAAAGAGCAAGGCGCCGATATCCGGATAAATACTCATTAATTGCCCCATTCTGACCAGTGCCGACAGCACCGCGATTACAAAAACGTCGATCATCGACCAGCGTCCCACAAATTCCACCACCTCATAGATCACGTGCAGCCTTTCACGGTCGACCCGCTTCTCGCCCTTGGCGTCCCAGCATAGCCAGGCGATGGCTATCATTTTCAGCGACGGTACCATGATACTGGCGATAAAAATCACCATCGCAATCGGATAAGATCCCTCGCTCCACAGCAGTACCACCCCCGCCATAATGGTCGAGGTTATCTTGGTGCCAAGAAACTGGGTGATCATGATCGGCATGAGATTGGCGGGGATGTAAAGCATCAGAGAGGTGAGCAGCAGCGCCATGGTCCACTGCAGGCTATGCTTTTTACGCGCATAGCCTTTGCTAAAACAGCGCGGGCAGGTTTGCTGATCGACCGGCAGAATAGCCATACAGCACTGGCACGAGCGAAGTCCCTGAGTGAGGCCGCTTTGCCCGATACGCAGCGGCTGATTGACAGCCGGGGCCGGCGCCGCCTGATTCCACAGTATGAATCGGTCGGTGCACTGGAACGCCCGCACCTGTAACAAACAAAATAAAACGTAAGGAATAAAGCTGGCACCGATGCCAACCTGACCGTAGGCAATCAGTTTCACGAAACTGACCAGCACGCCGGCCAGGAAAATTTCGACCATGCACCAGGCTTTGAGATGGAACAACACCCAGGCGATGCGGATTTTCCATTTTCTGGGAAGCGGCACGCCGCCGCAGAGGATAATAATCGACAGCATACAGAATGCCGGGATCATCTGTACCACCACCATAAACAGCGAGGCGATACTGGCGTAGTCATCGTTTAACAACACCTGCGGAATTTGAATCAGCGTGATCTGGCTAGTGAGTCCTTTAACGTTCATGTTGACGAAAGGAAACATATTGGCCAGCAGCATCATAAACAGCGAACTGATTGCATAGCCTACCGGGCGTTTGCGGGGTTCCTGCCAGCGGGTCGTCAGCGTCGATTTACAACGAGGACAGTTGGCCTTTTGGCCATATTGCATCGCGGGCAGCTTGATCAGGAGATCACACTGGGGGCACAGTATGTGTGGGTCATGAGAGTGTGAACACACATTCAACTCCTCAATGGCGAAACACGGGGAAAAACGACACTTCTGCCGCCTTCCCTACGGAAGGAAGGCGGCAGAAGCAAGACGCGAACTTAACCGTTCTTCTGGGCTTCCAGCGCTTCCCAGCGCTCAAACGCCTGCTCTAATTCGAGCTCGGCGCTGGCAAGGCCGTTAAGCACTTGCTGAGTTTCATCATGAGGACGGGTAAAGAAGCTGGCATCGCTCATCTGCTGGTTGAAGTCGGCAATGCGGACTTCCAACTCGCTGATTTTCTGAGGCAACTGTTCCAGCTCGCGCTGTTGATTGTAGCTCATTTTCGTGGCAGTGCGTTTGGCAGGTTCTGCTTTAGCCGCCGGAGCAGCCTTGGTCTCTGCTGGCGCAGAGGTGCGCAAAACACGCTGTGAGCTGCGCTGGTGGTGCGCATCGTGATAACCGCCGACGTAGCTGTTGATCACGCCGTTGCCTTCATAAATCCAACATTCGGTGGCCGAGTTATCCACGAATTCACGGTCGTGGCTCACCAGCATCACGGTGCCCTGATAGCTGTCGATCAGCTCTTCCAGCAGTTCCAGCGTTTCTACATCCAGGTCATTGGTCGGTTCATCGAGAATCAACAGGTTGCTTGGGCGCAGGAACAATTTTGCCAGCAGCAGGCGGTTACGCTCACCGCCCGACAGCGCCTTGACCGGCGTCATGGCACGTTTTGGATGGAACAGGAAGTCTTGCAGATAGCCCAGCACGTGGCGTGAACGACCGTTGACCATCACTTCCTGCTTGCCCTCGGCCAGGTTGTCCATCACGGTGCGTTCCGGATCCAGCTCGGCGCGGTGCTGGTCGAAGTAGGCGACTTCCAGCTTGGTGCCGCAGTGTACGCGACCGCTGTCGGCTTCCAGCTGGCTCAGCATCAGCTTGAGCAGCGTGGTTTTACCACAGCCGTTCGGGCCGACCAGGGCAATTTTATCGCCACGCATAACCTGCGCAGAGAAATTGCTCACCAGCTGCTTACCGGCCACGCTGTAGTTAACATCTTCCATCTCGAACACGATCTTGCCGGAGCTGGTAGCTTCGACCACCTGCATTTTAGCGGTGCCCATGACTTCACGGCGATCGGAACGCTCTTTACGCAAGGCTTTCAGTGCACGCACGCGGCCTTCGTTACGCGTACGACGCGCCTTGATGCCCTGGCGGATCCACACTTCTTCCTGCGCCAGCTTTTTATCGAATTCGGCATTCTGCAGGTCTTCGACGCGCAGCGCTTCCTCTTTGCTGGTCAGGTAAAGCTCGTAGTTACCCGGGTAAGACACCAGCTTGCCGCGATCGAGATCGACAATGCGGGTCGCCATATTGCGGATAAATGAACGGTCGTGCGAGATAAAGATAATGCTGCCCTGGAATTCCTTAAGGAACTCTTCAAGCCAGGCAATACTTTCGATATCGAGGTGGTTAGTCGGTTCGTCGAGCAGCAACACTTTCGGTGCGCTAACCAGTGCACGGCCCAGCGCGGCCTTACGCAACCAGCCGCCCGATAAGGCTGACAGCTCGGTATCGCCGTTCAGGCCCAGCTGCAGCAGCACTTCGCTGATACGGCTGTCAAGCTGCCACAGGCCCTGGTGATCCAGAACTTCCATCACCTGCGCCAGCTTGTTGAGGTTTTTCTCACTAGGATCGGTTTCGACCAGGTGCGAAATAGCATGATAGGCTTTCAGATGCTCGGCCTGTTCGGAAACGCCTTCAGAAACGAAATCGAACACGGTACCGGCCACGTTGCGCGGGGGATCCTGCTGCAGGCGGGCCACAATCAGGTCCTGCTCGTAGACAATACGACCGTCATCCAGCGCGAGTTCGCGGTTGAGGATCTTCATCAGCGTCGATTTACCCGCGCCGTTACGGCCGACCAGACACACGCGCTCGTTAGGTTCGATATGCAGTTCGGTGTTGTCTAAAATAGGTGCGTCGCTGTAGGACAACCAGGCACCAGACATGCTAATTAACGACATAGACTTTATTTTTCCTCGCTAGCGTGAGTGATCAGCCAGCAGTTGTGAATTTGGCGGTTGCGGGCAAAGTCCTGAGACAGGGTCTGGCCGGTGATTTCTTTCGCACTAAGGCCGAGTTTACTCAGACCCTCGGCGTCCATTTGGAAACCGCGTTTATTGTTTGAGAACATAATGGTGCCGTTGCGTCGTAAAATACGCTTCAAATCTTTCATCAGCGCTAAATGGTCGCGCTGGACGTCAAAACTTTCGGCCATACGTTTCGAGTTAGAGAACGTGGGCGGATCGATAAAGATCACATCAAACTGCTCGTCGGCATTGGCCAGCCAGGACAGACAGTCGGCCTGGATCAGGCGATGCTGACGACCGGTCAGGCCGTTGACGCGCAGGTTTTTCTCAGCCCATTCCAGATAAGTGCGTGACATATCTACGGTAGTGGTGCTGCGCGCGCCGCCGAGACCGGCGTGTACGCTCGCGGTGCCGGTATAGGCAAACAGATTCAGGAAGTCTTTGCCGCCGCTCATCTCACCCAACATCTTGCGGGCGATACGGTGGTCAAGGAACAGGCCGGTATCCAGATAGTCGGTCAGGTTAACCCAGAACTTGGCGTTAAACTCTTCCACCTGCAGGAACTCACCCTTTTGCGCCAGCTTCTCGTACTGGCTGGTGCCTTTCTGCCGTTCGCGGGTTTTCAATACCAGCTGGTTGGACGAAATGTCCAGCACCGACAGGGTCGCATTGATCACGTCAAACAGGCGCTGGCGGGCTTTTTGCGCATCTACCGTTTTAGGTGGCGCATATTCCTGTACCACCACCTTGCTGCCGTAGCGGTCCACCGCCACGTTGTACTCGGGTAAATCGGCATCGTATAGACGGTAACACTCAATGCCCTGCTGCTTCGCCCACTTTTCCAATTTCTTAACATTTTTACGCAGGCGGTTGGCGAAATCTTCGGCAATCTGCCCACCGGCTGAGCCGTTCGGATTCTCGGCCAGTGCGTAGTTCTTCTGCACGCACTCCAGCGGACCGTTCTTGGCCTTGAACTGGCGATCGGCGCGCAGCTGCAGGCAGCTCAGCAGTTCTGGCGAGGCGCTAAACAGCGACAGCTGCCAGCCGCCAAACTGCGTTTTGGCCACCCGACCCAGCAGGTTGTGCAGCGCGATCAGCGCCGGTTCGCTTTCCAGACGCTCGCCGTACGGCGGGTTACTGATAAGTGTTCCTACCGGACCTTCAGGCAACGGGTTTTTCAGCTTGCCAACTTCGGCAGCTTCAAAGCTTATCAGATCGGCGACACCGGCGCGGCGGGCGTTGGCTTTCGCCATCTCAATCACCCGGCGATCGATGTCCGAACCGAAGAAGCGTGAGGAGGTTTCCTGCACCGCACGGCGGGTACGCACCTGCGCTTCGGTGGTCAGTTCGCGCCACAGTTCTTCATTAAAGTTGGACCAGGCGGTAAAGCCCCAGTGCTGGCGGTGCAGGCCAGGCGCGCGATCGCCGGCGATCATCGCCGCTTCGATCAGTAAGGTGCCGGAACCACACATCGGATCGACCATCGGCGTGCCCGCCTGCCAGCCGGAGCGCATCACGATCGCCGCCGCCAGGCTCTCTTTTAGCGGAGCCTGACCGGTCAGGTCACGGTAGCCGCGCTGGTGCAGGCCTTCGCCGCTGAGGTCGAGGGCAACGCTTGCGGTATCACGCTGCAGGAACACGTTAACGCGGATATCGGGCTGCTGCTTGGCCACGTTCGGGCGCTCGTCCATCTTGCGGGTGAAGCTGTCAACGATCGCATCTTTAACCTTCAGCGCGCCGTATTGGCTGTTGCGGATCTCGTCATTCAGGCCGCTGAAGTGCACCGCGAAGGTTTTATCGACGCCGAAGATGCTTGGCCAGTCGATCGCCATCACGCCCAGATAGAGGTCGAGATCGCTGTGAACTTTAAATTCATTCAAAGGTAGTAGGATGCGCGAGGCCAAACGGCTCCACAGCAGACTTTTGTAGAGCAGGCGATCGTCGCCCTCAAAATGGACTCCTCCCTGCACTACTTTGCAGGACTGTGCACCCAGCGTTTCAAGTTCGCTTTTTAATAGTTCTTCCAATCCACGCGCCGTGCTGGCAAACAAAGAGTTCATATTGACGTAATCACCTAGAAGTTATTTCCTACAATTAAAAACTTTCCTTACTTTTATCAGTAAGGTACATACCCAACGCCGTGAGCATTTTCTGGAGAAAACCCCAGATAAGACAGTCTGACGGCAAGCGAATAAATCTTCCCTGGAGCTGACTGAAGTCAGTGGCCGGGACGCGCGAGCGAAGCTAAGGCAGCTGCAGCTTCATGAACGACGGGCAAATGAGGAGCGCATTATAGCTAATCCTGCAAGATTGTCATAAAGTCTGTGGCTACAAGATAAAAAGAGCCCAATACCCAGCAATTTGTGCGCGCATTAAAAGCCGATTGTTGGTGCGGCCTGGAGGTTAAAGTGGTCACCCTTTCACGGCTTTACGTTCACCCGGTTAAATCCATGCGCGGTTTGCAACTGTCGCACGCTCAGGTTACACCCAGCGGCCTGGCCTTCGACCGCCTGTTCATGCTAACCGATCCCCAGGGGATGTTTATTACCGCCCGCCAGTATCCCCAACTAGTGCAGTTTACACCGGCATTGTTACCCGATGGTTTAATTTTAACCGCGCCGGACGGCGCTGAAAACGTGGTGATTAAATTCAGCGACTTTGCCAGGCAGCCCTCGGCGACAGAGGTATGGGGCAACCAGTTCACCTCGCTGATCGCGCCCGACGAAATTAACCGCTGGCTTAGTGGCTATCTTAAGCGTGAAGTGCAGCTGCGCTGGGTGGGTGAGGAACACACTCGTCGAGTGAAAAACAGGCCCGATAACCCGCTGTCCTTTGCCGACGGTTTTCCCTATCTGTTGCTTAATGAAGCATCGATGTACGACCTGAAACAGCGCTGTCCGGCCAGCGTTAAGCTGGAACAGTTCCGCCCTAATCTGGTGATCACCGGCGCTGAAGCCTATGCCGAAGACACCTGGCAGACCATCCGCGTTGGCAGCGTGATCTTTGACCTGGTAAAACCGTGCAGCCGCTGCGTGCTTACTACTGTCAGCACCGAGCGCGGCAGGAAACACCCCTCCGGCGAACCGCTTAAAACGCTACAGGCTTACCGCACCGCGGACGATGGCGACGTCGATTTTGGTCAAAATATGATTGCCCGCAACGGCGGAATTATTCGCGCCGGTGATAGCGTAGAGATCCTCGCCACTAAACCCGGCCGTCGCTATTCGGCAGGAACGGTGGTTGAAAACGTTGAACTGCCAGAAACCGCGGCACTGCCGGTCACCATTAGCTATCAAGGCAGCGAGTTCAAGGGCAATAACCAGCAGATCCTGTTGGAACAGCTGGAGCAGCAAGGATTCAAGATCCCTTATTCGTGCCGGGCGGGAATTTGCGGGAGTTGTAAATTAACGAAGGTCGCGGGCGAGGTTAATGCGCTTAAAGCCAGCGCCATTGGCAAGCAGGGAAAAATCCTTTCCTGCAGCTGCGTGCCGGCAACGGATCTTATTCTCGAGTAGAACAAGTCGAATAAAACAGGTCGAATAAAACAGGCTCGGCGCGGTAGCAAAAGAAACAGTAAATTTTGCTACGCCGCCAGCATGAACAAGCTTACACCGCGCGGTCGTAAACCTCTTCGGATTTACTCTGCGCGGGCATTAGGCGATCGTGCATAATTTTAATCGCATCGCCCAGCACCATGCCACGTCCGGCCAGCGTCAATCGTTCCTGAGCCAGCAGGCACAGGCTGGCGTTATCGCCCGATTCAACCACCAGCAGGGTTGCCCTTTCACCGGAATCGGTGACATTAACGCAGGCCAGTTGCCCATTATCAGGCTGGAAGGGCTGACGCTGTTGCGTGAAATGCCAGCTCTTTGGCATCAGCGGTTTTAAAAAGCGGTAAGCGACTAGCGCATTAAGCACTAATTCGGCACGCTGTTCGGCGGCTAATTTAATTTTCTTACACTGTTCTTCAAAATCAAAATATAACGCGGCATCATCGACGCAAAAGCCTGACTCGGCAAAAGCATCGGGGGTCAGCATTTTGGCAGGAAAACGGGAACGGAAAATCATGCCATTGGCCAGGTCGAGCATCAATCGGTCATGTTCAGCATCAAAATACCAACGCCAATTATCATCTGGTTTGATTTTCATTTGGTTATCCTATTTCCCTCACCCGCGTGATTGGCACAGCATCACCCAACGGAGGTAAGCGGCCACAGAATCTCTTGCCCAACGGTAACACTATTTGCGAGGCCCTCAATATAGGACAAATCGTAGGTTAACGCCCGCAAAGAGAGATAATGTTTGACGAGTACACTAAATACTCAACGAATAAAATATAAACGAGCCGGCAGCATAAATAAAGCCCCGACCCGCGTTTGTTTACAATTTTACTGTGAGCAGTAACTATATATTCATCAGAATATCTTTTACCAGCCGCGGGCCGTGATAGATAAAACCGGAATAGATTTGAATTAATGAAGCACCGGCGGCCATTTTTTCGCGCGCCGAGGTTAAGGAATCAATGCCGCCCACGCCAATAATAGGCATCTTGCCTTTCAATTCTTCGGACAGCATGCGGATAATTTGCGTACTTTGCAGCTGCACCGGACGGCCGCTTAATCCCCCCGCCTCGCTACCGTAATTCAGACCGGCCACCAGATTTCGCTCCAGCGTGGTGTTGGTGGCAATGACGCCATCCATATTATGCCTGACCAGGCTATCGGCTATTTGAATCAGTTCATCCTGAGAAAGATCCGGGGCAATTTTTACTGCAACCGGCACATATTTCTGATGGCGCTGTTGCAGCTCAAGCTGCTTATTCTTGATCGAGGCCAGCAGATCGTCCAGCGCTTCACCATATTGCAAGGTGCGCAATCCTGGCGTGTTGGGTGAAGAAATATTAATGGTAATATAACCGGCATAGGCATAAACCTTCTCCATGCAGATTAAATAATCCTCTGCGCCGTTCTCGACCGGCGTATCTTTATTCTTACCAATATTAATACCGAGCACGCCGCCGAAGTGTGAATTCTTGACGTTATTGACCAGATTATCGACGCCGTGATTATTAAACCCCATGCGATTAATGATGCCTTCGGCTTCAACCACGCGGAAGATGCGCGGCTTGGGATTGCCATCCTGTGCGCGAGGCGTGACGGTGCCCACTTCAACAAATCCAAAGCCCATCGCGCCAAAGGCATCAATGCATTCGCCGTTTTTATCCAGCCCGGCCGCCAGGCCCAGCGGATTTTTGAACGTGAGCCCCATGCAGGTTACCGGCTTAGACGGCACCGATTGGCGGATCAGAAACTCAAAAGGAGAACCTGAAAGACGGCTGAGTTGGCGAAAGGTTAATTCGTGCGCGCGCTCGGGGTCGAGCTGAAACAGTGCTTTCTTTACTAATGGATAAAACATGGATTCTCCTGAGGTCCCGGTGGCTAATGACTGGTAGCCGGTCGGGGCGATATTATCGGCTAAGCCACCGCTAATTGGAATTGATTCCCGATAAAAATCACGCTCCGCAGCAAACGATAGCGTTTTTATTTTCTCCTTTTAAACATTGCCGCCACGGTAAAAATCAAAAGTGGGGTAATTTTTAACCTCATATCCATTTTTATTCTATCTAATCCCAAAATTTAGATTTCCAGTCATAAGCTAAGGCCTGTTAATTTAATCCAAATTGTACACAAATAGTGTAGTTATATAACTTACAGTTATAAGGGGATGCAATGAAAGTCTTATCACTCGCAGGAAGCCCACGTCAGCCATCACGTTCCTCCGCACTACTGGCGCTCAGTCAGCAGTGGTTACAGGAGCGCGGCGTAGAGGTGGTGTCTTACAGCCTGCAGGACTTCGCGGCTGAAGACCTGCTGTTTGCCAACTTCAACAGCCCAAAGCTTAAAGAACTTACGGCTCAGCTGGAGACTGCGGATGGTTTACTGATTGCCACTCCGGTTTACAAAGCTTCATTTTCAGGCGCCTTGAAGACCCTTCTTGACCTGCTTCCCGAGCGCGCGCTTGAACATAAAGTGGTATTGCCATTGGCTACCGCGGGTTCAATCGGCCATATGTTGGCGATTGACTACGCGCTGAAACCGGTTCTCAACGCGCTGAAGGCACAGGAAGTGTTACAGGGTGTGTTTGCCGACGAAAAACTGATCGGTCAATACCAGCACTTCCCGGCCGAGCTGGAAGAAGGTTTACAGGCGCGTCTGGATGACTCGCTGGAAACATTTCTGGTCGCCTTAGACCACCGCAACTCGCTTGCTCGCGCTCGTGCCCAACGTCAACACGCTCACGCTTAATCTGGAATTGAATTAATGAATATTTTTGGCTCCCGTATTTTTGCCGCTTTGGCGCTCACAGTAGGTTTGAGCACGGTAATGTCCGTTCAGGCACAGGAAAAAGATCCGGCTGAATTTCATATAGCCCTGCAAAAAGGATCGATCGGACTGATTTTGGCCCAAAGCCATCACCTGTTCGAAAAGCGTTTCCCACACACCAAAATCACTTGGGATCAGTTTGCCGCTGGCCCGCAAATTCTTGAAGCGCTGAACGTCGGCAGCATCGACTTTGGCGGCACCGGCGATCTGCCACCGCTGTTTGCCCAGGCGGCGGGTGCTGACCTGCTGTACGTCGGTTTCCAGCCTGCTCAGCCAAAAGCCGAAGTTATTCTGGTGCCGGAAAACAGCCCGATCAAAACCGTGGCTGACTTGAAGGGCCATACCTTAGCGTTCCAGAAAGGCTCGAGCTCAAACAACTTTGTGCTGCGCGCGCTGCAAAATGCCGGACTGAAATATACCGACATCAAGCCGGAGTACCTGGCACCTTCAGACGCGATGGCCGCTTTCCAGCAGCACGACGTCGACGCATGGGCAATTTGGGACCCGTACTATTCTGCGGCTCTGAACCACGGCGGCGTTCGCGTACTGCTCGACGGCACCACGCTTAACCAGACCGGCTCGTTCTATCTGGCCCCGAGGAAATTTACCGAGGCTAACCCAGAGTTTATTACTGCGGTGTTGCAGGTGTTGAGCCAGGCCAATGCGCTAATCAAAAGTGAGCCGCAGCAGAGCATCAAGCTGTTAGCCCAGTCCACCGGCCTGCCGGAAAAAGTGATTGCCACCTACTTCTCTCATTTACCGGCTGACGAAACCATTCGTCCGGTCGATGCAGAAACCGAAAAACGTCAGCAAGCGACGGCAGACTTGTTCTATGCCAATCACCTGCTGCCGAAAAAAATCGAGATTAAAGACCGCATCTGGCACGCGCCGGCCGCTGCTCAGTAACTCTAATGAATCAGAGACGGCGCGATAACGCGCCGTTATTTACCCAAATTGCATGCTCACCCACGCGGTGAAAAGAAAAAAGGAATATCACATGAGTCTGAACGTATTTTGGTTTTTACCTACTCACGGTGACGGTCAATATCTCGGCACCAGCGAAGGCGCTCGCGTCGTAGATCACGGCTATCTGACGCAGATTGCTCAGGCGGCGGACCGTCTGGGTTTTGGCGGCGTGCTGATCCCAACGGGTCGCTCATGTGAAGATTCCTGGCTGGTGGCGGCATCGCTGATCCCCGCGACCGAAAAATTGAAATTCCTGGTCGCCCTGCGTCCGGGCATTATCTCCCCGACCCTGGCCGCTCGTCAGGCCGCCACGCTGGACCGCCTGTCCAACGGTCGTGCGCTGTTTAACCTGGTCACCGGCGGTGACGAAGAAGAGCTGGCGGCGGAAGGGTTATTCCTCAATCACGCCGAACGCTATGAAGCCTCGGCCGAGTTCACCCATATCTGGCGCAGAGTGCTGGAAGGTGAAACCGTGACCTTCGAAGGCAAACATATCAGCGTTAAAAATGCCAGCCTGCTGCATCCACCGGTTCAGCTTCCACGGCCTCCTCTGTATTTCGGCGGTTCGTCTGAGCCAGCCAAGGAACTGGCCGGAGAGCAGGTCGAACTGTATCTGACCTGGGGCGAGCCCCTGGCGGCGGTTAAAGAGAAAATTGAAGAAGTTCGCGCCAAGGCGGCTAAACACGGCCGCACGGTGCGCTTCGGTATCCGCCTGCACGTCATCGTGCGCGAAACCACCGAAGAAGCATGGCAGGCTGCCGATCGCCTGATTTCGCATCTGGACGATGAAACCATCGCCAAGGCACAGGCCAAATTTGCTAAAACCGACTCGGTGGGTCAACACCGCATGGCGGCATTGCACGGCGGCAAGCGCGACAAGTTGGAAATCGCCCCTAACCTGTGGGCAGGCGTTGGCCTGGCGCGCGGCGGTGCAGGCACTGCGCTGGTCGGCGACGGCCCAACCGTTGCGGCAAGAATGCAGGAATATGCCGATCTGGGTATCGACACCTTTGTCCTGTCCGGTTATCCGCATCTGGAAGAGGCGTATCGCGTTGGTGAGCTGCTGTTCCCACACCTGGATCTGGCGACCTCTGATGAGGCTGACAACCCTGCCCGTCGCGCCATTAAGGCCCACGGCGAGCTGGTGGCCCACGATTTCGCGCCACAGCGCGTGTCAGAAAGTTAAGGAAGTATCATGAGCAGCAAGACTGAACGTTGGATAGACCGCATAACACCGTGGATCGTACCGGTGGTGCTGATCGCCAGTTGGCAGATTTCGGTGCAAATGGGGTGGCTCTCAACCCGCATCCTGCCGTCCCCGAGCGCGGTAGTCGAAGCCTTCTGGACGCTGGCAAAATCCGGCGACCTGTGGGTCAATCTCAAGATCAGTACCTATCGGGCACTGACCGGGTTAGTGATTGGCGGCAGCATTGGTCTGTTGCTCGGCTTTATTACCGGGCTGTCCCGCTGGGGCGAGCGCCTGCTCGACAGCTCCCTGCAGATGCTGCGTAACATTCCGCACCTGGCGCTGATCCCGTTGGTTATTCTGTGGTTTGGTATCGACGAGTCGGCGAAGATTTTCCTGGTCGCCCTGGGCACGCTGTTCCCGATCTATCTGAATACCTATCATGGCATTCGTAATATTGACCGCGGGCTGCTGGAAATGTCACGCAGCTATGGCCTGTCCGGGTTCCCGCTGTTCTTCCAGGTGGTATTGCCGGGCGCGCTGCCGTCGATTATGGTCGGCGTGCGCTTTGCCCTCGGCTTTATGTGGCTGACGCTGATTGTGGCCGAAACTATTTCTGCTAACTCAGGGATCGGTTATCTGGCGATGAACGCCCGTGAATTCCTGCAAACTGACGTGGTAGTGGTGTCTATTATTTTGTATGCGATCCTCGGCAAACTGGCCGATATCGTGGCGCGTTCGCTTGAACACGTCTGGCTGCGCTGGCATCCGGCTTACCAGACTAAACGAGGAGAAGCTGTATGAGTGAACCGACTCGTATCCCTCAAGGCACGCCGGTGACGTTGGCGGGCATTGTTAAAAAGTATGGCAATCGTACGGTGCTGAAAGACGTCAATCTGCGCATCTCTCCGGGGCAGTTTGTGGCGGTGGTCGGCCGCAGCGGCTGTGGCAAAAGTACCCTGCTGCGCCTGCTGGCCGGATTAGAAAAAACCACCAGCGGTGACCTGCTGAGCGGCAATGCCCCACTGAACAAGGTGCAGGACGATACGCGACTGATGTTCCAGGACGATCGCCTGCTGCCGTGGAAAAAAGTTATTGATAACGTCGGGTTAGGTCTAAAAGGCAATTGGCGTCCGGCGGCTCAGGCCGCGCTGGAAGAGGTTGGCCTGGCCGACCGCGCCAGCGAATGGCCTGCGGCGCTGTCCGGCGGTCAAAAGCAGCGCGTGGCCCTGGCGCGCGCGCTGGTCCATCGCCCTCGCCTGCTGCTGCTCGACGAGCCTTTGGGCGCGTTGGATGCACTGACACGTATCGAGATGCAGAGCCTGATCGAGCGCCTGTGGCAACAGCACGGCTTTACCGTGCTGTTGGTCACTCACGACGTCAGCGAAGCGGTCACGGTAGCCGACCGGGTGATCCTAATCGAACAGGGTGAGGTTGGCCTCGATCTGCAGGTTGATTTAGCCCGCCCGCGTCGCCGAGGTTCTGTCAAATTGGCCGAGCTGGAAGAACAGGTTCTGGACCGCGTACTGCGCCCGCAAACTGCCGGCGTCGCGGTTAAACAGGCGCAGCGTTAAGGGATTGTTTAAGGCCTAAAAAAGGGCGACATCACTGTCGCCCTTTTGCTATTCAACGCCTGGCAAGTTATCAGGCATCCAATGCTTTAGTGATTTTTTCGTACAAATCACCGGAAAGATTTTCCAGCCCTTTAAGGGTTTGCAGCGCCTGGCGCATCAGAGCCTGACGATGTTCATCATAGCGTTTAAGGCGGATCAGTGGCTCGATCATCCGCGCCGCAACCTGCGGATTGCGGGTGTTGAGATCGGTCAGCATTTCGGTCAGGAAGGCATAACCGCTGCCGTCCGCCGCGTGGAACGCCGCCGGATTAGCCTGGGCGAACGCCCCGATCAGTGAGCGAATGCGGTTCGGGTTGCCCATCGTAAATGCACGGTGGTTCAACAGGCCGCGCACCTGAGTGAGCACGTCGGCGGCCGGGCTGGTGGCCTGCAGGATAAACCATTTGTCCATCACCAGGCCATCCTGATGCCAACGCTCATCGTAGGCCGCCAGCAGGCGATCGCGGCTCGGCAGATTAGCCGCTACCGCCGCCGACATGGCCGCCAGCGAGTCGGTCATATTATCTGCCTGCTCAAACTGGGCGCTGACCAGTCGGTCCGCCTGAGTCGGGTCAGTAAAGGCCAGATAGCGCAGGCACAGGTTGCGCAATGAGCGCTTACCGATATCGCCATGCTCTACGCGGTACGACGGCAGGCTGTTAGCGTGATACACCGCCAGGAACTCGTCGGCCATTTCTACCGCCAGACAGCGGGTAATCGACTCATGCACCGCGCTAATAGCCTCGGGATCGATGGTCTCGAACAGCTCGGCAATTTCGTTTTCAGACGGCAGCGTTAAAATAAGCGCCGCCAGCGCCGGGTCGATATTTTCATCCAGCAGCACCGCGCGGAAGGCGTCAGCCACGTGCAGCGGCAGGGACAATGGCTGTTTCTGCTGATGACGAGCCACGTTCAGCTTGATATAAATCGCCAGCAGGCTCTGCGCGGAATCCCAACGTGAGAAATCATTGGTTGCGTGCTTCATCAGGAAGGTTAACTGATGGTCACTGTAGGCATAGTCCAGCTTGACCGGCGCAGAGAATTCACGCAGTAGAGAAGGAATAGGCTGATGTTCCACGTCTTCAAAGATAAAGGTCTGCTCGGCCTGGGTGACGTTAAGCACGTTGCTGACCTTCTGACCGTGCTGTTTCAGCTCAATCACCGCGCCCTGTGGATCGTAAAGCTCGATGTCCAGCGGGATATGCAGCGGCAGCTTTTCAACCTGGTCCGGGGTGGGTGACGTTTTCTGGCTAACGGTCAGCGTGTAGGTTTGCTTCTCGGCGTCGTAGTCATCGCGCACGGTGAGGATCGGCGTACCGGACTGGCTGTACCAGCGGCGGAACAGCGACAGATCGACGTTGGAGGCGTCTTCCATGGCCTGCACGAAGTCGTCACAGGTGGCGGCGCTGCCGTCATGACGTTCGAAGTACAGCGCAATCCCCGCCTGGAACTGCTGCTCGCCCAACAAGGTGTGCAGCATGCGGATCACTTCAGACCCTTTTTCATACACCGTCAGGGTGTAGAAATTGTTCATCTCAATCACTTTCTCGGGACGGATTGGGTGCGCCATCGGGCTGGCATCCTCCGAGAACTGAGCGCCGCGCATCACGCGAACGTTATCGATACGGTTGACTGAGCGAGAGCCCAGATCTGAGCTGAACTCCTGATCGCGGAACACCGTCAGGCCTTCTTTCAGGCTCAGTTGGAACCAGTCGCGGCAGGTCACGCGGTTACCGGTCCAGTTATGGAAATATTCGTGGCCGATGACCGCTTCGATACCCAGATAGTCTTTATCGGTAGCCGTTTCCGCCTTCGCCAGCACGTATTTGGAGTTAAAGACGTTGAGGCCCTTATTTTCCATCGCGCCCATGTTGAAGAAGTCCACCGCGACTATCATAAAGATGTCGAGATCGTATTCCAGGTTAAAGCGGGTCTCGTCCCACTTCATCGACTGCTTAAGCGATTCCATGGCCCAGTCGGCGCGGTCAAGATTGCCGCGATCGACAAAGATTTCCAGCGCAATGTCACGACCCGAGCGGGTAACAAACTTGTCGCGTAACACATCGAAATCACCAGCAACTACCGCGAAAAGGTAGCAAGGTTTCGGGAACGGATCCTGCCATTTGATCCAGTGGCGTCCGCCCTCAAGCTCGCCGCCGTCGATGCGGTTACCGTTGGACAGCAGATAAGGATACAGCGCCTTGTCGGCCACAATGCGGGTGCTGAAACGCGCCAGAACGTCCGGACGATCGAGATAATAAGTAATGTGACGGAAGCCTTCCGCCTCACACTGCGTGCACAGCGCCTCGCCGGACAGGTAAAGCCCCTCCAGCGCGGTATTGTTAGCCGGGTGGATCTTATTGACGATCGACAGCTCGAAGGCTTCCGGCAGGCCGTTAATCACCAGCGTGCTCTCGCGCAGCTGGTAGTTAGGCCAGTCCTGACCGTTGACGCGCAGGCTGACCAGCGTCAGGTCTTCACCGTTGAGCACCAACGCAGCGCCCTCCGCGCCGAGGCGTTTAATTTGGCTCACGGCGGTCACGGTCGTGGTCTGGGCATCGAGATCAAAATCGAGGTCGATATCGCTAATGGTGTAGTCGGGCGCACGGTAATCATGACGATATTTTACCTGCGGTTGTGATGTGGCGTCGGTCTGTTGCTCTGTTTGCAGCTGGTCAGTCATAAGAGAACCCTTTGGCGTTTTCAGGAAGATACGCATGACGCGGATTAAATAAACTCTATCACAGAAGGTGAGAATTCCCAGACCGTAAGCAGGCTATTAACCCCGACCGCTGAGCTTTTGGGCGAAACAGGCAACCTCCGCTCTCAAAGGCCAAAAAACTTTTCCAGCACAGTTTACTTTTTTTTAACTTTTTAGTGCTATTTACGTTAACACCGAGATTGAATAATTTCGCCTGTCTTGGATCTTAATCAGCCACTTTGTCACCCAACAACAGGCGCATAAGTGTGATCAACTCCATGTATTTAATGAAAATTAACTGAAAAACATCAATAATTAATGGGTTATTATCAAGTTTGGATTTATCATCATGCCGTGTTTAGTATCCTTAACATGGCACATTTAGCCCTCGACCCGACCCCGGTAATTATGCTCAGATGAGGGTTCATTGACCTGATAATGCGGTATACTTCACAAACTTCGCCGCTTTATCCGGCCTAATAATATAATTAATCCCCGCAGTAATGGGCGTCACAGTAAGGCGGCAGGCGAGCCGAGTGCGCAGGTGCTTACCTCAGTAAGTGGCCGTGCCGGGCGAACGCAGCCGACGCAGTGGTGGCGTCAAGTATGAAAGGGATTGCCTGGTGCTATGAGGACGTGTGTTGTGACCTTCGCCTCCCCGATTTTGACTTCGCTGTTAGACACCGACGCCTACAAGCTTCATATGCAGCAGGCGGTTTATCATCGATATAACAATAGTCATGTTGTAGCCGAGTTCCGTTGCCGCGGCGACGAGTTGCTGGGCGAATACGCGCAAGAGATCCGCCACCAGGTAGAGCTAATGGGCGAGCTGGCACTGACCGACGAAGAGTTTACCTATCTCTCCGGCCTGCCGTTTTTTAAACAGGATTATCTGCACTGGCTGCGTCAGTTCCGCTATAACCCTGCACACGTTGAAGTCTCTAACCGTCAAGGGCATCTGCACATTCGCATTGCCGGCCCGTGGCGTGAAGTGATCATGTGGGAAGTGCCACTGCTGGCGGTGATCAGTGAAGTGGTGCACAGGCACCGCTCTCCAGCCGTCACTCCAGAAATGGCGGTGGCTCAGCTGCGTAAAAACCTGAATCGGTTCAAGCAACAGTCTGCGGATATCGATATCTCGGCGTTCAAGCTGATGGACTTTGGCACTCGCCGCCGTTTCTCTGGCGCGGTGCAGCGGGCGATTGTCAGCACGCTTAAAGCCGAGTTCCCTTATTTGGTGGGAACCAGCAACTACGATTTGGCCCATCATTTGCAGCTAAACCCGGTGGGAACGCAGGCTCACGAATGGTTCCAGGCGCATCAGCAGCTCAGCCCGGAGCTGGCCAATAGCCAGCGCGCTGCGCTGCAGGCCTGGCTGGATGAGTATCCCGATCAGCTTGGGATCGCCCTCACCGACTGCATTACGATGGACGCCTTCCTGCGCGACTTTGACAGCAATTTTGCTAACGCCTATCAGGGGCTACGCCATGACTCCGGCGATCCGTTCGAATGGGGCGAGAAAGCGGTTGCTCATTATGAGAAACTGGGCATCGATCCGCAGAGTAAAACGCTGGTGTTTTCAGATAATCTTGACCTGGAGAAGGCGCTGGCGCTGTATCGTCGCTTCCACCCGCGCATCAAGCTTATCTTTGGCATCGGCACGCGCCTGACCTGTAATATTCCGCAGGTTAAGCCGCTCAATATTGTGATCAAGCTGGTGCAGTGCAACGGTAAGCCGGTGGCCAAACTGTCGGACAGTCCGGGTAAGACCATCTGCCAGGATAAGGCATTTGTGCAGGCACTGCGCGAGGCCTTCGATTTACCGCTGGTGAAGAAAGCCTCTTAGCGCGCCGCTGCCGTTGTCCCATGCCCGCCTTCCCCCGCTGAAAATAGCGGCGGAAGGCGCCAACAGACTCGTCCTCTCCCTCACTGAAAACGCGGCAGACACTTTCTCTTCCCCGCCGGTAGAGAGCTAGCGAGGTGAAAACGCCCTCTCTGAACTTCCTTGATCTAGAATGCAATATAGAAACAAAACTCGAATGAGCGATTTTTCATCAGCCTGGCCTCATTGCCCTCTCCCGCCGCCCAACTTAGCCTGACAACAGCACAAATGTTGCTGTGGTGGGGTATTTCTGCTTGTGTCCTGAAAAAGCCTAAGTAACATAGCAAAACCCTTTAATAAAGGGGTGTGGCTTTTTAGCAGGTTTTTTAATTCGAATTTAAAACCATTGGCATTATCAGAACTAATTAAAGAGAGAAATCTATGAGCGTTGTGCCTGTAGTCGACGTACTGCAAGGCCGTGCTGCGGTTGACAGTGAAGTCACCGTACGCGGTTGGGTACGTACCCGGAGAGATTCAAAAGCTGGCATCTCCTTCCTCGCCGTATATGACGGCTCCTGCTTTAATCCGTTACAGGCCGTCGTAAATAATTCTTTGCCTAATTATCAGGATGAAGTATTGCGCCTGACCACCGGCTGCTCAATCGAAGTTACCGGTACCGTGGTGGCCTCACCTGGCGAAGGCCAGAGCTTCGAGCTACAGGCGACCGCCATCAAGGTTGTTGGCTGGGTTGACGATCCCGATACTTATCCGATGGCGGCCAAGCGTCACAGCATCGAATACCTGCGTGAAGTGGCTCACCTGCGCCCGCGTACCAACCTGATTGGTGCCGTGGCTCGCGTGCGTAACACCCTTTCTCAGGCTATCCACCGTTTCTATCATGAAAACGGTTATTTCTGGGTGTCGACACCGCTCATCACCGCCTCCGATACCGAAGGCGCCGGTGAGATGTTCCGCGTTTCAACCCTGGATATGCAAAATCTGCCGCGTACCGACAAGGGTGAAGTCGACTTCAGCGAAGATTTCTTCGGTAAAGAGGCGTTCCTGACCGTTTCTGGCCAGCTGAACGGTGAAACCTATGCCTGTGCACTGTCCAAAATCTACACCTTTGGTCCGACTTTCCGCGCAGAAAACTCAAATACCAGCCGCCACCTGGCCGAGTTCTGGATGGTGGAACCGGAAGTGGCTTTCGCCACGCTGGATGACATCGCCTCGCTGGCTGAAAATATGCTGAAGTATGTTTTCAAAGCCGTTTTGGACGAAAGAGCGGATGATTTGGCCTTCTTCGCCGAGCGCGTAGACAAAGATGCTATTTCACGCCTTGAGCGATTTGTAACCTCCGATTTCGCGCAGGTCGACTACACCGATGCGGTTCAAATTCTGATCGACTCGGGTAAAAAGTTCGAAAATGATGTCTCATGGGGGATCGATTTATCCTCGGAGCACGAACGTTACCTGGCCGAGCAGCACTTCAAAGCACCGGTGGTCGTTAAAAATTACCCTAAAGATATCAAAGCCTTCTATATGCGCATGAACGATGACGGCAAAACCGTTGCCGCGATGGACGTGTTGGCGCCGGGAATAGGTGAGATTATTGGCGGTTCTCAGCGTGAAGAACGCCTGGACGTGCTGGATGCTCGCCTGGAAGAAATGGGGCTAAACAAAGAAGATTATTGGTGGTATCGTGATTTGCGTGCTACGGCACCGTTCCCCATGCTGGTTTTGGCTTAGGTTTTGAACGACTGGTTGCTTACGTTACTGGTGTACAAAACGTGCGTGATGTGATCCCTTTCCCACGTACCCCACGTAGCGCAACCTTCTAATTAAATAAAACTTATTAATAAAATAAATTTTGAAACAATTTTAAGGCCAGCATTGCTGGCCTTAGCTATTTTTAAAGCAAGATCTCTGTCACAAAGTTCCCTAAAATACACATTTAGTTACACATTCTTTCCTGCTGAAACATTTTTAGGTGTTTAGTAGCATTTTCGCTGTGGATTATGGGTACTCTCAATGGAACACTGCGTTCAGACACAGGAGACACCAAACTTTCAACAATAGTTCCGTAACATATTGTAGGCAGTGGCAAGGTGTCCAAATAACTCCAATGAGGGTAATAATAAATGATGAAGCGCAACATTCTTGCAGTCGTAATCCCAGCCCTGTTAGCTGCTGGCGCAGCTAACGCAGCCGAAATCTATAATAAAGACGGCAACAAGCTGGATCTGTACGGTAAAGTCGACGGTTTGCACTACTTCTCTGGCGATGACGGTAGCGATGGCGACCAGTCATACGTGCGTTTCGGCTTCAAAGGCGAAACCAAAATCAATGACAACATCACCGGGTACGGCCAGTGGGAATACAACATTCAGGCGAATAACTCTGAAGGTTCTGACGCACAAAACGGCAATAAAACACGCCTTGGCTTTGCGGGTTTGAAATTTAACCAATACGGATCTGTGGACTACGGCCGTAACTATGGTCTGATGTACGACACTATCGGCTGGACCGATATGATGCCGGAATACGGCGGTGACTCAGGCTACTCAGACGGCTACCTGTCTGGTCGTTCTACCGGCGTAGCAACCTATCGTAACAACAACTTCTTTGGCCTGGTTGACGGTTGGGACTTCGCCGTTCAGTACCAGGGCAAAAACGACCGTGACGGCGGCGACGTTCAGCGCGGCAACGGTGACGGCTATGCGCTGTCTACCTCTTATACTTCTTCAATTGGCTTAGGCATTGCCGGTTCATGGTCGCAATCTAACCGTACCAACGGACAAAGAAACGAATTCTACGCTAACGGTGACAATAAGGCCCGCAGCTGGGGTACCGCCGTTAAATATGATGCTAACAACATATATATTGCCGCTCTTTATACCGAAACGCACAACGCAACACGTATCTCTAACTCAAACAGCTCAAGCCTTGACAACGGTCTGGACGGTTTTGCTAATAAAGCCATCACGACTGAAGTCATTGCCCAGTACCAGTTCGACTTCGGCCTGCGTCCTTCCATTGCCTACGTGCAGTCTAAAGGCAAGGACATCGAAAACATTGGCGATGTAAACCTGTATAAATACTATGAAGTCGGTGCGACTTACTACTTCAACAAAAACATGTCTACCTATGTTGACTATAAAATCAACCAGCTGAAAAAAGACAATGCGTTGGGTCTGGCGACCGACAACATTGTGGCACTGGGTCTGGTATACCAGTTCTAATTTAGCTGTGCTCTCTGTTAAAAGAGAACCAAGTGACTCACAGGCAGAGCTTCGGCTCTGCTTTTTATTGCCTGAGTTATTCTTTTTTTATTTCGTTCTAATGCTATTAAAAACCTTTCCGCGCAAAACTTTTTACCCGAATGTGCCATTCCTTAGCAGCCTTACTTTTCTCGGCAAAATTAGCGCCGATTATCAGTAAAATTAATGCTGCCAGCCCGCTCACAACTCTGCTTTCTTTTTGCCGTAAACGGTTGGCAAAGAGCGGTTCAGACGGTAACCTGAACGCCTATATTCTGTTAATAACAGGCCACGGAAGTCTCCCCATGTTTGAAAAAATCACTGCCGCACCCGCCGATCCCATTCTGGGTCTTAGCGACCTTTTCCGCGCTGACGCTCGTCAGGACAAAATTAACCTGGGAATTGGGGTTTATAAAGACCAGACCGGTAAGACACCGGTTCTCGCCAGTGTTAAAAAAGCCGAAAAGTTTCTGTTGGAAAACGAGACCACTAAAACTTATCTGAGCATCGATGGGTTGCCGGACTTTGCTCACTGCACGCAAGAGCTGCTGTTTGGCGCCGACAGTGCAATCATTGGGGATAAGCGTGCACGTACCGCACAGACGCCAGGCGGCACGGGCGCACTGCGCATCGCGGCGGACTTCGTTGCCACACAGACCGATGCCAAACGCGTTTGGGTGAGCAATCCAAGCTGGCCTAATCACGTCGGCGTGTTTTCTTCCGCGGGCTGGAAGTAGCAGAATACAACTATTACGATGCCAGCAAACACGCGCTGGACTTCGACGGCATGCTTAACAGCCTGAGCGATGCCAAGGCGGGCGATATTGTGCTGTTCCACGGCTGCTGCCATAACCCGACAGGGATTGATCCTACCGTTGAGCAGTGGCAGCAGCTGGCCGAACTCTCGGTGACTAACGGTTGGTTGCCGCTGTTCGACTTCGCCTATCAGGGCTTTGCTAAGGGATTGGAAGAGGACGCGCAGGGTTTGCGTATCTTTGCAGCCAAGCATCCTGAACTGCTGGTTGCCAGCTCGTACTCGAAAAACTTTGGCCTGTACAACGAGCGCGTGGGTGCCTTTACGCTGGTGACCGCCGATGCCGAGACCGCCGAACGCGCATTCAGCCAGGTGAAATCAGTGATCCGCACTAACTACTCAACCCACCGGCACACGGCGCTGCTGTGGTGGCCACTATTCTTGGAACCCGGCGCTGCGCGCAGAGTGGGAACAGGAGCTGAGCGATATGCGTCAGCGTATCCACCTTATGCGTCAGCTGTTTGTCGCTACCCTGAAAGAGAAAGGGGCGAAACAGGATTTCAGCTTCATCATCGAACAGAACGGTATGTTCTCATTCAGCGGATTGAGGAAAGATCAGGTTCTGCGCCTGCGTGCAGAGTTTGGTGTTTACGCAGTCAATTCCGGCCGCATTAACGTAGCCGGCATCACGCCAGACAATATAGCACCGCTGTGCGAAGCGATCGTCGCCGTGCTTTAATCATTTGATTAATGATTAACGATGGAAAAAGCCAGCCGGTGATAGCGAGCTGGCTTTTTTCATGCTTTAGAGAAACGATTAACTACAGGAAGGGATTGTGCAATCTTTCGTCG